>NZ_JBXENY010000002.1:0-795186 GCF_059383875.1 Paenibacillus sp. JT22N7
AGGGAATGGCCCTGGTCCCGGAGGGAATGGCCCTGGTCCCGGAGGGAATGGCCCTGGTCCCGGAGGGAATGGCCCTGGTCCCGGAGGGAATGGCCCTGGCCCCGGAGGGAACGGCCCTGGTCCCGGAGGGAATGGCCCTGGTCCCGGAGGGAATGGCCCTGGCCCCGGTCCAGGCGGGAATAGTCCCGGGCCGCCGCCAGGCATTCCGGGCATCAGCATGCGCGGGCCGCCACAGCCGCAGTCTTGCCCTGCGCGGGAAGACGGAGATGGCGGGACATAAATCTGCACTTGCTCATTGGTGAAACCGTAAGTATCGTTCATGCGATAGGTCAGACTCCTTTGCACGTCGAGTTAGGCATTTAACTATCCTACTTCATGTTATGCGGCGAATGCCTATCCTTGTGCATAGTTTTACTGGAAAGCTGGAAAACAACCAAGCGTAAACGGCTGTCACCGTCCTCTGGCGGCAAAGCTGCCGTTTCGCGGGTGAAATATAAGCCCATTATAAGGGGGGAATTATAATCGGCTTATATAAAAAAAGCGGAGCCTCCAAGTGGAGACTCCGCTTTAAACGGCAAGCTGTATTATTTAACAGCTGCTTCGTAACGTTTGCCAACTTCAGCCCAGTTTACAACGTTCCAGAACGCTGCAATGTAGTCAGGGCGTTTGTTTTGGTAGTTCAGGTAGTAAGCATGCTCCCAAACGTCCAGACCAAGAAGCGGTGTTTCGCCTTCCATGATCGGGCTGTCTTGGTTCGGCAGGCTTGCAACTTTAAGCTTGCCGTCTTTCACGGAAAGCCATGCCCAGCCGCTTCCGAAGCGGGTAGCAGCAGCTTTTGCAAAGTCAGCTTTGAATGTATCGAAGCCGCCCAGCTCGCTATCAATCGCAGCTGCCAGTGCGCCAGTTGGAGCGCCGCCAGCGTCAGGACCGATTGTTTCCCAGAACAGGCTGTGGTTAGCATGTCCACCGCCATTGTTGCGAACCGCTGTACGGATCGCTTCAGGTACGCTAGCCAGATCAGCAATCAAATCCTCAATGGATTTGCCTTGCAGCTCAGGAGCGGACTCCAAAGCAGCGTTCAGGTTTGTTACATAAGCGTTGTGGTGACGGTCGTGATGGATTTCCATCGTCAGAGCGTCGATGTGGGGCTCAAGAGCGTTATTAGCATACGGAAGTGCTGGTAATTGATGTGCCATAATATAAACAGCCTCCTAAAATTAGAATATGTAAATTACTCTTCTTATTATCCCCTATCCAATCACATAAATCAACATTGATGTTTCAAAAGTCGAATTTTAATAGATAAGGTAGACTTAAGTAGCATGTCATATTGTTAAAGTAATTATGCATAAGCGGGAGAAAAACCAATCAAATGCACGAAAATCGGCTAAAACTTTATGTAAGCGCTTAATTTAAAGCGTTTTCAGTCATAATTCGCTAAATTCTTAGATTTTTTTAAACAAATTTTAAAATTTTGTGAAGGAAAACGATAGAAGATGTAGTATAATGATTAAATTGCAGCACAATGACATGGTATAGAGGTGTGTATCGATAATGAATGTTCGTTCCTTCCAATTATCAGATTACAGGTTGCTAACGGCTCTTCTTGCGGATGTATTAACTGAAGAATGTTACGAGCAAACAATGGAAGCTTTTGCGCGTCAATTGTCATGGGATAGCGAGCTTGTTCTCGTCGCTCTCTATGAGTCGGAAGTTGTAGGTGTCATTATCGGTACGATTGATAATAACACGGGCTACTATTATCGTGTTGCGGTTCATGCGGACCATCAGCGTCAAGGAATTGGCAAAGCGCTTATCGAGTCTTTGCGCCTAAGATTCCAACAACGCCAAGTAAAGAAAATTTTAATTACAGCTGATGAGCATAATGAAGCCGTTTTGCCGCTTTATGAATCGCTGGGCTATGTGTCCAAAGATTTTTTCCGCTCTTTCCAACAGCTAAGTATTATAGCAGGTTAGGACAAGCCTCTGGCTGTCCAATAACCGTTTGCAGGGCATATCTGCATCGCCATTGCTTTTGGCGATGGGATATGCTTTTCTATTTTATAAAGAGGGCTATTTAAGCGCTGCGCTTAGCGCCTGCAAGAAGGAGAACAACATGGATCCCTATCAGCATTGCGTCATCAGGAGCTCCAAGCACGATGGCAGCATCCACCGCATTTGGCAGCATAATTGGCTTATTCCGGCACCTCTGCTCATTCCGCAGCATGCCGCACTTGGCTTTAAGGTGACGATCAACTTTGAGACACCCATTGTGGAGGCCAGCGGCAAGGTTTGGATGAGCCAGGTGCCTGCGGTTTCTTTTTTTCTGCCCGGACAGTGGTATAATGTGGTTGCGCTGCTTGAGGAAGGCGGTATTCGCTATTACTGCAATCTCGCTTCACCATTTGCTTGGGATAGTGAGCTGCTCACCTATATCGACTACGATTTGGATGTCATCCGACTGCCAGACGGCAGCCGAGAGGTTGTAGATGAGGATGAGTTCGAGCTTCATAAAGCGAAGTACGACTACCCGCGAGATGTGCAGGAGCATGTGCTGCAAGGGCTGGATGAGCTGCTTTTGCGGATGGACGAGCAAGCTGTTCCTTTTGATGACGAAGTGATTATCGCTTATTATGAAACATGGCGCACAAGCTTATAGGGCGGAGGCGGTTAAGGAATGGATAGATTTTCATTTGACGGCGGCAGCAGCGGCGAAGCTGAAGGACAGGAGCAGCTTGGAGCGCTTAAGCGCCCGGGCTGGTCGAAGGAGCTTTGGGAATGGGTAAAAACCGTTGGCATATCGTTCATTCTCGTTACAGTGCTGCATCTGTTTGTGTTTAATCTTTCGACCGTAGAGGGACATTCCATGGAGCCTACCTTGCAGGAGAAGGAATGGCTGTTTGTAAATAAATTCGTTTATTTGATCGGTACGCCCAAAATCGGCGATGTCGTTATTTTGGAGGACCCCTCTGCGTTTGGCAAAGAGCAGGAGCTGCTGGTAAAACGCGTCGTGGGCTTGCCAGGGGACCAAATTGAAATTTCGGACAAGCATTTGTATCGCAATGGCGAGCTTGTGGACGAACCGTATATTGATACGGACATTGAGGATTTGGACATGATGCCGCTCACCGTTGAGGCAGGCAGTTATTATGTGATGGGCGACAACCGTCATGCGCGGGCGAGCAAGGACAGCCGGATGTTTGGAACGGTTCCGCTTTCAGCGATTGAGGGCAAGGCGCAGTTTATCGTATGGCCATACAAACAAATAAAGTCGTTATAGATTTAATTAAAGCGTTTATAGACCCAGCCATAGTGATTGGAGAACGGCGAATCAAACATCAGGCTTAAGCTTATGGGAGGTGAAGGGATGGAGGAACGAGCGTATTACGCTGCATTGAAAAAAGAAATGAAAGCCGCCGCGCGCAGCCTCGGCATCGACAAAATTGGCGTCGCTTCTGCTGATCCGTTCACCACCTTGAAGCAGCGGCTTATTTCGCACCGTGAGCTTGGCTACGAGTCTGGTTTCGAAGAGCCGGACCTTGACAAGCGTACCAATCCGGCGCTGTTGTTTGACCAGCCGCAATCGATTATCGCCATCGCGATCGCTTATCCCTCCAAGCTCCATCAACCACCTAAATCGGAGCCGGGAGCGAGAAGGGGCATTTTGTCCCGCTCGGCTTGGGGCGAGGATTATCATAAGGTGCTGAGGAACAGGCTTGGGCGGCTTGAAGCTTGGCTCGTAGAGCGCGTACCGGGCTTTCGGGCTGAAAGCATGGTCGATACTGGAGCTTTATCCGATCGGGCCGTTGCCGAGCGCGCTGGACTAGGCTGGAGCGCCAAAAACTGTGCAATATTGTCCGAGGATCTTGGCTCGTGGATCTACCTTGGCGAAATGATTACGAATTTGCCGCTGGAGCCAGATGAGGAAGTGACCGATGGCTGCGGCGAATGCACCAAATGCATTGATGCTTGCCCGACGGATGCGCTCGTGGGCCCAGGCCAGCTTAATTCGAGCCGCTGCATTTCGTTTATTACTCAGACGAAAGGTTTTGTAGAAGACGGCTACATGCGAAAAATCGGCAACCGCCTGTACGGCTGCGACACATGCCAGACAGTATGTCCGGTAAACCGGGGCAAAAACTGGACGCATCAGCCAGAGCTTCAGCCGGATCATGAGCTGGTTAAGCCGCTGCTTACCCCACTGCTGACGATTGGCAATAAAGAATTTCAACGTCTATATGCGAGCAGCTCTTCTGCTTGGAGGGGCAAAAAGCCCATTCAGCGCAATGCCGTTATTGCGCTGGGCAATTTTAAAGATCCCAGTGCAGTTCCGGACCTCATTCAAGTGCTGCGCCAGGATGTCCGCCCGGTTATGCGGGGAACGGCAGCATGGTCGCTGGGCCGCATTGGCGGCGCAGAGGCAGAGGAAGCGATCCGGCAGGCATTGCTGCAGGAGGCGGATGATGACGCGCGGCGCTATATGGAGCAGGCGCTGCATTCGCTAGCAGAAGGAGCCGATACGGTCCCTCGTTGATCCAGCCGCCGCCTGCGTTTGGCGGCTGCTGGAATAGGGTACGCCGTTTGCGCTTCCAACGTTTGCGAATGTCAAGTTTACATGCTATTATAGGGGTCATTATAGACAAGTTTAAGTCGGGAAAGGGTCAGGTGAGTTGCTTTTTATGTGGAGTTACATTATTCCGATTGTGACATTAATCGTGGGGGCAGTCGGTGGGTTTTTCATCGGCGTATTCTACTTGCGCAAACAGCTAGAGAAAATGCAAAGCGATCCAGAAATGATTCAAAAGATGGCGAAGCAAATGGGCTATAATCTGAATAAGCAGCAGATGACGCGTGCCCAGAACATGATGAAAAACCAGAACCAGAATATGAACAAAAATCAGAAGATGCCGCGCAGATAACGGCATCAGCTGTTGATTAGCGAAAAAGAGGGTGGTCCGCATGGCGGGAAAGAAAGATTACGTCAACTCTAAAGTCATTCAGAACCGGGAGCAGATTGAATTTCATGTGAAGGAAATTTTGAAGCTTGTTGGCGAGAATGTGGAAAGGGAAGGGCTGCTGGAGACGCCTGCACGCGTCACCCGCATGTATGAAGAGATTTTCGCAGGTTATGAGGTTGATCCGAGCGAGGTGCTAGGCGTTACGTTCGATGAACAGCATGAAGAGCTGGTTATTGTAAAAGATATTATCTATTACAGCCAGTGCGAGCATCATATGGCGCCATTTTTCGGCAAAGCACATATTGGTTACATTCCAAGCGGCAAGATTGCTGGCCTCAGCAAGCTGGCTCGCCTAGTAGAAGCCGTTACAAGACGCTTGCAAGTACAGGAGCGGATAACGAGCCAAATCGCGGATATTTTAGACAAGGAATTGCAGCCGCATGGCGTTATGGTCGTCGTGGAAGGCGAGCATTTGTGCATGTGCTCCCGCGGGGTGAAGAAGCCTGGCAGCATGACGGTGACGTCGGCGGTGCGCGGAGAGTTCCGTTCCAATCCGGCTCTGCGCTCCGAATTTTTAGCTTTGCTCAAGTCCTAATTTTTTTCGTAGTAGCGATTGGATAACCAAAGACCGCTCCACAGGCCAGTGTGCATCATGCGCCAGCTTGTGGAGCGGTTTTTTTTGATCGAAAAATGTTGGGCTTGCAAAAAAGGGGGAACCATTATAAGATTAAGTCACTAACTTGCAATACAAGTTAGTTCTTTTTTTAATCCGCTACCTTGCTTTGCAATATAGTGGGATGGCTGCGAAATGGAGGTTTGATCGTGTCTAGTCAATTGGTTAGAGGGGTACTGGAAGGATGTCTGCTGGCAGTTATAGCTGAGGAGGAGACATATGGGTATGAAATTATGGAGAAGCTCGCCGTAAATGGCTTCGTGTTCGCTAAGGAAGGCAGCATATATCCACTCTTGCTTCGATTGGAGAAAGAGCAGATTATAACGAGTACGCAGCGGCCCTCTGCATCTGGGCCAAACCGCAAATATTATCGTCTGACCCCGGAAGGGGAGCAGCAGCTTGAGCTGTTTCGCGGCAAATGGAAAGAGCTAAGTGTCGCAGTAAACCAAATTTTAGGAAATGAAGGTGTGTAGGATGCTGAATCCACGAAATGAAACGTTATTAAACGAAATGAAGTTTTACGTTCGCAGCAGCTCTGTTTCTGACAAGAAAGCCAGTGAAATACTTATGGAGCTGGAGGACCATTTATTAACGGCCCAACAAGATGGGAAATCGTTCGAGCAGGTTTTTGGGCAAAATCCTAAGTCCTATTGTGATGAAATCATTCGGGAATTGCCTAAGCCAACAAAGCGGGAGCAGCTTGAAACGTATGCCCTCTTGCTTCCTTTATTGCTTTTATGGCGTTTTATAATGGGCTTCACTGGGGAATTGATTATTCCGTTATATGAAACCATCGCTTATATCATTTTATCCTCTGCATTGGCTTGTGGGCTGTTGATCGCGTTAAGAAAGGGAGCTTTCATGCCGAAGCGCCAATCCGTTTGGATTACTTGTGCAATAAGTCTGGTTACTCTGGGAGCGTATTTTGGATTCGTTGTGTTTGCTCATCGTCTTCTGCCCGCTCAGCCGCAGCTCGTGTTTCATGGGGGTTATGCTTATGGGATAGCCTCGGTCAGCTTGATCATTATTTTGATCTCCTTGTTTGGGCCGCTATTGAAAAAGAAAAAATAGAACGTGCTTGCAATAATCCTCAAGTTCTCATATAGATCTGGAAGGACACACTCCATAAGACTTGAATGTTTTCGCTGGCTAGGCGAAAGGCATTCGGGTCTTTTTTGTTTTTTTAGGCATCCCAAGCGGTGGGCTGGAACTGCTCCTAGATGATGGAACAATTTGTACTATTATCCCTAAAAAAGGAATGGCTTAAGTAGGGGTTGTACGAAAAAAACGTCAAAAAAGTCATTAAAGTGACAGTAAAGAAGTCATTTAAAGGACTAGTGCCACCTGAATTTGATCCTATAAAATGGTATTAGACCCTCGTATTAGTTTATACAGTGGGGAGGGCGACGGAATAGAAGCGGGAGGAGGAGAGAACAGAGACAATGCCAATACGAAGCAAGTGGCAGTGAAAAAGATGAGAGGAGTTGTTGGTTTTGAGTAAAAACCGCAAAATGCGGATCAAATGGGTGCTCGTTCAGGCGCTTGCAATCGCACTGCTGCTAGGAAGCGTGCCATTGCAGCCAATCTCGAGCGTCCAGGCGGCAGGTAATTATAATTATGCAGAGGCATTGCAGAAAGCGATTTATTTTTATGAGACTCAGCGTTCAGGACCGCTTCCGGACACGAACCGTGTCGAATGGCGTGGCGATTCCGGTTTGCTCGACGGAGCCGATCATGGCGTCGATTTGACAGGCGGCTGGTATGATGCTGGGGATCATGTGAAATTTGGGCTTCCGATGGCTTTTTCAGCTACTATGCTGGCATGGTCGGTTTATGAATATAAGGAAGGCTATGAGCAGGCTGGCCAGTTGAACGAGATTTTGGACAATTTGAAGTGGGCTACCGATTATTTTGTGAGAGCGCATACAGCGCCTAATGAGCTTTGGGGGCAGGTTGGAGCCGGCAATGCCGATCATGCTTGGTGGGGACCAGCAGAAGTGATGCAAATGGCGCGTCCTTCTTTTAAAATCACGGAAACCTGCCGTGGCTCGGACTTGGCAGGAGAGACGGCGGCGGCACTCGCTTCCTCCTCTATCGTGTTTAAGCAATCAGATCCGGCTTATTCTGCGCTTCTGCTCCAGCACGCGAAGGAGCTTTACAGTTTTGCAGACACATACCGGGGCAAATACTCAGATTGTATTACCGATGTTGCTTCTTTCTACAATTCGTGGAGCGGATATAAAGATGAGCTGACTTGGGCAGCAACTTGGCTGTATCTGGCAACAGAGGATAACGCTTATTTGAATAAAGCCATTCAATCCGCTTATGACTGGGATACAGACAGCTCAAGCAACACTTGGGCTTACAAATGGACAATCGGCTGGGATGACAAGCGTTATGGCGCGCAATTGCTGCTCGCCCGGATTACGTCTGAGCTTGGCAGACCAGAGGCGAGTGACTTTATCGCATCGACTGAGCGCAATTTGAACTATTGGACCGTTGGAACAAACGGATCGCGAATTACGTATTCGCCGGGCGGCCTGGCATGGCTGGATTCATGGGGCTCCCTGCGCTATGCGGCGAATGCTTCTTTCCTGGCATTTGTATATTCGGATTTTGTAGCGGACCCAGTCAAAAAAGCGCGCTATAACGATTTTGCCGTTAGCCAGATTAAATATATGCTTGGCGATAATCCGCGTAACAGCAGCTACGTGGTCGGTTATGGCGTAAATGCACCGGAGCACCCGCATCATCGTACTTCACACAGCTCGTGGACGGACAGCCTAAGCAACCCGACCTCGCACCGTCATACGCTTTATGGCGCATTGGTTGGCGGACCGAATGCATCGGATCAATACACCGATTCCATAACCGACTACGTCAGCAATGAGGTAGCGACGGACTACAACGCAGGCTTTACGGCTTCCCTTGCAAAAATGAACCTGCTATACGGCGCAGGCCAGCAGCCGCTTGCAAACTTCCCTCCGGCCGAAACGAAGGCCGATGAAATGTTTGTAGAAGCGCAAGTGAATCAGTCCAGCTCGAATTTTACTGAAATCAAAGCTTTCCTGAATAATCAATCGGCATGGCCCGCCCGTATGGGAGACAAATTGTCCTTCCGCTACTTCATTGATTTAAGTGAGGTATATGCGGCTGGCTACACCGCAGCTAATGTAAGTGTCACTGCCAACTATAATCAAGGCGCAGCCGTTAGCCTGAAGCCATTTGACGAGGCAAATCACATTTATTATGTGCTGGCGGACTTTACAGGCACGAAAATCTACCCTGGCGGCCAACCGCATTTCCGCAAGGAAATCCAGTTCCGTATTTCCGGTCCTCAAGGGGCATGGAATCCGGCCAATGACTATTCTTACGCAGGGCTTACATCCAGTCAAACGGTGAAGACGGCGAAAATCCCGGTATACGATGCAGGAACGCTCGTATTTGGGCAAACACCTGATGGAGGAGGCGTAACACCAACTCCTACACCATCTGCGACACCAACACCGACACCGACACCGACGCCAACGCCGACACCAACACCAACACCGACACCGTCGTCGACGCCAACACCAACGACGACGCCAAGTCCGACGCCACAGCCGACGCAGACTCCGGCTGATGGCCTGAAGGTACAGTACCGAGCAGCTGATACGAATGCCACGAACAATGCGATGATGCCGCAGTTTGAAATTTTCAACAACGGTTCAAGCGCTGTAGCTATGAATACGCTTAAGCTTCGCTATTACTTCACAGCTGATGGCACGCAGTCTCATCAGTTCTGGAGCGATTATGCACAGATCGGCAGCAGCAATGTGCAGGCCGCATTCGTGACGATGAGCACGCCGACTACGACGGCAGATACGTATTTGGAGCTCACCTTTACGACAGCTGCAGGCTCGATCAGCGCAGGCGGCAGCAGCGGTCAAATTCAAGGCCGCATTTCAAAAACAGACTGGTCGAATTTAAACGAAGCGAATGACTATTCCTTCGATGCAACAAAAACATCATTCGTCGATTGGAGCAAGGTGACGCTTTACCAGAACGGAACGCTTGTATGGGGAATCGAACCTTAGTAATAGAAGTTAGCTGCTATTCCAAATTAGGGAGGTAAGAAGATATGAAACCGATATTTACGTTGAAAGCTTCGAAAAAAGTAACGGGACTCGTCCTATCAACAACGCTGCTCGTCACGCTGTCCACCGGACTTTGGGGCTCTACGCCCAAAGTATCCGCGGCTGCTGCTGCGGCAGTCAGCATTGAGCAGTCGCGCTTCCTGCAAATGTACGACCAGATCAAAAATCCGGCGAACGGTTATTTTTCACCGGAAGGCATTCCTTATCACTCCATTGAGACGCTGATTAGTGAAGCGCCGGATTACGGTCATATGAGTACTTCCGAGGCTTACAGCTACTGGCTATGGCTGGAGACGCTGTATGGCCACTATACGCAGGACTGGAGCCATTTGGAAGCAGCCTGGGACAATATGGAGAAGTATATCATTCCAGTCAATGAAGGAGACGGCAAGGAAGAGCAGCCGACGATGAGCTTTTACAATCCGAACAGCCCAGCGACGTATGCAGATGAAAAGCCGTTCCCGGATCAATATCCGGTGCAGCTTTCCGGCAAATATGCCGCGGGCAAAGATCCGCTGGATGCCGAGCTGAAAGCGACGTACGGCAACAACCAAACGTATTTGATGCATTGGTTGATCGACGTTGACAATTGGTACAATTATGGGAATCTTCTAAACCCAACGCATACATCTACTTACGTTAATACGTTCCAGCGCGGCGAGCAGGAGTCGGTGTGGGAGGCAATCCCGCATCCATCTCAGGACAATCAGACCTTCGGCAAAACAGGCGAAGGCTTCATGTCCCTCTTCACGAAGGAAAATCAGGCGCCTGCTAAGCAGTGGCGCTACACGAATGCGACGGATGCGGACGGCCGCGCCGTACAAGTGATGTATTGGGCGAAGGAGCTTGGCTACAACAATACCGCTTACTTGAATAAAGCGAAAAAGATGGGCGATTATCTCCGTTACGGCATGTATGATAAATACTTCCAAAAAATTGGAAGCGCTAGCGGCGGAACGCCAACTCCGGGAACGGGCAAGGATGCCAGCTCGTATTTGATGGCATGGTATACGTCGTGGGGCGGCGGCTTGGAGCAAGGCGCTGGAAACTGGGCTTGGCGTATCGGCGCAAGCCATGCGCACCAGGCTTACCAAAACCCGGTTGCCGCATATGCGCTTTCAACTCAGGATGGCGGACTTATCCCTTCGTCTGCGACGGCACAGACGGACTGGAACGCATCGCTTAAACGCCAGCTGGAATTTTATACGTGGCTGCAATCGTCTGAAGGCGCAATGGGCGGTGGTGCAACGAACAGCTGGAATGGCCAATATTCCGCTTACCCGGCAGGCGTGAGCAAATTCTACGGCATGGCTTATGATGAAGCTCCGGTTTATCATGATCCGGATTCGAACACTTGGTTTGGCTTCCAAGTATGGCCGCTTGAGCGCGTAGCTGAGCTGTATTATATTTTGGCTGAAAATGGCGACCTTAGCTCGGAAAACTTCCAAATGGCGAAAACCGTTATCCAGAAGTGGGTGGACTGGACATTGGATTATGTATTCGTTGATGAGCGTCCGGTTACTGACGCTGACGGCTACTATTTGAATGCGCAAGGCCAGCGTATACTGGGCGGAACCAATGTGAACGTAGCGACTGTAGCTGCGCCAGGCGAGTTCTGGATTCCGGGAGGCCAAGAGTGGAATGGCCAGCCGGATACATGGAATGGCTTTAGCTCCTACACAGGCAATCCGACCTACCATGCGACTACGATTAATCCGAGCCAGGACGTTGGCGCGCTCGGCACTTACGTTAAAGCACTCGCGTTCTTCGCAGCGGGTACGCAGGCAGAGACGGGAAGCCTGACGCCGCTGGCAGCCGAAGCGAAGGAAATGGCTGGGAAGCTCCTTGATACGGCTTGGACTTTCAATGATGGCGTTGGTATCGTCACAGAAGAGCAGCGTGCAGATTACAACCGCTACTTCACGAAGGAAATTTACTTCCCGAGCGGATGGACGGGGACGTTTGGCCAAGGCAACGCGCTTCCGGGCAGCGGTGCAGTAGCCTCCGATCCGGCAAAAGGCGGCAATGGCGTCTATATCGGCTACGCTGATTTGCGTCCACTGATTCAGCAGGATCCGCAATGGTCGTACTTGTCCAATCTATACAACACGTCGTGGAACAATACGACGCAAACATGGGATAACGGCGTACCGACGTTCAAGTACCACCGTTTCTGGTCGCAGGTAGATATTGCAACGGCTTATGCCGAGTATGACCGTTTGCTGGGTACGCCAGCAGCTCCAACCGTTCCTGGCGCTCCGGCGACACTGACAGGAACAGCTGGCAATGCACAGGCGAGCCTGAGCTGGAGCACGACGCCTGGCGCAACGAGCTACAATGTGAAGCGCGCTGCAACAACGGGCGGGCCATACACGACAGTAGCGACTGCGGTTAGCGGCACAAGCTACAGCGATACAAGTGTTACGAATGGCACAACCTATTATTATGTGGTTACTGCCGTAAATGCAGTAGGCGAATCCGTGAACTCGGCACAGGTGGCGGTTACGCCTACTGCACCGGGCGCCGTCGTACCTGGTGCATTCACCGTGACAGGTACTGCAGGCAATGCATCAGCGGCACTGTCTTGGACAGCAGCTTCTGGAGCAGACTTCTATAATGTCGAGCGTTCCTCGGGAGGCAGCGCATTTGCATCTGTAGCTACTGGCCTGACAACGACGGCATACACGGATGCGAGTGCCGTGAATGGCACCAATTATACGTACCGAATTGTTGCTGAAAATGCTGCTGGAACGACGCTGTCCAACACGGTAGCCGTGACGCCTGTCGCACCTCCAGTCGGCGGCAATCTCAAGGTCCAGTATAGAGCGGCTGATACGAATGCTACGAACAATGCGATGATGGCGCACTTTAATATTTTGAACGATGGCACGACTGCAGTAGACTTGAGCACGCTGAAAATCCGCTACTACTTCACGGCGGACGGCACGCAGCAGCATAGCTTCTGGAGCGACTATGCGCAAGTGGGCAGCAGCAATGTGCATGCCTCCTTCGTGACTATGAATTCGCCGACTGCAACAGCTGATACGTATATGGAAATCAGCTTCACAGCTGCAGCAGGCTCCATTGCAGCGGGTGGCACAAGCGGCCAAATCCAGACGCGTGTCTCCAAAAATGATTGGTCGAATTTGAATGAGGCCAATGACTATTCCTTCGATGCGACTAAAACTTCGCTCGTCGATTGGAATAAAGTAACGCTTTACCAAAACGGCACGCTTGTATGGGGCATTGAGCCTTAGAAAATGCAGCAGCGGCCAAGTAAATAATTTGCCGGAAGGGAAGAGGAGTCGTGCTGGGTGAATATGCCTTGCGCGGCCCTCTTTTCTTTATGGAAAAACCCTCTCAGGCAATTGAGAAAATATTGTGTTAATATCCATAATTTGATAAGATTAAATTGGAAAACTTTTGGAAGGAAGCGATGCATTCAAGCGATAGTCGGCTTGTGCGAAGCAGGCCGCTGCAATAAACATTTCAAAGCGCAAAGGAGGGTGTTTATCATGTATCGCCTTCTCGTGGTAGATGATGAAGCTTATGCTTTGAAAAGTATCATGGAGACGGTAAATTGGAGATCGCTCGGAATAAGCGAAGTGTATGGAGCGATGGATGTAGAAGAGGCGCGAATCATCTTTTGCGACCAGCGGATTGATGTTGTTATCTGCGATATCGAAATGCCGGGTGAAAATGGATTGGAGCTGCTCGAATGGCTGAACCAGGAGCAATTTTCGGCCAGCGTCATTTTTGTTACGGGGCATGATCGCTTCGAATATGTCCAGGCGGCGCTGCGTGCAGGCTGCTTCGATTATATGCTCAAGCCTGTCAGACATGAGCTGCTGCTGGAAACGGTAGCACGCTCGCTGCGCAAGCTGGAGCAGGATCGGGAGCATAATTTGCTGAAACGGCGAATGGGCAAGTTTGAGAAGGTGCTGCGCCATCACAAGCAGGAGCTGGTCGAGCGCTTCTGGAACGATGTGCTTTATCCTGCGGGGAAAACGCCGAATAATGAAGCGCTGCTTAGCCAATTGTCCTTAATGGAGCCGGATGCAGCAGATAGCGGCGAGTTTATGCTGGTGCTCGTCAGCATCTCCGGCTGGAAAGCGCGTTTTGGCATAAAGGATGAAGAAATATTGGAGTACGCGGTCATGAACCGTGCAGAGGAAACCGTGCTGGAAAATTGGCCAGGCGCTGTTCTCAAGAGCCGCAATGGCGAGCTGTTCATCGTCGTCTACCATGCACAGGAGCAGGGGAGAAGCATTGCCGAGTTGCGCAGGCGATGCATGGGGCTGGTCGAAGATTGCGGGGTTTATTTTTACAGCCGGGTAAAATGCTATATCAGCTTGCCAGGTGCACTATGTACTCTCGGTAGCCGCAGCGCCTCCTTGCTTAAACTGGAGCGGGAGTGCGCGGGTGACATGAAGGACGTATGGGTTGAGGGCGAGCAAGCGCACCAGATGCCGGAGCAGCTGTTTGGCCGCAAGGATTGGCCTGCGGAAATTGCCTTGCTGCTGCAGAAGGGCCGCCATGCGGAGCTGTATCAGGCTGTCGATGAATGGTTCGCTTCCTACGACAAGGAAAATCCACTTTCAAAAGAAGATTTGAAAGCGCTCTATTATCATTTGCTGTCGTCTCTCTATCAATCCTTCAATCAAAGCGGCATCTCAATTGGGTACGTTATTGACGCGATCAACGTCAAACGGGAAGGAAGTGCGCCGTGCACGAAGTCGCTTGCCCATTTGCGCCTGTGGACGAGGCAGGTCATTGAGATGGCCATTGAGCATGCGGCGAATCAGAAGGAGAGCGAGCCGACTATAGTAGAGCAAATCGAGCAATACGTAAAGTCGCGAATGTCCGAGGAGGTCAGCCGGGAGGAAATCGCCTCGCTGCTGCATTTTAACCCTGCGTATTTATCCCGATTGTTCAAAAAGGAGACAGGCTCGTCGCTAACGGATTATATCGTAAGCCAGCGTATGGAATACGCGAAGAAGCTGCTCAGCCAATCGGATCTGAAGGTGAGCGATGTGGCGGAAATTACGGGCTATAGCAATTTTTCTTATTTTTCACGGCTGTTCAAAAAGCAGGAAGGCTATTCGCCGATTGAGTTTCGCAAGCGCTACAAAGGTGAGGCGGGAATTTGAGCTGCGGTAACGGTTCATCGTAAAAGTTATATGCATAGCAAATGCCCCGCTGCTGGAAAAGCTCCAGTGTGCGGGGCATTTGCTTTGCGGCATGCCGCTGGGTTTAGGCGCTGGCTGCTGCCGGATCAGCTTGATCAGCGAGCACCTGCTGGTTGACTTGGCTGAGGAAAAGCGCGGCGCGCTGAATGTATTCGCTCGGATGCTCGCGGAACAGCATTTCATGCTGTCCTTGCTGCACGATCCACGAGCGGGACAATGGATTCGTCTGTTTGTCTGCGATATGCTCAGCCGTCGTGTATGGCGACTTCACATCCTGCGTGCCATGTATAATATAAATCGGAATATCGTAGCTCGTATTCATCATTTGCTCGGCCGGCACGGAATCGATGCCTACTCCTGTCCATAGCGGAAGCAGTGCTCCGATCAATGCTTCAGACGGAAAACGCGGCAGGTTCACAACTTGACTGACATTGTTGAACAGCGAGTCAGCGCTTGGCACGAACAGGCTGTCAAGAATCATACCATTAATATCTTTGGATTGCAGTGCAGCTTGCATGGCGGTTCCTGCCCCCATCGAGAAGCCCCAGATGATCACTTCCTTGGAGCCTTGCTCCTTCACATATTGAACGGCGGCGAGCAATTGCTGGGATTCTTCCAAACCGCCGGTTGCTGCCGTTTTGTCAGTAGCAGAGGCGTAGCCGTAATCAAAAAGCATAACATTATAATGAAGGCCATTAAGCAGCTTCGTTAAATCATACATCGGTACCCAAGTTTCTTCACGGTTAGCGCCGTAGCCATGGCTGAACACGATCGTGCGTGCAGCTGGCTCGCTGTTCGAATCATCGCTGTAGGCCGGCACGTACCAGCCGCTGACGTTGGTTTTGCCGCTGATGCTTGGAATGAGCACGTCCTCGTAATCAAGCCCGATTGCAGCCTTTGGATTGGAAGTGAGCGGAGCGACGTAGGGATAGGCGAGCATCCAAGCCACATAGGCGTGGAAGATAACGACGACGATCATGCATAAAGCTAGCAGTGAGGCAATAAGGGCAACCAATGCGTGCAACCTCCTGGTTTTTGCGCTCGGGCGTGGCAGTTGGAGCTTATCCAGAGAAGGGAAAGGGTGCAGTCCCTGGGGGAAGGTTCCCTCCATTGAAACAGATGTCATCATTGTTGTGCTCATACCCTTCTCCTCCTCTCGAACTATGTAAACGCTTCTCATTTCTAGTACTTTAATCGTATGCGGAGCGGGAGTGCCTGTCAATTGATGTCGACGTATTGTTAAGGTGTTGTAATGCTTTTGTAATCAAAGGATCTTTTCTTTACGATTAAGCCTTCGATGAGTTATACTGTGTGAGAATGAGTTTCACTTAATGAAACGAGGGAGGTGTGGCACATCATGGCGGAGGAAGGGAAATCAACCGTACGCGCAGTCGAACGAGCGCTGGATATTTTGATCTGTTTTACAGCGGGAAAGGATCTGGTTATGACGGAAATCGCCGAGCGGACAGGGCTTCATAAGAGCACAGTCCATCGGATGCTGGCCACCCTTGAAGATAAAGGCTTTATAGAGCGCGACCTGGTAACGGAGCGTTACCGGCTTGGCATGCGAGTATGGGAGCTGTCTGCACATTTATCCCGCACCGATGATCCAGCGGTCATATGGCAGCCGGAGATGGAGCGTCTGCGAGATAAGTTGGGCGAGACCGTAAGCATTTACGTACGCGACGGTTCGGAGCGGATTCGCATTCAGGCCGTGCAGAGCAATCAGCCTGTGCGCCGGGTGGCGCCAATCGGAGCGAGGCTGCCGCTTTACGCAGGGGCATCCAGCAAGGTGCTGATCGCTTACGCCGATCCGCTCGTGCGGGAAGAGATTTTTGGCGATCCGTCGTGGCTGTTTACGATTGATCTCGATCAATATAAGATGCAGCTTGCGGACATTACGGAGCAGGGCTATGCGACGAGCTTTGAGGAGCGGGAGCCTGGCGCAGCCGCGTTTTCCGCGCCGATATTTGGACGGGAAGGCAAGCTTGTCGCAGCCTTATCCGTATCCGGTCCGGCAAGCCGCATGACGATGGATAAAATGCGTGATGCCGCTCCTATTTTGCTGGAAGCGTCCAAGCGGATGAGCACGATGATGAAATAGCGTTCAGCAAGGCAGCTGCATGCTTGCATGCTGAACGGATGAATAGAAAAGCAGCGCCCGCTTCACTTGAGGAAAAGTGAAGCGGGCGCTGCTTTTTTTAATTCCTTTTGGAAATAATGGGGGGAGGAGGTTTGAAGATGACGTATGTGGAAATTTTGATCCGGACGATTGTCGCAGTAGGACTGCTGCTGCTCATTCCCCGGATTCTCGGAAAGCAGACTCTTTCGAATATGACGTTTAACGATTTTGTAACCAGCATTACGCTGGGCTCTCTGGCGGCGAATTTGGCGTTTAATGCCACCCTGAAACCCACATACATCGTGCTGTCGCTGGTTGTGATTACAGCTATGTCTTTCCTGCTTTCTCTGATCGCTCTCAAAAGCCGAAAGATGCGCAGCTGGATCTCGGGTTCCCCTACCGTGTTGATAGAAAACGGCAAAGTCATGGAAACCAACATGCGTAAAATTCGCTATACCTTGGATTCGCTGAACCAAGCGCTAAGGGAAAGGGGCGTTTTTAATATTGAAGAGGTGGAGTATGCCTTGCTCGAAGACAATGGCAGAATCTCTATACTGAAAAAGGATGCATACCGGCTTATCACCAAGCAGGATATGGGGCTTTCGCTGCAAGCGCAGGCTTTTCCGGTGGAGCTGATTATGGATGGCATGGTGGTGGAGGCTAATCTTAAGCTGCACGGGCTGACCCGAGAGTGGCTGGAAAAAGCGTTGGGGCAGAAGCATAGGGGGAAAACGCTGGCCGATGTGTTCTACGCCGTAAGAGGCACGCAGCAGCAGCTCATCTTCGATTTCTACGAGGATGGCATTAAGCAGCCTCTGGATCAGGAGTAGAAAAGAGACTCAGCAGCGGTCAGTGAATGGGGAACGAGCAGGCCAGACTGCTTCATTATGTTCGACGCGTTTCCGGCGATTTCTGCTTCGCTGTATGTGCGAAAGTGAAGCTTGAGGCTTGAGGTCGGATATTTTCCCGTGCCCCTAAAACAAAAAGCAGCGATTCTCCCGTTAAGGGGAAATCGCTGCTTTTCTGAATTTCTGCGAATCAAGGGAAAGCTTAGGCTTCCTACATGTTAGCAATCATTTGACGAAGCACGGTTTGCAAAATACCGCCATTACGGTAGTAGTCTACATCAACCATGGAGTCCAGACGAACGATAGCTTGGAATTCAAATGCTGTGCCGTCTTCACGGGTTGCTGTTACAGTAACCGTCTCGCCCGCTGTCACATCATTGGACAGTCCAGTAATATCGAACGTTTCGCGACCTGTAATACCAAGCGTTTTCCAGCCGTGGCCTTCTTGGAATTGCAGTGGCAGTACGCCCATGCCTACCAGGTTGGAACGGTGAATACGCTCGAAGCTTTCAGCAATAACGGCTTTTACGCCGAGCAGGAATGTACCTTTTGCCGCCCAGTCACGGGAGCTTCCTGTGCCGTATTCTTTACCAGCGATAACGACAAGGTTTTTGCCGGATTTTTGATACTTCATGGAAGCATCGTAGATCGACATGACTTCGTCAGTTGGCAGGTAAGTCGTTACGCCGCCCTCAGTGCCCGGAGCCACTTGGTTACGGATACGGATGTTGGCGAATGTACCGCGCATCATTACTTCGTGGTTACCACGACGCGAGCCGTACGAGTTGAAATCTTCTCTTTTTACGCCATTTTCGATCAAATATTCGCCGCCTGGGCTATCTGCTTTAATGTTGCCGGCAGGGGAGATATGGTCAGTTGTAACCGAGTCGCCCATAAGCGCAAGCACATTTGCAGAATGGATGTCGGCAATGTCGTTAAGCTCCGTACCAAGGTTTTCAAAGAATGGCGGATTTTGAATGTAAGTGGATTTTGGATCCCACTCGTAGCTTTCGCCTTCTGGTACGTCGATTGCATTCCAACGATCATTTTGCGTAAATACATTTTCATATTTATCACGGAACATTTGCGGATTAAGCGCAGCCGCAGTTGCTTCCTGAATTTCTTTCGAAGTTGGCCAAATATCTTTCAGATAGACCGGGTTGTTGTCTTTGTCATAGCCAATTGCATCCTTGGAAAGGTCGATGTTAACCGTTCCTGCAAGCGCATATGCAACAACAAGCGGAGGAGAAGCCAAATAGTTCGCTTTCACCTGAGCATGAACACGGCCTTCAAAGTTACGGTTACCGGACAATACAGCCGCTACCGTCATGTCGTTGTCAGCAATGGCTTGGCCTACTTCATCAGGAAGCGGACCGGAGTTGCCGATGCAAGTTGCGCAGCCGTAACCTGCAACGTGGAAACCAAGCGCTTCAAGCGGCTCCATCAGGTTCGCTTTCTTCAAGTACTCCGTTACGACGAGCGAGCCCGGCGTCAGGGAGCTTTTCACATATGCTGGCTTGGTTAGTCCGAGAGCTACTGCTTTCTTCGCTACAAGGCCTGCACCGAGCATAACGCTAGGGTTGGAGGTGTTCGTACAGCTTGTGATAGCCGCGATAACAACAGCGCCAGTGCCCATTTTGCTAGCTTGGCCGTTCGGGTGCTTCACGTCAACGAGCTGCTCGATCTTCTCATCTGACATGCCGTATCCGCCTTTATCGATTGGCGTGCGGATGATGTTGTTGAACTCATCTTTCATTGCTGTCAGCTCAACGCGGTCTTGAGGACGCTTAGGACCAGCAAGGGAAGGAACAACAGTCGACATATCAAGCTCAATCACATCGGAGAAGACAGGATCTGGCGTCTCATCTGTGCGGAACATATCTTGTGCTTTGTAATAAGCTTCAACCAGAGCGATTTGCTCTTCTGTACGGCCAGTTGCACGCATGAAGTTAAGCGTCTCGCTGTCGACTGGGAAGAAGCCAACGGTTGCGCCGTACTCAGGAGCCATGTTGGCAACCGTTGCACGGTCAGCAAGGCTGATGTTGGACAGGCCGGGACCGAAATACTCGACGAATTTGCCGACAACGCCTTTTTTACGAAGAATTTGCGTAACAGTCAGCGCAAGGTCAGTCGCCGTAGCGCCTTCTGCCAAGCTGCCAGTCAATTTGAAGCCGATAACTTCAGGTGTTACAAAATAAAGCGGTTGGCCCAGCATGCCTGCCTCAGCCTCGATACCGCCAACGCCCCAGCCGACTACGCCAAGACCGTTGATCATTGTTGTATGGGAATCCGTACCAACGAGGGAATCCGGGAAAACAACCGTTTCGCCATCGATGACTTTTGTAGCAGCTACAGATGCAAGGTACTCCAGGTTAACTTGGTGAACGATACCTGTTCCCGGTGGTACAGCGCGGAAGTTATCGAACGCCGTTTGGGCCCAGCGCAGGAAGCGGTAACGCTCTTCATTGCGCTCAAATTCTACCTTGGTGTTGTATTCAAGCGCGTCCGCGTTGCCGAATGCATCAACCATGATCGAGTGGTCGATTACGAGGTCAACCGGTACGAGCGGATTGATTTTTTTAGGGTCGCCGCCAGCGCGTTTAACCGTATCACGCATAGCTGCCAGATCGACTACGACGGGAACGCCCGTGAAATCCTGCAATACGATACGTGCAGGAATAAACGGAATTTCTTTGTCCTCGCGTCCATCTGCCCATGTTGTCAGCTGCTTCACATGCTCAGGCGTAATGGCGCGGCCGTCGAATTGACGTACAGCAGCCTCGAGCAGGACTTTGATGGAGAAAGGAAGCTTGGAAATCTTTCCAAGGCCTTGCTCTTCCAGGCCGGACAAACGGTAATACGCAAAGGATTTGCCGTTTACGTCAAGCGAGGTGCGAACGGAGTAATGATTTTGTTGAGACATGGTTCAAGTTCCTCCTTAGGTGGCTTTACTTTTGAAAAAGAAAAGGAAATATTCTTCAGTGGGTGTTTCGCTCTGTGAAACACGATTTCAAATTTGCTATGCTTCTAGTATATCGCTAAATAGGGGCTCTCGTAAAGTCCAATTGTACCCGCTTTCTCGAATATTGGCGCCCATTTTAGGCATTTAGGCTGATGGACGAATGTAACCTCCATCCGCAAGGCTTGTTTTAACCTAATAATGGATTATTATGCGAGCTTTTGGCTAGAGCCTCATGTTTGGAGGAATGTGAACATATAAATAAAATGATTAGGCGCTCCGCACCCTTGCCTGGCGTCCGCCGCAGCACGTGCGGATTTAAAGCTTGCTTTTTAGGAGGGAAAGCCGATGTCCTTGCGATCAGACAAACAAACGGCAGGCCGCCGTGCAGGCAAGCAGGAGCGGCAGCCGCTGCTGAACCTGTCCGCCTTTCAGCCGCGCTCCGCCCAGCGGCACGCGCAGCAGCATGCTCAAGAGGGAACGACGAAAGGCGGAGCTCAGCAGGAGAAGCACCAGAATCAGCAGAAGCCAGAGACAGCCGCTGCTGAGCATTCGCGAATGGCTGCTTCTTCCATGACCTCGCTCATGCGCTCAGGCGATTCGCCGCCGCTGCTTGGAGAGGAAGAGCAAGGCTGGAAGCCTGCCGTGCATCAGTATGTAAGCCTGTACAATCAGGCGGAAACCGAGCAGCATGCAGCAGCGGTAGATGGCTTCGTCGCGGATAAGGATCATTGCGGCAGGCTCCGCGGCAGGCTGAACCGGCTGCGCGAGCGGGATTTGCTGCGCGGCGTCCTGCCTTCGCGCAGCGAGACGAAGGCGGAGCTGGTCAGGGTGCAGGAGTCTGGTACAGAAGCGTCCGTGCTCATTCGGCTGCATATTAAGCGGCAGATTGAGCATAGAGGATTGCGTTATATAGAAGAGCGGAAAGAAGTGGAGCGGCTATGGCTGGCTGCTGCTGGCGAACGCTGGCACATCGTTCGCATTGAGCCGATCATTGCGGAACGGCGTCCACGCTTCGAGCATGCTTTTCAGGATCAAAATTCGGTTGGAGAGGAAGAGCAGCAGCAGGAAGAAGAGCATTTCCGTCTTCGCTCGGTGCCCTACTTGAATTATGACCTGTTTGCAGCATTCCAGCCCCAAAGCGCCCGCGCGCTGTATCGGCGCGATTTGGCCGCCGCTTATGCCGACCGTTGGTGGAATGTACCAAACCCTGCATATGAGGAGTTTGAGGTCAATTGTACAAATTACATCTCCCAGTCGGTCTTTGCAGGCAATGCTCCGATGAATTATACTGGTAACAGGGGCAGCGGCTGGTGGTACAAAGGCCGTAACGGAGGCAGGGAATGGTGGAGCTACAGCTGGTCGGTGTCGAATGCGCTGACGAACTACTTATCCACTCCCCGGCAGTCAGGACTTCGAGCCAGAGTCGTTGACTCGGCTGAAGAGCTCCAGCTTGGCGATGTGATCACTTATGACTGGAACGGAGACAACCGTTTTCAGCACAGCACGATTGTAACGGCTTTCGATGCAGCGGGTATGCCGCTTGTTAATGCGAATACTGTACCCAGCCGCCATCGCTACTGGGACTATCGCGATTCTTATGCCTGGACGGAACAGACCAGGTACCGTTTTTTTCATATTGAAGATCAATTATAAGTTATTATTTATTATTTTACCGGAGGATATGCGATGGGGACGAAAGTAAACGTAGCACTTGTTTATGGAGGAAAATCAGGCGAGCATGAAGTTTCGCTGCAGACAGCGTTCGCAGTAATGGGAGAATTTGATTACGATAAATACGCAATTACCCCCTTCTATATTACTAAGCAGGGCGAGTGGAGAGTGGGCGGCAAGCTAGGCAGCAAGCCGCAAACCGTCAGCGAGCTGCGTCTTGCAGCAGCCGCTTCCGGAGAGGGCTTTCCGCTTGCTCCGCTGTTTGCCGGTTTAGATACATCAGGTGCAGCAGCAGCTGGAGCAACGGCAATTGATGTCGTATTTCCGCTGCTGCATGGCACATTTGGCGAGGATGGCACGATTCAAGGCTTGTTCGAAATGGCTAACATTCCGTACGTCGGCGCAGGCGTGCTGGCATCGGCAGTAGGCATGGACAAGGTGACGATGAAGAAGGTATTTGCGCAAGAAGGGCTGCCGCAATGCGTGTTCCGCTACTTCAACCGTACGCAGTGGGAGAAGGACGCTGCCTTTTTTGTAATGGAATGTGAAGTGGCTCTCGGCTACCCATGCTTCGTTAAGCCAGCCAATCTGGGCTCCAGTGTCGGCATTTCCAAGGCGCGCAACCGCGAAGAGCTGATGTCGGCAATCGACTACGCTTTCAAGTATGACCGCAAAGTCATCGTTGAGGAATTTGTCGATGCGCGAGAAATCGAAGTCGCGGTGCTTGGCAATGACGAGCCTAAAGCTTCTGTGCCGGGCGAGGTTATTGCTTCTAATGAATTTTACGACTATAAGGCAAAATATGTGGATGGCAAATCGGTCATGCAAATTCCAGCCGAGCTTTCGGAGGAAATTTCAGAGTCGGTCAGGGAAATGGCGATTCGCGCCTTTTTGTCCATTGATGGATCGGGCCTTTCCCGCGTAGATTTCTTCATGCGCAGGTCGGACGGCCAGCTGTTTATTAACGAGGTTAATACGCTGCCGGGCTTTACGCCTTTCAGCATGTATCCGCTTATGTGGAAAGAAACAGGAATGCCTTACCGCGAGCTGCTGGATAAGCTGATTGAGCTTGCCTTGAGACGGCATGGCGAGAAGCAAAAAATCAATTTCGGCGCTAGCGAAGCGTAATAAAAGCAATGGAAATTCACTCTAGAGAAAGGAGGGAGTTCATGGGATTTTCAACCGAGTTTAATTCTGTATGCAAATTCAAGTCAGAGCAGGAGCTTCATGAATTGCTTGAATACGGCAAGGGCAAGATGGTAAAGAGCGGATTTCGCGTATACCCTACCGGCCAGAAGGTCATTGCGTATACGACGAACAATGAGGCCATTGCCATAGTCCGCATCCTCGCTTCGATCGCTGAAATTAATTTTCAAGGCGAAGAAGTGACTGAAGTGGAGATGGAGCTTGTGAGAAAGCTGACTGAGGAAGAAGCTAAAGTGCAGACTGCACTAGCTTACGAAATGTTTTTTGGCGAGCGTGAATAGCGGATGCTGGTTAGATTCGGGTTCGTAGCCATGAGCATGCTGCTGGAAAATGCTTCGCCATCGCGGACGATGACGTTTGCAAATTTTACGAAGCTTGGTGACCGCGAAGCGGCTCTGCGCAAGCTGGAGCGGATCGCCGAGGACAATTTGCACAGTACGCTGCGGATTTTGAAGCATGCCAAGGCGAGCGATATTCAGATGTATCGCTTTTCCTCAAAGCTGATTCCGCTGGCGACCCATCAGGATGTAGCAGATTGGGATGCGTATCCGGCGCTGCGTGAAGCTTTTCGTGAAATTGGTCTGTTTGTGCAAAATAATCGGCTGAGGGTTTCGTTTCACCCCGACCATTTTTGCGTATTCAGCACGCCAAGGCCCGAGGTGCTGGAAAGCTCCAAACGGGACATGGAATATCATGTCCGCATGCTAGAGGCGATGGGACTGCCGGAGTCAGTCAAGTGCAACATACATATTGGCGGTGCATATGGCGACAAGATGGTCGCAGGTGCACGCTTTATCCGGCAGTTTCAGGCGCTCCCAGAGCGCTATCGGCACCGCGTAACGCTGGAGAACGACGATAAGACGTTCAATGCAGTGGAGACGCTGGAGGCGGCTCAGGCCGTGGAAGTGCCGATGGTGCTCGATGTACATCACCATCAAGTGAATGATGGCGGCGTCTCCTTGGACAAGCTGTGCAGCAGCCTTTGGCCGCAAATCGCTGAAACGTGGCTGCTTGAAGAGCAGCGGCTCAATAGCGAAGCGGCAGAGGCTGCGGACGATGCGGAAAAAATGAGCCTGCCGCCCAAAATCCATTTTTCCAGTCCAAAGGAAGGTTCGAATCCGCGCAGTCATGCCGACTATTTGAATGCGGGCGAGCTGCTGCTGTTTTTGCGGAAGGTGGCGGCGGTGACGCCGCAGCTTGACTGCATGCTCGAAGCGAAGTTTAAGGATAAGGCGCTGCTGGCGCTTATGGATGACTTCCGCATATTGGCGGCTAGAGGCGAAGGCGTTCGGATTGTGGACGGCGGCAGTATTGAGGTAACCGAGCTATAGAATTTGCAAAAGCATGCAGCACCGTCAGCTATCGTTGACGGTGCTCTTCTACTAGGAATGAAAAGTGATGGTGTAGGGGAACATGTAACGCATCATGATTGAACAGAAGGCGGTGACACCCTTGCTTGAATGGATTGCACTCGTATTATTAGGGATGGCAGCAGCGATGTTCGGGAGTATTGTCGGTCTGGGCGGCGGCATTATTATAGTGCCAGCCCTTATGTATTTGGGGCCTTCGCTCATGGGCGCGCCAATCGACCATGGAACAGCGGTAGGCACATCGCTTACGATGCTTATTGTAACGGCGCTTGCCTCAACGCTATCCTACGCGAAGCACAAAATCGTCGATTACCGCAGCGCCTGGCTGCTGTTTACGACTAGCGGTCCGGCTGCGATGCTGGGTGCGGCTATGACAGGGCTTTTGAAGGGCGCCGCCTTTAATTTGTCCTTCGGCATTTTTATGCTGCTTATATCTGCTTTATTGATTGTGCGAAATTATTTGAAACCGGTTGCGCGGGAGTGGCCGGTGCAGCGGACGATGGTGGATTCAGCTGGCGAGCAGCATACGTATGGCTATGCCATTTGGCCGATGCTTGTAATTGGCTTTGGTGTAGGGATCATTTCCGGCTTGTTTGGCATTGGCGGCGGCTCATTGTTCGTACCGTTAATGGTGCTGTTGTTCCGTTTTCCGCCGCATGCGGCAACCGCTACGTCGATGTTTGTCATTTTTTTATCCTCGATATTAGGCAGTGCCACGCATGTATGGCTGGGGGAGATTAACTGGTGGATTTTGCTGGCGCTTATTCCGGGCGCTTGGGTTGGCGGAAAGCTTGGGGCCTATGTTGCGGGCAAGATGAGCGGCAATGGACTGTTATGGCTGCTAAGGATTACCCTCCTTGTTCTGGCCTGCCAATTGGTCTATGAAGGCATTAGGCAGCTGTAGCCATTTTTAGAATCTAGCAAAAAGACAGGAACGCATATTGATTTATAAGCGTAATAATAGATAATGTTAATAGTTAAACTTATTAAAGAGAGTTGGGTGATGCACCGTGAGTGATCAGCGTGAACCTTCAGTTGTAAGCGGCAAAAGCTTCACTGCGGTTGCGATAAATTGCGCGGCCAAAGCGGGCGAATGGATCAAGACGAAACTAGGAAACTATAATAGACTGGATATGAAATATTCTTCTCATGATTTAGTAACGGAAGTAGATAAAGGCTCGGAGCAGCTTATTAAGAAGCTTGTTCTGACTCATTTTCCTCATCACTCGTTTTTGGGTGAGGAAGGGGTTGAGCCCGGGCCTGAGGCTTCAGCACAGGCGCTCGCCGATCAGAGCGAGGCGGAATATTTATGGATTGTCGATCCGATTGATGGGACAACGAACTTCGTCCATGGCTTTCCGTTTTTCGTCGTATCAATTGCGCTCGCTTATAAAGGAGAGGTCATCGTTGGGGTCGTGTATGACCCGATGAAGGACGAGTTGTTCCTTGCCGAGAAAGGCAAAGGAGCCTATGTATCCGGCAAGCGGATGCAGGTGTCGAAGGAAGATACGATCAGCAGCAGCTTGATCGCGACGGGCTTCCCGGCAGATCATCTGTATGCGCTGCCGCTGAATTTGAAGGGCATTCAGGCGCTTGCGCCGCAGGTGCGCAATCTTCGCTCATCGGGCTCGGCTGCGCTCCATATGGCTTATGTGGCAGCAGGCCGCTTGACTGGCTTCTGGGAAATCGGGCTGAACAGCTGGGATTTGGCGGCAGGCTCCCTGCTTGTACAGGAGTCAGGCGGCATCGTTACAGATACACAGGGCAAAAGCTATCACCTCGGCGTCCGAAATGTGGCGGCTTCAAATGGGCTTATGCATGAGCCGTTTTTGAAGGCGTTGGCGGATGCTGAGGCGACGGAGTAGCAAGGAGCAGAGCAGGCTGAGGATGTGGTCAGTCATCTGTTAAAATAAGTGCGCAGCAGCAAAGAAGCAGCCTTCTGAGGGCTGCTTCTTTGCTGCTGCGCTAATGCATTTTTTATGTTGTACCAAAGTTTTATGCGGAGATATGTGGCCGCAGGCAATACCACATCGTGTTTGATACTGAATTACTGTTGTTTCTTAAGCGCATTAATCTCAGCTTCAGACAAACCAGAGGCCTCAGCAATAATCGAAATTTCAATGCCAAGTGCTAAAAGCTTCAGGGCAACTTCGAGTGCTTTTTTTTGCTCGCCTTGAAGGACTCCACGCGCCTCTCCACGTGCCTCACCTTCGGCAAGCGCTCCCTCAATCATAGATGCCTCATCATGAAGGGATTTTTGCCTGTCTTCATATAATCTGCGAGCCTCAGCATCCTGACTAAGAAATTCTAATGTAGTCATAGCCTTCTTTAATACAGGCTCGTTCATAGTAAGCACCTCCCAATTGAATTTATGCGTACCCTTTAGAAAAAGCAGCCAATTGACTAGTCCGCCATGTAGAGCGGGCACTGCACGATCATCCAGCTTCGGCAGCTCTAAGAAATGCAGTTCGATATCGTCAATAAGTGGGATGCCGCTACGCTCTTCCGCAGATGAAATACACTATGATATTGATTATTGGGCAAAAACGAGTAATGCAATATATTAACCTTTAGAGCTCGAACCACTCTAGCCTGCCAGCATATCGCTGAGCTTCTGTTTCCCGCTCCATGTGTTTCAACCAGCCAGCCGCAAGCTCGCCGCGGATATGAAATAGACAGTAAACATAAGCCTCACCATCGGTCATATCTTCGGTTCCAGCTGCTGTTTCTATCGATACCTGCAGTATTCTTGGCCATGAAGAATCATCCTGAAGCAGGGCGAAGCTGTTCTCATAACGCTCAAGCCTGTATGGTTCCGTTACATGAATAGCATCAGCCAGACGTACCACAAGCTCAGGCAGGATCGAAGGGTTTGTGGTCTTTATGCCATATTCCCAGCCCATAACGATGCCTCCTTTATATTCAAAAATAGAAAATAAAGCTGCCCTCTTATCAGGGAGGGCAGCTTTGCTATGTCAGCCATTCATCCAAAAGGGCGCTGGCAGCTGCGCTGAGTTAATTCCGCAGCTGGATTTGCTGAATGCGGTGCTGGGCATCCTTTTCTAAAATCAGCATCGCCCGCCGTTTCGTCGGCAAAATATTGTCGTACAAATTGACGGCATTGATTTCTTTCCAAATCGTTGCTGCCGTCTCAACAGCCTCTTCATCAGTGAGGCTTGCATAGCGATGGAAGTAGGAGTCCTTGTTCTTAAAAGCGGTATGCCGCAGCATCAAAAATCGTTCGACATACCAGCGCTCTATGAACGTTTCTGGCGCATCGACAAAAATCGAGAAGTCGAAAAAATCGCTTACAAAAGAGTGCGCTTCTTTGCTAACCTGCAAAACGTTAATTCCTTCGACAATCAGCACATCCGGCTGTTCGACAAACTGATATTGCCCGGGAATAATGTCATAGGTCAGATGAGAATAGATCGGCGCTTTCACGCGGGGATTTCCCGATTTAATTTGCCCCATAAAGTCCATCAGCGTCTTGACGGCATAGCTTTCAGGAAACCCTTTGCGCTTCATTAGCCCGCGTTCCTCCAGTACCCGTTTGGGGTAGAGGAAGCCGTCTGTCGTAACGAGATCGACCTTGCGGCCATTCCCATGACGGGAAAGCAGCCGCTGCAGCAGCCGCGCCGTCGTGCTTTTGCCTACGGCTACGCTGCCTGCAATGCCGAGCACAAACGGCACTTTAGGCGCCTCCATATGCAAAAATGCAGCCGAAGCCTGCTTTAGCCGCTCAGCGGCTTCGATATGCAGGTTCAGCAGATGGGTAAGCGGCAAATAAATCGCCTCAACCTCTTCAAGTGATACTTGGTCATTGAGGCCCTTCAGCTCATTCAGTTCCTCCTCCGTGAGCGGCAGAGGGGTATGATCACGGAGTGCCGACCAAGCGGCGCGGTCAAATTCCAAATATGGATTCATCAACATGTCCCTTTCTATTACAGAAGGCATCGGGCTGACCTCTCCTAAAGCTTACTGAAAGCGTGCTCCGCCGCTTCAATGGTCGCATTGATATCTTCATCAGTATGGGCGATGGTCAGAAACCACGCTTCATACTTGGATGGGGCCAAATTAATGCCCTGATCGAGCATCAGCTTAAAGAAGCGGCCAAACAGCTCGCCGTCCGTATCCTGCGCTTCATCATAATTCGTAACCGGATGATTGCAAAAATGAGCCGAAAACGATCCGCGAATTTGGTTAATCGTAAGCGCGAAGCCATGTTTGTCTGCTACGGTCTTAAGTCCTCCTGCAAGCTGACCAGCAAGCCGATCCATACGCTCATAAATACCAGGCGTCTTCAAAACTTCGAGACAGGCGATGCCTGCGGAAATAGAGGCAGGATTGCCGGCCATCGTTCCAGCCTGATAAGCAGGGCCGAGCGGCGCGACTTGCTCCATGATGCTGCGGCGTCCGCCGTACGCGCCAATGGGGAGTCCGCCCCCGATAATTTTGCCAAGCGCCGTAAGGTCCGGCTCAATGGCAGCTTGATCAGGGAAGGCAGCAAACGTTTGCGAGGAGCCGTAATGGAAACGGAATGCGCTAATGACCTCATCATAAATGACAAGTGCTCCAGCCTCACGCGTCAAAGCGCACAGTTGCTCTAAATAGCCTTCATGCGGCATCACCATGCCGAAGTTGCCGACAATAGGCTCTACCATAACGGCAGCCGTCTCGTGGCCGAACCGTTCAAGCGCCTGCTTCAAGGCTGGAATATCGTTGAAAGGCACCGTAATGACTTCTTGGGCAATGCTAATCGGAACGCCAGCGCTATCCGGTATGCCAAGCGTGGAAGGACCGGAGCCTGCTGCGACGAGCACCAGATCGGAATGGCCGTGGTAGCAGCCGGCGAATTTAATAATTTTGCTGCGTTTCGTGTAAGCCCGTGCCACGCGAATGGTTGTCATAACCGCCTCGGTGCCGGAATTGACGAATCGCACTTTATCCATAGAGGGAATCGCATCCTTGAGCATGCGTGCCAATTGAACCTCAAGCTCGGTCGGTGTGCCGTACAAAACGCCATTTTGCGCGGCGCGGACGATCGCTTCGGTAATATGCGGATGGGCATGTCCCGTAATAATGGGGCCGTAAGCCGCCAAATAATCGATATAGCGATTGTCGTCGACATCCCAGAAATAAGCGCCCTCGGCACGCTTCATAAAGACGGGTGCGCCGCCGCCAACACCTTTGAACGAACGTGAAGGGCTGTTGACGCCGCCTACAATATGCTCAAGCGCTTCGGCATATAGCGCCTCGGAGCGTGGTCTTTGAATCGTCATAACAATAATTCCCCCTTGAAAAATGGTGCAGCATCCTGCTTGGAAAGCGAGATTGCCTGCCTAAATATCTAACATCAAAACGTCCTCATTCCACTCGGAATGAGGACGACAAACATCAATCTGCTGCTTATTCAAGCAGCGAACTTCCAGTTCCAGCAATAATACATGCTACTGACTCTATTCAATTATCGGTTGCTGTGCAGCGCTTGGTTTGGCTTATGGTGACGGTGTAGCCGAAGCTCCAGGACTGCTGCTGGTATCTGCGCCAGGTGAACCCTCAGGCGAAGCAAGCGTATCGTCGCTTTCCAGCAGCGTGTCCACATAGGACTTAAGCTCGTCCTCATTGCGTACGCCAAGTACAGAAGCGCCGCCAACATCTTCATCCGTAATCATATCCATCGGCGGAACCTGAGCGGTGCCAGCGACATGGGAGTCAACGCCAAGCTGTCCGAGCTTGAGCATATCGGTGACGGTCAAATTCGTCTCAATATAAGGAGAGACATTCTCCAATATTTCCTTCATTTTGAGAATATTCCAGCCCGATTGCATCTCCTTGGCAAGAGCCTGCAGAAACTTGCGCTGGCGCTCCGTACGTGTAAAGTCGCTCATCGCATCGTGGCGGAAGCGTACATATTGCAGCGCTTTATCGCCATCCAGCAGCTGGACGCCCTTTTTCAAATCGATATCGTAACGGTTGCCGTCGGCATTGTCGGTATAACGCATATCCTTCTCGACATCGATCGTGATGCCGCCCAATGTATCAATTAATTGCTTAAAGCCTTCGAAGTCGGTATAAACATAATACTGAATGTTCAGTCCCAGCAAATCGCTGACCGTCTTCATTGCCAGCTCGGGCTTGCCTAGTGTAATAGCTGTATTAATTCTTCCCCGTCCATGTCCTTCAATTGGGACATAAGTATCGCGGAGTATCGACAAGAGATGTGCCTTCTTAGTAGTCGGATCTATGGAAAGAACAAGCATAGAGTCTGAACGCGGAATTTGTCCTTCATCCATACCGCGAGCATCACCGCCCAGCAGCAAAATGTTGACGCGCTCCGTTCCTTCCCATTTAGGTGCTTCGAGTCCAGTGTCCTCAAAATTGGAAAATCTTGATTCCTCTTTAGGTTTATTGAAATCCGACGTAGCATTATAAACGCCATAAATCCAGTAACCTGCATAAGCAATACCGATTCCCAGCAGAATAAGGACAATTGTCAGAATCCATTTCCACGTTTTTGATAGCTTAGCTTTCTTCGGCCGTTTTTCCATTATGCTAGTAATGCCCCTTTCAAAATTTCACAGTACCCCGTCTTCCATTCATTCCCCTTGACTGCCATTGTAAAACGTTTCTCTAATAGCATTTACGTGCCCTGCCATCTGCTGTATGATTACATATTGTAAAATTATAATTCGGAAGGACATACGGAAGCAAGTTTTATCAGAATATAGGATAATGAAGTGTGATGACCGTGAATCATCGCTCTTTTTGCAAACGGGGGATTAGCATAATTTCCCGGGGAATGTCGACCGTATTAACGGAGAGGAGCTAGACTAACAAATGCTGGCAATAGATGTTAAGGATCTGCGCAAGCAGTTTAATGTACAGAAAAACCGGGAAGGGCTGTCCGGGGCGCTGAAAGACCTGTTCAAACGCGAGTATACGGAGGTTACAGCCGTAAAGGATATTTCCTTTCAAATCCCGCAAGGCGAAATCTGCGGCTATATCGGTGAAAATGGCGCAGGCAAATCGACAACCATTAAAATGCTGACCGGCATTTTAGTGCCAACCTCCGGCGATTTGCGTGTCAATGGTTATGTTCCCTACAAGGACCGCGAAAAGTTTGTCGCTGAAATCGGAGTTGTGTTCGGACAGCGTTCGCAGCTATGGTGGGATATCGGGGTTATTGAGTCGTTCCAGCTGCTGCGTAAAGTGTACCGTGTATCGGAGGCCGATTTCCGCAAGCGGCTGAACAATTTGATTGAGCGGCTTGATCTTGGCGATTTGCTCAACCGTCCTGTCCGCAAGCTGAGCCTCGGCCAGCGGATGCGCTGCGAGCTCGTCGCTTCGCTGCTGCATAATCCGTCGATTTTATTTTTGGATGAGCCGACGATCGGGCTGGATATTATTGTGAAAACAGAAATTCGCGAATTTCTGAAGGATTTGAACCGTGAGGAAGGCACGACGATTTTGCTCACGACCCATGATTTGCAAGATATCGAAGCGCTGTGCTCGCGTGTCATTATGCTCGATGATGGGCGCATTATCTATGATGGCGGTCTGGAGGACTTGAAAAACCGCTGGAGCAAGGGACGCGAAATTCACTTTGAGTTCAGTTCGCAGACGAAGCTGGCGACGCTTCAAGCGCTTACTGGCGATCTTGATGTGACGTGGAAAATGGACAATGATTTGACGGCAACAATGTGGCTGCCGCATGCGATCAATGTATCTGATGCCTTGTCCAAAGTCGTAGGCGGTGCTGCGATTCAGGACATTAAAATTGTGGAGACGAACACGGATGAAATCGTTCGTGAAATTTACCGCTCCGGCTCGGCTAGCACAGAATCAGAGCAGCAGGCAGCGCTTAAGGAGACGACGGTCTCATGATGGGCGCTTATCTGGATTTTATTCGCATCCGTTTTATTACGATGCTGGCATACCGCGTTAATTATTACAGTGGTATCGTTATTTATGCGATTAACATCGGGGCGTATTATTTTTTGTGGAAAGCGATTTTCGGGGAGCAGCAGGAGCTGGCGGGCTTTACCGTCGCCCAGATGACGACGTATGTCGCGGTATCGTGGATGGCGAGGGCGTTTTATTTTAACAATCTCGATCGTGAAATAGCCAATGACATTAGGGATGGCAGCGTCGCTACCCAAATGACAAGGCCGTATTCCTATTTGCTCGTGAAAATGATGCAGGGCTTCGGCGAAGGCTTATTCCGCCTGCTGCTGTTCATGATTCCGGGCATGATCATCGTCTGCCTGATATTTCCGGTGACACTGCCGACCGATCCGATGACATGGATGATTTATTTAGTTATGCTGCTGTTCAGCTTTCTCATTAATTCACAAATTAACATTTTAACGGGGCTGTTTGCCTTCTTCGTTGAAAATAACGAGGGCATGATGCGGATGAAGCGCGTAATGGTCGATTTATTTTCCGGCGTCGTCGTGCCGATTGCATTTTTCCCTGGCTGGCTCGCAGCGATTATGAAATGGCTGCCGTTTCAGGCCATCACGTATTTGCCGAGCTCTGTATTCACAGGCAGGACGCCGGGCAGCGAAATAGCTGGCGTGTTTGGCCTGCAAGTAGTATGGTTCGTCGTGCTGCTTGTGCCAATCTGGTTCACATGGCGGGCAGCGCGCAAGCGTCTGTTCGTGCAAGGAGGTTAAGTCAGGCATGCTGTACGCACAATTATTTTGGGAATATATTAAAAACTACGCGAAGACGCGGCTGACCTACCGGATGGATTTCTGGATTGAGATTTTGTCCGATATGATGTTCCAGTTCATGAATCTGATCTTCATTTTAATTGTTTTTCGCCATACGCCATCGCTTGGCGGCTGGTCAGAGGCTGAGGTCGTGTTCGTCTACGGCTTCTTCATGATTCCATATGGCATTTTCAGCACCTTTTTCAGCATCTGGAATTTCAGCGAGCGGTATATTGTCAAAGGGGAAATGGACCGGATTTTGACGCGTCCGGCACATAATTTGTTTCAGGTGCTGCTCGAAAATGTCGATCCGCCTTCCCTGATCGGTTCTGTTGTCGGTGCAATTATTATGTTTGTTTGCTGGGGCGAGCTGGGTCTGCCATTCCATGTCATGGATATTGTGCTGCTGGCGGTATTCGTTATTGGGGCTGTGCTCGTGTATGCGGGCATTTATACGGCCTTGTCGGCAATTTCCTTCTACTCGGATGCTCCGACCGGCATCGTGCCGCTCATGTACAATATTCAAAACTATGGGCGCTACCCGGTTAACATTTACAATAAAATGATTCGTTTCGTACTGACCTGGCTGCTGCCGTTCGCATTTGTCGGCGTCATTCCCGCTTCGTATTTCCTCGAAAAGAAAGCGGATGACCTGTCGCAGCTCGCGCTGCTGACACCGGTCGTAGGCCTCGTGTTCTTCACGCTCGGCCTGCTGCTGTGGAACCATGGCGTGAAGCGTTATCGCGGTGCTGGTTCGTAATGAATAGTTGGATTCAGGCGGCGGGGATCGATTCCTCGCCGTTTCATTAATACCTAGGGCGTCCAATACACAAAGCTATGGTTAAAATTATACATACATAGTCGAATGGGATTAGGAGGATGAATATATGTCTGCAATAGAGGTGGGACAAGCTGTGCCGGATTTTAAGCTTCCGGCATCGGATGGGACGCAGGTGAGCCTGAGCGATTACTTGGGCAAAAAGGTTGTGCTTTATTTTTACCCGAAGGATAATACGCCGACCTGTACGGATCAGGCTTGCGATTTTCGCGATGCCTATCCAGGGATGGTTGACCGCGACGCCGTTGTCATCGGGATTAGCCCTGACAGCGTGAAGTCGCATGAGAAGTTTATTGCGAAGAAGGAGCTGCCGTTTCTGCTGCTCGCGGATGAGGAGCATGAAGTATGCGAGCTGTTCGGCGTATGGCAGCTTAAGAAGCTGTACGGCAGGGAGTATATGGGCGTCGTACGCTCGACCTTTCTAATCGACGCCGAAGGCAAGCTTGCCCGCGAATGGCGCAAGGTAAAGGTTAAGGGGCATGTGGAGCAGGTTGTGGAGGCTCTGAAGGAGCTTTAATAAAATCGGCCTATTATTATATATATCATATAGCGCTAGAGTAAGTGGCGCGCAGCAGGAGCTTAAACCTGCCTGCGCGCCTTTGTTCATTTATGGCGCCGCTACATTTTCCCATTTGCTGCGTCTATAATAGAGGAAGGATTGTTGAACGGATTGCAGGCTTGGCTAACGAATAGGTTTAGCTGTAAGCGTAAGTGAATGAGAAGAAGGAGTTGGCATGAAATGACAGGCATAAGAGGAAAGAAGATAGCAGGATGGTTTAACGGGCACACAGTGGCGCGTAGTGCACTGATCGGAATGGCTGCCGTAACAGCGTTTGCTGGTGCTGGCAGTGCAGCGGCGGCCGCACAACCAAGCAGCCAGGTAGAGGCAGTGCAACCGGCTAGCAGCAAGGCGATCGCAGTCGAGGTGAATGGCAAGGCGGTGGTATGGAATGTACAGCCGCTTATTAAGGACGGCACTACATTCGTGCCGCTTCGTGAAGCAGGCAAAGCAGCTGCTGGCAATATCGAATGGGATGGGAAGACGCAAACCGCAACGATTAAAGTAAACGGAGACGTCATCGTCCATCGGGCGGGAACGTCCGTAATAACGGTGGACGGGCTGGCCATGAACATGTCCGCGCCTTCTCTAAACATAAAAGGCACACTCATGCTTCCGCTGCGTTCAGTAACGGATGCGCTCAAAGCATCGCTGCAGCTGTCACAGACGAAGGAGTTTCTGACGATCCGGATTCAGACGGATGCAGTAACGAAGTATGGCAAAGAGGATGCCGCGATTGACGCCTATTTGAAGGGCGAAGGCTTCTCTGGCATGGCGCTTGTAGCGAAGGACGGGGAGGTGCTGCTTCGTAAAGGCTATGGCTTTTCCGGAACGAATAAATTGAATCGTCCGGATGCCAAGTCCCGTATCGCTTCCATTACAAAATCATTCACAGCGGCATCCATTATGCAATTGGTTGAGCAAGGGAAGCTGAGCCTAACCGATCCGGTGTCCAAATTCGTAACGGGTATTCCCCGCGGCGATGATATAACTATTCATATGCTGCTGTCACATACGTCAGGGCTTCCATCTGAATTTACACGAAGCGGCGACGTTACCATCGAGCAGACGATTGCGGAGCTTCGGACGAAGCAGCTGAAATACGAACCGGGCACTACTTATTTGTATAGCAATAACGGTTATGTGCTGCTAGCTTATGTACTGGAGCAACTGGCTGGCGAAAGCTATGCCGACTATGTGAACGAGCATTTTCTAACTCCGCTGGGCATGAAAAATTCAGGGACGGCTACGCCTGAAAGCCCGACCATTCAGGGCTATATTTTGCAAAAAAATAACGAGTGGGCCGCAGCGCCGTATTATGTATCGCAGTCGGGAACGGGAACGCTGTATTCGACCGTCGATGATTTGCTCAAATGGGATGCGGGGCTTCGGGCGGGCAAGGTCGTAAGCAAGCAGTCGCTTGAAGCGATGTATACGCCGCATTCGGATAAAAATTACGGCTACGGCTGGATCGCAATCAACTTGAACGGCGAGAAGGGTGTCTTCCATAATGGCAGCGGCAGCGGATATGCGACGGGCATGCTGCGTAATTTGGATAGCGGAATGACGGTTATTTTGCTCGGCAACCATGCGGGCATGGATATGACGAAGCTGCTGCAGCAGGTGCATAAGCTGGCGGCAGAACAGTAATTTTGAAGTTTGGGATGGCCGCCGCTCGCTTGAGCGTTTCCGGCAGGGCGAGGGCGGTCATTCCATTTTGCCGAATCAAACAAGCTTTCAACCACGTTAATTCCCCATAGACAAATAAATGAAATGATCATAAGCTACAGCCCCTCCCAACTACAAATACATATAATCCCAAAATATTATCAAAGATGAGACCTATTTTATAGCGAAAAACCTAGCCCAATGGTGCTAATTGAATGGTTCGAAACAACCATTTTTGTCCAATATTTTGAAAGAACTGCGTGTGTTATGGTATTATACAAGAAAATAAGAACATATGATCTGTTTTTGCGAAAGGGAGACCACAATGATGGATATGATTAAGCCGCCGGCTGAAATGTTATTTGAAGCAGAACTGCGGGCGTTGCGTGAAGAGGATACGGGAAAGCGTCCGCCCGAGTGGCTGCTGTCTCCGGCCTATGTGCGCGACTTTATAATTGGCAGGGACAAACCAGCTATCTTAGAAGGCAAAGAAGTCGTGATTACCCGCAAATTTTATGGAAACGATGTGCTGATCGAACGAGCTGTTGTCACTTTGGCGGGCAATCGGGGGCTAATGCTCGTTGGAGATCCAGGTACAGCGAAGACGATGCTCAGCGAGCTGCTGTCAGCCGCTATATCGGGGACGAGCCTGAATACGATTCAGGGCACAGCCGGAACGACGGAGGATATGATCAAATACTCTTGGAATTACGCCATGCTGCTGGACAAAGGCCCATCCGAGGCCGCGCTTGTGCCAGCGCCTTTATATAACGGAATGAAGCAGGGCATTATGACCCGCTTTGAAGAGATTACCCGCTGCCCAGCGGAAGCGCAGGACAGCTTGATTAGCATTTTGAGCGACAAGGTGATGAATATCCCTGAGCTGGATGGCGGCGTATTGTTTGCGAAGCCTGGTTTCAACGTCATTGCAACGGCGAATATTCGCGACAAAGGCGTCAACGAAATGAGCGGTGCCTTGAAGCGCCGATTCAACTTCGAGACGATCAAGCCTGTCAGCAGCATGAAGATGGAAGCGAAAATCATTGAAAATCAAGCCCGAAGCCTGCTCATGCATAGTGGCGTTGACGCGGAAATTGACCTGAATGTGGTCGAGCTGCTGGCGACGACATTTATGGAGCTGCGCTCCGGCATTACGCGCGAAGGCTACAAAATCGACATCCCCGCAGCCTCAATGAGCACAGCGGAAGCAGTATCCGTCTATGTTCAAAGCGCCATGACCTCCTATTATTATGAAAATAAATCGATTTCGCTTGATCGGCTCGTGCAAAATATGCTCGGAACGATTGCCAAGGAAAATGAGAAGGATTTGTCCATCCTGAAAACCTACTTCTCCAAGGTCGTCAAAGAACGCTCCAAGGAAGATGTAATATGGAAGGACTATTACGAGGAAAGAAAATGGATTGGTTAACGGGCGAGGCTGACAAGGAGCTGCCGTCCTTATTTGATCAGCAGGTGTTTAACCTGAGCAGCGGCACCGTTTATTTTCCCATCCGCCATCATAGCCCTGCGTGCTCCTTTCATCTGCTGAAGGTGATGAAGCAATATAAGCCGGACATTGTTTTGATCGAAGGGCCAACGAGCGGCACTCCGCTCATTCCGGTGCTTGCGGATGAGGCGACGGAGACGCCTGTCAGTTTGTATTGCACTTACGAGGATGAACAAGGCGGAAGATCGGCTTGCTATTATCCTCTGTTAAGTTATTCTCCGGAGTATGTGGCCATGAAGGAAGCGGCGCATCTTGGCATACCGGCGGCGTTTATTGATCTGGATTATAGTCACGAATCGAGAACCAAAGCTGAAAAACAGGAGACGTCCATCCAGGATGAAACCTTGCTTGCCAGCTCCGATTTTATTAATCGTTTATGCCGTAAAATGAACTGCCGCAGCTTTGATGAGCTGTGGGAAAAGCTGTTCGAAATCGAAGGGCAAGCAGCAACGACGGAAGCTTTTGTACGGAATGTATTTACTTACTGCGCGTTATCTCGTATGTGCTATTCGGAGGAACAGCTTCATGCCTCCGGAGATATGGCGAGAGAGAAGTATATGAGAGAGTGCATCAAGCAAGCTGTGTCCAAGCATAAGCATGTTCTAGTGATTACTGGCGGTTTTCATACGTACGGCCTGCTTGAAGCCGCCCAATCAGAAGGGCTGGCGAACGAGGAGCAGCAGGGGAAAAGCGGAGGAGCCATTCAGCAACAGCTGTATCCAATGGTCTACACGTTCGAAGAAGCGGATCGCTTGAATGGATATGCGAGCGGGATGCCTTATGTGAACTATTATGAGCTTATTTGGAATAAGCTTCTGCAGCATAAAACAGAGCCCTATAACCAGACAGCGCTCGCCTTGTTATCCGAGCTGATGCGCAAGCTGCGCAAAGGCCAAGAGGAGGTTTCGACGAGCGATGCGATTGAGGCATACAGCATGATTCAAGGGCTTGCGGTGCTTCGGGGCAAAAGGGAAGGCGGGGTGTACGAGCTTCTGGACGCCGTGCTCTCCTCCTTCGTGAAGGGGGAGCGGACGCTTGCAACGGACAAGCCGCTTGAGGAGCTGCGCTTGCTTCTGACAGGGGATAAAATCGGCATTGTCGCTCCCAATCCGTTTACGGTGCCGATTGTGGAAGATTTTAAGAATCGCTGCTCTGCGTCAGGGCTTCAGATTAAGACGACCGGCAAGCACAAGAAGGTGCTTGATCTGTACGCCAAGGCGGAGCATCGTCTGCTTAGCCAACTGCTGCAATGCGCGAGCTTCCTCGTTCCAGATTTTGCAGTCCGGGAGTCTGGACCAGATTGGGTCGCCTATCGGCATATGAATCTCGTTCGTGAAACTTGGGTCTACGCGTATTCGTCCCGCATTGAGGCGAGATTAATCGAAAACTCGCTGTATGGAGGAACGCTCAAGGAGGCGGCAGCACGCAAAATCGGGGAACGGATACAGGAGCTTCCCGATCATCATAGCGGCGAAATCGCGAATGCGCTGCTGCAGGCTCTTCTTATGGGCTTGCAGGATACAGCGAGGCGGTTATATGAGCAGGTGCAGGCCGCTTTGCGCAAGGATGGAAATTTTCTGTCGCTGTGCCAAACGCTTACGGTATTAAATCGTTTGCGCCAGCATGGCAGACTGCTGGGACTTGCGGCAGACGAACAATTGCCGCTGCTCGTAGCGGAAGCTTATAACAATGCGGTAGATAAGCTGCTGGGGCTTGCAGCCATCCATTCGGATGAGCATCCAGCGATTATACAAGGGCTTAAGCTGCTGGCGATGCTGGCGGAGTCGTCTGAATCGCATTTTCAGAATGATACGTTCAGGGGGCATTTGAGCGAGCTGCTGTCGGACCCTAAGCTCTCCCCGCAATTGGAGGGAGTGGCGATGGCTATATTAGCGGGGCTTGGAGACCGAACACGTGAAGAGATGGTGGAGCGCGCCAGAAGCTACGTTCGCGGAACGCCGGAGCAGGCCAAGCAGACGGCGAAATATTTGCAAGGGATGTTTGAAATCGCGCGCGATGCTTTTTTGTACGATGATCTGCTGCTGGGCGAATTGAATTATTTAATCGAGGAGCTTCCTCCTGATGATTTTATTGCGATGGTGCCGGAGCTGCGGCTTGCGTTCACCTATTTTACGCCAATGGAGACGTCGCTAATTGCAGAGCGGGTCGCTAAACGGCATCAAGCAGAGCCGGAAGAGCTGGAGCGTCCGCCCATCGACGAGCAGACGCTTATACAAGCCAAGGCGCTGGATGAAGCCATTCGGAAGGAGTTTGCCGCATGGAAGCTGATTTGAACAGGCAGAATGAGCGAAGTGAGCATGAGCATGGTGAGATGGGACAAGCCCCGATTGCTCCCCCTGCTACAGGCAGCCGTACATCGGCCGAGGCCTTGAATCGCTGGCGGCTCATCCTTGGGGAGGCTGCCGAGGAAGGCTTAAGCGAAGCCGAAGGCTATTCGCCTGAACATTTTTCATATACAGAAATGGATGAGCTGCTTGGCTTTTTGTACGATCGCGAATATGGCGAGGAGCAGGGCTACAGAAGATCAGCAGGGCGGGGAGCCTCAGAGCTTACCGTTCCCAAGTGGCTGCATAAAGTGCGGGAGCTGTTTCCGAAGCAGACGGTGGAAATATTGGAGAAGCAGGCGCTGGACCGTTATGGGCTGACCGAGCTTCTGACGGATAAGAAGCTGCTTCAATCGCTTGAGCCTAACATGAATCTGCTCAAGAACATCCTGCAATTCAAAGGTCGGATGAAGGGCGATGTGTTAAGAAGCGCGAAGGAAATTGTTCGTGCAGTAGTGGAGGATTTGCGGCAGAAGCTCGAATCACAGGCGAAAGCGAGCATACTCGGCAAACGCAGCCGCTACACCAGCAGCTCTGTGAAGTCGCTGCGCAATTTAAATTTTAAGAAAACCATTTCTCGAAATTTAAAAAACTATGATCGCACAAAAGGCAGATTTGTGATCGACCGTCTTTACTTTGACGGCAATGTGCAGCCGCATAACAAATGGAACATTATTATTGGCGTGGATGAGAGCGGGAGCATGCTGGACTCGGTCATTTACAGCGCGGTGATGGCGAGCATTTTTTACAAGCTGAATGCGCTGCGCACGCACTTGTTTATTTTTGATACCCAGGTTGTTGATTTGACGAGCAGGCTGGAGGACCCCGTGGATCTGCTCATGAACGTTCAGCTAGGCGGCGGTACGCATATTGCCAAAGCTCTGCGCTATGGCGAGACGCTGATTGAAAACCCTGGCAAAACGATTTACATTTTGGTCAGCGATCTGGAGGAAGGCTACCCGATTCAACATATGTATAAGGCTTGCAAAGATATTTTGGACGCAGGCTGCAAGCTGCTGGTGCTGACCGCACTCGATTTTAACGGGGACTCTGTTTATAACAAACATGCGGCGCAGACGCTCACCAATATGGGGGCTCATGTTGCGGCGATTACACCAAATGAGCTAGCCGACTGGATCGGCGATATTATAACTTAATTTTTGGGAGGACTCGGAAAATGATAACGGAAAACCGTGAAGTTGAAGCCTTGGTTGAAAAGTTTGGAGAAGCACTCTCTCAGGAGTATTCGAAGAATACGGACCGCAGCGCAATCATTATCGATTATGTAATGGGCAGAACAGAGCAATTCCCGGATTTGCTGCCTGATTCCATGCAATATGCCTACCGTTCGATGGATCTATTTGAGAAGCTTGCGAAGAAGGATGACAGCGATGTGTTTTTTCGTGCGGGTGCACTCATGCTGCGAATGGGACTCAATGCTAGCCGAAGCTATTATTGGCAGGGATACAGCCTCGCGATCTGCTTGGGCGACGGGCATTATGCTTTAGGGCTGGCAGGAAAAAGCAAAGCGGGAAGCCAGCGCTTGCAATCACTGCTGCCACGAATGGAGAAAATACATAAATTTGCCGGAGATAAGGCGATTATGGATGAGCTGAAAAGCAGGGTTAGCAAATGCAATTTTGGCAAAAAGGATGCTGGAGATACAGGCGTTATTATTAATACGCTGCTGCTTCTAAAGTTGTATTCCCTGCTTGATCATACCTCGACCCATCAATTTAACAGCCAAAGACTCGCGAGCGAGTTTCCGGAAATATTGCAAGCGGTATTGGCCGAAAATACGGAGCAGCTTCGCGAGCTGCTGAATGCTGCGGTGAAGCCGATCATCGCGTACCCGTTCAAAGCAAAGGAAAATTATTCTGTTAGGGAGCTGAACGCGGATTTTATAACGAGCCAACGCGAAAAAACGATTGCGGCACATTATCCTGATCTCCAAGCACAGGAGACCGGAGAAGTTTCCCGCATCGAATTTAATCGGACATTGACCCAGATTCATAGCGCTTTGTTATATGTCATTAACGTTAAAGGCGGCAAGCAGCTGTTTCTGGACGAGCCGGGGGATGTAGGCTTAGCGCTGCTTGATGCAGTCAGAACGCTGCATGAAGTATATCCGCTTGAGGTCCGCCAGCATTTGCTTGCCCTCGACAGACGCGCCAAAAAGCCGGACGAGCTGCTGGAGGGCATCGTTCCTTTCCAGGAGCCTTATGAGTTAATTGAACGGCTAAGCGGAGAGCTGAATAGCTATATGGTGCCGTGGAGCGCGCTGCAAAGCTATGTGCTTAGTGTGCCGGATCAAGCTTTGCGTGCTTATGAAATTTTACGTTCGGCGTATTACAAAGCTTATTTGCATAAGGTGCTCACAGATGCCGGGATTGCATTGTCAGATGAAGCCGGCACGCTTACGCAAGCGGTATTCGCTGTATTAAGGGGACAATCGGAGGGAGGACGTCATGGTCTGTTTCTCGCCCGTTATTTGGAAGGGGAAACTTCCTTCGAGGATTACTGGAAGGATGAAACGAATCGCTCGTTGTTTGACCCAAGGAACCGGGACAGCAAACGCAAAAGCCTGCTTGTAGCTGTAAGCTTCTTGCCTCCCGATTCGCCTTATATAAGGCGGCTGGCCATTTTGATTACACGACCGGAATGCGATGCACTGACTCTCGTGTCGGAAATGTACCATTCCTATTCGTTTAGCGGACAAAAGCTGCTGGAGCTTTATGGTGAAGATCCTGAGGTGAGCCGTGAGCGTCTGCTTTCGGGCTTGCTGATGCTTAATGGCATGAGAGATTATTACTACCGTTCGATGCCGCAAAGCGAATATCGATCCATTATTAGAAATAATTTAACGGATTCATTGAAGCAATATAAGAATTTACCTACGGATTCTCGGCTGACGGTGCTTGAAATTGCCTTTGAGGATCGCGATGCTTTGACCCTTGAACAGCTGACGGAAGCAATCCGTGCGGGGCTGCTGGATTCATCGAAAAAGGCAAGCGGAGCTGCGCTGGCTGAATTCAGCCGAGTGCCTGACGAAACATTATATTTAACCCTTTATCGCACCGAGAAAAAAGCAGCGATTAAAGAGCTGGTACTAAACTCCCTGCGCAGCGTAACAGGCAGCAAGGCGGCATACCAGCAATTGCTGGAAACGGAAAAATCGGAGGACTGGCGCACGCTTATTCAAATTTTGCTGGATACGGCTGATTTAAGCCCAGTTCATGCGCACGCAGCGCTTGCAGATCAAGCGGATGCCAAAAAAACGGCCCGCCTCAGCTGGCTGTCCGTAAATGATTTGCCAGCCTTGCTGGATTTGGAGGGGCAGCAAATAGATGACCGAATCAAGTCGTATTTGATGCTTCAATCGATGGATCATACGACGGCTCCGAATGAGCGCTTGAACGAGCTGCGTTCTTATGTAAACAGCGATTCGCTTTCAAATTTCGCAGCGGAGCTCATTCAGCTGTGGATTCAAAGCGAAGCGCCTGCGAAGGAAAAATGGGTGCTGTATGTAGGCGCATTGTTCGGTGATCGCAGGCTGATACAAATTTTAGCTCCGCAAATTAAGGAATGGACGGAAAATAGCCGCGGCGCAATGGCGGCGGAAGCGGTCAAGGCTTTATCTTATTTAAGCGAGCCTGCCGCATTAATGGCCATTGACAAAATCAAGCGAACCGTCAAAAACCGCCAGGTAAAGGGCGCGGCTGAGGAGGCGCTGCAGCTGGCAGCGGAAAATCAAGGACTTACGCCAGAGCAGCTCGAAGACCGCCTGGTCACGTCGCTTGGCTTTGATGATAAGGGTGCTCAGCAATTCAGCTATGGCGAGCGCACCTTCCAGGTGAAGGTGAACCGGAGTCTGGAGGTTATCGTCATCAATGAAGAAACAGGCAAACCGCTCAAAAGCTTGCCTGCGCCGGGGCAAAAGGATGATGCGGAGCTGGCTGCGAAAGCGAAGGCTGATTTCAATTTGCTCAAAAAAGATTTGAAAACGATGGTCGGTATCCAAGCGCAGCGACTGGAAGAATCGTTGTCTAAACAGCGGCTATGGTCCGCCGAAGAATGGACGGCGCTGTTCGTGGGCAATATCGTCATGCAGAAGTTTGCTGTGGGCCTCATCTGGGGCGTGTATGAACAAGGCAGTCTTACAGACACGTTCCGTTATATGGAGGATGGCACCTTTAATACGGTAGATGAAGATGAATACGAGCTTGCTGATGGAGCCAAGGTCGGCTTGGTTCATCCGCTTGAGCTGGATCAGGAAGCGCTTGAGGGCTGGAAATCACAGCTGGACGATTATGAAATCAAGCAGCCATTTGAGCAGTTGAATCGACAAATCCATCTCGTGGAAGAAGAAAGTCTGCAAAGCACAGTATATGAGGATTTGCCGAGATCAGAGCTTTCGCCTACAGCGTTCCCTAAGGCGCTTGAGAAATATGGCTGGTACAAAGGGTCAGCCCAGGATGGCGGCTGGTATAGCGAGCTGTATAAGGACTATGGTGATTGGCTTGCCGAGCTGCGCTTTAGCGGGACTAGCATCACCTATTACGAAGGCTTGGAGGACATTACGCTGGAGCTGCTGCAATTCCATGCGAATGAAAAAGGCCAATACAGCTATTACAGTGATATTCCAGCTCTAGCTTTGGGCAAAATTCCAGGTCGTGTATTCAGTGAGACGATCTATGATATTTTGCGGGCATCAGGGCGCTAGCATGTCAGCTGCCGCATTTGAGACGAGCTTTGGGCAGTTTGCCAAGCTATGCACCGAGGATTATTTGGTTCGGCATTCGAATAAGGGCTTATATAATCGGGCGTTAAAGGATATCGGCAAAGGCACTGATGTCAAATATGCTTGGGGAGCATCATCCGTCAGCTGTGAGTTGAATGATGGAACGATCTGCATATTGGAAAATACGCTGACAAATTGGAAATGTACGTGTCCATCAGAAAGCTTATGCAAGCATGTGCTAATTGCCATTTTGTTTTACGCACAGCAGCTGCCATCATCATCTTCTTCGTCTTCTTCTGCACACGAGGAAGGAGAGTTAGAAGGCAGCAAGCAACAGCCAGACGGCACTGAGGAACGCTTTAATTGGCTGCTGGCTGCCGAGCTTTCACCGCTGATCAAGCCGTTTAATGTATCCCTTGTGGAAGAAGTGCTGTTTCGGCTGCGCTACCCGGAAGAGCTGGAAGTGACACAAAATGCGCTTCTTACGGTCTGTCTCAAGCTCCAAGGTGCTGAGGTTTCGTTCACTGAGGAAGCAAACCCGGCTAAGGCGCTTTGCAAAATAAAGGAGAGGGCCGGAGAGCTGTTAAAGCTGGAAGCCCTCATGCGTTACCGAGCTTCAAAGGGACTGGATGATCTGGAAGCGCTGCGCGGCAAAGTGTATAAGGTCGCTTTTTCGCCCGATACCGTAAGGGAATGCAAAGAGCTGCTTACTGCGATGCTGCGGACGGGACTTGCCCGTCTACCCCAGTCGTATATGGCACAACTGGAAACGCTCGCTGTCACAGCACGCAGTGGCCAACTGCCGGACGTGGAGCGCGGCTTGCGCGGCATTCAGGGCGAGCTCGAGCTGTTTTTCAACCGGCATGTCCGATTTTCGATGATAGAGCTGCTGGATCGCGTCACCAAGCTGTATCTTGCTCTGGAGCTGCTCGAACGGGAGACGCTTCCTGCTGCTCAGAAGGAGCAGCTTATCGGGACTTTTCGCAGCAAATATTATGAGCTGCCGAAGCTGCGCCTATACGGTCTTGGCGCCGAGCCGTGGGAGACACGTTCAGGCTTTAGGGGCATCACTTATTATATGTACGGGCTCGATGATGGGCAGATGTACACCTATAGTGACGCGCGCGCTGTGTATTATGAAGGCAATGATTTTTCATTTGCCAAGCATTATGCCAGCTATTCGCCTTGGCTTGCGAGCTTGACGATGCGCCAGTTTGCAGGAGAAGAGCTGGTGTTCGAGCACATTAAAGTGAACGAGGAGCGCAGATTATCCTCAGGCGAAGGGGCTAACCTTACTCTCGTTGCCCGTCGATCCATTAACGAGCTTAATGTGGGGCGGCTCGCCTCGGATTTGCCCGCTTTACGGCGTGTTGGAGCGGGGGAACCAGCATTATTTTCAGACGCAAAGGAACGGCTTGTTTTAATTAAGCTGGCGCGGATCATAGGGAATCGGTTCGATAAAAGCTCGCAGAGCCTCTTACTCGAAGTAGAGGATGAAACAGGCGAACAGTTGGAACTGATCCTTCCTTATCAAGCGGACTGGGAAAAGACCGTCAAACGTCTGGAAGCCGGATACGGCGCTGCGTCGCTTGAACAGTTTTATGCATTTGTGCGAATAGAGGGCGGCCAGGCTTATCCGATCAGCTTTTTGCACAATACGAAGTTGATTAGCTTAAAGCTGGATATGTAGGGCCAATAAGCAGGTGGAAAAAGGAGCAGTGGAATGGCTTTGGAGCAGGTTTACGATGGATTGCAGCGGCTGCGCAGCTGGTTTGAGGAGCTGCTGCTTCGTGGGACCGCGCAGCTTGCCTTGAAGGATATCGAATGGCTGGAGCGGGAGGCGGAGGAAGCTGCCCGATTGCAGATGGACTTTCTGACTACGCTGCTGAAGCAAGTGGCCAGCGAAGGGCGCAAAATGGTGCTGGGAGGCGGCGAGGAGCAGCAATTGCTCCTTCATAGCTCCCGTCTTTATCAATATGTTCAGCTTGCTGAACAGAAGTAACAAGCCTCCTTGCTTTAGGGAGGATATCAGCATGCGAGCTGGAGCCACTTCCAGCATGCAAAGAGAAGGAACCGGACACTGTGGCGCTGCGCAGGTCGGTTCCTTCTCTTTTTTTCTAGGAATATGGATGAATGATAGCTTATTCTGCAAGCGGGATGAGGATGGTGAATTCCGGGTTCGGTGCATAAGGGTCACGGCTCATTGGATAAAATTCCAAATGCGTCAAGCCATCCGAAAGTGGCCTATGTCCGTTTTGTCTGATCCAGTTATATACGTATTCGTAGGAAGCCTCTATGTTTTCGTTCGCCTGATGATCGTATGTGGCATAGGTCAGACTGGGAATAGAGAGACTGTACATGCCTTCGGGCACACAGCCTACTGCTTCTGCCTGAACCGCCGCATAATGAGTAAAGCCTGTGCTTGTCGTGTGAAAAGAAAGCCCGAGCAGCTTATTGCGCTCCCGCACATGGTTGATTTCCGTCACACGCTGCTGGAATTGCTTCTGAATTTCCTTAATTCCGCCTGCTGCTGCTTCGGCAAAGGTGCCTTCCCATTGTAGTCCTACGACGTGAAAAGCTTCCCGCTCTGTAAGGACTACCTCCTTCAAAACGTTCATTCTAATCCCTCCTGTGCTGGACTATTTTCCATTCGAGCGTAAACGGCTGTCGCCACCCTTTGGCGGCAAAGCTTCCGTTTCGCGTAGAAATATAGAGAAAGTATGAACAAATCACATACTTTCCTATATTTCAATCAATATCCGTACGTGAAACGCTTACACTTCCTAAACCGCCGCCCATTCACTGCCGTCTTGTTACCTTGTTCAGCCGTTTAGAGCCTGCTTTACTATTTCTCTATAAACGGGATATTTCCTTTTGCATTTATGGGAAAATTTAATAGGTTTTGTGTCGTCCAAATGGCAGCTGATAATGCTAGAATCGCTGCCGTGCAAGGGATGGTCAGCGGGAAAGTCAATCTATCTGCCTTGAAACAGGTCTAAACCGAGAGAAGCATGGCGAGAATAAATGCTAGAGAAGATTTTAGTTTTAAAAATAAAAGCATTTATAAGTTACACACTTATAAATGGCTTATATTTCACCCGCGAAACGGTAGCTTAGCCGCCAGAGGAGGGCATCAGCCGTTTACGCTTGAGAGGAAGGCAGGTTGTCTAATGATGATTCATTCAAAATACCAATCTACCGCTCGGCAAGAGGAGACGGATGTATGGCAGGAGCTGCCGCAGATGCTTATTCATCGCATGCTCCAGCGTGTGGAAGGCGTTCTGCTAGGCAAGCGGGAGCTGGTAAAGCAAACGTTCACCGCGCTGCTGGCGGGTGGGCATGTGCTGCTGGAGGATAAGCCGGGAGTCGGCAAAACCGTGCTTGCAGAAGCGTGCGCCCGCGTCATTGGCGGGGAGTTCAAGCGCATTCAGTTTACGTCGGACATGCTGCCGTCGGATGTGCTGGGCGGAGCGGTGTGGGATGCGGCTCGAGGCGAGCTAAAGTATGTAACAGGCCCGATTATGGGCAATGTCGTGCTGGCGGATGAAATCAACCGCGCCTCCGCCCGCACCCAGTCCGCATTGCTTGAAGCGATGGAGGAGCGGCGTATTACGGTGGATGGGGAGACGAGGCCGCTCCCGTCGCCGTTTATGCTGATTGCTACGCAAAATCCGCTGCGTTTTGAAGGGACGAGCAGGCTGCCGGAAGCGCAGCTGGACCGTTTTATGATGCGGCTGTCCATTGGATATCCCGAGCCGCAGTTTGAGAAGCAGTTGCTGGAGCAGTATGCCGATGGGCAGCGGCAGGAGCCTCATAAAATCAGGCCAGTGGTCATGCCGGAGGAATGGCTGCGGATGCAGCGGGAAGTACGGCTGGCTCATGTGCATCCTGGCCTGATTGAATATATGGTTCAAGTGGCAGACGCTTCGCGGAAAATGCCGGAGCTGTCGCTGGCGATGAGCCCGCGTGCCGGCAGGGATTGGCTGCGAGCGGCACAGGCCTTTGCATATTTGGAAGGCAGAGGTTATGTGCTGCCGGATGATTTGCTGGCGACAGGCGAAGCCGTGCTTGCACATCGGCTGGAGGTATATCCGGGGGCACCTCTTCGGATGACAGCAGCACAGCTCGTAGAGCAGCTGCTGCGCACTACACCGCTTCCTGCAGCCGTGCTGCCGCAAGCGGCGGGAGGGCGGCGCTAATGGAGGTTTCCAGTGCGGATAACGAGGCAGTGAAACTAGGGCAAGCGGATGCTGGAGAAGGGCAAGCGAAAGCGGCGGGTACTGAGCGTGAGGCAGATACGGAACATGAGTTGGGACAGCAGAGGCTAAGCCGGATAAGGTGGGGGGTCTGGCTGCTCCTGCTATCGGGATGGTGCGCTGCTCTTGCTGCTGTCATTCAGCGGGGAATGGCGGTGGAGTGGTTTATGTTCGCAGTGCTTGGCTGCATCATGCTGCTAAGTGCCGGATTGCCTTGGCTTGCTATGCGAGGCATGGAGGTGCGCCGCCAGCTTGACGAAGGCACAATTCGCGATGGGGGAGAGGTTGAGGTGCAGCTGATGCTGGGCCGCGCTTTCCCTATTCCGTTCATTTGGCTGGCGCTTGAAGATACGATGGTCAATGGGAGTACGGCAAAGCAGGAGCGAGTTTCTTATCGCTATGCGGCACAGCTTCATTTCGCAACGAGACTCGCGCTTAGCTATCGGGCGCAGCTTATTCGGCGCGGGGAACATAGCTTTGAGGCGGTTACCGTTACGGTAAGCGATTATTTAGGATTAACGGCTGTTAGCCGAACCTTTGCTTGCCGCAGCGGGCTGCTTGCGGTTCCCGCATTGCCGGAGGCTGTAGCAGCTCCGGGTGCGGCGGCGTTTCGGGGAAGCGGCTTAGCGACTATCATTAGGCTGCATCCGGGCAAGATGGATGCTCAGGAGGCGGGATCAGGGCGTGAGCCGTCTGAAGGCCAGCATTCCGGCAGACAGGGAGGAATTGGTCCTGAGATGCGGCCGTACCGGGATGGGGATTCGCTGCGCCATGTCAATTGGAAGGCCGCCGCGCGCGGGCGGGGGCTGCACACGAAGGAGCATGGCACAGCGCTTCATCGCCCATTGGTGCTTTTGGCCATTGATAACACGGTGAGCGCTTATGATGGTGACGAAAGGTTTTTTGATGCCTGCGCCGGGTGGGCTGCCGGCGTGCTGGAACAGGATTATTTAGCGGGAAATCGGGTGCAGCTCATTGCTGGCCAGGCGGTTCTAGACGATGGTGCCACCGATGCGTGTGTGAAGACGGAATCCATACAGCCTTCGTTGTCAGCACAGCAAGCTGGCGGCTCAGGAAAGCTTTTGGGAGCGGAAGCGAATGAGCAGCAGTCTAGCGAAGCGGGAAGCTCGGCTAACACGGAGGGAAATGTATGGATGGAACCGGGTGCATACGAGGACAACAGCGCAGCCGCAAGTATGCAAGAGCTGCTGGAACAGCTCGCACGGCTGAAGCTGGTACAGCATGGCCGATTTGTTGCAAGGGTAATTGGCGAGCTTGACCAGATGCCTAGAGGAGGCATATTGCGCTGTTTTACCGCCGATTGGCGCAATAGCGCAAGCTGGGGGCAGCTGGCCTCGCGGGCGGCGGAGCAGGGCTGCCAAGTGCTGCTGTATATGCTGATCAAGCAAAGCACGCCTTCTTTTGCGATGCGCGAGCAGCAGAAATGGCTGGAGAGCTTCGGTGTCCGCACATATTGGCTGACGTATCCGGAGCGGATGAATGAACAGCCGCAATTAACGAAGGGAAGGATTCGTTATGGCGATATTTAATGCGCAAGGGGAGCCGGCATTCGGCTACCGCCTATGGACGAGCTTGCTGCTGCTTGGCTTGCTTGCCGAGTGGATGCTTCCATGGTCGGAGGCTGGCAGCCGTTATTATATTGATGTGGCTCAGCCTCTAATTGTATTTGTAGGCTGTATTGCTATAGCGGGCTTACTGCGAGCACCTTGGTATATCATGCTTGTCGTTTATTCCGCCATCGGCATTACAGGCTTGATGCGTCTTTACAGAGGCCCAGATGTGGGACCGCTGGAATGGGCAGCTGGTTTTGCCAGCCGCTTTGCCGAGGAAGCTGGCGGGCTGTTCAGCATAGGAGCAGTAGCGTGGGGGATGTCAACAGAGCTGCAGGCGCTGCTTCTGTTTACCGGCTTTGCGCTGCTTGTGCCTGCGCTGCAGGCTTTAATTTGGCTGCGCCAGCTGGGGCTGGCTTTGGCCGGCATAACGGCAGGGTATTTGATTTTACTGCATGCATGGCTTGGCATGGATGTGCTGAATGCGCTGCTGCGTGTGACGGCGGAAGGCCTGCTGCTTGGGGCGATTGTCATGTTTGCACGCATGAGAACGCTGCAGGGAGAAGAAAGCAAGGAGGAAGCGCAGACGGCTTCTTATCGCTGGTCGGCTTCTACTTTCATCGTTGTGGGGCTGTGCCTGGGCGCCGGACTTCTATTCTCTGGAGGAAAATCCGCCGCAAATAGCCCCGCAGCTTGGACAAAGCCGCTAACTGCAAGTCTGGAGCAGTATGTGCTTGGTTTGGAGCACGGCAATCCGAAGGCTGCGCTGGCCTCGGCTGGCGCGAGCGGAAGCTACGCTTCCACAGGCTATGGATTTGATGACAGCACATTAGGCGCTCCCCTAAAGCAGGATGAACGGCTTGTTTTTACGGGTCTGTCTCCTGTTCGCACGTATTGGCGCGGGGAGACGAAAGCTTTTTATACCGGTAAAGGCTGGCAGGAAACGGAGCAGCGTACGACGCTGCTGCCCATTACAAATGGCGGGGAACGGATTGCGTCCGCTAGTGGAGAGGGAAGTGTGGAGGTAGAGGCGGTAGAAGCTCTTGCAGAGGTAGAATCGGAGACAGGTACAGAGATAGTGAAAGAGACAGAGAAAGAAACAAATACAGATACAGAGACTGGCCAAGAGACTGGCAAAGAGAGGGAAATAAAAAGTCAAGGGACAGGTGCGGAGACAACCGTCAGCCCGGATCGAATCGTCGTTCAGACGGTGCTGCTTGAACAGGCGGAGCGCGGCTTCCCTCTTTTTATGGGCGGAACCTCCGGTACTTTGCTGGATTTAACCTCTTCGCAGCCAAGAAGCAAGCTGAACACTTATTTGAAAAATGAAGCGACGGGCACGCTGTACGCTCCTTCGGATAAGGTACTTATAGACCAGTACACTGTCCAGACGCTGCTTCCCGTGATGGATGAAGCTGCCTTGCGCAGTGGCGGTATTCAAGCGGGAGAGAAGGAAGCGCTGGCCGAATATTTGCAGCTGCCGGAATCGCTGCCGAGCCGTGTTGCTGCACTGGCAGCAGAGGTATCGGGAGGCGGAGTAACAAGCCGCTATGAGCAGGTGAAGGCGGTTGAAGCTTATTTGCGAAGCAGCTACACTTATTCTGCTGAAAATAGTGCGGTTCCTGAGGCAGGAGCAGATTTCGTGGACGATTTTTTGTTTAAGCAGCATGAAGGGTATTGCGTGCATTTCTCCAGTGCAATGGTCATTATGCTTCGTACACAAGGCATTCCGGCTAGATGGGTGAAAGGCTTTGCGCCCGGAGCCGTGTCCGCGGAGCAGCCGGATGCACGAAATGATGCGGCACATGCAGGCGTGAAGCTGACCGCTTATGAAGTAAAGGGCAAGGACGCCCATGCCTGGGTGGAGGTGTACTTCCCAGGCGCTGGGTGGGTGCCCTTTGATCCGACGCCGGGGTATGGCGGCGAAGGGACAGCCGCGGGAGCAGCGCTCGCGGGCTTGGCCGGCACAGCCGGCAGTGCGGCGGCAGGCGGCGAAGGGGCCGCCGGTGCGTTTGCCAGCGCCGCTGCGCGCCCGATGGGGCAGCGCGCGCAAGCGCTGGCTGTGGCGGCGGCTGAGCAGGCCGCCACAGCTCTCGCGCAAGGGGCGGATGCCCTTGCGCGTGCGGCGCTTGGCGCCGCCGAGGCAGCGGCGGGGGCGACGCCCGCCGCTAAAGGCGCCGCAGGCGCGGCTGCGCTGGCGCTGGCAGCCGTGCTCTGCGCTGCGGCGCAGCACAGGCGGCTGCGCCTGTGGCTGGCGCTGCGCCGCTACAGCGCCGCCTCCCGCGGCGGGACGCCGGCCCGGGGCAGCGGCGGCGTCCAAAAGCAGTTTGCCGCAGTATCGGCGGCAATCTGGCCACAGCTGGACCGCTGCGTAGCCAAAAGGCAGCCGCAGCAAACAGCAAGGCAATACGCAGCAGCGCAAGCCGCTCTGCTGCCAGCCTCCCAGGCCGAAGCCTTGCAGCGCTTCGTCACATGGGATGACGCCGCCCGCTATGAGCAGCGGCGTGCCTGGCAAGCGCCGCTGCCGGAGGAGCTGTCGGCAGCGGCCGCCCTATTATGTGTCCGCAGGCACTCCGCGCGGCGCACATAATCATCCAGGGGCAAGCTAAGCTTCACCAGCTTGCTCCGCATCCCAAAGAAGCAAGCAGTCCACTAACCATGCGGCTGCTTGCTTCTTTTTTTCCTATCCAATCCTGCCAGTCCCCACCAATCCCATGCATCCCGCGCGCTCCTTAAGCTCAAACGACGCACAGACAAAAAAGCTAGTGATGAGAACCATTTTCAAATATAATAAAATGGTGTTTGATAGGACAGATAACGTTTATCTGTAACGGGATGTGAATCGAATGAGTCGTATGAATTGGAATGACCAACTGCTGCTGTGGCATGAAGCGACGGTTAAAGTGCTTGATATCCGGCATATAGCTCTGGGGAAAAATGAAGAGCTGCGCGGCTATCTACTGCCATCCAGCGGTTTCATATGGGTAACGCGCGGACAAGCGCAGGTGACGCTGGATGGAACGAATTATGCCGCCCAACGCTTTCATCTGCTGCATGGCGGCAAGGGGATGTGCCTAAACATTTTTCCTTCGGCGGATGTACTTGAATACGATATGATCTTTTATAAAGGGAATTTGGCGGGACAAGGCAATCGGAAGCTTCAGCAGCTCATGGAGCATAGCAACCCGTTTCAAATCCAATATGGCTTTGCTCCTCAAAACCCGCTTGCGATACATACGATTGTGCGGAAAATGGAAGAAAGCTGGGGCAAGCTAAGCATGCTGGACAGGCTGGGTGCTAAGGGTCAGCTTTATCAGTTTGTGCATGAGCTGATGGGCCAGCTTTCAGATCAGGAAATTGCTCCAATTACGCCGGATCTGGTGCGGCAAGCCATGCGCTATATTGAAAACAACTACCCGGAGCCGATATCGGTTGAAGGTTTGGCCGGACTGCTAGGATGCAGCGCCAGCTATTTGTCGCGTTTATTCAAAAAACAGTTGGCAACGACGCCGAACGACTATTTGATTAAAGTCCGCATGGATCATGCTCGTCACCTGCTTTCGGATACGCAAGCAACGCTGCAGGAAATTGCCGCGAGCATCGGGTATCCGGATGTGTATTATTTTAGCCGAGTGTTCAAAAAGCATACCGGACTGCCGCCGCTTCGCTTCCGCTCCCGAGCCGCAAGCGGCAAATCAGTTCAGAATAATCCATTCCATCGTTCAGGGCAAGCCATTGTCCCCCATCCAACGCAAAGCTACAATTACAGTGATAATAGTTATCAACTAGTTGGAGAGGGAGATTTAACGATGTATAAGGAATTAAAGTTGTCGGTGGCTGCTGTTATGCTGCTCTGCATGGCTCTATTGTTCAGCGGCTGTGCAGGCTCCGCAGCGGTAAATGATCGCTCCATAACGGCAGAAGCGGCGGCAACGGGGGAAAACAGCGCGGTGCAGCAGGCATCGCAAACCAAGGTTGTGCAGCATATGTTGGGCGAGACGGAAATTCCGGTTAAGCCGCAGCGAATTGCGGTAAGCGGCCTAGAGGATATTTTGTTGGCTTTGGATGCACCTATTGTGCAGGCCCAGGCGATGAAGGGCCAATATTTATATGAAACGCTGCAAGAGAGAAATATTCCGGCCATCTACACGCCAGACAGCTTGAACTACGAAGCTATTTTGGATGCGAAGCCAGATTTAATTATGGCGCATTTGCTGCCGACCGATAAAGAAAGCTATGAAAAATTGAGCAAAATTGCTCCAACGATCGTTTACGACCGCGGTGACTGGAAAACATCCATAGCAGCTATCGGCAAAGCCATTGATCGGGAGGAGCAAGCCCAGGCGGTCATTGATGCGTACAATGAGAAGCTGGAGCAAACGAAAGAAGCCGTTGCGAAGGCTGTAGGCGCCAACCATTCCGTCGCGTTTATTCGCCCGTCCCAAAGCGATGTGCAAGTCTTTTTCCCAGCGTTCGTCTATACTAGCCTTGTCTACAAGGATGTTGGTTTGGCTATGGATGCATCTGTCGCGGAATTGGAGCAGAAGGAAGAAGAGGGCATTTGGGGAGTAGGCGAGTCGCTGGAGAAGCTGCCCGAATTAACGGCTGACCATTTATTTGTGACGGTTGGCGGATCGTTTGATTCGGAGGAGGAAGCCCAGATGGCTCTGGCTGAATTGGATGAAATCGAGAAAATGAAAGTGTGGCAGGAAATTCCTGCGGTTAAAAAAGGGAATGTGCACAAAGTATCAGCGAGACATTGGATGCTGAATGGTCCAACAGCTGATAGCATGAAGCTGGACGATGTGCTCAAGGCGCTCGTTAAATCTTAAAGCAACGCAAAATGTTTAAAGGGTGGCCTTCCGGTATGGAAGGTCCTTTTTAATGGCATTTAAATTCCTATTTTATCCATATGAGGCGTATCTCCTTTAAAAAAAGTGGATTATCGTCACTCAGCCTTGACTCGCTCAAAGCGCCTTATATATAATTACTACATTAATTGAGGGAGGCTCGGTAATGAACAAGCCAAATGAAATCATCATTGTTCTGGACTTCGGAGGACAATACAACCAGCTAATCGCACGCCGCATTCGTGATTTGGGCGTATACAGCGAGTTGCTGCCATTTAATACATCGGTTGAGCGCATTCGTGAAATTCAGCCGAAAGGGATTGTATTCTCAGGAGGTCCAGCTAGCGTATACGAAACGAACTCGCCGCTTGTTGACCCGGCAATCTACGATCTGGGAGTTCCGATCTTTGGCATTTGTTACGGCATGCAGCTGATGTCGCATCAATTGCAAGGCAAAGTAGAGCGCGCAGGCAAACGGGAATACGGTAAAGCAGAGGTTGATTTTACGCCGGACAGCCGTTTGACGCAAGGCCTCGACGCTCGCCAGACCGTATGGATGAGCCACAGCGACCTCGTAGTAGAGCCGCCAGCAGGCTTCAATGTTGACGCAAGCACGGAGCATGCTCCAATTGCGGCAATGAGCAACCCGGACAAGCACTTCTATGCGGTGCAATTCCATCCGGAAGTTCGTCACTCTGTATTCGGCAATGAAATGATTCGCAACTTCCTCTATAACATTTGCGATTGTGACGGCAATTGGTCGATGGAGACATTTATTGAGGATACAATCCGCGATATTCGCGACCAGGTTGGCGACAAGAAGGTGCTATGCGCCCTTTCCGGCGGTGTAGATTCCTCTGTTGTTGCGATTTTGCTGCACAAGGCGATCGGCGATCAGCTTACTTGTATGTTTATTGACCATGGCTTGCTCCGCAAGGGCGAAGCAGAAGGCGTTATGGAAACGTTCGTGGGCAAATTCGATATGAAAGTGGTCAAAATCGATGCACAAGAGCGTTTCATGAGCAAGCTTGCGGGCGTTGACGATCCGGAGCAAAAACGTAAAATTATCGGCAACGAATTCATTTACGTTTTCCAAGAAGAGTCGGATAAATTCGATGACTTTGAATTTTTGGCGCAAGGCACGCTGTATACGGATATCGTTGAGAGCGGTACAGCTACAGCCCAAACAATCAAGTCCCACCACAATGTCGGCGGCCTGCCGGACGACATTAAGTTCAAGCTTGTAGAGCCGCTTAAAGCGCTATTCAAGGATGAGGTTCGTAAAGTCGGTTCCGAGTGCGGCTTGCCAGATGCCATCGTATGGCGTCAGCCATTCCCAGGTCCAGGTCTTGCGATTCGCGTGCTTGGCGAAGTAACCGAAGAGAAGCTGACGATCGTACGCGAGTCGGATGCGATTCTCCGCGATGAAATTGCCAAGGCTGGCCTTGACCGTGAAATTTGGCAATACTTCACTGCGCTTCCGAACATGAAGAGCGTAGGCGTTATGGGCGATGCCCGCACGTATTCCTACACCGTAGGTATCCGCGCCGTTACGTCAATTGACGGAATGACAGCAGACTGGGCACGTATCCCTTGGGATGTGCTTGAGAAAATTTCGGTTCGTATCGTAAACGAAGTGGACAACGTTAACCGTATCGTCTATGACGTTACGTCGAAACCGCCAGCTACGATCGAATGGGAATAATGAAAAGAAACTCCGAAATCCCTCTACATTTGAGGGTTTTCGGAGTTCTTTTTTTATAATCGCTAGATATAGTGTTCGAATAGCTTACTCATATAAGGACGAGGATAAAGTCACCCCTGTGCAGAAATGGTTTTTATTTCATAGATTTTTTGGAGCGTATGGAGAAGCTGCGTCTTCTTGTCATCGTCCTCTGCGTGGAGATACCACTCCACAAGCCTGTACCCGAATACGAGAAGGATCAACTCGTAGACGCAATTAACGGCGATAGGAGATACATCTCCATATTCCGAAAATCCTTTGTAATACGCGGGGACACATCGCTGGTAGTATTCGACCATATGATCAATATCCGCCTCATCCGCAATCAGGCTTGCAAGATCCTCGCCCAGGTAGCCCCATCCGCTAGTATCCCAGTCTAGGAGAATTATTTTTCCTTCTGCACAGATCAGGTTGGTTACCCAGAAGTCCCGGTGGCATAGCACGAGGGGCAATTTTTCAATACGGGTGAATATTTCATCTGCGTTCTCATCAATTTCAATGAGCATTTCCCGCACGTGCATCGGAAATTCGCAGTCCTCCGAGCGTATATAATTGTAGACGACAGGCCATGACCTGTAATGCAGATACGTATTTTTCATCAAATCAGCATGGCTCAGGTTGGTCAGACTCTGAAGCATGGCTGGATGCTCCGCATAAAGCTTGCCTTGATAACGTCCTAATTCCAGCGCGGCCTGTTCATACATATCACTGGTCAAGTCTAGGCCGGACACGCCGTCTACATATTCCAACCACAGTTGGAATTCATTTTCATCGTCATTGATTTCGGCGTGATAACATATCGGCCAGCGAAAGGAATCCGAGAACGTCGCTCCCAAATCAGAAGCATAGAGATCAAATTCCCGACGCCATGAACTAGGATCGCCGTAACGCTCCCATTTCTTCTGAATTTTTAGAACAATACGGTACGGCAATTTCTCTCCATCAGCGGTTATGGCTATCCCTGTTACCTGGTACACAGCTCCCACAGTCCCGCCATGTAACGGCACGGTTTGGCATTCGGCGGAGATGATATTCGTTTTGAACAATTGGTTTAAAGCATAGTTCAGCGTTTCGAGTTTGATATTCATTTCTTCATGCTCCCGTTTTTTTCGTTTGCTTGCTCCACATGGCGATCGATTTGTTTTGAGCCCTCTTGTCGATAGCTCGTTTTGTCTTGGACAAACTTGTTCTCATGCTGCTGGGCAACATAACTCTCCCGCCAGGAATTTCTTCTATTTTTGTATATCCATAGGTTTCTAAATCAATCATGTTTTTTTGTTAGCTCCTCATAATGTTGTTTTTTTGGACGCAAAATGCCGCGGACAAGCAGCCTCTAAAGAAGCTGCTGTCGCGCGGCATCAGGACATAGAAAAGATACGACCTTCATCGTATCCCGCAAACAGCAATATTCACGAAAGGTTACTTTAGATGGCATACCAAATAATACGGGCATTCTTCCCGCTTTTTTCATGTATGCCTTCTATTCTGTTTTAGGACGAAACCACCATATAAGTCGTCGCCATTAAAATCATCTCCCTTCGTGTAAGGAACTTGCTTATCAATAAGCTACTATAGGATAGCATGTTATGGGAGAAACATCCATATCGGGTTTTATTTGAACGCACTGCAAATACGCTATCAACCTATCTATGCCATGTCGTCAACGCTTTCCATCCGACCAGAATATGGCCAGATGGAGAACAGCGCTTTGAACCGTTCCTTGAAAATCTGTTGCTTCGCTTGCATCAACGCCTTCCAGGGCGCGTATCTCTGTGCTGCATAAATAAAAAACTCTCATTCATTTGCTTTTAATAGCAATTGAAAGAGAGTTTTTTTTAATCATAACTAAAACCAATTAAACGCTTGTCACATGCTCCTCGCATTCCATAGAACAGAAGCCGTGATGGGTTTCCTCGCAGTCCGGGCATACAATATGCTGACGGTGGCAGGTATCATCCGCGCAGTTGATGTAGGTTTCCGCTGGGGCTTCACAGTGATAGCATTTTCCGACGACGACAGCTTCATCCGTGCGGTTAATGGTCACCGAAATCCGCTCATCGAATACATAACATTTGCCGTCGAAAAGCTTTCCTTGAACTTCCTCGTCTTTGCCATAGGTGACAATGCCGCCATCGAGCTGATAGACATCCTTGAAGCCTTCGCTTAGCATGACGCCAGTCAGCTTCTCGCAGCGGATACCGCCAGTACAGTAAGTAATGATCGGCTTGTCTTTCATATCCGCCATATTTTCACGAAGCCATTCTGGAAATTCCTTGAAGGTTTTAAGATCAGGCCTGATCGCATTGCGGAAATGTCCAAGATCGTATTCGTAATCGCTTCGGCCATCAAGCACAATAACGTCTTCCCTTTGCAAATAGTCGTGGAACTCTTTAGGAGACAGATGCGTGCCGGTTAGCGTATTGGGATCAAGCGGTTTGTCGTAGCGGAGAGTAACGAGCTCCTTTTTGTAACGGACGAACATTTTTGGAAAAGCATGCTGATCGGCTTCATCGATCTTAAATACGATATCGGCAAATAACGGATTGGAGCGCAGGTCACGCATATATTGCTCCGTTTGCTCAATCGTTCCGGAAACTGTGCCATTGATGCCCTCGTCCGCAATAAGAATGCGGCCTCGCACGTTTAACTCCTTGCAGTAAGCCAAATGTTCGGCTGCGAATAGCTCCGCATCGGGAATCGCAACAAATTTATAATACAATAAGACCTGATAGTTGGAAGGGTTGTTCATTGCCAAATTCCTTTCTGTAACTAAGTTGAGAACATATTAGAGAACATATTATATTGTAATAGACATAGGACATGTTCACAACACCAACTGTGCTTATAATTTCTTTAGGATGACATCAATTTTCAAAATATAGGAAAGGATATGATTTTCCCATCCTTTCTCTATATTTCTCGGAATGAAACGTGCCGCGCCGCCAGAGGACGGCGAAAGCCGTTTCACCTTGACCCAATCGAGTCATTTTCTGCTATTTGATACAAAGGGAGTGCATTTAAAATGAGCGTTGTTTGGACCAAAGACAACATTACAGATGTGTCAGATCAAGTAGTCATTATTACAGGCGCGAATAGCGGGCTGGGTTTTGAAACAGCAGCAGCACTTGCTGAAAGAAAGGCAAAGGTTATACTAGCTGTTCGGAACATGGAGAAGGGAAGCGCGGCTGCCGGCAAAATAAAGTCGGTCTATCCGGGTGCACATGTGACACCGATGCAGCTTGACCTTGGTGATTTGAATAGCATCAGGGCATTCGCATCCGATTTTATGAATCAATACGACTCCTTATCTATTCTTATCAATAATGCTGGAATTATGATTCCCCCGCATCGTTTGACCAAGGATGGCTTTGAATCACAGTTTGGCGGAAACCATTTGGGCCATTTTGCCCTGACGGGCTTACTTTTGCCAAAGCTTATTTCTACCCCAAATTCGAGAGTAGTTACCGTAAGCAGTATAGCTGCTCATAACGCTGCTATCCATTTTGACAATTTAGACGGTTCCAAGGGATATAGCGCTATAAAATTTTATGGACAAAGCAAGCTGGCCAATCTCATGTTCGCCAAAGAGCTTCAAAACAAGTTTCTTTCCAATCACGTAGATGCCGTAAGCGTAGCCTGCCATCCTGGAATATCGAATACGAACTTATTTTCCTTTGGTTCAGGAAAACAGGCCAACACATTCATGCGTATGCTTACAGGATTATTAAGTCAGCCAGCCCATATGGGGGCCTTGCCTACCTTGTATGCTGCTACAGAATCGTCAATCAAGGGCGGGGAGTATATTGGTCCAGATGGGAGAGGCGGCAGGAGAGGCTACCCTAAGAGTGACGAGATCATTAATAAATTATACGCTGCCGATATTTCAAACCGGCTATGGAATATTTCAGAAAGCTTAACGGGCGTTTCTTACAAGTTCAACTAGGATTTGTATGCAAATCGGTATCGTGCTGCTACCTCATTTTTGACGGACTGAGGTTCCACTATTGTGGCTTTTGAGGCGATTTTAGGCCGCAAGCGGACAGGAAAGCCGTTATAGCTCACATTATCCCGTCAAACTAACTAATAGCAGCGCATTAGCGTCTTCTGAGTCCGCAACCTATGCCGTCTCCTCTGTTCTGGTTGAAATAGCTGCGGCTGTGTCCGCCAAGTCATTGCACGAAGACGCCTTTCGTTATGTGCGTTCAAATTCATATTCGAGGAATTCATAAGCGAGGACATTTTAAGGCAGGAGCGGAAGCGCGTTTGACGTGAAATTCAATTAGCATCTGGCTCGTTCACATTTGCATATATATCCTAAGTAATAAACCATCTGTAACAAAAAACTCCCTTCGTATGAGCTATACAGCAAACTGAAGGGAGTTTATTATTATTTTTTTGCTCTATGATGAGCTTACTTAGGTAATTGCAAAGGGATAAAATGGTTGAATATTCCCGCTGCTTTGATTTTTTCGGGTCCGCTAATTTTGGTAGTGCACACACTTAAAACGACATAGCTTTGGCAAGTCGTTACTTTCTCAATAATCGTTGTGCCAAGCAGGTTCACGCCCAAATCGATAATTAAACTGTTGCTTTCCTCTTTAATGTGCCCTTTCAGCCATTCAGCGTATTGCTGCTTGCTAGGTACTGTTAAAGCAGCTGCTACAAGTAGGAATAGAATGATGATAACCGTATATTTTTTCATACCCAACCATCCTTTTAGAGCATAGTCATATTTCGAATCAGTCTCGATTTCCCTAGCAGCCTCGAGCCATTACGATGTCTATATTGTATTGGATTATGTTAGCATGTCTACAAGCATTATAGCTATTATAGCTAGTAAGCAACTTAAGAGGAATACATTTTTGGGATTTATTTGATGAGAGAGAAAGGGTGGTAAAGATGAACAAGTATGGAGTTGTGGCTGTTCATGCTGCGCGGCTTATTTTAGATGACAATAATGTGAAGCCCATAACAGCCTGGAATTCAGCTGCTACCAATGTATTTGGCGAAGGTACTTCTCAACAGAAAAAAGGATGTCCTAAAAATTCCTTTCTTGGCTTGTGTGAGGAGGGGCTAGTGAATGGTATTCATAAAGGTAAATATACGTTTACTGATGGGCCGCAGTTAAATAAGCAATATGCTGTTCGTGCTGTTCAAATATTAAGGAGCAAGCCTGAACTGATTGAGGATAAGTCTGCATTATGGCGGGAAGTTTTGAATGGTGTTCAGAAACAGCACAATTCACAAATGGATGTTGTACTCGCATTATGGAACAGCAAGTTAATCGTAGAGGAGTAAAGGGGTATGCAGATTTTCCTAGGTGCGAATACGTAACGTCATAAAATCCTTAACGCATTCGCACCTTAAGAAACTGTCTAACTATGATTTAACCACCATCATTTTGATTGCTTTGCCAGCCATTCCATAAGGGTGACGGCTTTGCCTTCAACCTTTACAGGCTTGCCATTATAGTCGCTCGACACTTCATTGTTCAGTACATAAATCCAGGACCAGTGCCCATTATATTCATAAGGACTGTTATCTCCTTTGCCTTTGACATACTGGCCGCTCAAATCGAGCACAGTGTCAAAATAAGAATAATGGACATTAGGCGCACCTGCAGCAATAAGCCTCTTATAAGTTGGCGTTGTGTTATTTGCAGTATTCACGGTTTGATCCGCTCCGGCGGCCGTAAACCAGATAGGGATATTTTTAAGCTTGGCGATATCTTTATTGGTTAGCCAAGTATCAAAATAGGCCTCTGCCGCCGGATAAGCAGCTGCAAAATAATTAGGATTCTCAAGAAGCATTTTAAGGGACATAAAGCCGCCGTTTGAACAGCCGCCAATATATATTCGCTTCGGATCAATATTCGCTTTATTGTCTTTGACATATTGTTTGATTAAAGCCGTCAAGGCGTTCGTATACATGCTGCTGCCATCTTGCGTATATTGCCCAGTGCCGTTATTCATCCAGAAGGTAGGGGTTTGTGGTACGAGAACAGCCGCATCGCCAAAAAATTTCTGTACAGCGTCTTCAGCTAACGCCGTTACCCGGTTGCCCAAAAGAGCAATTCGGGGATCGGTTCCCCCTTCTCCAGCCCCGTGCAGCCAGATGATCAGCGGGAGCTTCTTCCCATCGGTGTCAGGCAAATAAGATGCATAGGTAAGCGCAATGTCGCCATATTTAGCGTCTTTATAATCGAATTTTCCTGTTAGATCAAATTTGTCAACGGATTGCTCGATAACCGTATACGGGGTCTCCTGCGTTGTCGTCAAATCGTTGATTACATTACCAGCGGCGTCCTTGAGCACCTTCTGCTGAATAATCGTATATTGAAGGTCTACATATTGATTCGTAAAGGTCTGCAGATCAAAGTTAAACGTGCTTGCTGTAGCCAGATCAGGGTGGACGCTCATCTCAATCGTAATGTATTGGCCTGTTTGCTGGTCTAGCTTGTTGCCTTCCTCGTCTGAAAGGTAGGTGCTATTTATGCTTCTGCTGCCGCTATCGAAGCCTTCATAGGAGCTTTGGGTATCGAAGTTAAACATGGGATAATTTCGCTCTACTAAAATTTTGAAGCTGTCTTTAGCCAGCGAATTTCCTTGAATGGTGCTTCCTGTGTTCAAGACGATTTTATGCACGCTGGGACCCCAGTCAAAGCCTTTCACAACTAAGGAGTACGAGGGCTGCTTAGATTCGGAGCTTGAATTGTTTGCGCTTACATTTGTAAATGCAAAATGGGTTGAAGTAACCGCCAAAACAAGAAGGCTGGAAAATAACCCTTTATTCATCTTCATCATCATTCTCCTCCAGTTCAATAGCCTGCTGTAAGTAAGCGTATCACCTCAACCATAAAATGACAATATGATTTAAGGACTAAGCGCGACCCATTCTTTTACGAGCCAGCCTATTTGAAAGGATTCATAAAAATTGTCCGAAAATTCATATCCATTTAAGGTTGCATGTCTATAATTAATATTGTTCACATCCATATGGGACAGAAATGAGAGGCTACCACTATGAAAAAGACATTAGCAGCAAGCATGCTGATGATCAGTATTATGTTCAGCAGCACATTGGCGTCAAACGCAGCAGCAGCGGACAACTTGAATCGACTACAAGGCAACCAAAGTTCAATCGCGAGCGCACAACCAGATGGAGCGGACAACCCTGCTTCCAAATAGTCGAGCATACCTTAACGATTGCAAAATAGCCAAAAAAGACTGATGAATGCTCATCAGTCTTTTTTGTACGCTTTTCCAGATGGAGCAGGGCGGAGGAGCAACTTGCTGCTAACCCCGCCTAACCGCTCAAGAAAGATGAACATAAAAGCTTGTAGACTCGCCTACTGTGCTTTTCGCGTAAATTTTCCCTTTATGCTGGTCGATAATGGACTTCGCAATCGCCAGGCCAAGGCCGTAACCGCCTTGCTTGCGCGCCCGGGAGGAATCGGTACGGTAAAACCGGTCAAAAATGCGGGTCAGATGCTCGGCGGCAATTCCTTCACCGGTGTTGGTGACCGCCAGCACAATATCGTTCTGCTGCTTCTGGAGCGACATGGTGACCGTTCCTTTGGCACTCGTATATTTGACAGCATTGTCCAGCAAAATCATCACGACTTGCTTAATCTGCTCACTGCTGCCCTGCACCATTAAATCGGGTTCAATGTCGTAGTCCAGAGACACATTTTTCTCAAAGATAACAGCTTCCATCGTTAAAATAATATTTTCAACCGCATCACTCATATTGAACTTGCTGTGGACCATGCTTGTTCGGGCATCATCCATTTCCGTTAAATACAGCAGGTCATTGGTCAGCTTCGTCATTCTTTCCGTTTCTGATTTGATGTAGTGCAGCCACTTCGCTTGGTTGTGAATGGTATCTTCACTGTTGGAGAGCAGCACATCCGTATTGGTGTTAATGATCGTAAGCGGTGTTTTCATTTCATGCGAAGCATCGGCAATAAATTGCTTTTGTTTATCGAACGCTTCTCTCACGGGTCTGATCGACTGATTGGCGAAGAAACGGCTGGTGAAAAACAAGATGATCAGCATCGCGAGCCCAACGACAGAAAACGTATAAATTAAATTGGTCAAAATATCTTGCTGGGCAGTGACGTCAAGGAAAACCAGATTATAACCTTCATTCGTCTGCTGCTTAAGAAAAGCCCAGTGGCTCCCATCCAAGCTGAACTGTCCGGTATTTTTAGTGACCGTCGAAGCCTCCTGCACCGCAGCTGCATAAAATTCACTGTCCATTTCGAATGGAGAGGTCGTGCTTGTAATGTTCCACTCGGCATCTGTTTTCAGCGAAAAAGCAACTGAACGCTCAGGACGTGAATCCCCATTATCCATAGAACCTTTATCTATTGCCCCGTTATCTAGAGGTGCAGAAGGAGATTCGCCCTTGTGTCTGCCGGAGGGGGAAGCATCAGAACCGCCTGAGGGCTTCTGATAAAAATCGGCTACACGGTGAATCTCATCATTAATATCTGCCTGCACATTCCGGTACGTAATGACGTAAATGGAAGCGAAGGCGATCAACATGACTACCGAAATGATGACCAAATTCACGATCAGGAACCGATTTCTGAGCTTCGTGAACATTAGGCAGTCACCTCTAATACATACCCTACGTTTCGAATCGTGTTAATGCGTACGGACGAATGCAGGAATGTAAACTTTTTCCGTAAAAAAGAGATATAAACCTCCACATTGTTGTGCTCCGCTTCTGAATCAAAGCCCCAAAGCTTCTCAATAATCAACTCCTTGGAGGTAATCGCCTGCTTCCTGACGATCAGCAGCTCGAGTAGAGCACTTTCCTTTAAATTGAGCTTTATTTCTTTATCTTTAACGGAAAGCTTCAAATTCGACGTGTTTAATTCGATATCCCCGAACTTTAAGGCATCCTCCGGCAGCACCTCGCCTTTTCGTCTTAGTGCAGCCCGTATTCGGGCAAGCAGCTCCTCGGATGAAAAAGGCTTGGCGATATAGTCATCCGCCCCATGATCAAGTCCAGCCACCATATCGGTAATTTCTCCTTTTGCGGTCAGCAGAATGACGGGGGTGGATACGCCCTCTTTACGGAGCTGCGTCAATACGCTGATTCCGTCCATTTCAGGCATCATAATATCAAGCAGCAGCAAATCATAAATGCCGCTCCGCGCATAATCGAGCCCAGAAACGCCATCATGGACCGCATCAACGGAGTAATTATGCTTCTTTAATATTTGGCTTAAAGCTTCAGCTAAATGAAGCTCATCTTCTACAATTAAAATTCTCATGGCCAGTCATCCTTTATATATAGGTTGTGTATGAAGGTGAAACGGCTGTCGCCGTCCTTGGCGGCTCGGCGCGTTTCATTCCGAGAAATATAGAGATAGGATAACGAAATGATATCCTTTCCTATATTTTTAATAAGGCCATTATATCAGGATTACCTTTAGTCAACCTTAATGTTTGCAGCGGAAAGGGGAATGGCGATCGGAAGCCGATCTTTTCATGAAGTGAAGCCCCATTCGCACCACTTTTTTTAAAATTAAAATTTTGTAAATTCATTTAAGTTTCGTTAAAGGTTTGGGGACTAAGATACGAATATAGCAAGCGAGAACAGGGCGCAAACAACGAACCAGATCGCCAAGCGAATAACATGCGAGACCAAATAGAGAGGATTTGAACGATATGGCCATTGAGGTTTTCAATCGATACGAGAACAAATATTTGCTCGATAGTGTTGCCTACCGCAATTTTTACCTTCAACTGCTGGAATACATGGAACTGGATGATTACAACAAGCAGCATGAATTTTACTCCATCACCAACTTGTATTATGACACTGAGCATGATGCCTTGATTCGCAACAGCCTGTCCAAGCCGAAGTATAAGGAAAAGCTTCGCCTCCGAGCTTACGGCACTCCTAAGGAGGATGCGAAGGTTTATCTGGAAATTAAGAAAAAGGTGTTCGGGCTCGTTAACAAAAGAAGAACGGGACTGAAGCTGAACGAAGCCTATGAATTTGTCCGTACGGGACTTCAGCCAGAGCTGCAGGGGTACATGAACAAGCAGGTGCTGCAGGAAATTACATATTTTCTTCAGCAATATGAATTGCAGCCTAAAGTGTATCTGGGCTATGACCGCAAGGCGCTGTTCAGCAAAGAGAATCGCGACCTCCGCATTACCTTCGATACGAATATAAATTGCCGGCGATATGATCTGAGGCTTGAGAGCGGCAATTATGGCGAACCGCTGCTGGCCCCTGGACAATGGCTCATGGAAGTGAAGGCAGAGAAGACGATCCCAATGTGGCTGTCGAGAATGCTGTCCGAGCATCAGATGTATCGCACAAGCTTTTCGAAATACGGCAATGAATACAAAAAAATGCTGAAAAACAGCAAGCTAGAAATGGAGAGTGTCCTTTATGCTTGATTCTCTTTTTTCCACAACGCTCACGACAACGGATTTGACCTTTAGCTCAGCCGTTATCACGATTTTGTTATCCCTTGTTCTTGGCGGAATGATCAGCTACACCTATATGAAAACGAACCCGAATGGCTACTCGCAAAGCTTTACACTGACAATGGTGCTGCTGCCCGTCATCGTGGCCATTATCATTTTGCTTATCGGCAGCAATATCGCTAGAGCGTTCAGCCTTGCAGGAGCGTTCTCGATTATCCGGTTCAGAAGCGCGCCGGGCGATCCTAAAGATATCACCTTTGTATTGTTCACCATGGCAGCAGGGCTTGCCTGCGGAGTTGGCTCGTTCGGTTACGCGATATTGTTCACGATTATCCTCTGTGTACTCATGGTTATCCTTAACCGCGTTAAGTTTGGCGTAAGAAAGACGCTGCAAAAAGTGCTGAAAGTAACAATCCCGGAAAATCTGGGGTATGAAGAAGCATTTGCTGAAGTTTTTGCCCAATTCAAAGTAGGTTACGCGCTTAGCAAGATTCGAACGACTGAGCTAGGCAGCTTATACGAGCTGGTTTACACCGTGACCATTGATGAGCAGACGAATCAAAAGGAATTCCTCGATGCGATTCGCTGCAGAAACGGCAATCTGGACATTTCATTAACGATGAGCCCTACCACGTATGATTTTTAAGCAAACCAAACCCGAGAGGATGATTCATATGAAAAAGAATAAATTTCGCGAGATGCTAGGTGTTTTGCTCATTTGCTCGGTCGTATTATCGGCCTGCAGTACTTCATCGCAAGCAGCAACAACATCAGCGGTTACTACAACAGCCACTACCGCAGCAGCTGCGGCGAGTTCACAAAGCGGCGAGACCACTGCTGCCGCGCCAGCAAGCGTTGCCGTATCGGATGTAGTAACGTTCGATGAGGCGGACAAGGCGGTGGATTGGAGTGCCGAGACGTCGACGGCCATTAAGCTGAACGGAACAAGCGCAGCGGTTACCGGCTCAGGTGCAAAAGCTTCGGGCAGCACCGTAACGATTTCGGCAGCCGGCACCTACGTTCTAAGCGGAACGCTGAGCGACGGGCAAGTTGTCGTGGATGTACAGGATGATGGGGACGTTCATCTCGTGCTTAATGGAGCTAACATTCATGATAACGACAGCGCTGGAATCTACATCAAGGAAGCGGGCAATGTAGTCATTACGCTGCAAGAAGGTACGGAAAACACGATCTCCGATGGTGAAACCTACGTATTCGCGGATGCTGCTACGGATGAGCCAAGCGCAGCTATTTTCAGCAAAGCGGATCTGACGATTAATGGCACAGGCAAGCTGACGGTAGTCGCAAGCTACAATGATGGAATTACAAGCAAAGACGATTTGAAAATCGTATCTGGAACCATCGATATTACGGCTGCGGATGACGGTATTGTCGGTAAGGATATGGTTGCTATTGAGGAGGGCACGGTAACGATTAAAGCCGAAGGAGACGGCATTAAATCGACCAATGACACCGATGAGGGCCGTGGATTTATCGCCATTGCAGGTGGAACGTTCACCATTGAAGCGGGCAATGACGGCATTCAAGCTGAAACGGCGCTGATTGTGGATGGCGGCACCTTCAATCTGGTAACAGGGGGAGGCAGCGTGAACGGTGAAGTGAAGCAGGAGGAAGGACCAGGCGGCATGGGCATGCAAAGAGGCGGTATGAATGCCACTTCAGCAACCGGCACATCCCAAGGCGCAGCGGCGACAGCAACTACGGAAACGACAGAAACCGAATCAACGAGTGCTAAAGGGCTGAAGGCAGGCGGAGATATGACGGTCAACGGCGGTACCTTTACGGTTGATTCCGCAGATGATGCCTTGCACAGCAACAGCAATGTGACGGTAACAGGCGGCGAAATGGAAATCGCGACTGGTGATGACGGCATCCATGCTGACGCACTGACAACGATTGCCGGAGGCAGCATTAACATCACGAAAAGTTACGAAGGCATTGAAGGAGCAAACATTACGATCTCCGGCGGCGAGACGCATGTCGTTGCTTCCGATGACGGCATCAATGTAGCAGGCGGCAGTGATGAGACGAGCGAGGCGGCAGGAGGCCGAGCAGATCAGTTCAGCGCATCCTCCAGCAACCTGCTTACCATTAGCGGTGGATATGTGACTGTGGATGCAGCAGGCGATGGACTGGACTCGAACGGCTCGATTACGATGACGGGCGGCACGGTTATTGTGAATGGACCAACGGGCAACGGCAATGGTTCATTGGATTACGACGGCAGCTTTGACATTAGCGGAGGAACGCTTGTGGCAGCAGGAAGCTCAGGCATGCTTCAGGCCACAGCTGATGATTCCAGTCAAGCCACAATCGCGATGACGTTCTCCCAAGCTCAGCAGGCAGGTACGCTAGTCCATCTTCAAGATAGCGACGGCAACACGATTATGACCTTTGCACCATCGAAAAACTATCAAGCTGTAGTCATTAGCTCACCGGAGCTTGCGCAAGGCGGTTCCTACACTCTCTACACAGGTGGAAGCTCGACCGGCAGTAATACAGATGGCATGTATACGGATGGTGCCTATACAGGCGGAACGAAAGTGACCGATTTCGAAGTCTCAAGCAGTGTAACTTGGCTGAATGAATCCGGAGTAACGACTGCCAGCAGCGGAGGCGGCTTCGGCGGCGGCGGTGGAGGCGGAAGACCTCAAGGCGAAGGCCGATAATAACGGAAATAGATAAAAAAATGCCCTTTCGGACATCTTATCCGAAGGGGCATTTTTTGCCGTTAGCCGCATTTTCTTCAAACGCTTTCATTTTCGGAAGGTTGCGATTAAAGGGACGGAATTAAGGTCGTTATCAGAAAATTCGCAATGAAACCCGAATGATTAAAGAGCACTTATTGTAAATGTTCGTTTTAAATCATTGACAAACAAGGAAGCAATTGATTAAAATGAGTTTCTAAAAATAGATGCATCAGTGCGCAGTATAATTTGACTTGGGGAGGCTAGTGAATAGCGATGGAACGATTTTTTCGCTTGAAAGAGCATGGTACGAACATTCGTACAGAGATTATGGCAGGACTGACGACCTTCATGACCATGGCGTACATACTGGCTGTAAATCCGATTGTGCTCACACCAGCCGGATTTGACTGGGGAGCCGTATTTTTGGCCACGGCACTGTCAGCAGGTATTTTCACGATTGCCATGGGGCTGTTCGTTAATTTCCCCGTAGCTCTCGCGCCCGGAATGGGGCTTAATGCGTATTTTGCAGCTACGGTTATTTCTTCACAGGCGACTGGAAAACCGATTTCCATCGCGATGGGACTTACAGCGGTTTTTATTTCGGGTATTATTTTTATTATATTGACCGTGACTCAAATCAGGCAAATGCTGATTACAGCCGTACCAGACAGCCTTAAGCATGCGATTACTGTCGGTATCGGCTTGTTTATTGCGATTATCGGCCTGAAGGGCAGCGGCATTATGACGATTGCCGTATCCAGCTTCACGGATATTAAGCAGGGCGCTTATACCGACGTATCGGGCTCGGAGACGGTTATTCACCTTGGCAGCCTGCACAATGGTACGGTAGCACTCACGGTTGTGGCGCTATTCATTATCGGGATTATGATGGTGCTTCGCATTCCTGGGGCGATTTTGTGGGGGATTCTGCTCACGACGGCCATTGCGATTGTTATCGGTCAGGTGAACGTCAGCGAGAAACTGAGCGGACAAACATGGGTGCCTGATTTTTCAAAAATGAATTTATTCCACTTTGATTTCCCTGGTGTATTGGAAGTTGGCCTCGTGACCGTCATTCTGACGTTTACGTTCGTCGAGCTGTTCGATACCTTCGGAACGCTTGTCGGCACGGCGAACCGCGCTGGCTACATGAAAGATCCGGTGGAAGGCAAGAAGCGCATCGGCAAAGCGATGTTCGTCGATGCTATCGGCGTTAGCGGCGGCGCAATGCTCGGAACGAGCACAGTGACAGCGTTTGTGGAAAGCTCCTCCGGTATCGCTCAGGGCGGACGTACAGGCCTCACCTCGGTTACGACAGGTATCTGCTTCCTGCTGGCTGTGTTCCTCTCGCCGCTCGTTGCACTTGTGCCTCCAGCAGCTACGAATGCGGCTCTCATTATTGTCGGCGTGCTGATGATGCAGTCGATCAAGGAAATTGATTTTTCGGATATGGTTTATGCGATTCCGTCATTTTTGACGCTCGCCTTGATGCCATTTACGTACAATATTGCGAACGGCATTTCGTTCGGTATCGTATCGTACGTTGTATTGGCCTCGGTTGCCAACCTGTCAGGCAAAGCAAAGGAAAAATACCATATTCACTGGCTCATGTGGATACTCGCCGTGCTCGTCATCGGGCGCTACGTATTCATGGGCGGCGAATAAACAACAAAAAGCGTTCAACCCGCTCATGCAGCAGGGTTGAACGCTTTTTTTACGTTTAATAAGGATAAAGAAATTCGTACAAGCCATTACTTGAAAAACAGGAAGCTCGTTGGCAGCTTGCGGAGCTGGCGATCGGAAGGGCTATTAATGACGCTGCCGTTCCAGATCAGCGACGAGGAGCCGCCGCCATCGAGATTAAAGCCATTAACGGCGCCGTAGCGCTTAAGTAAAATTTGCAGTTCTTCCAGCGTCGCGCCGGAGCTGCCATTCTCGTTATAGCCATCGGCGACGAGAAGTAGCAGCTGATTGTCCTTGTAGTTCGCGATGACCGTGCGAGGTGCGCGCTTCGGGCTATTTTTCCACTTATCGGGAATCGGCATGGCGGCACCATTTTGCAGCAGAACAGGCACGAACGAAGCGCCAAACTTCATGTGCTGGCTATCGAGCTGCGCCTTGCTCGTGAACTTACCGCCGACGAGCTCGTTATCCTCGTTCAAGCCGACAAAAAATAAATCGGCAAACGATGGTTCAAAGCCATTCACATATTCGCCGTCAATCATCGTCGTGCTTAGCGGGTAGCGAACGCCCTGAGCGTCTGCGAAGCCTCCGGCATTGATGCCGATATACGCGCCAAGGCGCTTCACCGCTGCGAGCGTCGTCTCCGCGCCGCCATACTTGTCTCCGCCGAGCGACATTTTCATCGCATCGTCTGATTTCAGCTCGATTTTCACCGCGTAGCTTTGAAAGTTTTGCGTCTTGATTTGGAAGAGCTGGGCGCGAAGCTTGTCCGTATTAACGGTAGCCGACGGTGCTCCAAGCTTGCTCGTAATGAGCTGGTCGTAAATTTCAAGCGGTATGCGGGCTTGGGCAGCTGCGGTGCTGGCGATTTGCTTCATTTCCGCATTGGTCCGGTTATACAGCGTAATTTCCTTCTTAATCAGCTTTCCCGTCTGCTCGGCTGTTGTACGAGCCTGCTCCAGTCCCGCCGCTGTCTTCGAGGTGAAGGCTGCGGGCTCTTGCCGCTGCGCTTCAGCCTCGTGAACGGGAAAAGCAGTGGTGGACAGCTCAACGGCCACCTCCGACAGCAGCAGCCAAAGCAGCATGCCGAGAAAAGGGGTACACGCGAGCAGCATCGTCCTATTGAGTGCTTTTACGGATACATTCATTTCAACACATCCAGATTTTTTTGCAGTTCGTTCAGCTTCTTCTTCACTTCATTAAGCTGGGTGTACAGCTTGTTGCTGTTGTCGGTCTTGGAATCGGCATTATCCTTCGTAAAGGTCAACAGCTCATTCAAGGCATCCACCTTGGCATCGAGCTGGGCCAGCTCTTCCTTATAGGAAGCTTCCAGCTTGTCCATCCGCTGCGTGTAGTCCTGCTGCATCGCAGCGATTTGCGCGGACGTCTGGCGCTCCAGATCAGCTGCGACGTCGCGCTGGATTTTGTCGCTGTACCATTTGGCGCCCATAATGCCGCCGGAAATGAGAATGATCCAGACGATAACGAATACGAAAAAAGCGCGATTGCTCCGTTTGCGCCGCCGCAGCGGCTCATGGTGGCTGGAGAGCTCAGCTTCTTGCAAGTTGCTCATATTTTAACGTTCACCTCATTTTGAAAGTCATATTGTGTGCTGCAACGAGGCTGAACGAACTGCAATCGTAACCTGACTTATATGGCTATAGTATTGGACGGAAAAAAAGCCATTTTGTTGCGCGTGTCACTACATTGTAACAAAGAATAGGGCGCAGGTCTTGTTGTCCTTTTGCGGAGGCTGGCAGTTGAGGTATAATAAGGGTCAGGCGATTGTATAGCAGCAGCGGCTGCAGCAAGCCTGTAAAGGAGGCTGTATAGACATGTCAGTTGAGTTTAATGAAACCCAGAATGAGTCACCATCCTATGAAAAGGCGATATTCGCCGGAGGCTGTTTCTGGTGCATGGTTTCTCCATTCGAGGAGATGCCCGGCATTATCGAGGTAGTATCGGGCTATACAGGCGGTCATGTGCCGAATCCAACCTATGAACAAGTCTGCTCGGAGACGACAGGCCATACTGAAGCGGTGCAAATTACATTTGATCCGGCGATTTTCCCCTATGAGAAGCTGCTTGATGTTTTTTGGCAGCAGATCGATCCGACCGATCTGGCTGGCCAGTTCGCGGATCGCGGCAACTCGTACCGTCCCGGCATCTTTTATTATAGCGAGGAACAACGGGAGAAGGCGGAAGCCTCGAAGAAGGCGCTTGATGCAAGCGGCCGATTCGATAAGCCTGTCGTAACGCCGATTGAACCGGCGCAGCCTTTTTATTTGGCGGAAGATTATCATCAGGGCTTCTACCGTTCAAATCCGCAGCGCTACAAATCTTACCGCAAAGGCTCTGGACGTGAGGATTTCCTCGCAAACCATTGGCAATATAAGAAGAGTCTGGGAGAGCTGAAAGAGCGACTGACGCCTATTCAGTTCGAAGTGACGCAAAACAGCGGCACGGAGCGGGCATTTACCGGCGAATATTGGGATCATAAAGAAGAAGGCATCTATGTGGATATCGTGTCGGGAGAGCCGCTGTTCAGCTCGCGCGACAAGTTTGATTCAAGCTGCGGCTGGCCAAGCTTTACGAAGCCGATTCAGGAATCGAAAGTAACGGAGCACCGCGATATTAGCCATTTTATGATCCGTACGGAGGTCCGCAGCAAGGCGGCTGATTCGCATCTGGGGCATGTTTTTAATGATGGCCCTGGACCAAATGGCTTGCGCTATTGCATTAATTCCGCAGCTCTGCGTTTTATTCCAAAGGATCAACTAGAGGCAGAGGGCTATGGCGAGTATGCGGCCTGGTTGAAAGCTTAATTTGATGAATGGGGGAATGGACATGCAAGTGGAAGAGGCTATACGGGGAAGACGTACAATCGGAAGGGTCAAACAGGACCCGATTGATCGCCGTCTCATTGAAAAGCTGCTGGAGGCGGCTAGCTGGGCGCCGAGCCACCATAATACGCAGCCATGGAAATTTATCGTCATGACAGGAGAGGGCCGCGCCAAGCTGGGCGAAGGCTACGCGCGCGTTGCGCTGGCTTCACTGGAGACCGGCATAGGTACCGCTCTTGAGGACCGCCTGGCGAAGGAGCGCTCTAAAGCCTACCGGGCGCCTGTCGTCATTGGCGTCGTATGCTCGCCGGCAGAGGACCCGCGCGCTGTCTATGCGGAAGAGCTGGCGGCCGCGCATGCCGCTGTGCAAAACCTGCTGCTCGCGGCCCATGCCAATGGACTGGGCGCCATCTGGCGCTCAGGCGAGCCCATGTACCATCCGCTGATGAAGGACACATTTGGCCTTGATGCGGAGGAGCAGTTTGTTGCCCTTATTTATCTCGGATATCCCGATATGCAGCCATTGGAAGCGAAACGGACATCCGTCTCCGATAAGACGGTATGGCTGGAAGGGTAAAATGAATTATAGATTTTAATAGCCGAAGTCCCAAGCCTTCCTGAACCGCATTAGCATGCGGGGATGGGAGGCTTTTTGGCGTGGAATAGCAGCTTCAGGACACTTAAGCCGATAAAAAAGTCGTGAAACTGGCAGTGATAGGTCGTCCAAGCGGCGGCACATCGAGGGAAGGCCAGACTACAATGAAGAAAAACAGATGAGCAGCCTGGTGAATAACCGCGAGCTTGGTCACTGCCCTTCCAGAGGAGGAACTGAATATGCTATTTTCTAATCCTATATTAAGCGGTTTTTATCCTGATCCGAGCGTGTGCCGTGTCGGGGACGATTATTACTTGGTGACGAGCTCGTTTGAATATTTTCCAGGCGTTCCGATTTTTCATAGTACGGATTTGGTCAACTGGCGGCAAATCGGGCACTGCCTGACGAGAGAAAGCCAAGTACCCCTGCACGGAAGCCCAAGCTCCAGAGGGATTTTTGCGCCGACACTAAGGCATCACAATGGGCGCTTCTATATGATTACGACGAATGTATCGGTAGTCAAAAATTTTTACGTATGGGCGGACAGCCCTGAGGGCCCTTGGTCGGAGCCGGTATGGCTTGAGGATTGGCCGGGTATCGATCCGTCGCTGCTCTTCGATACGGATGGGAAAGTCTATATTACCGGAACGAGCGTCATGTTTGGCGGTGAGCTTCCGGGCATTTACCAGGCAGAGCTGGATTTGCAGTCGGGCCATCTGCTTAGCGAGCGGAAGCCGATCTGGGAAGGAACAGGCGGTTCCTTTCCTGAAGGGCCGCATCTTTACCGAATCGGCGCGTGGTACTACCTCATCATTGCCGAAGGCGGTACCGAATACGGGCATATGGTCACTGCGGCGAGGAGCAAGGAGCCGTTTGGACCGTTTGAAAGCTGCCCGCATAATCCGATTTTGACGCAGCGCAGCACGGATAACCCGATACAGGCGACCGGACATGCCGAGCTTATCCAAATTTCCGAGCAGCAATGGTGGGCGGTGTTTCTTGGCATCCGCCCGATAGGCTACCCGGCGGCGCATCATTTGGGCCGCGAAACGTTTGGCGCGCCAGTGACTTGGACTGCGGACGGCTGGCCGATCATTGGCAACCATGGCCGGGCGGCATTAGAGCTGGAGGCGCCGTCATTGCCGCTCAGCGAGCGGGAAGCGTGGCAGGAGCTGGATCATTTCAATCAACCGCAGCTCGCGCTCAGTTGGAATTTTTTGCGGAATCCGAGCGAGTCAAGCTGGTCGCTTGCGGAGCGTCCGGGCTGGCTGGCGCTGCACGGCAGCGCCTATACGCTGGACGATACGGAGTCGCCTGCATTTGTTGGCCGGAGGCAGCAGCATTTTAAGGCAAAATGGTCGACTTTAATGGCATTTCAGCCGCAGCAGGACGGAGAGGAAGCGGGAATGACGGTGCTCATGAATGAGCGCTACCATTATGAAATTGCACTCGCCCGGCTGGAGGGCAAAAATCAGGTGATTTTGCGCCGCCGGATCGGAAGCCTTTGGAAAATTGAGCATTCGGCGGATTACAACGACACTCTTATCGAGCTCGGCATTGCAGCAAATGAAACCCGTTATACGTTTACCTACTCAGTACCGGATGGGCAGACGCATGTATTAGGAACGGGAGAATGTGCCATGTTATCCAAAGAGGTAGCTGGCGGCTTTACAGGGGTGTATGCCGGACTTTATGCAACGGGAAATGGAGAAAACAGTACAGCGCCAGCGTACTTCGACTGGTTCAAATATGAAATAGAGGCATAGCAGGAAGCGTATGGCAGCTGGGAGCGATTTTCGACAAAGGTTTCAACAAATTTCCCGATAAAGATTGATCATCCTTCCTAGAGCGTGCTAAGTTTCATGATAATGGCATTGAAATTTTGGCTCATTATCTATATAGTCGCGGAGAACGGGGGGCTTGTGGATGAACAGTCGATTGAAAATTTTATCGTGGAGCTCGATCCGAACGAGATTGATTACCAGCGTTTTACTATTTACATTGCCGCTCATCGTATTGCTGCTGTATAACAGCTTTTATTCGATTGATGTCGTGCGCAATCAGGTGGCCAACTCGAACCGGAATATGATGACCTTGTATATGGATCAGATTGACCAGAGCCTCGAGGATGTTGATCAATATGTGAACAGCATCGCCGCTGTTGATCCGGATTTGCTCGTAATGGGCACGACAAGGCAGCCGGATGAATATTATATGGCGAAAATCAGCCTGTCCAACAAGCTGTCGCAAGCGCTGGCGATTTATAAAAGCATGGATGCTTTTTTCGTCTATTCGGATCAGGAGAAGGAATTAATGCTTAGTCCGCAAGTAGGCAGGCCCTTCGGAGAACGGGAAAGAATGCGGGGGTTTTTGAACCAGGTGATGCTCGACAAGAACAGCAACGGAAGCTTGCTGAATACCGCTCATTGGAAAATTACGCAGTTGAATAATCAATATTATATTTATCATATCGTGGAATCGGGCGGCAGCTATATTGGTGCCTGGGTAAATGCCAATCGATTAATTGGCGCGCTGGGATTGATTGATCTGGGTGAAAAGGGACAGTCGCTGCTGACGACGAGCGATGGAATCCCGCTAACGACGTCCAGTCTGTTTCAGGAACATGGTATTGAGCTCAATCATAGCTTGGCTGATTATTATATGACCGGGGATAAAACCCGGTTTCTTGTCGTAGGCTCCCCTTCGCTTCGAGGGGATTTTAATCTAGTTGCGGTTATACCAGATGAAAAAATACTTGAAAATCTCCCTTATTTGCGGAGTCTGATCACCTTTGTCGCGCTGGGCTCGCTGATCATTTTACCGCTTGGACTGCTTATGCTGCGCCGGGAAATATTGATCCCGCTGAACCGGATTTTGGCGGCGATGAAGCGGATACGTGAAGGCAATCTGGACGTCCGAATCAAGGCCGCTCCAAGCGCCGAGGAATTCAAGCTAGTTAACGAAACATTCAATACGATGATGGCGGATATTCAGCAGCTGCGTATTGATGTATACGAGGAGCAGCTGAGCAAGCAAAAGGCGGAATTGCAGCATTTGCAGCTGCAAATCAATCCCCATTTTTTCATGAATTCTCTGAATATGATGTACAGCCTTGCCCAGGTGCGCAATTATGAGCTGATTCAAGAGCTGACGCTGTGTTTGGTAGGCTATTTCCGCTATATGTTTCGCAGCAATCTCAGCTTCGTTTCCTTGAAGCAGGAGCTGGATCATGTAAGCAACTATGTCCGCATTCAGGAGCTGCGTTATCCGGACAGCCTGACAAGCAGCATCGAGGCGCCTGATTATATGATGAATGCCAGCCTGCCGCCGCTCATTATTCAGTCCCTTGTTGAAAATGCCGTAAAATATGCCGTAACGCTGGATGAAGCGGTGCATATTCATATTCGCATCGAGCTTCTGGATACGACCGATGAACCCAAAATGCGAATTGTCGTGCAGGACACCGGCAAAGGCTTCGAGGAAGAGGTATTGAAGGAGCTTCAGGAAGGAAGAAAATTAATGAGGGAACAAGGCGGTCAGGTCGGCATTTGGAACATTTGCGAACGGCTGCGGCTGCTCTATGAAGGCCGGGGGCAAATATCATTCGCCAACGCTCACGGTGGAGGGGCGATTGTTGAAATCATCCTGCCGATGAATGCGGAAGCGGAGCATAGCTAGCGAAGGGGGAGTTTACATGTATTCGGTACTCATTGTCGATGATGAAGTGCATGCGGTCAAGGCGATTGAATCGGCCATCGATTGGGACAAGCTTCAAGTGAGCGAAGTGTATACCGCCTATAATATCCGCCAAGCGAAGGAAATATTCGATCAGCAGGCCATCGATCTAATGCTGTGCGATATTGAAATGCCGCAGGGCAGCGGATTGGAGCTGCTGGGGTGGGTGCGTGAGAAATACCCGAAGACGGAGTCGGTGTTTCTGACCTGCCACGCCGATTTTGAATTCGCGAAGCAGGCGATGAAGCTCGGCAGCCTTGATTATATTCTCAAGCCGATTCCCTATGCGGAGCTGGAGAAGGTTATTGTCAAAGCGACCGACAAAATCAATAAGGACAGCGAGCTCGCCCAGTTCAGCGAATACGGGCAATATTGGTTTAAGCAGCAGCCGATTATGACGGAGCGGTTTTGGCTGGACATTTTGAACCAGACGATTCCAGCTTATGAAATCTCGATTAAAGAGGCGGCAACTGAGCGTTATTTGCCCTATATGGAGCATTTGCGGCATTTGCCGATTCTGATCTCGGTTCAGCGCTGGCGCAAAAAGCTGTCGGTACGCGATGAAAAAATTATGGAAATCGCCCTGCGCAATGCGGCGGAGGAGACGATTTTGAACCATGGCGCTAGCGGGCATTTGGTGCAATGGGAAAAAGACAAGCTCGTTGCGCTGCTGCCGATGGAGATCAATAACGAGCCGGAGCTTGCGGCTTTGCGAGACGCCTGCTCCTTGTTTATTTCGGCTTGCAATGCCTATTTCTATTGCGATCTTTCCTGCTACATTGGCGAGCCCGTGCCTAGCTACCAGCTGTCGGCGATGGCAAGGCGGCTAGCCGGCCTCGATCAGAACAATGTTGCGCTTAGCAATATCGTTTTGCATACTAGCGGCAGATCAAGCCTGACGCCAGAGATGAAGCTGCCCGATTTAAGCCTGTGGGCCGTGCTGCTGAAGGAAGGCTCCAAGGACAAGCTGCTCGCGGCAATAGACGCTCATCTTAAGGAGTGCATTCGGCTGGGAACGCTTGATGCGAAGCGGCTGCATACGTTTCATCAGGATTTTCTGCAAATGATGTATTATATGCTCCAGTTGAAGGGTATTGGGGCCCATCAATTGTTTGGCGATGATGAGTCTATTGAGCTGTCGGGCCGGGCGAGCCGTTCGGTGACGGACATGTATGCCTGGATCGATCATATTGTGACCAAAGCGGCGGATTATGCGAAGTCTGTTGAAGAGACTCAGACGGTAGTCGAGCGGGTCATTGCTTATATTAAGCTGAATCAGAACAAGGAAATTACGCGCGAGGAGCTGGCGAATCATGTGTTTTTGAACCCAGACTACTTAACGCGTATTTTCAAAAAGAAAACAGGCTTGTCCATTTCCGATTATTTGCTCAATGAGCGTCTGCTTGTAGCGAAGGAGCTGCTGATGCAGACGGATATGCCGGTCAGCGCGATAGCGGTTCACGTAGGCTATGCGAACTTCTCGCATTTTTCAAGGATGTTTAAGAAGTACGCAGGCGTCAATCCGCTGGAATTCAGGCAAAACTATGAGCTCGAGCAGCAGGGCCGTTGAAATGGTCGGAAAACGCTTACCAAAAAGTCGTCTGCGGGGCAGTAGCGGGTATGGGGATTCTCTACAATGAGGATAGATTCACTCGTTAGAGACGAGCCGAATCTCGATACTATAAAGCATCGGGGGAATTACGAATGAGAAGGATAACAACAATGATTAGCTTGGTCCTCGTGCTGGGCATGGTGCTGAGCGCATGCGGCGGCGGCAACAAAGGCAGCAATGGAGAAGCGGGCACAGGCACAGCAGGAGCAACCAATTCGGGCGGCAAAACAGATGCGGCAGCAGAGCTTACCGTTGCGTATGTGACGTTCGGCAATACGCCTACTGACCTGCAGGCGGTTCAAGATGAGCTGAACAAGCTGACTAAAGAGAAAATCAATGCAACGGTGAAGCTTCTCCCAATCGGTATCGGCGCTTGGAACCAGCAAATGAATCTCATGCTTACGAGCAACGAGAAGCTGGATCTGATCGTAACGGGCAGCAGCGCGACGTTTGGTTATGCGCCGCAAGTAGCGAAGGGCCAGCTGCTTCCGATTGACGATCTGCTAGAGCAGTATGGACAAGGCATTAAATCGGCAGTAGGCGAAGATTTTATTAAAGCAAGCAGCATTGGCGGCAAAATTTATGCTGTGCCTTCGATTCGTGATTTGGCGGTCAATTATGGCGTGCTGGTCCGGAAGGATCTTGCTGATAAATACGGCATCGACGCCTCCAAGATCAACTCTCTTGACGCGTTGGAAGGAATGATGAAAACGCTGAAAGAGAACGAGCCGAGCATGGCGGCTATCTCTCCGGGAGCGGCTGGGCAATCGATTGCTGACTACCTGCTCAAGCTTGATAAATTAGGTGACGGCTTTGGCGTTCTGATTAACAACGGGCAGGATGATTTAAAAGTAGTCAACTACTTTGAGACGCCAGAATATGCGGAGCTGCTCAAGCGTATTCGCGGCTGGTATCAAGCCGGTTATATTTTGAAGGATGCGGCGACGAACAAAGAAGGCATCGCGGATTTGATTAAAGCGGGACGTACCGCTGCTTATGTGGCTAACCTGAAGCCTGGCATCGAAATGCAGGAATCGCGCATTGTGGGTACGACAATTGTGAAGGGTGAAATTACGGCTCCAGTTTCCAAAACAGAAACGGTAACTAACATTATGTGGGGCATTCCGCGTAATGCGACGAATCCTGAAGCATCCATGAAGTTCTTGAACCTGATGTACAGCGACAAAGATATTATTAACTTGATGGACTGGGGCATTGAAGGCAAGCATTATGTGAAAACCGATCAAGAGAACGTTATTAAATATGCAGATGGCGTAGATGCCAACAACAGTGGCTACAACCCGAATACAGGCTGGTTATTCGGCAACCAGTTCATGTCCTATTCTTTTGAAGGGGACAACCCGGATATTTGGAAAGAAACAGATGAATTTAACAAAAACGCAACAAAATCCAAGGCACTAGGCTTTACCTTCGATTCCGCGTCGGTAAAAACCGAGTTTGCTTCGGTAACGAATGTTCTGAATCAATACAAGCTGGGTCTGGAAACAGGTACGCTTGATCCGGACAAAACACTGCCAGAATTTATCTCCAAGCTGAAAGCAGCAGGCATCGACAAAATCGTAGCCGAAAAACAGAAGCAGCTTGATGCATGGGCGGCAGCGAAATAAAATAGGCAAAGCAATCTGGCACAAACACAGCAACCGCCAATCCTCCTCGTGAGGGTTGGCGGTTGCTTGTATTTTACCGATTACGCTTCGATTTCCAGACCAATGCCGAGCTCCCGAGCCTTTTGCACCCAATAGTTCGCTGTTGCAATATCAAAGACGGCCATTCCCATCGGGCAAAATAGAACGGGCTCAGCCGGATCGAATCCAGCAAGCGCGCTGCGGCATACGACATCGGCGAGCGAGCGGGTACCTTCTTTCTCCAGCCCCCGCTCCTTATGGAGCATCTCAATGTCGGTGTTTTCCCGGCATACCTCATCCCAATCATCGACGATGATGGCGTTTACGCTGCTCAAGGCTGCCGCGGTGTAGTCGCGCAGCGAAACGTCCAGCAGCAGGCTGCCTGGAAGGGGCGGAAGATCAATGTAGCGCTTGTCGCTTACCGTACAAGTAATAATGACGTTGCAGCGGCTGTATAGCTCTTGCCAGCTGCCTGCCACCTTCGTTCGTCCACGTAGTCCGACTTTCTTACCAGCGGCGGCATCGGTGACAGCAGTGCTGACAACATCGGCAGCAGTAGTTGCGGCAAGGTTGATATCGTCCAGCTCAACTCCGCGAATGTCATAAACATAAGCTTCATCGATTGTTTCGCCGAACAGCTGCCCGCACATGTCGTAATGCAGCTGGCCGACTGGGCCGAAGCCGATAATGCCGAGCGTTATGCGATGCGGCTTGCTTGGCTGCTGCGCGCTGCGCGCACGCAAATATTGGCGAAGCAGCACAGCGCTAACGGCAGCTGTCCTTGCTGCGCTCGGCAGCGGTGCATGGACAATCGCATACGGCTTGCCCGTGTCTGCATCATTCAGCACCAGCAGGCTGTGCGCTCTGGGCAGTCCGGCATGAAGGTTGCCAGGAAAGCTGGCAATCCACTTTATGCCGGCTGTACGCATGCTGCCACCGACATAGGCGGGCATGGCAATGATTCGGTTTGCCGCATGGCCGCCGTATCGCAAATATGGCTTTACCGGCTGGGCATAATCGCCGCTATCCATTACATGCACCGCATCTTCAATCTGATCCGCCAGCTCCTGCCAATGGAGTCCAACGGCACGGATATGTTTTTCCCCAAGGTAAATCAAGCTCGTTCCCCTTCCTCATGGTGGAATTGCTGCTGAACCCAATCATCATTGTAGACCGTATCCATATAGCGTTCGCCGCGATCATGTAAAATAACGGTGCAAACAGAGCCATCTGGCAGCTCATGCATCATCGATTGAAGGGCAAAAATAACGGCGCCGGACGATGGCCCGGCCAAAATCGCCTCCTGCTTCACCAGCATCTGGCAGCCAGCAACTATATCGGCATCGTTCACTTTTATCGCATAGTCCATAAATCGGCTTTGCCCGAACGGAGGAACGATACCGGCTCCGAGGCCCGGAAACAATCTGCTCCCGCTGACACCGCCAAAAATAACGCTGCCCGCCGCATCGACCGCCACAATTTTCGTATCCAGCTTATGGTCGCGGGCATACAGCGCGCACCCGAGCATGGTGCCGCAGGTGCTGACGCCGCCAACGACATAATCAACCCGGCCCAGCGCCTGGACAATTTCCTGCATGGTGCCCTCATAATGCGACAAATAATTATGCTCATTGTTGTATTGATTCGGCCAGTAGCTGCCCGGAATGTCGGCAAGCAGCTGCTGAACGCGGTTCAGCCTGGCAGGCAGAAACTCGCCCGTGTCTGGGTCTGGCTCCTCAACGAGCTCAATGTCGGCGCCATAAGCGCGCATAATGCGGATGTTTTGCTGCGTCGTTCTAGGGTCTACGACGCTAATAAACCGCATTCCGAGATAGGAACAGATCGCGGCGAGGCTGATTGCCATATTGCCCGAGCTGGATTCGACGATGACAGAGCCGGGCCCGATGCGGCCCTGCTCCAAGGCCGCAGCAATAATGCGAGCGGCGGAGCGGTCCTTCGCGCTGCCATTCGGGTTAAGCATTTCCAGCTTGGCATGCACGGTAATTCCGCGATCATTCGCAAACAGCTTTGACAGCTGGACGAGCGGCGTCTGACCGATACAAGAAAGCCAATCTTTTCTCATGGGCGATTACCGCCTCCTAAAAATAAAGTTTTTTCGACTTGACCGCTCCCCGCTCAAGCGTCTCATCCTCCGCTGCCCGCGTCACCACGATGCCGGACAGCATGCGACCCCGAATCATTTGGCCAATCGCTTCAATTTTTTGCTCAATGGCTTGCTGTATAACGGCAAGCATGCTATCTTCCAAAATTTTGCTGCGAATATGGATGGACAGTTTATTGCCCTGCAGCCGGACGCGCAGCTCGGCGTCATTGACGAATTGCTGGACGACGCTTTCGATGTCGTAGAGGCTTATTTTTTCCCCGTGCTTCAGATCGGTTCCGATCCGTTTCGAGATACAGCTGAATGTTTGCCTTACCTGTCCATCAATCGTGACAGTGCCGAAATCCCTAACCACATCGTAGGTGACATAACGGACGGCGGGAAACAGGGTACGCTTAAATGACGTAAGCACAAGCACCGTTTCATTGTCATCGAGCGTATCAAAGCGTGGATCTACTTCGTCTGCGCGGAGCGCTTCGGCATGAATGCCAGCATCTAGCACATAAACGCTATGCTCGTGAGAGTAGGAAGCAATGGCGCCGATCTCTATGGAGCCGTAGGTGTCGAGAATATCGCTCGCGCCGATGCCGAACCGTGCAGCGATATTGGCCTGCCAGGCTGGCGGCGCAATTTCGCCGACAATAATGATTTTTTGTATGCCGAAGGCCTTCGGATCTGGTGCGGCGGCAGCGATGGCATCGAGAATGGAAGGCATCGTATACAGCAGCTGCGGGCGAAAAGTGGCGAGGCGCTTGATATGCTCCTCTATCGGCAAGGCGAAGGAAAGCGAGTCTGCTTGGAAGCCAAGCTGCTGAAAAATCGTAATGGCGGTGCTAGCCGCATGTCCCGTTCCCATATCGGCGAGCGCCCTTGTGACAACTGCCGGGCCCCTTGCCAGCCACTCCCGGAAGCAGGCCGCTTTGCTGGCGATATATTGCTCGTCATCCTCCGGAGAATAATAAATCGCTTTGCGTATGCCGGAGGACGTTCCCGACGTACGGTACACGGAGAGCCCGGGTTCCGTACGCAGCTCCTGCGTGAAATAATGCGCCTCCAACCTGTCTGCCGTCATCAGCGGCAGTTCTGGCAGTATGGCGGCGTTTGGATCAATGCCTCGCTCTGCAAGCAGCTCTCCATACCAAGGATGAAAATGGCAAATAAGAGCAAGCTGCTGCTGAATCGTCTGTTTTGGCTCCATCTATGCATATGCCTCCTAACTAATGGACCGCTGGCGGTCACGTATTGGGAATCGAAGCAAAAACGACTTTGTCGTCCTTCTGGGACGAGCGAAGAGCTTTGCCCTAGAATTCTAAGCGGATATAAGGATGAAACTTATAAATTCTTAGAATCGAACAAACATTCTGACAGGCTGCCTTAATTAAGCATATGAAGCCGCAGCATGATGGTTCGTTCTATGCCGACAGCGGCCTACAACCATTTTTGAAAAGGTTCGTATGCTAATAGAGAATTGGAATGGAGGGGTAAAGTGACGAGGAACAGAAAGTTAGCGAAGGGTTTGCGAGCAAGGAGCCATAGTGGCAAGGGAAGCAAAAGTGTACGTACTAAAGGTGGAATTATTGGGGGTAAGTGGAGCAAAACGATTGCGATGCGGAAGGATCTAATGCTGAAGAAGCACATCCCGCGGACAAAGTTGGCGACGAAGGACAGCTTGCGCAGCATGCTGAAGCAATACGGAATGGTCTATGTGAAGCCGTCACATGGCTCACAGGGGCGCGGGGTCATGAAGATGCAGAAGCTGGGGGCGAAGTACACGTATCAATTAGGTTCGAAAAAATCGACCTTCACCACTTACGAGGCAGCTTACCGTTCGATTCATAAGGAAATGAAGGGGAAGCGATATTTGGTGCAGAAGGGCATTCGCCTGCTAAAGCATAAAGGACGCCGTTTCGATATTCGGCTTATGGTGCAGCGCGCACCGCAGGGCGGCTGGGCAGCGACCGGGACGCTTGGCAGAGCGGCCCATCCGGGCAAAATTGTAACAAATGGCAGCCAAGGCGGCTCGATCTATTCGACCGTGCAAGTGCTTAAGTCACATGCTGGGCCAGCAGGGCGCTGGAAATTGCTGAAAAGCATGGATCGGCTTGGCCTTCGTACAGCGCGGCTGCTGCGCGGCATTTCTCCCGGCATCAAGGAACTGGGCCTCGACTTTGCCATCGATGCGAAGCTAAAGCCATGGATTCTAGAGGTGAATACCGTGCCGGCCGTTTGCCCGTTCTCGCTGCTTGCCGATAAGTCCATGCTGCGCCGTATCGTCCGGTATGGCAAAGCCTACGGAAAAACCTACCAGCTGAAATGCACCAAGGCGAAGCGCGGAAAATAAGCGAGGAGGCCGTGTCTATCGCGAACGGGTGACCTTATGTTTGGCCTGCCAAGGAGGCAGGCCAGGCGTAAGGCCTTTTTTTCAGCCTGCTTGTTTCCCACGGCAGTGGCCTACTTGAACGTATATTCGTGCTCAAAGCGATTGATAAAATAATCCATCACCGGCGCATTCGGCCGGTTTTGCGCCCGAACCCAGCCAAAGTGGACAGGCTGCTGAAAAAAATCTTCAATTTCCAGCATCGCAAATTGCCGGATCGTTTCGTTGGCGTTTTGCCTAAAGGAATAGTCGTGGCCGATCGAGACGGCCAGCCCCTCCAGCAAAGCGCTTTGAATGGCGACATCGTAATCGGTTCGAAACAGCACCTCCACGGGCCCGTGCTGCCTGGTAAAATCATGGATGAACTGGTCGACGTGGTCGTCCTTGTACAGGACGAATGGGTATTGCCGCAATTCCTCCGGCGATATGGTAGCTCGGGAGGCAAGCGGAGATTGGGCGCCAATGAGTGCGACCATTTTTCCCTTGCACAGTGAATGAAACGAGAGACCGTCTATCGGCAGCTTGTCTTCCCGCATGGCAATCATGCCGAGATCAGCCATCCCCTCCCGCACGCTGCCAAGCGTATTCAATGAGCCATCCTCCGTTACCTCGATGCGGAGAGCGGGATGCTCCTTTTTCAGCCAGGCGATCACTTTAACCATCGTCTTCATTTGGGCGGGCATCGTGGACAAGCGAAGCTCGCCGCTTAGGCTGCTCAGATTGCTAGCGGCTTCGAGGCGGATTTCCTCGATTATTTTGGCTGCTTCATGCACTTTTTTTATAATGGCTGCACCCTCAGCAGTAGGCAAGGTTCCGGTTCGGGCACGTTTGAACAGCTTCAGCCCGAGTTCTTTTTCAAGACTAGTGAGGGATTGGCTGAGGGCAGATTGGGAAATATGAAGATTCGCCGCTGCTTCGGATAAGGATTTGGATTTGCTTAGTTCGACGACATACATCAACTGCTCAAGGTTCATAGGTCGCTTCCTTTACATAAGTTTTGCTTAATTAAATGTAAGTATAATTAAATATATTTAATTTAACAACAGGAGTACAATAGCGGTAAGGCAATATAAGCGCTATCATTTTGTTGCTAAAGGAGATGCTGTTTATGAAAGCTGCTGTTATTTATGGAGCTAAAGATGTCCGTATCGAAAATGTGAACGAGCCTGCAGCTGCGGCAGGCCAAGTGAAAATAAAGGTGGAATGGGCCGGGATTTGCGGAAGCGACCTGCATGCCTACCATCATGGGTTTGGCGTATCGGCCGAGCCTCATCCCGTTACAGGACGCGGCCTTCCGCTTGTGCTAGGCCATGAGTTTGCGGGCGTTGTGACCGAGCTTGGCGAAGGAGTAACCAATTTGGCTGTTGGGGACCGCGTAGCTGTAGAGCCGATTGTGTATGCCGAAGATGATTATTATGTACAGCGAGGCAAATACAATCTGGCTAGTCCGTTTGCTTTCCTTGGCTTGCAGGACGACGGCGGATTTGCTCAATATGCAGTCGCAAATGCCAGCAAAGCTCATAAGCTTCCAGATAATGTAACACTTGAAGAAGGGGCATTGATGGAGCCAACTGCCGTAACGGTTCATGCCGTTAAGGAGAGCCAGTTGAAGATCGGTGATTCGGTCGTCGTTTACGGGGCGGGCCCAATTGGGCTGTTAACGATTATGGCAGCGAAGGCGGCTGGAGCTGCGAGCATTATGGCTGTAGATATTTCGCCGGAACGTTTAAGCAAAGCGCTTGAAGTTGGCGCAACCTCGGTTGTGAACAGCTTGGAAGCAGATGCAACGACAGAAATATTGGCCCAGCATGTGAACGGCGTCGATGTGGCCTTTGAAGCAGCAGGCGCACAAGCGACATTTACCAGTGCTCTTGAGGTCATCAAAAAAGGCGGGCAGCTGCTCATTATTGCCGGTTATGCCAGCCCGGTTACTTTGGATGTGAACAGCATCTTGGTGAAAGAGATATCGATTAAAACGTCACTGGCCTACCATCATATTTTCCCAGAGGTCATCGCCATGGTTTCTTCGGGCCGCCTTGATGTGAAGAAGGTCATTACGAAAAAAATCAAGCTGGACAACCTCGTTGAGGAAGGTCTGGAGCTGCTCATCAAAGACAAAGCGCAGGCTAAAATTTTGATTCATACCCAATCCTGATTCTATTATTAAAAACAAATAGGCTGTTCCAAAGGTCATGCAAATGGGCCTTGGAACAGCCTATTTGTTTTTTTGGCTGGCACGAGGCTCTCAATGGTGGAGCAGGAGCGTCGTAATAGTGCAAATGAGAAGTCGTCTGAGCGGTAGAGGGCGCAAGGGCGCATGCACTATCATCAAAGTATAAGACAGCGACAAGCTCATGCTGAAGAAAGAAGGGGTTCACCTATGGAACAAACGACGGGAAATAAAGGGACAGTGGCAGCGGCAGCTCCCCAGCAGGCAAAGCAGGTTGCCAAATCAAACGTGAAAAAGAAACAGTTCAAGCGCTATTTGCCTTTGTTTCTGATGATGCTTCCGGGGCTGGCGTATTTGATCATTAACAATTATGCACCGATGTTCGGCCTCATTATCGCCTTCAAAAACATCAATTTTGCACAAGGGATTTGGGGCAGCGAATGGATCGGGCTGCAAAACTTCGAATATTTGTTCAAAACGACAGATGCCTACATCATTACGCGGAACACGATTTTGTATAACGGCGGCTTTATCATTTTGAATTTGGTCATAGCGGTAGGAATAGCGATTTTGCTCAATGAGATTCGCAGTAAAATTATGGCCCGCTTTTATCAAAGCGTCGTGCTGCTGCCCTTTCTCATATCCATGGTTATTGTCAGCTATTTGGTTTATGCGGTGCTTAGCATTGAAACGGGCTTTATGAACAAGACGGTTCTGCCGTTTCTGGGACTCGACGCTATTTCCTGGTACAGCGAGGCGCAATACTGGCCCTATATTTTAACCATTGTGCATGTGTGGAAAAGCGTGGGCTTCTACTGCGTCGTTTATTTGGCGGCGATTATTGGAATCGATCAGGAATATTATGAAGCGGCAACGCTCGATGGCGCATCCAAATGGCAGCAAATTAAATCGATTACGCTGCCGCTCATTTCGCCAGTGATTACGATGATGACGCTGCTTGCAATCGGCCGGATTTTTTATTCCGACTTCGGCTTGTTTTATCAAGTTCCGATGGACGCAGGCGCCCTCAGCGATACGACAAACGTTATTGACACTTACGTGTATCGCGGCTTAATGCAGCTCGGTGATATCGGGATGTCCTCTGCGGCAGGCTTGTATCAATCGTTGGTCGGATTCCTTCTGGTTCTGCTAGCCAACTACATTGTACGCAAAATCAACAAAGACAACGCATTATTCTAAGGAGTGAATGACATGACGCATGAAAATAAATTATGGCAGTGGTCAGCGAACCTGTTTATGATGGCCGTATCGATTGCCTGCCTGCTGCCCTTCGCCTTGCTGGTTATATCTTCTTTCACCGATGAGCAGGCAATTATCAGCAATGGCTATTCCTTTTTTCCAGAACAATTCAGCTTGACGGCTTACCGTTATTTGCTTGATCAATCGCAGGAGCTGCTGCGGGCTTATGGCATTACGATACTGGTTACCGTTCTAGGTACATCGGTCAGCTTAATTATTACATCTATGCTGGCTTACCCGCTGTCGAGAAGAGATATTCCGCTGCGCAACCCACTGGCGTTTTTCGTCTTTTTCACGATGCTGTTTAACGGCGGGCTTGTGCCGACTTACCTCATTTACACCCAATATCTCGATATTAAAAATACGATCTGGGCGCTCATTATTCCGGGCCTCCTGATGAATGGCTTTAACGTTATGCTCATGCGCACGTTTTTCATTACGTCCATTCCTGTCCCGATTTTGGAATCGGCTTACATTGACGGGGCAACTGAATTCAGAACGTTCCGTTCGATCGTGCTGCCGCTGTCGCTGCCGATTTTGGCAACGATTGGCCTGTTCCAGACGATTGGCTATTGGAATGACTGGTTCAACGGGCTCGTTTATTTAACAGATCCGAAGCTGTTCAGCATTCAGAACATTTTGAACCGGATACTGACGGACATTCAATTTCTGTCGAACAGCGGCCTTGGCTCCAATGCAGGTCAAAGCATGGCCAAAATGCCAAGCGGCACCGTGCGGATGGCGATTGCAGTAGTTGGCGTTATTCCAATCCTTATCGCGTATCCTTTTTTCCAAAAATATTTTGTTAAAGGCATTACAATCGGGGCGGTAAAAGGATAGGGGGACGACGGCGATGGCGGAACGTTTACGGCATGTGCTTGCAGGAGAGGAAGAAAACTACATTATGCCTCTTCTGTGGCAGCGCGGCGAGGAGGAAGGGCAGATCCGCGAGGAAATGGAGCGAATATATGCTTCAGGCATTAAGGCGGTCATCGTGGAATCGCGCCCGCATCCAGATATGCTTGGTCCCGGCTGGTGGCGGGATATCGATATTATTATGGACGAGGCGCGCAGCCGCGGCATGAAGGTGTGGTTTTTCGATGACGATCATTTTCCGACCGGACATGCAGCAGGCAAGCTGAAGGAAGCTCCGGCTGAGCTGCGCAGAACGTATTTGGCGGAGCGGCATATCGACGCTGTCGGCCCGGCTCCACAAGCCTCCTTCCTGCTCAATACGCTGCTCCAGCCGGGCGATAAGCTGGTCGCGGTTGTGGCGGTTAAGCGTGGAGGGAAACTAGGCGTTACTGGCGCTGAGCAGCTTAGCGGATTTATCGAGCTGACGTCCAGCGTGCAAAATAGCGTGCTTTACTGGGATATTCCCGAAGGCTTCTGGCGCATTTTCGTCCTGATTGAGACGGCGGAAGGTGCGGAGGAAGCGAAGCGGAACTATATTAATCCGATTGTGCCGGAGTCTACGCAGGTGTTAATCGACGCGATTTATGAGGGCTATTACGAGCGGTATCGGGATGATTTCGGCAAGACGCTGGCAGGTTTTTTCTCTGATGAGCCGGGCTTCTACAACGATAAAACGACGTTTGACTTCAATTCCCGATTAGGCAAAAAGGGTATCGTCCTGCCGTGGCGCCACGACATGCTGGAGCTGCTGTCCGCCGAGTTCGGGCAGCCTGCTGCGGCGCTGCTGCCGCTGCTTTGGTACGAGGGCGGCGAGCAGACGGAGGCGCTGCGCTATACGTTCATGAATACGGTCAGCAAGCTGTATGCCGAGCACTTCAGCGGCAAGCTGGGCGACTGGTGCCGCGAGCGCGGCGTCGAATATATCGGTCATATCATTGAAGACAACAATGTGCATGCGCGGCTCGGCTGCGGGCCGGGACATTTCTTCCGCTCGATGTGGGGCCAGGATATGGCGGGCATTGACGTTGTGCTGCATCAAATTATGCCGGGTTTTGACGAGGTGCCGTTTACATGGATCGCCGGGGAAACGGACAGCGAGTTTTTCCATTATGCCCTTGCGAAGCTTGGCTCGTCACTGGCGCATATCGATCCGAAGAAAAAGGGCCGGGCGATGTGCGAAGTATTCGGCGCCTACGGCTGGAGCGAAGGCCTCAAGCTGATGAAATGGCTGACCGACCATATGCTCGTTCGCGGCATTAACTATTTCGTACCCCATGCTTTTTCGCAAAAAGAGTTCCCGGATGCCGACTGCCCGCCGCATCTGTATGCACGCGGCGAAAATCCGCAATATCGCTATTATCGCCAGCTGAACGATTATACGAACCGCATCAGCCATTTGCTGAACGGAGGACGCCATTATGCGACGGCGGCGGTGCTATACCATGCGGATGCGGAGTGGTCAGGCGCTGAGGCGATGCTGATTCAGAAGCCGATTAAGGCACTGATGCAGGCGCAAATCGATTGCGATGTCATTCCGTTTGATGTTCTGGCAGCAGGAGCTGCCATGGTGAGCGGCGGCGAGCTGCTTGTGGGAAATGAGGCGTATCAATGCCTCATCGTGCCTTATGCTGAAGCGCTGCCGGCAGTGCTCGTGGAGCAGCTGGCAGCGCTGGCTGAAGCAGGGCTGAAGCTGCTGTTTGTAGATGGGCTGCCTGCCCGCACCATTGAGGGAGGCGGAGAAGCGGCGGAGCTTAAGCGCCTGAAAGCGCTGGAACACGCAGCAATTGTTCCGCTTGCAGAGCTTGCGGCGACGCTGCGCGATGAAGGTTTGTACGATATTGAGACGGCGGATGCCGCGCCGTACTTGCGTTATTACCATTATGGACATCAGGACAGCGATGTTTATTTCTTTTTCAACGAGCATCCTTATGAGGTTGTGGATACGGTTGTCAGCTTTCAAACTTCTGCGCGGATGATGGTTTATAACGCCTTTGACAATCAACTGAGCGATGCGAATGTGGAACATATAGATGGTGTGAACCGCCTGAGAATTAGGCTGAGTGCTTACGAGACTTTGATCGTGCTGTCTGGCGAAGAGCTGCCGCAAGCGACGGTGCAGACGCTGCCCAATTATACAGCATGTGTGCCGATAGAGTTGTATGGCGAATGGACGGTTTCAACCTCCGGCTCATTTCAATATCCGGTATTTGAAAGCTATGGGAAGCTGAGCGAGCTGGAAAATATCAACGGCCCGCAACGGCTGCCGGATTTCACCGGAACGATCCGTTATGAGCTTGCATTCGATTGGGATGGCGAGGGCGAGCCGTTGTACTTGGATTTGGGTGCGGCGTTTGAAACGGCGGAGGCAGCGGTGAATGGCGTGAAGCTGGGTACGGCGATTGCCCCGCCTTATCGCTTTGCAGCTGGAATGGCCATTAAGCCGGGAACGAACCGGCTTGTCATTGAAGTGACTAATACGCTGGGCAAGCAGCAGAAGGATTTCTTCTCGCGTTTTATGCAGCAGGAGCCCGGTGGCCTGATTGGGCCCGTACAGCTGCTTGTAGCGCCGAAGGGGTAAGGACTAAGGGCCAAGGCAGCAGCGAAATTTGTAGAGCAGTAAACCGAAGCGTGGTGAAAACGATGGAGTAAGGCTCCTTTTTCGCCGCGTTCTATACTTAGATGGTTAAACCGAAAGGAGCTAGACACTATGGAGCAAATCCCTCATTTAGTGAGCGAGAATGGAACATCCACTTTGTACGTAAATGGTGAGCCTTACCTTGCGCTTGGCGGGGAAATTCATAATTCCAGCGCTTCAAATCTTGCCTATATGCAGGAGAAAGTGTGGCCAGAAGTTCGCAAGCTGAATTTAAATACGATTATTGCCCCGGTCTATTGGGAATTAATCGAGCCAGAGCAGGGCACGTTTGATTTTTCGCTCGTTGAGGGGTTAATTGAGCAGGCTCGTGCGGAAAATATTCGTTTAGTGCTCCTTTGGTTCGGCTTATGGAAAAATGGCAAGTCCAGCTATGTGCCGAGCTGGGTGAAACGGGATTATGCGACGTATTTCCGTGCCTGTTATGCCGATGGCTCGCCTTCGGATACGATTTCTCCGCTGTGCGAAGCGGCGGTAACGGCTGATGCGGCAGCTTTCAAGCGTCTGATGGCGTTTCTTAAAGCGTTTGATGAGGGAACCCACACCGTAATCATGATTCAGGTGGAAAATGAAATCGGCTTTCTAGGCAGTGAACGGGATTATTCAGCAGCGGCGAACGCTGGATTTGAAGCGGCTGTGCCTACGCAGGTAGCTGAGGGTTATGGCGTGCAGGGCAGCTGGGAGCGGGCTTTTGGAACGGATGCAGGCGAATGGTTCATGGCGTACCATTACGCGCTTGCGGTTGAACGCATTGCGAGCGCAGGCAGTGAGTCATATCCGCTGCCGATGTTCGTCAACGCATGGCTGGAGCAATATCCATGGCGGGCAGGCACGTATCCGAGCGGCGGGCCAGTCGCCAAGGTGATGAAAATGTGGAAGCTTGCGGCACCAACCCTGTGCCTATACGCACCGGATATTTATTTGTCCAGCTTTGCGGACGTATGCCAAGAGTACACGCAGGATGGCAATCCGCTGTTCATCCCTGAAGCGCGGCGCGATGTTTCCTCAGCTGCCAATGTGTTTTACGCTATGGGCAAGCACGATGCACTAGGCTTTGCGCCGTTCGGCATAGAAGGCTTTTTTCCTGAGGAAGCTGCAAGCGGCGGACCAGATTTCAGCATTATGATGGCGCTGAATATTGATTTTTCCGGGTTTGTCGTGAATGGAACAGGCCCGTACCTTGCGGCAAGCTACAAGCTGCTTGGCGGCATGCTCGGGCTAATTCAGCAAAATCGCGGCACGGGAAAAATGACCGGCTTTCTCCAGCAAAACGATGGCGGCTGCATTCTTCCCTTTTCCCGCTACGATGTGAAGCTGTCCTATAAACGGCCGGCAGAAGGGACGCCTCCAGCGGGCGGGCTCATCATTGAGCTGTCCGAGGATCGTTTTATTTTCGCGGGGATCGGTTTTTCGGTGGAGCTTCTACCCAAACAGGGCGAACGCGCGAAGGTCGGCTTGATCCGCGTGGAGGAAGGAGCATTCGAGCAAAATGAGTGGGTTCGAGGCAGAGTGCTGAACGGTGATGAGTCTGCGTATCGCATTGCGGTAGGCGATTATGCCTCGGCGCTATATATTGAGGCTTATACGTATAAATAAGGCTTATACGTACAAATAAAGCTTGATATGTACAAACAAAATCGTCGCTGTACCTAGGGCATCTATGCAAACGTAAGAAAGCCAACTGCTGATCGAATTTAGCGCCAAACGTATTTCCGTTACCGGGAGTGCTACTCCTTATCAAAGCGGGCATACTTACTTCAAGATAGCTTCGTTCTCTTCATCAGTGCGAGCATACGTGTCGAAAGATTGCTCGTTCTTTTCACCAATGACCATACGTGCAGAAAGATAGCTTCGTCCTTTTTGTTTCAGGGATTTAAATCGTGCGTAAGGGAGTGGCTTGGCGGACACAGCAGCCGCTATTTCAACAGAATCCAGGGTATGGCACCGTTTGCGGACTCAGGAGCAGCTAATGCGCTTGAAATAGCCATTTTGACGGGAAAATGAGGGCAATAACGGATTTCCTGTCCGCGTAGAACCTGAAATCGGGTCAAAAGCCTGAATAGCGGAACCTGAGTCCTCGCAAAAAGGTCTGAGCATTTCGACCGGAACTGCGTGAGCTCAGCATCAATCGTAGGCTGCGTTTCCACACCATTGAATCGTGAGATGAGATCGACCTCAGTAGGCTATAAGCTTGCAGCATTAGGTAGACTATGTTTTGCATACACACCTCAGTTGATCTAAACAAGCGCTGCTTAATCATGCATATGCAAAATAATATAAAAAAAATAGCCCTCCTGGCTTCCGCTTAACGCGTTCCTGGAAGGGCTATTCGTCATCGATAGGATGGCGCGCTGGATGAATGGCGGACGATAAATTGCGTGTCGACGGCAATTTTAGTTTTGACCGCATGGTCCTGTTCGATGGCTTCAATGGCTAAATCGACGGCAAGATGGGCCATGCGTTCTTTTTCAACATGAACGGTTGTGAGCTCTGGTGAAACAATTCGCGCCTCAGAAATGTTGTCGAAGCCAACGACAGAGGTGTCCTCGGGAACGCGGAACCCAAGGTCAGTCAGCGTCTTAATGGCGCTGATCGCGATGTAGTCGCATTCGCAGAAAAAGGCGGTTGGCAGCTGGCGTCCGGCCGCTTGATAGGCCGCGAGCTGATTTTTCAGCTCCTCCTGAAATGAGGTTATCGTCGGGGCGACGGAAAAAATGTCTTTCTCGTCGATCGACAGTCCCCGCTCCTCTAATGCGGACATAAACCCTTTGCGCCGATCATCAAAATTGCTAATCCGCACATTGGATGCCAAATAACCGATATGCTCGTGGCCAAGCTGGCATAGATGCTCACCCGCCTGATAACCGCCCATCACATTGTTGATCGTAATGAAATGGACGGGAAGCGTCTCAAAGCAGGTATCAAGCACGACGAGCTGTGCGGGCAAGCGGTCAGCCAAACTGGCAATTTGCTCTCTATCGAGGTTCGTGCCGAGCAAAATGACGCCATCGCTGCGGATATCCTCCGCCAAGGCATGGCTGTCACTGGAAAAAGCGTTGACGTCAATTGACGTAAACAGCAGTGAATAGCCCTTGGCCCGGCAGCGTACCTCTATGTAATGAATGAGCTCACGGAAAAAAGGCTGCTGATAATATTGCTCCAGTACGATGCCAGAATTGGCTAAAACGAGAAAGGTCAGCGTTTTGCTGGCGGCTTCCGGCTGTGCGGCTCGTGTTTTAGGCAGATAGCCATTGTCCTTGGCAACCTGCAAAATGCGCTCGCGGGTTTCTTGTCCGATTCCCGGCTTGCCGCTGAAGGCAAGCGAAACTGCTGATTTCGAAACGCCGGCAAGGGCGGCGATGTCTTCCATTTTCACAATAAGTGATTCTCCCTTCGAGCTTTAAGCCGTTTGTTTAGTAAGTTTAGTGTATATCCAGCGGGCATTAAAAGCAATGGACATTCGTGGTTTAGCTAAATAATTTAGTTAACACACTAAATTAAAGCGTTTTATTTATATAAACTTATTGACTAGTCGCAGCTTTGCTGCTAAATTGGGAATATGAATGCAGGAAAAGTCCATCAAAAGTTTCGTTTTAGTTTAGTTTGTTTCGCTAAACTTATAATAGGCTAGAAGCAGCAGCCAATAGGAGGATGCGAGGATGATTTTTAGTGAGGAAACGAAGATCGGATACATTTGGGCGAGCCCCGAGGGACGGAAGGTTTTGCTGAAGCATGCTCCTGAGCTTGCGCATTCGCCATATCTTTCTTTTATAAAAATGAACACACTGCCGCGCTTCGCAACCTCAAACCAAGCGTTAATGCGCTCACCGGAATGGGTGGCGGAGGTGCTGGCTGAGCTTGCTGGCATTGAATACGTAATTGAGGATGAAACGGCGCAGGAGGCTGCTTCTGCTTTAGATACGGTGAGCAAGGAAGCTTCAGCAGCACAGCTGCCGAACGAGGCACCGCTAGAGGCTGAGGGGTCGGCGAAGCTGCTCGCGCAGAGCGAAGTCGCGCGCTGGGCCGTTTATGAGCTGGAGCTGCATGGCCCCGCTCATGGCAACCCTTTCACGGACGCGACTCTCAGCGCCGTGTTCAGCCAAGGAAACAGAAGCCTGACCGCACAAGGCTTCTACGACGGAGACGGCATCTATCGCGTGCGCTTCATGCCCGATGCCGAAGGCGAGTGGCGCTACCGCACGAGCAGCAGCGTCCGCGCCATGAACGGCATTGCCGGCAGCTTCGCCTGCCGCAGCGCCGAAACCGGCAACCACGGTCCGGTGCGGGTAGCGGACACGTATCATTTTTCCTACGAGGACGGCAGCCGTTATTTGCCTGTAGGAACTACCTGCTATGCGTGGACGCATCAGGGGCAGGAGCTGGAGGAGCAGACGCTCGCCACGCTCGCGCAGACGCCGTTCAACAAGCTGCGGATGTGCGTATTCCCCAAAGCCTACCTATTTAATGATAATGAACCGCCGCTTTATCCGTATGAGCGTTTGGCAGATGGGCAATGGGATTTCACGCGCTTTAATCCGGCGTATTTCCGCCATTTGGAACAGCGGATCGCTGATTTAGGAAAGCTGGGCATCGAGGCGGATTTGATTTTGTTCCATGCGTATGATCGCTGGGGCTTCTCCGAAATGTCGAAAGCGGCAGATGACCGCTACCTGCGCTACATTACAGCGCGTTTAGCGGCTTACCGCAACGTTTGGTGGTCGCTCGCCAATGAATATGACCTGATGTGGGCGAAGGAGGAGCCGGATTGGGAGCGTTTTGCCCAGATCGTTACGGATAATGATCCATACGGGCATCTCATTTCCATCCATAATTGCTTCGGTTTTTATGACTATACCCGACCTTGGGTGACGCATTGCAGCGTTCAGCGAGTGGATGTGTACCGGACAGCGGAGAACACCGACCAGTGGCGCAAGGACTGGAATAAGCCGATTGTCATTGACGAATGTGCCTATGAAGGCGATATCGATATGGGCTGGGGCAATATTTCGGGCGAAGAAATGGTGCGCCGCTTCTGGGAAGGTGCGGTTCGCGGCGGCTATGTCGGCCATGGAGAGACTTATTTGCACCCGGAGGACATTTTGTGGTGGTCGAAGGGCGGCAAGCTGCATGGCACAAGCCCAGAGCGGATTGCCTTTCTGAAAAAAGTGCAGGAGGAAGGGCCGGAGCAGGGCCTAAATCCATTGCGATCCGAGTGGGACGCACCATCGGCTGGCATTGCCGACACTTATTATTTGTTTTATTACGGCTTCAATCAGCCGCGCTATCGGAACTTTACGATGAAGCCGGGCATCGCGTATGAGGTGGAAGTGCTGGATACGTGGAACATGACGGTGACCAAGCAGGCTGGTATTTATGAAGGAACGTTTCGCATTGAGCTGCCGGGCAGGCCATATATGGCGATTCGAATGCAGCGTGCAAATACGAATGGATAATAGCTTGGCCTAATCGTTCATTATGAGTCAACAAGGGGGAGTCAGCGGTGAAAAAGTTGAAGCTTGGCTACGCGCCAACAAGGCGGTTTGTTTTTAGTGCAGAGGATGCGTTTCGGTATAAGGTGCTCATTAAGGAAAAAATCGAAAGCTTCGGCATGGATATTGACATTGTCGATCTGGAGGGTCTCAACAGCGAGGGGCTGCTCTATGATGATCATATTAATGCGGAGGAGATTGCAGAGCATTTCCGGCGTGAAAATGTCGATGCGGTTTTTTTCCCGCATTGCAACTTCGGCACGGAGGATACCGTTGCCCGCGTAGGCAAGGCGCTCGGCAAGCCGGTGCTGCTGTGGGGCCCGCGCGATGAGTCGCCGCTTGAGGACGGCATGCGCCTGCGCGATACGCAGTGCGGACTATTCGCTTCCGGCAAGGTGCTGCGCCGCTTCAACGTGCCGTTCACCTATGTAACGAACACAAGGGTCGATGATCCGGTGTTTGAGCGCGGGTTCACGAACTTTATCGCCGCGGCCAATGTGGTCCGTAAGTTTCGTTCTTTAAGAATTTTGCAAATCGGGCCGCGCCCTGCTTCCTTTTGGACGATGATGTGCAATGAAGGCGAGCTGCTTGAGCGGTTCGGCATTGAAATTCATCCGATTACGCTCGTCGATATTCAGCGCGCTTCGCAGCGCATTGAGAAAGGCAATAGCTCCGAGCTGGCGCAAGCGATCGACTACATTAAAGCGAAGCTCGACTGGTCGGAAGTGACGGAAGCCGATGTGCGCCGTATTGCTGCGCTTAAGGTAGCGATGAAGCAATATGCGGTGCAGACAGGCAGCACAGCGATTGCAATCCAATGCTGGTCTTCGCTTCAGGATGCGATGGGCATTATGCCTTGCCTAGCCAATGCAATCCTCACCGATGAGCAAATTCCGGTTACCTGTGAGACAGATATTCACGGCGCTATTACGTCAGTCATGGTGCAAGCTGCAACGATGAATCAGCATCCAACCTTCTTCGCGGATTTGACTGTGCGCCACCCGGAAAACGCCAATGGCGAGCTGCTTTTCCATTGCGGCAACTTCCCGGTTTCCTTGTCTGTCGAGAACAAGCCAAAGCTGCGCAAGCATTTTCTGTTTGACGATCATGCGCCGGGAACACATGAAGGAGAGATTAAAGGCGGCGGCATGACGCTTGCCCGCTTCGACGGCGACCACGGCGAATACCAGCTGTTTTTGGGCAAAGCACGCGGGATTCAGGGACCTTATACGCGCGGTTCGTATGTATGGGTCGAGGTTAACGATTGGCCGCTATGGGAAGAAAAGCTGGTTAAAGGCCCTTACGTTCACCACTCCGTCGGCATTCACGCCAATGCGATTCCAGCGCTGTATGAAGCGTGCCAATATATTCCTGGCTTGAAGCCAGATGCGGTTGATCCGACAGAGCGGGAAATTCAGGCATGGCTGCGCGGCTCAGGCTTGTAATCGGGATAGAAGGCAACGCGGAGGAAAACAACGAGGAGGGCTAGCGATGGGGAGCAACGCAAGCATGAGCAGCAAGGAGCTCAAAAGCAAAGCAGCACAAATCCGGATGGATTTGCTGCGCATGATTCATGGCGCAAAGACGGGACATACGGGCGGTTCATTGAGCAATACGGATATTTTAACGGCCTTATATTATAAAATTATGACGATTGATCCGGCCCGTCCAAAATGGCAGGAGCGCGACCGTTTTATTGCAAGCAAAGGGCATTCTGTCGAATCATTATGGTGCATTTTGGCTGACCGCGGTTTTTTCCCGAAGGAGGAGCTTGCGACGTTTAGCCAGTTTGGAACAAGGCTCATCGGCCATCCGAACAATAAAGTGCCAGGCATTGAGATGAATACGGGAGCGCTTGGGCACGGGCTGGCGATATCGGTAGGCATGGCGCTTGCTGCGAAGAAGGATGCGAGAGCGAGCCGCGTATTTTGCCTAATGGGCGACGGCGAGCAGGCGGAAGGCTCGGTCTGGGAAGCGGCGATGGCTGGCGCTCATTACAAGCTCGACAATTTGGTTGGCATTATCGACCGCAACCGGCTGCAAATTAGCGGTTCGACGGAAGAGGTTATGGGACTGGAGCCATTGGAGGAAAAATGGGCCGCTTTCGGCTGGCATGTCGTCTCCATCGATGGCAATGATATAGACGCGCTTGTAGAAGCTTTCGAGTCTGCCCCGGCTGTGGCTGGCAAACCTACGCTCGTTATGGCGAATACGGTGAAGGGCAAAGGAGTGTCATTTGCTGAAAATGTTCCGCATTGGCATCATCATGTGCCTAACGATGAGGAGCTGGCAAAGGCGCTAGCTGAGCTTGAAGCCGTCATCAACAGCTACTCACAGGAAGGGCAGGTGCAATAAGCGATGGCGAATAAAATACCGAATCGGCAAGTCATTTGCGAGACGCTGGTGACGCTGGCGCAGGAAGACAAAGATATTATGGTGCTGGCGAGCGACTCGCGCGGCTCGGCGGCAATGGCGCCTTTCGCCAATGCTTATCCCGAGCAGTTTGTAGAGGTCGGCATCGCGGAGCAAAATATTGTCGGCATCTCAGCAGGCCTTGCCCACAGCGGCAAAAAGCCATTCGTGACGTCGCCGGCTTGCTTCCTGAGCATGCGCAGCATCGAACAAATAAAAGTCGATGTCGCGTATTCTGGCACAAATGTGAAGCTCGTTGGCATTAGCGGCGGCATTAGCTACGGCGCACTCGGCATGTCGCACCATTCGGTGCAGGATATCGCTGTGGCACGGGCGATTCCGGGGCTAGCGATTATATTGCCGGCGGATCGCCATGAGACGAAGCGGATGACCGAAGCGCTTGCCGTACATGAGGGCGGCGTGTACGTCCGTATCGGCCGCAATCCGGTCGAAGACAGCTACGAGTCGGATGACTACGAATTTGTCATTGGCAAAGCGGTTACGATGCGTGAAGGCAGCGATATTACGATCATTGCGACGGGAGAGACGGTACGCATCGCCTTGGATGCGCAGGCAGAGCTGGCGGAAGCAGGCGTGTCGGCACGTGTGCTGAACATGCATACGATCAAGCCGCTTGACGAGGAAGCCATTGTGCGGGCTGCGCAGGAAACGGGCGGCATCATTACCGTTGAGGAGCACAGCATTCATGGCGGGCTGGGCGCAGCGGTTGCCGAGGTAGTCGTGCAGCAGCATCCGGTACCGATGCGGATTTTGGGCATTCCCGATGAGCCGGCGATAGCTGGGAAATCGTCCGAAGTGTTTGACCATTATGGCATTAGCAGCAGCAATATAAAAGCGGTTGCTCTAGGCATGCTGAGAAAGTAGAGGGCCTTGGCGATGGACAAAAGCTATCTGCTGACGATTGATCAAAGCACGTCCGGCACGAAGGCGCTCGTCATTAATCGCGCGGGCGAGGTTGTGTCCCGCAGTGCTGCGGAGCATAAGCAGTATTATCCGCAAGCAGGCTGGGTGGAGCATGACCCGCTGGAAATTTATGAGCAGGTGAAGCGGACAGCGAAGGAAGCACTGGAGGCGGCAGGCATAGCAGCGGGCGAGCTTGCGGCCCTTACCATTACGAATCAGCGGGAGACCGCTGTAATGTGGGATAAGGAGACGGGCGAGCCCGTTCATCGCGCCATTGTGTGGCAGTGCCAGCGTACTGCTGAGCGCTGCGATGCGCTAAAGGCAGAGGGCTTGGAGCCGCTTGTACAGGCGAAGACAGGCCTGCTGCTTGATCCGTATTTCTCGGCGGCAAAATGGGGCTGGCTGCTGGAGCATGCCGCCGGCGCCAAGGAGCTGCTCGCAGCAGGCAGGCTGCTCGTCGGTACGATCGACAGCTGGCTGCTATGGAAGCTGACGGGCGGGGACGTGCATGCAACCGACTATACGAATGCGAGCCGAACGTCGCTGTTTAATATTCATACGCTCGAGTGGGATGCGGAATTATGTGGGCTGTTCGGCCTTCCACCTGCGCTGCTGCCCGAGGTGAAATGCTCGGATGAGCGGTTCGGTTACACGAACGACTCGGATTTATTCGCTGAGCCCGTCGCGATAGCGGGCGTCGTTGGCGATTCGCAAGCTGCGCTTTATGGGCAGCTGTGCTTGGAGCCCGGCATGGCGAAGGCAACCTACGGCACCGGGACGTCGGTGCTGATGAATGTGGGGAGCAAGCCAGTCGCTTCCAGCAATGGGCTGGTGCTCGCCATTGCTTGGGGGCTCAGCGGCAAAATGACCTATGCGCTGGAAGCGGTCATTCGCACCTCCGGCGACAGCATGCGCTGGGTGCGGGATAATCTGGGGCTGTTCAGCTCGTTTAGCGAGCTTGCGCAGCTGCTTGAGGAGACGCCAGACAATGATGGCGTCTATCTAGTCCCAGCCTTCGTTGGGCTGGGCGCGCCCTATTGGAAGCCGCATGCCCGGGCGGCGATTACCGGCATGAGCCGGGGAACGGGCAAGGCGCATATTGTGCGCGCCGCCCTGGAAAGCATCGCCTATCAGGTGCGCGATGCGGCCGAGCTGATGCAGGCGGAGACCGGCATCGCTCTGAAAGGTTTGCGGGCCGATGGCGGAGCGTCGGATAATGCCGTGCTCATGCAGTTCCAGGCGGATATGCTCGGGCAAACCGTCGCTAAATCCGGCGTAGCGGAGCTTTCCGCAATGGGCTCTGCCTATATGGGCGGCGTAAGTGCAGGCTTTTGGGCGAATGAGGAGCAACTGGTTCAGCTATTGAGCACTAAGGAGAACGCTTATCGCTCGTATGCGCCTGCGATGAAGCAGCAAGAGAGAGACCGCTTGTACAAAGGCTGGAAGCAAGCGGTTGCCTCTGTATTGCATGACGGCTAGTTAAGTCAACAATTAAACGACTTTTTGTATGACTTTAGGCAACGAAGCATGTTATAATGCTTATAGATTATGCGTACAATGCAAAGAGAGCCGTGCGTCAACACGACTCTCTGCGCAATAGCCGCTTTTAAGGGCGGTAGGCTCCGCAATGAATGAGATACACGAATAGACCGCATTCCTTTGCTAGAGGGCGGTCTATTTGCGTTTATTGGACAGCAGCGCTACGATAAGCGTACCAAAGGTAAGCATAAGCATGAGTGCTTCAAATACTGTCACAAGGCATTCCTCCCTTCTATCGAGAGGTAGAAGGGCCGCCCTTGTAAGCCTATTCTATTACTTTGCGATTATACCATGGAGCAGGCTGAAATGGATAGATATGTATATTTAGAATAAGCTTTAGCAGCGCAAAATAGCCAACATTGACGCAGGTACAAGCTTTAAGGTATAAAAAGAGTGTAAACGCTTTTATTTTCACATCGAGAGGGGAATTACCTTTATGACATTGGAAATTGGATTGCAGCTGTTTTCTGCCAAAACCGAATTTGCACGCGATCGCGCCGGCACTTTAAATAAAATTGCGGAGATTGGCTACAAAAACATCGAAATCCCACTCGATTTTACAGGCCAGGATATGTTTAAGCTGGGGGACTTAAAGGCTGCTGATTTGAAGCAAATGGTAGATCAAGCAGGCTTGAATGTGATTGCCACGCACATTTTCGTCTCGGACGATGCGCAAATCGCTGATGTCATTGCCTTCAATCAAGAGCTGGGCAGTACGAAAGCGATTATTCCGATTTCATTTTTCACCAATTACGAGGATGTCCTTGCCTTCAGCGAGAAGCTGAACCGCTATGGCAGCCAAATGCGCGAGCAGGGCATCAGCCTGCTTTATCATAACCATTTCCATGAGTTCCAGAAGTTTAATGGAAGCTATGCGCTCGATATTATTTTGGAGCATACTTCTCCTGAAAATGTCGGTTTCGAGCTTGATACCTACTGGGCGCTTCGCGGCGGCGTTGATGCTGTAAGCTATATCGAGAAGCTGGGCAGCCGCTGCGAATTTATTCATCAGAAGGATTTGCCGGCGAGCGTTAACCCGGTTAACCTTTTTGAAACGCTTGATGAAAATGAGCCTGTGACGATGGGAACGTTCATGTCGATTGGCAGCCCGGATGCATTCACCGAAATTGGAGAAGGCACGATTGATATTGCGGGCATTTTGCGGGCGACCCAAAAGCATACAAGCACTAAATACATCATTGTAGAGCAGGACGCAACAAACAAGGGCGAGCTGGAAAGCATTGAGGTTAGCTATAAAGCTTTGACTAAGCTGTTGGCTGAGCTGTAGAATACAGCAATTATAAACGACTGCTATCATAGTTGAAAAAGTAAGAGCCGAGATCTGTTTTGCAGATTTCGGCTCTTTTTGATTTTGCCCAAGTAATTCCCAGCCGACCCAAAATCGAATGGGCTAAAGCATTGACTAATTTCCTGAAAAGATTTATAGTGATAAATAGTTTAGTGATGAAATATTTATTAATTGCGCTTTATGGCTAAGCGCTGGAATGATTGTTCGAGGAAAGCAATTACGATGAAAGCAATCAAGAAAGGAGTGAATACATGCCAAGCAGGGAAGACGTCGTCGAGCTCTCCACTATGTTCAAATTGATCATGAGAAATGCAAATACAGAGTGGAACAAGCGGATGCAAGGGAATATGTCGTTGTCCCAGTTCAAGCTGCTTTATTGGCTCAAGCAGGGTGGTCAGCAAAGAGTGTCCGATCTGGCGGAGAAAATGTGCATTTCCGCTGCCGCCATAACGGGATTGGCTGATAAGCTGTCTGCTGACGGCAACATTGATCGGGTTCGGGATGAGGAAGACCGCCGTGTCGTATACATCGATATTACCGATAAAGGGAAAGCTACACTCGACCAAATATCGGATGATCAAAAAGAGACGCTGAGCATGATGTTGGACTGTTTGGATCCAGAGGACATCGCGCATTTAAAACGGATTTTCAAAAAGCTAAGCGTTCAATTTCATACTTAATTCACACCGGATGAGAGGAAGAGATTTTATTTATGGAACATTTATCACAAAAAAGAAAGCTGACCATTATGGTGGCAATTATGTTCGCTATGTTTTTTGCAGCGATCAACCAAACCATCGTCAGTACGGCGATGCCAAGAATTATTGCGGAGCTGCACGGTATGGAGCTGTATACATGGTCGATTTCGATCTACATGCTCACTTCAACCATTGCGACCGTTCTTGTCGGCAAGCTGTCGGATATTTACGGACGTAAGCCATTTATATTGGCTGGTATTTTATTTTTTATCATCGGCGCTTTTCTTGCAGGGACGTCGACTGACGTTTATCAAATGATTTTCTATCGTGCGATACAAGGTGTGGGCGCGGGTATTATTATGGCAACAGCCTTTACCGCAGTAGGCGACTTATTCCCGCCAAGGGAACGCGGCAAATGGACCGGAATTATGACAGCCGTTTTTGGTTTTTCCAGCGTTCTTGGCCCAACCTTCGGCGGTTATATCGTTGACCACATGGCGTGGCACTGGGTGTTCTGGATTTTCCTGCCGATCGGCATTATCGCCTTCATTATGATTTTGATGCTGTTTCCGAAGACGGAACGCAAGCAATCCGAGTCGATTGACTACTTGGGCTCGCTGTTTCTGACAACTACGCTTGTGCCATTGCTGCTTGCTTTTACATGGGCAGGTACGAAATATGCTTGGGGCTCTGCCCAAACCATTGGTTTATTCGCAGTAACGATCGTATCAGCGATCATTTTTGTAGCCGTTGAATCCAAGGCGAAAAGCCCTGTGCTTCCGCTTCATTTTTTCAAAAATGGAATTGTAACGCTCTCTAATGTGATTGGCTTCCTGATGAACTTCGGGATGATGGGCGCTTTGATTTACCTCAGCTTCTTCGTGCAAGGCGTGCTGGCGATTTCGCCAACCTATGCCGGATATGTAACGATGCCCATGTCGATTGGTATGGTCATTACGAGCGCGATTGGCGGCCAATTGATCAGCAAATCGGGCAAATACAAAAAATTCGCCTTAATCGGCATGCCGCTCATGGTGGCAGGCATGGTGATGATGGTGTTCATGAACAGCGTGTGGATGGCGGTTCTGGCGATGACTGTTTTCGGCCTGGGCCTCGGCCTTGGGATGCCGGTATTCTCGCTGGCCATTCAAAATGCGGTTCCATTCAAGGAGCTTGGCGCCGTTACGGCGGCAATGCAGCTGTTCCGTAATATGGGCGGTACCATCGGTATTGCTGTAATGGGCACCGTGCTTTCAACCAGCTTGAAAAATAATCTGACGGAGCTTGCCCAGTCTGGGGAAGCGGTTGACCTAAGCAAGCTTGATCCGAAAGTAGCCCAAGAGTTTGCCGTATTTGCCAATCCGCAAATGCTGACGAACCAGCCGGAGCTGGAAAAGCTGCATCAAAGCTTGCCAGCCGACCTTCAACCGTTATTTACTAAAATGGTTGAAATGCTTCGCGAGGCGCTCGCTTCGTCGCTTTCTACCGTGTTTCTGGCAGGTACGCTCATTTTGGTGGGCGCGGTTATTCTGACCTTCTTCCTGAAAGAAATTCCGCTCCGCACCTCGAATGCAACGCCACAGCCGGCAAATCCGGATGCAGCGTCGGATACGGATGCAGGCAGCAAGCTGCGCGGCAAGCTTGTCGGTCAGACGACAGAATAAGCAAATTCAAATCTGTACGCTTCTATATCAAAATGAATGCCATTAATAAAAAAGCTCTCCTGCATGAGGTCAGGCTTCACAAAAGCCGACTTTAAGCAGGAGAGCTTTTTTGTAGAGGAAAACCAGAAGTGATTGATGTGCAATCAGGCATCTCTTGCGCAGCGGAATCCCATATTGCCGGAAGCGCTGTCGGGCGTATTGGAGCTGCGGGCGGCAACCCGATAACGATTGCAGTAGGAGCGATGGCACAGGTAGGAGCCGCCCTTCATCACCTTGCTTTGTCCTCTTGGAGGCCCTTGAGGGTTTAGGAGCGAAGCTGATTGGTGATAATCAACACTAAACCAGTCAGCGCAGAACTCCCATACATTTCCGACAACATTGTACAGGCCATATCCATTCGGCAAATAGGCATCTACAGGCGCAGTCCCTGCATACCCATCCATGTTAGTATTCAATGTCGGAAATTTCCCCTGCCAGATGTTGCAGCGATATTGTCCGTCGGGCTTCAAATCATCTCCCCAAGGATAACGCTTTTGATCCAGTCCGCCACGAGCAGCATACTCCCACTCCGCCTCCGTTGGGAGCCGTTTCCCCGACCATTTGCAATAGGCTAAGGCATCGTTAAAGGAAACCTGTACGACAGGATGATCCATCCGGTCTTCAATGCTGGAATCCGGCCCATCCGGATGCTTCCAGTCGGCGCCCTCCACGACCCACCACCAAGGTGTGCGTTGAACAGATCGGGTAACCGTCCGCGCACATGCCTCTGAAACAAAAAGATGGAATACGTAAGACCAGCCATATTGCTCGGATTCGGTTGCGTAGCCAGTATCATCAACAAATTGTTTGAATTCCCGGTTGCTGACCGCATAGGCATCTATATAAAACGGAGATAGCTCAACCTCGCGAACTGGTCCTTCCCCGTCGCTGGGAAACCCTTCTAAATCGTCAGTTCCCATCTGAAAAGTGCCACCTGGCAATAATATCATAGAAGGCTGAGGCGGATTTTCGGAGGGTTTGCTTGCTCTCAGCGGTTTATGGAAGCAAGTAGATGAAGATAATGGAGCTGTGCTGCTGTCTTGGCGTCTTGCTGCACAACAAGACTTGTCAGGCTGATGATTCATTTCATCACTCATTAATCGATATCCCTCTTTTTATATGATTTCTTATCTACGGATCACGGATACGCAAGCTTACTCGTGCTTGATACCATGTTGCAGCAGTCGGCGTCTATACGCCATTGGCGACATGCCCTCAGATTGCTGAAAAGCCCGGGAGAAATGGTGCTGGTCTTCAAAGCCTATTTGACTTGCAATATCTTTAATCGGGTAGGAGGTCAGCATTAGCAAATCTCTAGCCCGCTGGAGTCGGGCATGGCGAACGTATTTCATGGGAGACAAACCATAAGTCGTTTGAAACAGCGTCCGCAGCTGCTCCTTGCTAAGCGATACATAGGTGGCAAGATCTTCAAGTGATGGCGGCTTATCCAAGCGTTTTTCTACATAATCACAAATCTCGAATACACGGTCATCATAAGAGACGGGGTGTTCAGGAAGCCGGTAACGGATCGTTTGAAACAGCTGCTGTACCCACAACATGCCCTTTGCGCGAATTTTTAAATGCTGAATCGTTTGGTCTGTATTTAATTTGAATAAAGGAAATGGTTTGTCGTAGCCCTTTTCGCTCGATTTAATGTCCTTTTCGTCAAATGGCTGCAGAAAAGCATTATAATCGTCTGCCAGCCTTCTCCATTCTTCAATTAAAGCGTGTATGTCTTCGGAAGGAGCATCAGAGACGACATGGGGAAATCTGTAGGAATGAATAAAATCCATCGCTCCGACCTTGGCTTCACAGGCCAATGACAAATAATGAAACGGCTGATCGGCGCTAACCTCTCCCCAGGCTAGAGCTGTTTTGGGAGCAATGGAGACGATGTCTCCTTTCTTAAGGGGATAACGAATGTGATTAAGCTCAATGACAGCTGTCCCAGACAAGACGATCCAGAAGGTTGTGTAAGGGAAAATATACATATGCTCACGCCTCTTCGATAACTTCCATTCCTTTAACCAGCGGATATTAATGTTCAAGTGATCCAAAGAGCTTTGATTGCTAAACTCAATGAGATTTTTCATGGTGAACGACCTTTCCTGGCGGCAGTCTGTATTTTTGAAACATATTAGCTTGCTTGTGATAAATACGAGCGACAGTCATGATGCTATAATTGTAAGCATTAACGAGCTTTAATACAAGTAAGTTAATAGGAATAATAAGTTTGTGTTTCAAATATAGGAAAGTCTATCATTTCGTTATCCTTTCTCTATATTTCTCGGAATGAAACGCGCCGCGCCGCCAAAAGGACGGAGACAGCCGTTTCACCTTCAGACCAGATAACTGGATGACATTTTGCTTGTATACTCGATATGAAAGAATCCAGGGGGAAATGGTATGAAGAAGATTACGGCTCTATCGCTTGCAATTATGCTGACATTAACAGCCCTTTTAACCGCATGCTCGTCGGGCCAGCCCAATAAAGAGGGGGCGACCGCAGCTGGCACTTCAAATGATGAGGTGACATTGAAATTGTGGTATCCGGGAACGGATCAAATTGTAACGGATGCTGTTAACGCAACGATTCAAGGGTTTGAAGCGAAAAACCCGGGAATAAAGGTAGAGGCTACCTTTATTCCATGGGCTGATTATTTTCAAAAGCTGACCGTTGCTTATTCAGGGGGACTGCAGCCAGACGTGCAGGGCTTAGGATTCGGGCAGCTGATTTCTACGGTAAGCCAAGGCAAATACTTGAATTTAACGCCATATATGGAAGCGGATAAATGGGAGGGGCAAGCAGATTTCTTCCCTGATATTTTGAAAGCTGGCCAATATGAAGGAGGTCAATACGGGCTGCTGCTGCCAGAAATACGTCCCCTCGCTTGGCGCAAGGACTTCTTTAAGGAGGCAGGCTTAGATCCGGACAGTCCGCCGAAGACGTTTGATGAAATATTTGAATATGCCGAAAAGCTCAAGGTCGTCGAAGGCGGCAAAACGGTTCGCGGCGGTATCGACATCCAGACCAGCAATGGGGAGCAATCTTATTTATCCCTGCTTCTGTTGCTTGGGGAAGATTTTTATGATGCGGAAGGGAATCCGACGTTTGACTCCCCGGTATCCGTTCAGCTTGTGCAGAAGCAGGTTGATTTGTACAATTCGGGAGCCATTATTCCGTCCAATCAGCAGCAAGTCTCGGGAACGCCGTTTCAAAACAGTCAGGCAGCGATGGCATTTACTTCAACGCAAGGCGCGGCGTCGCTGCAAAAGTCGGTAGGCCAAGGCAAACTTGGCTGGGCGCTGCCGCCAGCAGGGCCGGATGGGGAAAGAACCGCGCTCATGTTAGGGACGTTTCTGTCCGCTGCCGGTCAGACGAAGCATCCGCAGGAAGCATGGGCATTTATAAAGTATTGGTTTGAAAAGGACAATGTGCTGGAGTTTACCTCCAAGACGGGATCGATTCCGCCGCTTCAATCGCTTAAAGGTGAATATGTGAAGCTAGGGGAAGGAAATGAGATTGCCTTCGAGGCGCTTAAAGATGCAAGGGGCTACGGCGCCTCAGGCAACTGGTCGATTAACGTAAAGTATTTGCGTATTGCGCTCGAAGAAGCTTTTAACGGGATAAGACCTGCCGAGGAAGCCTTGAAAGAGAATGCCAAAAAGGCTAGAGAGGAGATTGCAAACGCCAAATAAATTTGCAATCGAGGACAGGGACGGATTACAAGCCGTCCCATCGATCTCAGGAGGGTGTTATGCAAAGAGGCTGGAACCGTTTCATACCTTATTTTTTAATATTACCGAATGTCCTGTTGTTTACATTGTTTATTTTGGTGCCGCTGCTCTGGATATTTTATTTAAGCTTAAACGACTATACGATGCTGAACGCCCCGAAATGGGTAGGTCTGAAAAATTATTCGCTTTTGTTGAAAGACAGCATTTTTCATCAGGCCGTTAAAAATACAGCCTTGTATTGGATGGGCACTGTCGTCCCTAGCATGCTGCTGGGCCTAGTGCTCGCTAATTTGCTTTCAACGCGGCTGAAGGCTTTATCTGCGTTCCGTGCGCTCATCTATTTGCCGGGCGTCATTTCGTCGGTAGCGGTTGCGATGACATGGCTATGGATGCTCGACCCGCTGCAGGGACCTGTTAACAGTCTACTTGGGCTTATCGGAATCGATGGGCGGAACTGGTTGCAAGATCCCGCAACCTCGCTGCCGACCGTCATCGTCATTGGTATTTGGACCGGAATAGGCTACGCCATGATTATTTTTTTGGCAGGCATTCAAAGTATTTCTGAAAGTCTTTATGAGGCTGCCAGCTTGGATGGAGCTTCTGTACTGAAAAAATTCTGGTACATTACGGTACCGCTGCTGAAGCCGATGACATTATTTCTTTTCGTTACGTCAACGATTCGATCATTTCAGGTGTTCGATTTGGTATTTGTATTAACGGGCGGTGGCCCTGCGAATTCAAGCACGACGATCGTTACGCAAATCGTGGGTGCCAGCTTCCAAGAGTATCGGATGGGGTATGCCTCGGCAATGGCCGTATTCCTTCTTGCATTAACGCTGTTTATCACCTTGATTCAGTATGCCATAGGCAGCCGGAATCAGGCAGGCGAGTAGAGGTGAACAATGAGATTATCTAAAGCAGAACAAGGATTGGCTTACACGGCCTTGCTTTTATTTTCGCTCGTAACGATATTGCCATTATTGCTGGCCTTCTTTACTTCCATGAAGGGAGATGAAGAATTTTCACTTCAAGCGATGCGGCTGCTGCCTTTAGAGTGGCATCCCGGCAATTATGTGAGGGCGCTTGAAATGGGGGACTGGCTAACCTATTTAAAAAATTCCGTGTGGGTAACGTCGATTGCGCTGGCGGGGAGCCTTTTGTTTAACTCCATTGCTGGATTTGCTTTTGCGCGTATAGCATTTAGAGGCAATTTGCCGATTTTTCTAACGCTGCTGGCTGGAATGATGGTGCCTGCGCAGGTTATTATTATTCCGCAATTTCTAATTATGAAGTCGATTCCTTTATTTGGGGGAAATGATTGGCTTGGAGCGGGCGGTAGCGGATGGCTGGACAGCTATTATGCTTTAATCGTTCCGGAGCTTGCAGGAGCGTTTGGCGTATTTATGGCGCGTCAATTTTATTTGCAATTTCCTAAGGCGCTCGATGAGGCTGCTTATATCGACGGTGCCGGGTATCTTCGCTTATTCCTTCGCATTTATGTGCCGCTGAGCGGTCCATTGTTTGCGACGCTTGGCATTTTTAAATTCGTAGGCGTTTGGAATGATTTTTTCCATCCGCTCATTTATACGAATAGTGCTTCTATGCGCACGCTCCAGTTGGGTCTGCAAACCTTTCGCGGCGAGCACCAGGTTCAATACAATTTATTGATGGCAGCATCGCTTCTTATATCTGTGCCCATTATTGCGATGTTTTTCATATTCCAAAAGCAATTTATTCGCAGTATGGTCGCGTCAAGCGTGAAAGGATGATTACTAGTGAAAGCTATTATGATTATGTTCGATACGCTGAATCGTCATATGCTCTCCGCCTATGGAGGGCCTGATTGGATTAAAACGCCTAATTTCAAACGGCTTGCCGAGCGGACCGCTGTGTTCGACAACAGCTATGTGGGAAGTATGCCTTGCATGCCCGCCCGGAGAGAGCTGCATACCGGCAGATACAACTTCTTGCACCGAAGCTGGGGACCATTGGAGCCATTCGATGATTCTGCCATCGAGAGGCTTGGAGAAGCTGGCATATACACGCATCTGATTACCGATCATCAGCATTATTGGGAGGATGGCGGGGGGACGTATCATACCCGTTTTAACTCCTTCGAATTGATTCGCGGACAGGAAGGCGATCCTTGGAAGGCCGAAGTGAACAGCGCTGATATTAATCTTGGCAAGGACTTTCCTCCTCAGGTAAAAAGAATGCTGGTGCAGGATCGCACGAACAGGAAGTTCATTAAGGAGCAGGAGCAATTTCCGCAGGCGCAAACGTTTGCGAGCGGGCTTGATTTTATCGAACGGAATCATGGGGAGAGCCATTGGTTTTTGCAAATGGAAACATTCGATCCGCATGAGCCATTTTATAGTCCCGAGCAATTCAAGCAATTGTATGCCCATGAGTACGAAGGCGGTCTGGGCGATTGGCCGATGTACGGACCGGTGACCGAAACCCCAGAGGACGTCCAGCATATGAGGTATGAATATGCCGCATTGTTAACGATGTGCGACCACTACTTGGGGAAAGTGCTTGATATGATGGACAAGCATAACTTATGGGAAAGCACGCTGCTGATCGTCAATACCGATCATGGTTTCCTTCTGGGCGAGCATGACCAATGGGCAAAATGTGTGCAGCCATTTTATAATGAGGTTGCTCACACACCGCTTTTTATTTGGGACCCTCGAACAGGCGTGCAGGGGGAGCGCAGGCAAAGCCTTGTACAATCCATTGATATACCGGCCACGCTTTTAGAATTTTTCCAAGTACAGCTGCCTCCTGACATGCAGGGCGTTCCGCTGCGCCAGACGGTTGAGTCAGATAAGCCAGTCCGCAAAGCGGCATTATTTGGCATTCATGGCGGACATGTGAATGTCACCGATGGACAGTATGTGTATATGAGGGCGTCCATATCTGAGGAGAACCAACCTCTGTATAACTATACGTTAATGCCAACGCATATGCGCAGCCGGTTTCATCCCTCTGAATTGCAAAAGCTGGAGCTTGCCGAGCCCTTTTCTTTCACGAAAAATGTTAAGACGCTTCGCATTCCAGCGGAGATGAGAGGCAACCTCCATGCATTCGGAACGCTATTGTATGATGTAACGGCAGACCCTGAGCAGGCCCATCCGTTAAAGGATCCAGAGGTAGAGTCAAAAATGGTCGAGCTGATGACGAAGCTGATGCGGGATAATGACGCTCCTCCAGAGCAATTTGAACGTATGGGGCTGAACAGCCCGCCGGTTGACCGATGAGAGCGAGTGGCTGCTTCTTTATGGTAAAATAGCTGTATTTCCTGCCTATTTATAAAGGATTGAATGGAGGACAGCTCATGGTACAGAAAAGAGAGGCGGCGGTCGTAGCATTACCGCTCTTTCATGTCGTCGGTTATAAAGTGGAAGCGAGCGTTCAAGAGTTTGAGTCGGGACTTGGGAAGAAGACCTATCTTTCTTTAATCGAAAGAAAAGCAGAAATTCAGCACAGGAAAAATGACCATATTCTTTTAATCCAAATTTATCCGATGGCTGCTGATTTTAATCCCCAGACAGATCGGTTCACAAATATCGTTTGCTGCGAAGTAAGCGAGCTGGGCAATGTGCCCTTGCAGATGGCAAGCCATACGGTTGCTGAAAGCAAGTATGCCGCCTACACGCATATTGGGCCCGAATCGGAGCTTAGCCTGTCGTATAACTATCTTTATGGCGAGTGGATGGAAGAAACGGGACATGTGCCGCAGCATTATGATTTCGAAGTTTGGGATGAACGATATAAACCTGAAAGCACAGAAAATGAGATTGATATATTTGTCGCGCTGAAGGGACAGCCAAGGTATAAAGAACGAATGTTATAACGAATGAAGAACATAACAAAAAGCGAAAGCCCTCCCGCAGCGGAGGGCTTTTTTGGCAAGGCAGCCAGAGTGCTGCTACACCAGCTTGCGGACGGTGAAATTATGCTGCAGGACGTACCAGTTTTGGGGAAAGGGCACGCCGAGCACCCAGTAGCTGACTCCTCTGAGCTTATAATCCTTCACAATATTGAATTTGGCTTGTACGCTGCGGGCGTCCTCATACCAGACCGTATGCTGCGCGCCTTGTTCATCATAATAAGTATAATGAGGCGACTCGGCTATCGGATCATATTGAATCGTCGCGCCATATTTAGCGGCCCGGGCGACGGCTTGGGGCGGATTCACCGTAGGCGCCCATTTGCCGCCTTTCACGTAGGGCAGCGTCCAGTCATAGCCATAGAGCGGCATGCCCATGACGATTTTGGAGGCAGGGATGACGGATAGCGCATAATTCAGCACCTTAACAACTTCGTTGAGTGGAGCGACAGCGAGCGGAGGTCCGCCAGACCAGCCCCATTCATACGTCATCAAAATAACGAAATCGACAATCCGTCCATGGGCCTCATAATCATGCCCCTCGTATAACGTGCCTTTCTGTTCCGCGCTTTGCTTCGGGGCAAGACAAGTAGATACGAGCAGATGATAGGGATGCAGCGTATCCACCAGCTTTTGCAAAAAGGCATTATAAGCTTCGCGATCCGCAGGCCTCACATATTCAAAATCCACATTTAGCGCCATGTAGCGCTTATGCTGCATCACGGACAAGACGCTTGCAATGACCGCATTTTGAATCGCAGCATCCGTCAGCACAGCATGGGCAATATCACTGCTGAAGGTGCCGTTCTCGAAGTTGGTCAGCACCATCATCGGTGCTGCTTTCTCTTGGAAGGCCGCTTCAATAATAGCGCTGTCGTCGAGTGGCACGAGTGTACCGTCCAACTGGACACGATAACTGAAGGGGCTTAGGTAAGTAAGATTGGCACCAATTTCATGTACGAGCGCTACGCCGTTTGCTCCAAATTTTTCCGTATAGCCGTTCACTTCAATGATAGGCTTCTCCTGCTGCGGAATGACGAGTATTTGTCCTGTCTTAATGAGGGCGGGGTTTTTGAGCTCGTTGGCGCGCATGAGTTGTTCGATTGTAACGCCATATTTCAGGCCAATCGACCATAGGCTTTCTCCCGGAAGCACCTTATGATTGCCAGCCTCTGAAGGTATAATGATTGCCTGGCCTATGACGAGCGGAACATCAGCGGATATGCCATTTGCTGAAGCGATAGCATCCGTGCTGACGCCGAAGCGCTGTCCGAGCTGCCACAGCGTATCGCCTTTTTTAATGGTATGGATAAACATATCGTGTCCAACCTCCCCCAAGCATAAGTTCTTTATCTACTTATATTCGAGGGTTCTATGAAAAAAGACTTCGGCTTCGCTTTTTCGACTTGTGTGGTGAAGGTGGGCTACTACCACTATTCACTCGTAAATAAAAAGGCCCCCAAAATAAAAATGGGGGCCAAAAGCGGCATTGTAGCTTTTCTGATTTGTTTTGTTTTAAAAGTATGTATGGTGAAGGGGGCGTAGTGGAATGAAAGGCTTGAACTGGAGAAGCGTCAGCGTTCGCTTTTACCCTTGAATTTCCCCATAGAGGGGTGGTTATAGAAATTCAAGGGTAATGGCGATCGGAAGTCAAGCTTTTCATGCAGCGCAGCCATCTTTCACCAAGGTTTTACGACGATAACCGAATCGAAAAGCGGAAATCGATTGGGGCCACCAGATTAACAATAACGCTTTGACACCCAGCCGGGTGGCTATCGTCGCGAACGGAAGGCATCCAGTGCTCGAAGGCGCCGGACGTCAGCTCAATCGCTGAGCCATCGGCGGTTTCATAGCGGCAGGAGCCCTGCTTCAAGAAGTAGTTGCTGCTGCCCGCAATGGCTTCGAGACCTTCGCCGCTAAGCTTGCCGTCTTTGGCAAAAATAAACGTCAGCTGCGTCATCACATCTTCCTGCACCTTATCGGAATACAGATGAATGTCCCAGCCATCTGCTGTTTGCGTTAGCTCGGATTCAATAAACTGCTCCTGCAAATGGGTCGTTTCCCGTTCTCCATGGGGAAGCAGGTACCAAGGAGCGGCCGCTGTAACGCCGTCTGCTTTCAGCGGCGGAAGCAAGCCCTTTGGAATTGGCCCGTTGTAGCCTTTATACATGCGTTTGCCGAGCTTGTAATGCCCGTCCTCCGCTTGAAACTGGTCGAAGCTGACAACGCCTGGTGTAAAGGCGGTCGATACTTTAACGGCGAGCAGGTTCGCCGAGCCATGACGGAGCGAGAAGAAAGATGGCGCATTCGTCATGACCGTTGCGCTTGTCTCTCCATTGCGGACACGGACTAGCGGCGCGCCGAAGGCGGTATGCGCAGAGCTGTGTGTAATGTGGAGCTGATGCCCTAGCTTTTTCATCTGCTGCAAATCTTCATGAATCGGGTGCTGCCCGTTGATCACTTTTACATACTGGTCTGGAAGTGAAGCCCGCTCAATATGGCTGATGTCCATTTGCTCAGGATAGAGCAGGTAGCCAATGAGCGGATGGTCTGTCACCGAGAAAAACTGCTTATAGAAAGGACCTGCATAATCGGATAATGCGGCAAATAGCGGATCGCGGTCATACGCAGCCATCAAGCGGTAGGTGAGAAAATAGCCGGACATATCCGAAGGCTGTCCATAATCCTGCCTGCCGGAATAGTCGGTTACGACTTCACCGGATGGGTGGACCAAATATTGCATCATTCGCAAATTGCTGCGTACGCTCTCCAGCAGCTCGGGGCGATCAAGCGATATCGCCGCATGGTACAGTGCAATATCGCTGACGGCATTGTAGATGCCATTGCTGCGCTCAGTCCATTCGCCATCAGCCGTAATATCAATGCCTTCCGCAAGCCAAGCATCCGCACGAGCGACGAGCGCCGGATCAGGGAACGACTTGTTCAGCAGACCTAGCGCCGCTGTCAAAATCCAGCGGTGGTTTGGCGTATGGCAGCCGCCTTTAAGCATGGCTGGCGTTGCCCGCTTCAGGAACAGCGCAAGCAGGGAAGCGGCCTTTTCAAAAGCAGGATGGTCCACACTTTGCTGCACCAGTAGCTCATAAAGCTGTGCAAAGCCAATAACGACAAAACCGGTGTCCGGCGGCGAATGGTAGTTGGTTGATCCTAGCGTAATCGTTCCGTCGCTATGCTGGCGGTTCAGCATATATTGCAGGGCAAGCTCAAGGTTGGCAAGCAGCTGGTTGTCGCGGTAGAACGCCGATTCCGGACTGCACAAGGCAGCTGTCCACTTTGCGATAACAGCGCCTGTTCCGACATGGCTTGGATGGGGCAGGCCTGTAAAAGAGTCGATGATGCCTCCGACATTGCGGCTTGCGGAGTCCTTAATTTGAAGGTTAAGAGATGGAGTGACAAGCTGATCATTCAATTGCACCAAGCGCTGATAGATGGAGTCCATGTTGTTGCTCCTTTTTAGGTTTGTGGTTGTTTTGAATGCTTGCGGTATTGAGCGGGAGTGCAGCCGTATTTCTTGCGAAAGACACGGTGCAGATAGCTTGCGCTGGTGAAGCCATGCTGCTGGGCCAGCACCTCGACCGGTCTCGCTGCTTTCAAGCAGCTGCGTGCACACATGGGTCAATCTGACCTGTTCTACGTAGCTGCTGAACGTTTGGTCGGAATGCGTTTTGAAAATGCGCTGCAGCTGGCGCGCGCTAATCTGGACGCGCTCTGCCACAAGCTCCAGCGTGAAGGGCTCCTGGAATTGTCTTTAATAAACTGCTCCGCCGGCCTCCACAAGGCCAAGCGCTCCGCTCGCATAACGCAGCGTGACGGCTGCGTTGTCCTCGACTTCTTTGCCGGTCACATAACCGAAGCTTGCGCTCACGCTGCTTGGCATGCCCAGAAACAGCCGCACCAAGTACATTGGATGGCAGCCGAGATCAGTTAGTGCGCCGCCGCCGCTTTGAGCCTGCTTGAAGAATGCCTCCGGCAAATAGCCGAGCGGTTCAAGCTCGGTGGGCAAAGCGCCGCTATGGGACAGGCGAGCGCGCACAAGCGTTAACTCGCCAAGCAAGCCATCGCGAGCCAGCTGCTGTGCGGCTTGCGTGAACGGCGTATTCAGCCGGGGCAGCGATACGGTCATCGCAACGTCAGCTTGCCGCACACTCTCCAAAATGTCGTCGCACTCCGCATGCGTCAAGGCGATGACCTTTTCGGTAAAAATATGCTTGCCCGCCGCTGCTGATGCTTTTATGATTTCCGGATGGTCGACCGTTGGCGCAGTCACAATAACAGCGTCGATGGAGGCATCCGCCAGCAGCTCGTCAAGCTGCTCATAGAAACGGATTCCCCGGGCTTCAGCTTCCGCACGGCCGCGCTCCGGCTGCTCGTCCCAGATAGCGGCGAGCTCGGTGCCTGGATGCTGCTGTGCCTGCAAGGCGTAGTCCTTCGCATGCACATGCCAGAAGCTTAATACAGCTGTGCGAATCGGTTTTTGCATGAAGAGAAGCCTCGCTTTCAGTCGAAGTATACCGCTTTACCTGACGCAGCGGATTCATAAATGGCCTCTAGTATCTCCGAAACAACGCAAGCCTGCTCTGGCGTGACGACCGGCTCCGTATCATTCAGCAGCGCATCAAACCACAGCCTCATCTCCACATCCTGCATCGATTCCTTCTTGCCTTCGTAGAAATCGACGCCCTTCGGATCGAGCTTGATTTGATTCTCGTACAGTTTACCATATTTCTCGCCGTTTAGGCGCAGTCCATCTGTCATATCTGCGCCGCCTTCTGTACCGCTAAGCGTCGTGCGGGCTTCCTTCGTATCCAGCGTATTCAGCGCCCAGCTGGCTTCGAGCATAATGGTCGCGCCGTTCGGCGGCTCTGGCGGTGAGCATTTCAACCAACTGGCGCATCTGCCGAGCGGCCAGCGGCTGACATCGCTCAGCATCCGCAGCGGCTCGCGTCTGGATGGCATCCAGCTGGGGTTTGGAAGCGGCATGGTGCTGAGTGCTGGCGGAACGTCAGCCGCACAGAGCAGCATTCAGCTCGCTTCTGATGAGTATGTGAAAAGTGTAGTGCTGAACCAAGGCAGCCGCAACGGCGGCATGCACATCTTCTATGCCAAGTTTACGACTAACAAAGGGCAAGTGCTGTCTGGCGGCACAACGACGTCCGATGCGGTAACCTTTACGGCGCCGGAGGGCTGGTATATTGCAGGTTTTTATGGCAAGGCGGATAGTGAGATGGATCGGCTGGGTGTCATTTATAAGAAGCTGTAGATGTATTTCTTGAATATGCTTAATGCTTCCTAACAAAACAGGGCATTCTCTCACTAGTCAAAGACTAATGCGAGAATGCCCTGCATTTTTAGCGGAAATTAGTTTAGAACGTGTATGGAAAGGTAGCTTCATGCTATTTATTTCTCGTTTTAGGGGCTCATGCCCCGTGCAAAGATGGATTTGGCGGACACAGCAGCAGCTATTTTAATCAGATCACGGGTTATGGCACGGGCTGCGGACTCAGAAGCCGCTAATACGCTGCCAAAAGCCATTTTGACGGGATAATGAGGGCAATAACGGATTTCCTGTCCGCGTGCGGCCAGAAATCAGAGCAAATGCCAGAATAGCGGAATCTCAGTCCTTCAAAAAGAAGGGAGCGTCCCGAGTTGCGTAGCCTCAGCAGTATTCGCATGCTGCGGGTACCCAACATTGAATAGTCAGATGAGACTGGCCCCTACTGAGCGCAAAGCAAGCAACAGTCCGACTCAGGTCTGCATACATACCCTAATATACAGAAATATTAACGAGGCTTCCTTTAATAAATAGCGTCTGCAACGATTCATTATTGAGGGTTCCAAGCGTTAAAAGTTGAGATGGAGTCGAAGCAGATTGAAGAGGAGCGATTTCACCCGATTTCGTCAAAAACCATGAACCTTGATTTTCTGTAATATAATATTTAACATTTTCAAACGTAAAGGATACTTCATGCCCCGTATTCAAATCCTCTACTAATTGGTTATAAGAATAATCGGAGTCGGTTTCAACTATATACCAAGGGCCTCTCTGCGGTTTGCTGTTATAATGCCAGTCGTGCCTGTGTGGAACATTTGGGTTAATTTGCGTGTTGCCATGGTTGGTATAGTCAATATCCAGCTCAGCCCTGCCATCGGAGCCGTAATACCTTCTTTGTTCTAGTTGGCCTTGTTTAATATTATCCTTCGAACTATATGGTATTCCGGTAACTGGCAAGCTCCGCGCATTTTCTACAATAGAATGATAAGGTGCTGGACTGCCATTACGCTTCGCATTGTCATAAGAGAGAAAAGTATAATTGCTGGCATTTGCTTTTGTTAAGGCAGCGAAGTTGCCCGTTACACTCGGAAAGCCAATAACGATTTGTCCAGTTATTACGCCGCCCGCACGTCCAATAGTTGGTGTTTTATATTGTTTAACTGTATAATCGGCATTCAGTACACCTTGTGGAGCAGGCATAACGATGGAATTCAGGAATACGGTGCTTGAAGGGAATACGACTTCTACGTAACGACTTTTGGTGCGTCCATCTACAAAGATAGGTTTCGTCGTATAGGTGCCCTTCTCAATTTTAAATCGGGTAACAAATTCATTATAGGCATCGCGGGCATTGGCGAAAGGTTTATTATTTAAATCTAATAACCCACTGTAGCTAGGATTTACTCCTGATCTGAATTCAATGGTTGCTTTTCCAGATATATCAACATAAATCGCACGTATTTGAACGTTAGCCATGTATCCTATATTTCCCTCGCCAACAGCATTACTTTGAGCGATAACAGAGCTCGGACGTATAATCGCCCCTGGCCCCATAATATCCGCTATGACTTTGTTGTCATAATAAGTAGCTCCGCCTCCAAAATGGTCATACCATTTGTCCTGCAAGTAAGCGAGTGTCTGAGGCGTCCAGGATACGACATAAGAATTAGGTGTATTCCAGCCATCTCGCATACCATATGTACTTTCTGTGATGGAAGTTTTAATAGAAGCAGGGGCATCATCCCACATCGATTTTGCAAAAATCTGAATATCCTCTTGCAGCTCAGGCTTAACTCCGATTGCCCCATCTACTGAAGCGACATAAACCGCGCCGCTCCAATAGGCTAATGCTGCGGCTTCAATGCCACCTTCTGCAACGGGAAGCGAGCTTGCCTCTGTCTTTTTCACAGGAATTGCGATAGTAGCTACTAGTGAAACTAGCAATAAAGCTGCTAAGATTTTTCTTGAAACATTGAACATCCAAATAAACCTCCATTTTTTTGTGATTCCTAAGTATTAGGTCTATTTTACTGATTTAAAGTAAAATTATTATTAATATACTACAAAAGTTGGGTTTTTGCGATATTTGGAATGATATATTTGGAATTTTTCGTTTTAGATGATCTTTTTTACTTTATATAGGGGAAAGGAGAAGGGGATGTTGTTTTCTGTTTAAAAGAAGCCATCGGTTAAATGCGTGCAGCTACATGGGCTGCACGCATTTAACCGATGGCTTTTCCATGCCTGATTAAGCTTGCTGATTGGAGAGAAAGAAATCCCGTCAGCTATAGCTCAAACTGTCCATCATACTCCATTGATCTAGCCGTATTTCTAGCCGCCTGTGGGCCTAAAATACGATCCACCATATGCAGCGACATCTCGATGCCTGCGGAAATGCCAGCCGAGGTGATGACATTACCTTCATCTACATACTTTACATTTTCGACGACTGTCGTCTGAGGGAACTGCGTCCGCATGCGTTCGATGCTTGCCCAGTGTGTCGTCGCCCGCTTGCCATCCAGCAAACCGATTTCTGCAAGCAGAAACGCTCCCGTACAGACAGAGGTCAACCACGTCACCTGGCTGCTCTGCTGTGTGATCCACGCAAGCAGCACTTTATTATGAATCTCGTGGCGTGTGCCCATACCGCCAGGAATAACGAGTACATCAAATACAGGAGCATCAGCGAAGCTGTAATCGGGCGTCACCTTAAGGCCATTCTTCGCCGTCACGAGCGCCCCATTTTCAGAAATTGTCGATACTTGGAACGGGTGATAGGCATTCTCCTGCCCCCAGTTCAGCGCAGTTACTGCAAAAACCTCGAAAGGACCGGCAAAATCAAGCAGCTCTACATCATTAAATAAAAGAATGCCTACTTTGTAATTTTCCATAGCTGTGTTTCCTCCGCTTCTTCCTATATTATTGCAGCAGCTCATCTGGAACATCAATTACTCTAATTTCATTTCCATTTGGCTGTGCGACAGTCGAGTAGACGATTTGATTTTGCGTAGGCGACCATGCCATATCAGAAGCGTTGCCTGGCAATGGCAGCATGACGGGATCGGCGCTGCTGTCTATTTTATAAATATATAGATTAGGAAGCTGCTCAGGGTATTGTGCGGCAAGTGCAATATGGCGTCCATCCGGTGACCAGCAATAGCTATAAATAACCTCAAAAGGCTTGGGAAGCTGCACTTGCTTCGTTACACGTTTGTTTATGTCATATATATTTATTTGATCTAAGGCAATTCCGTTGATACTATGCGCCTCTGTTTTTTCTAAGAAAAGCAGCTTATTGCCATCCGGCGAAAGCACAAACTCTCTGCCTTTAGTTAAGGCTGGATCGAGCGTATCTGGCGCGGTAGAGCTCTCGGATAGATCAAGTTTGCGAACGCCTTGTTTTGAAGTTCCAAGATAGGCAATTTGATGATGAATGTAGAGGACATTAAACCAAGCGATATTTTTGTGCAAAATCATTTTTTTACGAGAATCAAGAGTGACTGCTCCAAGCTCTCCTTGGAGGCTATTTGAATCTGTTACTGAAAAATAGGCGATTTGCTCGGCGTTCATCCAAGCGGCATGAGAGACAGAGGCTTCAGAAACGAGTTTTTTGCTTTTTCCCGTTTTCATGTGTTTGACCCATAAATTCCGATCTTGAATATAGGAGATTTGCTCTCCATCAGGCGACCATTTTACATATGAGTAATGGGTTCCATTATGGTCAGGGCGGGCAACGACTCCATCTCCATCAGTAAATGCTACTCCTTTAGAGGAACATCCCGCTGTCAGCAAAATGAGGAACAACAACATTATAAAATAGGGCTTATTCATTTCGGTGCCTTATCTATTAAATATTGAGGAACCCACTCTTCAACTTCCCAAAAAGGTTTAGTTGCTGCATCAGCAAATGTAGCTGGATAGTGTTTAGGGTATTCAAATGCCTTTGATGCCATTAAGTAATTAATGGTTCCTAAGTTTGAAGGTACATCGACGATCTCATTCACTTCCTTTTCCATGAGGCTCACTCTGAAAATAACGTTTTCTATGAATTGTTGTTCTGCTGCTGTTTCCTTCTTAAGATAGCCTTCTGAGATCGCGAGCTTGTGTCCGGAGAATATAGAACCATTGTGTGCTTTCCATAAAAGATCCTGATTCGGAGTAGCCATGAAATTCCTCCATTTTATTTCATTTTCAGACCAAATCTCCTCCGCCTTAGTATTTGTTGCTACAATAAATGAGCTTTGAGCCCAATAAATATCGGCTATCATTTGAGCATTAACGTACTGCCAATATTGTGATTTTTGAAATCTTTGAGATTGTTCCTCCCACTCCATAAAACCAATAATATCAATGCCGTAATTGATTTTAATATCTCTTGTACTTGGGTTTGGATAGTGTTTTCCTTGATATTTTTTGAAAAAATTAGCTACATATTCAATTCTTGCTGAAGGATCATCTAAAATATTTTGTAAATCCGTGGGGATCATTATGCAATGTTTAGGATCGCTGCAGGGGGCTGCATGTGAATAGACTTTGCCTTTTACTGTAGCTCTGCACCAATTACCGCTAGTATCTTTTAAAGCTTCTGTCTTATTTGTGGATGCAGTTGTAGCCATGCCAAGTAACCTTGGCATACTACGATAATAATCGTACTTTACCAAGGGTTCTTTTTCCATCTTGCTCGACAATATTTTTACTGCTGTTTGTTTTTTCATCTTTGGGTCAAACTCGACCTTATCTAACTGATCTCTTTTTTGTCCAAGTACTAGCTCGAACTTGATCGTGCTTTTTCGTTCATCGGTTTGTTCAGTATAGCTTTGAACAAATGCATGTGGAAAAATTACTTCTCTAATGGTTAGCTCATTTCTTATAATGAGGATTGTACATTTACGGTAATAATCCTCATCTATCCCGGCCTTTGATAATGCCCAGGTATAAAGCATATCAGAGTTATTACTATTGCCTAATAAAGGTGGGAACAAGCGTATTGCGGCTTCACCTCGAATATAGAGGGTATGAGAAGAGTCTGAGGATTTTGCCCACGAATCTGTTGGAATTTTATGCTTAAAGCTGAACTGGGAAATCTGACCGTTTGTTAAAGCGATAGGAATACGTTTTGATGCACATTCAATTTTTAATGAAATACTCATCCTATAACTCCCCTTGATATATATGATTCCAAAAATGAATAAAATTTACATTCATACTAGATGTATTCTGTAAAATCTCTAGAAATCCTTTCGACAAATTTTTTGAATTTTTTAGGTAATTCAGTAATCTTAATTATTGTATAGAAAGGATTATTTGGTGAACGGGCATAATGAAGTCCGGCGTTTTAATTTGATAGACATAAAGTAGTTGGGAAGGGGAGTAATGCTTAGTTCGGTACATTGGTCAATATGAACTTAAGGCAGGGCCCTGCGAATATTCCTCCCATAAATCCACTTCTCTTATAGCTGTCTGTGCGTAATCCCGAGTAAATTCCTGTCATATTATGATATTTTACCTGCCAAAAACGAACTTTAATAAAAGCTACTCTTTTTAACGTTCGTATTTTGTTGACAGCCCCGTGGGGATTAGATAAACTGGAAGAGGTCAGAAGCGGAGCAATCCGTTCATTATAGTGTTGGTCTCGTATAATCTCGGGGATTGGCCCGAAAGTTTCTACCCGAAAACCACAATTTTCGGACTACGAGCAAGCTTGAAGCTGGTAACTTCAGGCATAAAGAGCGCCATGCGGTTCCCGGAAGACGGGAGGCTGCGCTGTGCGCTTGGCTCGGGTCCCGCAGCATACGTATGATTAATACTCTTACGGTAGCTGTCGGGATTTTTCTGTTGGAATCGGGCAGTTTAGAGGATAAGGAAAGCTTCGGGTTACGGTTTTATATGGTTTTCATATTATATAGATGAAAGAAGGTTTGAACGCATGTCTGCGAAGGTAGGCGTCATCATGGGCAGCAAGTCGGATTGGGATACAATGAAACTGGCTTGCGATGTGCTGGAAGAGCTTCAAATTCCTTATGAGAAAAAGGTTGTATCGGCGCACAGAACGCCCGATTTAATGTTTGAATATGCGGAAACGGCAGCGGAGCGCGGACTTAAGGTCATTATCGCGGGGGCTGGCGGAGCTGCACATCTTCCCGGCATGGTCGCCGCCAAAACGGTGCTGCCGGTTATTGGCGTTCCTGTCAAATCGTCGAATCTCAGCGGCCTAGACTCGCTGCTGTCCATCGTGCAAATGCCAGGCGGCATTCCGGTTGCGACTGTCGCGATCGGCAATGCAGGCGGCACGAATGCCGGACTGCTGGCTGCTCAGATGCTCGGGGCATTCGATCCGGACATTCAGGCACGCGTGATCGCAAGACGCGAGCGCGTTAAGCAGGAAGTGCTGGAAAGCAGTGAGACGCTATGATGGCTGAGGCAGACAAGCAGCGGCCGGATAACAACCGCACGCTGCTGCCAGGCAGCACAATCGGCGTACTCGGCGGCGGGCAATTGGGCCGGATGATGGCGCTCGCAGGCAGCGCAATGGGCTACAAATTCGTCGCGCTTGATCCTGCGGTGGATTCGCCTTGCGGACAAGTCGCAGACCAAGTAGTCGGCGCTTATGACAATCATGAGGCAGCGCGCGAGCTGGCGCAGCGTTCGGATGTCATTACGTATGAATTTGAAAATGTGAATGCGGAAGTTGCCGCGATGCTGATGAAGGAGTCTTACGTGCCGCAAGGCAGCAAGCTGCTTTATACGACGCAGCATCGGCTGCGGGAGAAGCGGGCGATTGAGGCGGCGGGCGTAAAGGTTGCGCCTTACAGCGAAATTCGCAGCAGCACGGAGCTTCATATAGAAGCTGAACGTTTAGGCTTGCCATGCGTATTAAAAACAGCGACGGGCGGCTACGACGGCAAGGGGCAATGGGTCATCCGCGCCGCGGAGGAGATCGACGAGGCGTACGAAACGCTTAGCCGCGCTGGAACTGAGCTGGTACTGGAGAAATTCATCTCCTTTGAAAAAGAGTTGTCGGTCATTGCAGCGCGCAGCCCGCAGGGCGAGGTGAAAGCATTCCCCGCGTCGGAAAATATTCATATCGACAACATTCTACATCTGTCGATTGTACCGGCGCGGATCGATGAGGGCATTCAGCGCAGAGCGGAGCAGCTGGCGATGCAAATCGCCGAAGGGCTGGGCGCTGTCGGATTAATCGCCGTTGAGCTGTTTTTGACGGCTGACGGTGAGCTGTATGTGAATGAGCTGGCGCCAAGGCCGCATAACAGCGGACATTACACGATGGAAGCGGCGCATACGTCGCAGTTTGAGCAGCATGTACGGGCGGTATGCAATTTGCCGCTTGGGCGTACGGAGCTGCTGACGCCAGTCGTAATGGTGAATGTGCTCGGCCAGCATGTAGAGCCGATCATTCAGCGTTTTGGCGCTCGGGATGAAGCGGCAGAGCGCCTCGGTGTAACGCCGAAGCTGCATCTGTACGGCAAGAAGGACGCCGTTCACAAAAGAAAAATGGGCCACATTAACGTGCTTGCTCCAGATGTGGAAGCAGCGCTGCAATGGATAGATGAAACAACAATTTGGAAGGTGGAGTAGCTACATGTTAGAGCGTTACAGCAGACCGGAAATGAGAGCGATTTGGACCGAGGAGAATAAGTTCCAAGCATGGCTGGAGGTTGAGCTTTGCGCATGCGAGGCTTGGTCGGAGCTGGGCATTATTCCGAAGGAGGACGTGGAAGAGCTTCGTAAAAACGCGAGCTTCAACATCGACCGCATTTATGAAATCGAGCAGGATACGCGCCATGACGTTATCGCCTTTACGCGCGCTGTATCCGAAACGGTTGGCCCTGAGCGCAAATGGGTGCACTACGGCCTGACATCGACGGATGTTGTAGATACGGCAACGGGCTACCTGCTGCTGCAAGCCAATGCGATTTTGCAAAAGGATATTGAGCGTTTCATCTCGATTTTGCGCGAGAAGGCGATTCAGTACAAAGATACGCCGATGATGGGACGTACGCATGGCGTTCATGCTGAGCCAACTACCTTCGGCCTCAAAATGGCATTGTGGCACGAAGAGATGAAGCGCAACCTGGAGCGTTTCCTGCATGCAGCTGATGGCGTGCAATACGGCAAAATTTCCGGTGCTGTCGGCACTTACGCGAACATCGATCCTTTCGTAGAAGAGTTCGTCTGCAGCAAGCTGGGCACGAAAGCTGCGCCAATTTCGACGCAAACGCTGCAGCGTGACCGCCATGCGGAGTACATGGGCACACTGGCGCTCGTTGCTTCGTCGCTGGACAAGTTCGCTACGGAAATCCGCGCTTTGCAGAAGAGCGAATTCCGCGAGGTGGAAGAGCCTTTCGCCAAAGGTCAAAAAGGTTCATCGGCTATGCCGCACAAACGCAACCCAATCGGCTGCGAGAACATTTCCGGCTTGTCGAGAGTTATTCGCGGACATATGCTGACGGCTTACGAGAACATTCCGCTGTGGCATGAGCGCGATATTAGCCATTCGTCCGCAGAGCGCGTTATTTTGCCGGATGCTACGATGCTGCTGAACTACATGCTGAATCGTCTGGGCAACATCATCAACAATCTGCAAGTATTCCCTGAAAATATGAAGCGCAACATGCAGCGTACGTTCGGCGTGCCGTTCTCCGGCCGCGTCATGACGAAGCTGATCGACAAAGGCTTCAGCCGCGAGCAGGCTTATGACACCGTTCAACCGCGTGCAATGCAGGCTTGGGAAGAGCAGCGCCAATTCCGCGACATTATTGAATCGACGAAGGAAATTACCGAGCTTTTGTCGACGGAAGAGATCGACGATTGCTTTAACCCAACATGGCATTTGAAGCATGTGGATACGATTTTCACCCGTCTTGGATTGAACTAAGGAGGCTTACTGGCGTATGACTGCAATCTCTCAAAGCTTGTCCACTGCTGAGCCGTATGTGAAAGCGCCCCTGCTGTACAAGGGGAAGGTTAGAGAGCTTTACGATCTGGGCGAGCATTTTCTGATCGTTGTAACGGATCGCATTTCGGCATTTGATTATGTGCTTGACCCGGCAGTGCCGGAGAAAGGCAATGTGCTTAACCGCCTGTCGGCTTTCTGGTTTGAGCAGACCGCTTCGATCCAGACGAACCACGTCGTGCATACCGATGTGGACAAGCTGGGCGAGCTTATTACGGAGCCTGAGCTGCTTCGCAACCGGATTATGGTTACTCGCAAAGCGGAGCGCATCGATATTGAATGTGTCGTGCGCGGCTATATCACAGGCGGCGGCTGGAGACAATATCAGCAAACGTCTGCGATTAATGGCATCGAGCTTCCGGCAGGCATGCGCAAAAATGAGCGTTTTCCGCAGCCGATCTTTACGCCAGCGGCGAAAAACGACGTCGGCCACGACGAGGATATCCCGTTTGAGCGGATGCAGGAACTGGTTGGCGCCGAGCTTTCCGAAGAGCTGCGCGACCGCAGCATCAAGCTTTACGAGTTCGCTCACGCTTATTGCGCCGAGCGCGGCATCATTCTTGCCGATTGCAAATTCGAATTCGGCCTGATTGACGGCAAAGTGATTCTCATTGACGAGATTTTCACGCCAGATTCCTCGCGCTTCTGGGCAGAGGGCAATTACGCCTATGACATCGAGATCGACAGCATGGACAAGGAGCCGGTGCGCACCTATTTGCTGGGCTCGGATTGGGACAAGAACAGCAAGCCGGATCCGCTGCCGGAAGCGGTTGTCGAAGAGACGACGAAGCGGTATCAGGATATTTACCGCCGCTTGACAGGTGCGGAAAGCTACTAGATTTTCCGCGCAGGCAGCAGCGTTGAAGCCAGCAAGAGCAAGCTAAAGAAATAGATCAACAGCGATACAAGCAAAACGATAAAAGCAAAGCGATTTTGCTGGAGGGAGCCTGTGGGGTGCTCGCCTAAAGCAGAAGAAAAGCGAAGCAGCGTTAGCGCTACATTATTATTTTCATTATCAGGAGGCCAACAATGAAAGCAACCGTCTACGTAACAATCAAGGAAAATGTACTTGATCCGCAAGGAACAGCTGTACAAGGAGCATTGCATTCGATGGGTTTTGCCGAAGTGGAAAAAGTGCGGATCGGCAAATATTTGGAGCTAGAGCTGGGCGCAATCGACCGCAGCGAAGCGGAGAAGCGCATCAAGGAAATGTGCGAGAAGCTGCTTGCGAACACGGTCGTTGAAGATTACCGTTTTGAGCTGGAGGGATAGGCGATGAAGTTTGCGGTTCTGGTTTTTCCAGGTTCCAACTGTGATATTGATTGTTACAAGGCGGTAGAGGAAGCGATTGGCCAAAAGGTAGAGTATGTATGGCATACATCGACGGATCTTTCCGGTTTTGACGCGATTTTGGTGCCAGGAGGCTTCTCCTACGGCGATTACCTGCGATGTGGCGCGATTTCGCGTTTTGCTCCTGTCATGAATGAAGTGAAGAAAGCAGCAGAGGAAGGCAAATTTATCCTCGGCATTTGCAACGGGTTCCAAATCCTTACGGAAGCAGGCTTGCTGCCAGGCGCTTTGATTCGCAACAGCGGCCTCAAATTCCGCTGCCATCAGACGCCGCTGGAAGTTGTGAACAATGGCAACCCGTTCACGAACCAGTATGCGGAAGGCGATATTATCAACATTCCGATCGCCCACGGCGAAGGCAACTACTATTGCGACGACGCGACGCTGGCACAGCTGGAAGCGAACAAGCAAATTATTTTCCGCTATGCGGGCGACACCAATCCGAACGGATCGGTATCGAACATCGCGGGCGTGAGCAACGAGCGCGGCAACGTAGTCGGCATGATGCCGCATCCAGAGCGTGCAATCAACCAATTGTTCGGCTCTGAGGACGGCAAAAAAATGTTTACATCGATTTTGAATGCATGGAGGGAACAGCATGGCGCAGCAGTTAACAGCTAAGGAACCGACAGCGGAACAAATCGCGGATCAGCGGATTTATACGCAGTTCGGCGTAACGGATTATGAATATGAGCTGATTTGCGGATTTCTTGGCCGCCAGCCAAACTATACGGAGATCGGCGTATTCAGCGTCATGTGGTCGGAGCATTGCTCTTACAAAAACTCCAAGCCGATTTTGAAAAAATTCCCGATTACCGGACCTAAAGTTCTAATGGGACCAGGCGAAGGCGCGGGTATCGTTGATATTGGCGACAATCAAGCGGTCGTATTCAAAATCGAATCGCATAACCATCCATCCGCGGTTGAGCCTTACCAAGGCGCAGCTACAGGTGTAGGCGGCATTATCCGCGACATTTTCTCCATGGGCGCACGTCCTGTTGCTTTGATGAACAGCTTGCGTTTTGGCCGTCTTGAAAATGAGCGCGTTAAATATTTGTTTGAAAATGTCGTTAGCGGCATCGCTGGCTACGGCAACTGTATCGGCATCCCGACCGTCGGCGGCGAAGTCATGTTCGACGAGAGCTACGAGGGCAATCCGCTCGTTAACGCGATGTGCGTAGGCCTTATTGATCATGATAAAATCCAACGCGGCGTCGCTAAAGGGGTAGGCAACCCGGTATTTTATGTCGGTCCGGCAACTGGCCGCGACGGCATTCACGGCGCAACCTTCGCTTCGGTCGAGCTGTCCGAGGAATCCGAAGAAAAGCGTACGGCGGTTCAAGTCGGCGATCCATTCATGGAGAAGCTCGTTATGGAAGCGACGCTTGAGCTGATCGATTCCGGCATCGTGCTTGGTATTCAAGATATGGGCGCAGCTGGCCTAACTTGCTCCAGCGCCGAGATGGCTTCGAAAGCCGGCAACGGCCTTGAGCTGTACCTCGATGAAGTGCCGCAGCGCGAAACAGGCATGACGCCTTACGAAATGATGCTGTCCGAATCGCAAGAGCGCATGCTCTTCGTTGTAGAGCCGCAGCATGAAGCGCAGGCGAAAGAGATTTTCGACCGTTGGGGCATCATTTGCGCCAAAGTCGGCAAAGTAACCGATGACGGACGTCTCCGCTTGTTCCACCAAGGCGAGCAAGTGGCAGATATGCCAGTAACAGCGCTCGTTGACGAGTGCCCGGTTTATGACAAGCCTTCGCAGGAGCCTGCTTATTACAGCGCAAATGCGGCAATCGACACAACAGCTTATCCGGAAGTAACGGATTTGACGGCTGCGCTTGAGAAAGTTCTCGCTTCGCCAACGGTGGCAAGCAAAGAGTGGGTTTACAATCAATACGACTATATGGTGCGTACGTCGACAGCGGTTCAACCGGGTTCGGACGCAGCAGTTGTGACAATCAACGGTACACGTAAAGCACTTGCGATGACAACAGACTGCAACAGCCGTTATGTATACCTTGATCCAGAAGTGGGCGGACGCATTGCCGTAGCGGAAGCTGCGCGCAACATCGTATGCTCCGGCGCAGAGCCGCTGGCGATTACGGACAACCTGAACTTCGGCAGCCCAGAGAAGCCGGATGTATTCTGGCAGATCGAGAAATCGGCAGACGGCATGTCCGAAGCTTGCCGCGTATTGGAAACGCCAGTTATCGGCGGCAACGTCAGCTTGTACAATGAAAATGCAAAAGGCGCGATTTACCCAACGCCGGTTATCGGCATGGTAGGTCTCGTTCATGATATCGATCATATTACGACTCAAGGCTTCAAAAACGAAGGCGACGTCATCATTCTCGTCGGCGAAACGAAAGCTGAAATGGGCGGAAGCGAGCTTCAATACGTGCTGCAAGGCGTGAACGAAGGACGTCCTCCGGTGATTGATCTAGCTGTTGAGAAAAAGATGCTCGGCGCTGTGCTGAGCGCGATTCAAAGCGGCTTGGTCGCTTCGGCGCATGACTTGTCTGAAGGCGGTATTGCGGCTGCGCTGGCAGAATCCTGCATAAGCGGCAAGCTCGGTGCAGAAGTTAATGTAAATACAGAGCTGCGCGCTGATCATGCATTGTTCAGCGAATCGCAATCACGTATTTTGCTGTCGGCGAAGCCGGAGCAAGCAGCAGCGCTGCAAGCATTGCTGTCTGAGCAAGGCGTTGCCCATACGGCAATTGGTTCGGTTAAAGGAGCTGCTCTTTCGATCAGCATCAATGGCAAATCCGGCATTCAGGCGCCGGTACAACAACTGGAGAAGGTCTGGAAGGATGCGATTCCATGTCTGATGAAATAAAGCAGCCTAAGCTTTGGTCAGGCGATTATTATAATCAAGGCGGCGGTCGGGAGGATTTCTTCGACAAGCTGCGCGAGGAATGCGGCGTCTTCGGTGTCTTTAACCATGCAGACGCAGCATCGCTTTCTTACTATGGCCTTCATGCTTTGCAGCATCGCGGCGAGGAGTCGGCCGGCATTTGCACCGTCGATACGACGGACCGCAATCGGTTCAGCTATCACCGCGGCATGGGCTTGGTCAAGGAAGTATTCGACAAGGAGCGCCTAGCGGGGCTCCCTGGCGATCGCTCGATCGGCCACGTGCGCTATTCGACGGCGGGAGAGAGCAAGCTGGCGAATGCGCAGCCGCTGATCTTCCGCTATCGCGATGGCGATCTTGCGGTAGCGACGAACGGCAATATCGTAAATGCGCCGGAAATCCGCAAGGAGCTGGAAAACCTGGGCTCTATTTTCCAGACGACGAGCGATACCGAGGTTATTGCGCATTTGATCGCCCGCTCGCCGAAGGATTTTGTGACGGCAGCGAAAGAAGCGCTCCAGCGTATTGTAGGAGGCTTCGCTTTTCTGATTATGACGAACGACAAGCTGCTTGTAGCTTCTGATCCGAACGGACTTCGTCCGCTCGTGGTAGGCCGCATTGGCGACGGTTATGTGTTTTCCTCCGAGTCGTGCGCATTTGAATCGATTGGTGCCCAATATTTGCGTGACGTTCAGCCGGGCGAGCTGCTTATTTTTGATCAGGATGGCATGAAAGAGGATCGTTATGCGGAAGTGACGCGCCGGGCTACCTGCGCGATGGAATATATTTATTTTGCCCGTCCCGACAGCGACATTCATGAAATCAATATTCATTCCGCGCGCAAGCGGATGGGCAAGCAGCTTGCGATGGAATCGTTCGTCGATGCTGATATCGTAACGGGTGTGCCGGATTCCAGTATTTCCGCAGCTATCGGTTATGCGGAGCAGACGGGCATTCCTTATGAGCTTGGACTTATCAAAAATAAATACACCGGACGTACGTTCATCCAGCCTTCACAGGAATTGCGCGAGCAGGGCGTGAAGATGAAGCTGTCCGCCGTGCGCAAAGTCGTAGAAGGCAAACGCGTCGTCATGATTGACGACTCGATCGTTCGCGGCACGACGTCGCGCCGGATCGTCAATATGCTGCGTGAAGCAGGAGCGACGGAAGTGCATGTGCGAATTACATCGCCGCCTTTCAAGAACCCTTGCTACTACGGCATTGATACGCCGAGCCGCGATGAGCTTATTGCTTCTTCCCGCACCGTGCAGGAAATTTGCGAGTTGATCAATGCGGATTCGCTGTCCTTCCTTAGCGACAGCGGCTTTATCGATTCGGTTGGCGGCAATGACGGTGCTTATAACCGCGGCATGTGCCTCGGCTGCTTTGATAATGATTACCCGACGCCTGTGGATGAGGAATCGGACAAAAGCTGCAGCTGCTAGACTTAAGGCAGTCTGGCTGCAGCATGAAGCATTGCTTGTGTAATTAGGATTAATAGTGCTGCATGCGTGCACGCCTGGTTCAGGCGTGCCAGCTTGGCGGCTACGATAAAGGGGTTGAACGATGTGGCAGAAGCGTATAAAAAAGCTGGCGTGGATATAGCGGCTGGCAACGAAGCGGTCGAAAGAATGAAGAAGCATGTCAAGAAGACGTTCCGTCCTGAGGTGCTGACGGATCTTGGCGGCTTTGGCGGCCTGTTCGGCCTAAACAAGGATAAATATGAGGAGCCGGTGCTCGTATCGGGAACAGATGGTGTTGGCACAAAGCTGAAGCTGGCTTTTGCAATGGACAAGCATGACACGATCGGTATCGATGCGGTTGCCATGTGCGTCAACGACATCATTGTACAAGGCGCTGAGCCCTTGTTCTTCCTCGATTACCTCGCTTGCGGCAAAGTTGTGCCGGAGAAAATCGAAGCGGTAGTCAAAGGCATTGCAGACGGCTGCGTACAGGCAGGCTGTGCACTCATCGGCGGCGAGACGGCGGAAATGCCGGGCATGTACCAAGGCGACGAATACGATATCGCGGGCTTTACGGTCGGCGTTGTCGATAAGAAAAAGATCATCGACGGCACGACCATTGCGCCCGGAGACGCAGTCATTGGCCTTGCGTCAAGCGGCATTCACAGCAATGGCTATTCGCTCGTTCGCAGATTGCTGTTGGAAGAAAGCGGTTATGCGCTTGATCAGGAGCTGGCAGAGCTTGATGGCGCGAAGCTTGGCGATGTATTGATCGAGCCAACGCGCATTTATGTGAAATCTGCGCTTAAGCTCATTGAGCAAGTGAAGGTGAAAGGCATGGCGCATATTACAGGCGGCGGCTTCATCGAGAACATTCCGCGCGTATTGCCGGAAGGCGTTAACGTAAATGTGGAATACGGCTCTTGGCCGATCCACAACATTTTTGGCTTAATGCAGGAAAAAGGTTCGATTACGAATCGTGACATGTTCACGACGTTTAATATGGGAATTGGCCTCGTAGTTGTTGTACCGGCTGATGAAGCGGAAGAAGCGCTTCGCGTAGCAAATGAGCTTGGCGAGAAAGCTTACCGCATTGGAACAGTAACGGAAGGCAGCCGCATCGTCACGTTTACAGGAGCGACGGTGTAATGGCAGCGAAGCGTATAGCCGTATTTGCATCTGGTCAAGGCACAAATTTTCAAGCCTTGGCCGATGCGGCATGGCAGGGGGAGCTCGATGCAACTATCGAGCTTCTTGTTTGTGATAAGCCGTCTGCGCCGGTTATCGAGCGGGCGCGCAAGGCTGGCGTAGAAACGTTCGTTTTTAAGCCGAAGGACTATCCGTCCCGCGAAGCGCATGACAGCGTGATTTTGGCGGAGCTTGAGCGCCGTGGCATTGAGCTTATTGTACTGGCAGGCTATATGCGCATCATTACGCCAGTGCTGGTGGAGCCTTTCTATGGGCGGATGATCAATATCCATCCTTCATTGCTGCCAGCGTTTCCCGGCATTAATGCGATTCGCCAGGCGCTTGATTACGGCGTGAAGCTGACGGGCGTCACCGTGCATTATGTGGACGGCGGCCTCGACAGCGGCCCGATCATTGCCCAGCAGGCAGTCGGAATCGCAGACGGCGAGTCGGAGGATGAGCTTGCGGTACGCATTCATGCGGCCGAGCAGCAGCTGCTCCCGCAGGTTGTGCGGCAAATTGCTGGCGGACGGGTTCATTTGGACGGACGTTTGGTGCGGATCGATGTGAACAAGCAAGCTGAGTGATTGGGCATTCATAGTGATAAAAGTGGTTAGAGCGTAACCGGGTTAAGACAAAAAGGAGGGCTTTGTGGAATGGCTATTCGTAGAGCATTAATCAGCGTATCTGATAAGACGGGTATTGTGGAGTTTTCGCGTGAGCTGGCAAGCCAAGGCGTAGAAATTATTTCGACAGGCGGAACGTTCAGCTTGCTGGAAAAAGAGGGCATTCCGGTCATCGGCATTTCCGATGTGACGGGCTTCCCGGAAATTTTGGATGGACGCGTCAAAACGCTGCATCCTGCTGTTCATAGCGGCCTGCTCGCTGTTCGCGACGATGCAGAGCACCAAAAGGTGATGGAAGAGCTGGGTCTCAGCTACATTGACCTCGTTGTCGTGAATCTGTACCCGTTCAAGCAGACGATTGCGAAGCCAGATGTGGAATATGCGGATGCGATTGAAAACATCGATATCGGCGGTCCAACAATGCTGCGTTCAGCTGCGAAAAACCATGCATTCGTTACCGTTGTCGTAGACGCTGCGGATTATGCGGCTGTGCTGGAAGAAGTCAAAGCAGGCGGCGACACGACGCTTGAAACGCGCAAGCGCTTGACGGCGAAAGTATTCCGTCATACAGCTGCTTACGATACGCTGATTGCTGAATATTTATCCAAGCAGACAGGCGAAGAACTTCCAGAAAGCTACACGGTTACTTACGAAAAAGTACAGGATCTCCGCTACGGCGAGAACCCGCATCAGAAGGCAGCTTTCTACAGCAAGCCGCTCGCTTCGGCAGGCAACATTACGACAGCTGAGCAATTGCACGGCAAAGAGCTGTCCTACAATAACATTAATGATGCAAACGCTGCGCTTGCGATTGTAAAAGAATTTGATGAGCCGGCTGTAGTTGCCGTTAAGCATATGAATCCTTGCGGCGTAGGTACTGGCGCTGACATTCATGAAGCGTATCAAAAAGCGTATGCGGCTGATCCGACTTCCATCTTTGGCGGCATCGTTGCGGCGAACCGCGTGATCGGCGCAGACACAGCTGAGCTGCTGGGCCAAATTTTCCTTGAAATTATTATTGCCCCGGACTTTACGCCGGAAGCGCTTGATATTTTGACAAAAAAGAAAAACATTCGCCTCATGAAGCTCGGCGAGCTTTCCGTTGCTGCAGCTGACCGCAAGCCTGAGCTGCTCGTGACGACGGTTGACGGCGGCATGCTCGTACAGGAAAGCGACGTGCGCAGCCTGACCGAAGCGGACCTGCAATTCGTAACCGATCGCAAGCCGACGGAGGAAGAGCTGAAGCAATTGCTGTTCGGCTGGAAAGTCGTGAAGCATGTGAAATCGAATGCGATTTTGCTGGCGAAAAATAATATGACGATTGGCGTAGGCGCAGGCCAAATGAACCGCGTAGGCGCTGCTCGCATCGCAATTGAGCAGGCTGGTGCGCAGTCCGCTGGCGCTGTACTGGCATCGGATGCCTTTTTCCCAATGGGCGATACGGTTGAGCTGGCAGCTAAAGCTGGCATTACGGCGATTATCCAAACGGGCGGATCTATTAAAGATGCCGAATCGATTGCCGCAGCAAATGCCAACAACATTGCCATGGTACTGACTGGCGTTCGTCATTTCAAGCATTAAGGGGGAGCTGACAAGATGCGAATTTTAGTAGTAGGCGGCGGCGGCCGCGAGCATGCGATCGTATGGGCGCTGAAAAAAAGCGAGAAGGTCCGGCACATTTATTGTGCGCCGGGCAATGCAGGCATCGCGCAGCTGGCAGAATGCGTACCGCTGGCTGTCAATCAATTTGACGAGCTGGTGGAGTTTGCGAAGGATGCGGCTGTTGATCTCGTATTCATCGGCCCGGATGATCCGCTGGCGGATGGCATCGTCGATGCGTTCGAAGCGCATCAAATTCCGGTATACGGACCGAATAAAGCGGCAGCGGAAATTGAAGGCAGCAAAATTTTTATGAAAAATTTGCTCAAGAAATACAATATTCCGACGGCTAAATATGAGACGTTTACCGAATATGAGGCGGCTTCCGCTTATTTGCAGGCACAGCAGACGCCAATCGTCATTAAGGCGGACGGGCTTGCAGCAGGCAAGGGTGTAACCGTGGCATTCACGATGGAAGAAGCACAGCAGGCGCTGAAAGAAGCGATGCTGGATAAAGTGTTTGGCGATGCGGGCAACCAAATCGTGATCGAGGAGTTTTTGGAAGGACAGGAAATGTCCATCCTTGCGTTCGTAGACGGTGAGACGGTACGGGCGATGGTGCCAGCACAGGATCACAAGCCGATTTTCGACGGCGATAAAGGCCCGAATACGGGCGGTATGGGCACATATACGCCGCTGCCGCATATTGATCAGGCGATTATCGACGAGTCGATTGCGAACATTATTATTCCAACGGCGAAAGCGATGGTCAGCGAAGGCCGCCCGTTCCGCGGCGTATTGTTCGCCGGTCTGATGATTACGAAGGATGGCCCGAAAACGATCGAGTTTAATGCACGCATGGGCGATCCGGAAACACAGGTTGTGCTTCCGCGTCTGGAAACCGATCTTGTCGACATCGTACTCGCTTCGCTGAACGGCAGGCTGGAGCAGTTGGATATTACTTGGAGCGATGAGGCAGCGGTCTGCGTCATTATGGCTTCCGAGGGTTATCCGGCTTCGTATCCGAAAGGCCGCGTTATTGAAGGGCTGGCGAAAGCCGAAGCGCAAGGCGCGCTTGTGTTCCATGCTGGAACAGCTGAGAAGGACGGCCAGTTCGTAACGAGTGGCGGACGTGTGCTAGGCGTTGTCGGTCGCGGCCGTGACATTGCAGAAGCGCGTGCGCGTGCTTATGATGCGGTGGGCGTTATTCATTTCGAAGGCATGCAGAGCCGTTCGGATATTGCGGCGAAGGCGCTGGTTTAATGTTCATTCTCAAACGTAGTCATTCCTATATGAAATAAATTTATTAAGCTTGAAGCCGCCTATGTGCGGCTTTTTTTATTCAATCATAGTTTTACTAGGATGTGTATGCAAACCGAAGTCGGCTTTCAGCTCTTTGTTTAGCGTTTATTCCAGGGCAATTTTCTCTGCCGAATTAAAGGCTTATAGAACCCCATTATGCGAATGTTGCTGAGTCCGCTGTGGGTAAAAGCACTGTTGCAGAGACTGCTGTGGCTGAGGCCATCAGCTCGGAAGCTCACTGCTTTTTTTGAAGGACTGAGGTTCCACTATTCTGGCTTTCCATCCGATTTGAGGCCACACGCGGACAGGAGCGCCGTTATTCCCCTCATTATCTCGTCAAAAAGGCTTTTGAAAACGCATTAGCGGCTTCTGAGTCCGCAGCCGATGCCATAACCCTTGATTTGGTTGAAATAGCGGCTGCTGTGTCCGCCAAGTCTAACTTTGTTCAAGGGGCCAGCCCCTGAAACCAAGAGTATGACGGTGGCTATAATCAGGAACTGAATCGCTTACTTTTGCATTCACACCCTAGTAACACGAGAGCCGAAGTCGTTTCATTTTTTACTTGTATAGTGCTATTTGCTACGATAGCAACGGGGATATCCAATACTAGCTTATTTGATAATCTTATTTTCACAGCCCTCTCCTATCCATATTCTAGCAGTTCATTATAGCATGCAATGGGGAGGTTTTTTTGCTGTCAAATGCGGGCGAAAGGTGTAACTAATTTGTAACGCACTGCGTCTATGAATGCGATAAGATAAATCTATCAGCAGGGAATAGAAGGGTGAATCGGATGAAGTATAACACACGAACTAGAGTAAGCAGCATGAAGACGCGCAAGAGAACAAAACGAAAACTAGCAATTGCAAGCTTTCTGCTTGTAGCACTAGCCTTATGGCTTGGCGGCTGCGGGACTAAGGCTTCATCGAGCCTGGAGGTTCTTGTGCCTGGCAAAGAGGGCAGCGCCAACATCCAGCAGGGTACTTCATCCGAGGATACCATCCATATTAACCATCCGACGTTGTCGGAAGGGACAAGCAGCGGTACGGACACGGCAAGCCATCCGGCGAGCACCGATGATTCCCATTCCCCTCAGAAAGGAACGGACGGCGCATCCGGTGCTTCGAATGGTTCCGGTACATCGGGTACATCCAGTGGCACTGGCGGAAAAACGCAAGGTGAAGGTTCCAAACCGGGAAAGAGCGTAACGTCCAGTACATATACAACTAAGCCTTCAAGCTCGGCTACACCAACGAGCAAGCCGGCTCCCACGCCAACGCCTTCGGCGTCTCCGCAAGGAGAGAAGGAAACGGGCAAGCCGGATAAGGAGCAGAAGCTTGTCGCCTTAACCTTTGATGATGGGCCAGATAACCGTTATACACCAGCGATTTTGGATATCCTGAAAAAGAAGGGCATTAAAGCAACTTTCTTCGTAGTCGGCGTTCAAGTGAAGAAGGACCCCGAGGTGCTTCAGCGCATAGTGGACGAAGGCCATACGATTGGCAATCATACAACCCATCATAAAGATTTGACGAAGCTGACCAAGAATCAAATATGGGACGAAATCACCACGACGGATAAGCTGATCAAAGATGTAGTCGGCTTTACTCCAAATCTGGTGCGCGCCCCGTATGGAGCTGTGAATAGCACCGTTAAGCAGCTAATGAAGGACAAAGGAAGAGAATTGGTAAGCTGGAATGTAGATACCCGTGACTGGGCGGGAACGTCTGTCGCTGTGATGAAGAAGAACATTAGCGAGCATACGAAACCGGGTGGTATAATACTGATGCATTCTTTTGGAGGCAAAGGGATTAAAAACACGGTAGACATGCTGCCAGACGTCATTGATAGCTTGCAGAAGAAAGGCTATACATTTGTTACGATTGACGAAATGCCTTGATTCCGGTCTGCTTTCGGGCCGTAAGTTTAAGGGGGCTTAAGCAATTGTTTATATTCAAAATAAGCGGGGCGCTGCTTGCAGCCGCCTTGCTTTGTTTATTAACCGGCTGCCGTTATACGGCGGCTCCTGCGGATTTGCTTGAAAAGCCTACTATCGCCTCGGATAAGCAGGCGCTCGTTCAGGCTGTGCAGAAGGCTTTGCCGCCTCATGCCCAGCTTGCGCTTCCGATGCGGGATGACAATCTTGGCGCCGTGCGCCTGCTCGATGTAGATGGCGATGGCATAGACGAGGCGCTCGTTTCTTTTAACAATGAATACAGCTCTCCTGAGCTAATGCTGCTCCGCTATCGGGGCAACACCTGGAAGCCCTATTATACGATTCAGCAGCCTTTATCGATGCGCATGGACTGGATGAAAGTAAGCGATTATGACAAAGATGGCAAGCTCGATTTGGCCGTCGGCTGGATCGGCTCCTATGATGGCTCCAATATGGTCGAGCTGTATTCGCTTAGCCAAACGCCAGTGCGCAATGAGGAAGGCAAGCTTGTGCTTGAGCCGGAGGATTCCCTGCCTTATTTGTACGCGGAAGCAGGCGATCTGAACGGAGATGGAAAGCTGGAGCTGGCGGTCGTCACGGGGGATTGGGCGAATCAGGAAGTGCAGCTGCCGAACTATAAGCTGACGGTATATGAATGGACAAAGGGCAAGCTTCATGCGCTCCAGCAGCTCGATCTTAGCAATGATGTCATTAATTATGACCGGCTGTTGATTGGCAAAATTTCTGAGCGGCATACGGGCATCGTATTGGAAGCTGCGGTAGGCGCCCATTCGATGTATACATTTATGTATGTGTGGGAAAAAGGCAAGCTGCGGCCAGTTGCGTTATCCGGGCAGGGCGAATATGGAAATGCGCTCGTGTCGGGAACGCCGACGCAAAATGAAGATATAAACGGCGATGGCATTATTGAGCTGTCCCGGCCCAAAGAGCCAGCAGGCTATCCGGATCTCCCTTATGCCGGGATGCTGTGGGTGAACGAGTGGCTGCAATGGGATGGAGATAAGGGCTTCAAGTCGATCAAGGAAGAGTTTACGAGTAACAGCTACCAAATCAGCTTTACGATTCCGAATCAGTGGAAGGGCCGCTATACGCTGAGAAGCCCGGAAGTCCACCGGGAATATGGCCTCGTCACCTTTGAATATTGGAATGAAAAAACCGGCTACAAGTTCGAGCTTGGCACATTATATGCGGTTCCATTAACGAAGTGGGGCAGCGTTCAGGAAGAGTGGAAAGAGACAGACCGCTCTTACAATGTCGTGTTCAATTATGCGGGCTTGGTGTACATTTTTGCACAGCAGCTTGCTCCTCCAGGAACGATGGATATCAGTGATCGCCAGCTGTTTTATGCAATGCAGCTGAATAAGGATCAACTGCCTGAATTGCTGGTACCGAGGCCGGACTAATGGAAAAAGTGGGTGGACCTATGCGTATTTTGCTGCTGGAAGATGAAGAAGCGATTCGCGGCTTTGTCCGCATTAATCTAAAACGCAATGAGATGGAAGTGACGGAAGCAGGCGACGGTGAAACGGCGCTCGCTTTGGCTGATTCGGAGGGACCATTTGATATTGCGCTGCTTGATGTGATGCTGCCGACTATTAGCGGCTTCGAAGTATGCGAGCAGCTGCGCAGCAAATTCCCCAGCATGGGCATTATTATGCTGACCGCGAAGTCGCAGGAAGAGGATAAAATTCACGGGCTGGAGCTTGGCGCCGACGATTATGTGCAGAAGCCATTCAGCCCAGGCGAGCTGATTGCCCGCATCAAGTCGCTCTACCGCAGAATGCAGCCGAGTGCTGCACTGCTTCAGGCGGTGGTTAGCCAAGAGCTGGCGGCTGCTGCTCCCGTGCAGGAGGTAATGGATGATGAGCTGACCATTGGGCCATTCCGCCTGTCGGTATCTGCGCGCAAGCTGTGGAAAAACGATGAGGAAATTATTTTGACCCCGACTGAATGGACGCTGGTGCGGCTATTAATGGAGCGGGAAGGCAAAAGCGTCAGCCGCGATGATATTTTGAGCGAGGTTTGGGGCCGTTATTATGTGGGCGACCTTAAGGTCGTTGACGTAAACATTAGGCGGGTGCGCCAAAAAATTGAAGACAATTCCTCTGAGCCTGCTTTCATCGAAACGGTATGGGGCTTCGGCTACCGCTGGAGAAGGGGCAGCAGCGGATGAACAGTCTGAAGACGAGAATCGTGTGGAGCTATTTGCTGCTGATTGCGCTCGTTGTCGTCGTGCTCGGCGGACTTTTTGCTACACTGATTACCAACTATTATTATGGCAGCGCACAAAGCTCGGTTAAGCAGCGGGCTGTATCTGCCCTTGCCACGCATAACCGGACGATGGCTTCGCTGAAAATGCATGATCAAGCCGATTACATGCTGCAATATATGGTGGAGGGCGATACCCGGCTTCAGCTGCTTGATGTGTATGGCAACGTACGCATGGACTCCGACGGGCTGGTGGAAGATATACATTACAACACGCTGGACGTGCAGGCAGCGATGAACGGGAATACGGATATTTGGCAGGGCAATGATCCTTATTACAAGGAACGGGTCACGTCGATTACGATACCGGTCTGGAACGATACGCATGTTGTATCCCTGCTGCGTTATTCGGCCTCCATCAGCGCTGTGGACGATATGGTAAGCCAGCTGCTGCGCATGACGGCATTCGTGGGGCTGGCAGTTATTTTGCTGTTTCTGGGCTTAAGCCTGTGGCTGGCGCAGCGTATTGTACGGCCTATTCGCGAGCTGACACGTGCGGCAAGGTATATGGCCGATGGAGACTGGACGAGGCGTGCGACAAAGCGAAGCAATGATGAAATTGGACAGCTGGCGGAAACGTTCAATTCGATGGTCGTGGAGCTGAATCATCGGGAGAAGCTCAAAAATGATTTTATCTCCTCCATTTCCCACGAGCTGCGAACGCCGCTTACGTCGATTAGAGGCTGGAGCGAGACGCTGAAGGAAGGCGATCCGGCCGACAATGAGGAAATGAAGCTGGGGCTGCAAATAATTAGCCATGAAACGCTGCGCTTGTCGGGGCTTGTGGAGGATTTGCTCGATTTCTCCAAGCTGTCGGCAGGAAGCATGGAGCTTCATGCCGAGCTGCTGGATCTCAACAGCCCAGTGAAGGAGACGGCGGCCCAGCTTGGTGTCCGGCAGGATCAGACGAGCGTGAAGCTGCTCGTCACGCTAGGCAAATCGCCAGTGATGGTGTATGCGGATGCGAATCGCTTGAAGCAGGTTATCATTAATTTGATTGACAATGCGTTCAAATTCACGCCAGCAGGAGGCACCATTCGCGTGTCGATCTCCATTACTCCTGACGAGAACTTTGCGCTGCTGACAGTTGCCGATACCGGCTGCGGCATCGAAGCCGAGGACATTCCTCATGTGACGGAGAAGTTTTATAAGGCGAATACGGGGCAGGGCGGAAGCGGGCTTGGGCTCGCGATCTGCAAGGAAATTACCGAGCTGCATGCTGGCGAGATGAAAATAGACAGCGAGCGTGGTGCTGGAACGGTAATCACGATCAAGCTGCCGATCAGCCATCAGGACAAACCAGCAACATAACCAGAATTTATCAGCCGCCCGGAAGGGCGGCTAATTTTTGTTAAACAGCAGATTGCGGTTGAACAATACCCAGACGATAGCAACGACGACACCAAACGTTAGCATAACGGAAAGCCAGTGTTCAGTTAGCCATACGATCCATGCAGGCATATAAGCTCCACTCCTTTTTTTTTGGCGGCCTCGAAAGCTGCCTAATTGAATAATAACTTGCTGCTTTTCATTAATATGTCCGAAGCACAGTTAGACCATCAGAAAAAGCTTTGCCTAATTGTGGTACAATATAGGGGATGGTCATTTCATACTGGGAGGGATTTATATGTCTTTCACTGTTCAGATTGGTCAGCAAGCACCAGATTTTACGCTTCCGGCGACGGATGGCAAAAGCTATTCGCTGCAGAATTTTGCCGATGCGGACACGCTGGTCGTATTTTTCACCTGTAATCATTGTCCTTATGTCGTTGGATCGGACGAGCTCACGCGCAAGACGGCCATCAAGTTCAAGGAGAAGGGCGTTGCTTTCGTCGGCATTAATGCGAACAGCATTGCTACGAAGCCGCATGATTCCTTCGAGCATATGGTGGAGCGAATGAAAGAGCTGGAGTTTCCTTGGACGTATTTGCGCGATGATACGCAAGAGGTAGCCAAAGCTTATGGGGCGCTGCGTACGCCGCATTTTTATGTTTTTGATAAAGAGCGCAAGCTGGTTTATACGGGCCGGGGAGTTGACCAGCCTAAGGATTCGAGCAAAGTGACGGTTTATGATTTGGAGCGTGCGCTTACCGAGCATACGCTGGGCAAGGAGGTGTCGGTGCCGTACACCAATCCGATTGGCTGCAACGTCAAATGGGATGGACAGGATGAGCACTGGATGCCGGTTGAAGCTTGCGATCTAGTATAAAATAACGGATTGACAGCAGCATCTGCGGGTGCTATTATGACTTTAACAAATTCAAAGTATTCGGGTAGGAATTAACATAATTAAGACGCTGTATGGAAACGGCAGGAGGTTTTGGACATGGAGAAGCATCTGGTATTGCGCCATGAAGGATTGGAGCTGGCAGCTACGCTGCATTATCCGACGGATGAGAAGAAGAACGACGACTGCAAACGGCAGGCGATCATTATTTGCCATGGCTTTGTTGGAAGCCGCATCGGTGTGGACCGCTTGTTTGTCAAAGCAGCCCGCGCCCTTGCAGCCCAAGGCTCGTATGTGCTGCGCTTCGATTATGGCGGCTGCGGCGAGAGCAATGGCGATTACGGCTCGCTTGGCTTCGACAGCATGGTCGATCAGACGCGCACAGCGCTTGACTACATCACGAGCATGGAATGCGTCGACCCGCGCCGGATTGTATTGCTTGGACATAGCCTAGGCGGAGCCGTCTCCATTATGACAGCCGTCAAGGATAGACGGGTCAAGCGCCTCCTTCTATGGTCGCCAGTTGCTTATCCCTTCAATGATATTGTCCGAATTGTCGGCAGGAAGGGCTATGATGAAGCGGTTGAATCCGGCTTTGTTGATTATTCCGGTTTTACGCTGAAGCCCGTTTTCTTCGACTCTCTGCTTGAGCATCAGCCGTTCCAGGCAGCAACACGCTTCTCCGGCGATGTCCTGCTCGTCCATGGCACGAGTGATGAACTCATTCCCGTCGATTACAGCTTCCTTTATCAGAAGGTGTTCTGGACCCGCAGCGAGGGGCTATGCGACAAGGAAATTATTTTTCAGGCGTCGCATACGTACTCCAACCGCCAGCATCAGGAGGAAGCGATTCGCATCAGCTCGGAATGGCTGGAGGGGCTGGATAAGAAGCAGCAGGAATGGCATCACTGGAGCATTTAAATTGGAAAAAAAGGTAGTGCCGCTTACGGCGGCATCCGGCTTTATGGCAGGACCTGTCACGCGGGACTAACGCGTGAGCAGGTCCTGTTTTTGCTTAATTTGTTACTCCTTCTATCATCCTGTGGTATAGTAGAAAGGTAGAAAAGGCAGCTAAGCTGCTTTTGCGAGCTTTTTGCTGCGTAAATTGTCATGTTATCTATCACGCTAGAGGATAGATTTGAAATTATAAAAATATAAGCATTTATAAGTTTCAACTTATAAATGCTTATATTTCTCGGATTGAAACGCGCCGCGCCCCAATTGGCAACAGCCGTTTCACCTTGGATCATTCGGATAAAGGCGGGTATCATTTATGAAATTGGGAAAAAGAATCGGTTTATCGTCCAGCATTCTGCTGCTGCTTGTACTGCTTGCAGCTTGTGCGGGAGGCAGTAAAGGGGAAGCGGTTCCATCCACTTCGCCAGAGCCAAGCGCTTTGCCAAGCCCTAGCGTCTCACCGGGGGCACTGCCGTATCAAGCGCCATTAACGGGAGTTGGACGGCAGACAGAAGCATTGGAGCGGCCAATTGCTGTCATGATCAACAACTTGAAGCCAGCTCGCCCGCAATCGGGATTGTCGAATGCCGATGTGGTGTGGGAGGTGCTAGCGGAAGGCGGCATTACGAGGCTCGTTGCGCTGTTCCAAAGCACGGATGCGGTAACCGAATCGATTGGTCCGATTCGCAGCATCCGCCCTTATTTGATTAATATTGGCGAAAGCTACGGCGCTGTACTTGCCCATGCAGGCGGCAGCAATGACGCTTATGCGATTTTGCAGCAGCAGAAGAAGCCGTATTTGGATGAAATTTCGAACGCGGGCGCTTATTTCTGGCGCAGCAAGGAGCGCAAGGCGCCGCATAATCTGTATTCGGATTTAGAGAAGCTGCGTTCCGGGGCGGAGAAGAAAAATTACAAGCAGGATACAGCAGTGCCTGCCTACGTGTTTGCAGAGAACGGCGCAGCGGAGGCAACGACTCCTGCGACGGCGGTAACGATCCATTTTACGCTGAAGGATTATAAGGTTTCTTACGCCTATGATGAGGCGAGCAAGCTATATAAGCGTTCCATCAACGATGAAGCGCATATTGACCTTAACAATAATGAGCAGCTTGCGGCTTCGAATCTGGTCGTACTGGCTGCAAGCCATAAGACGCTGGACAATGAAGGCAGGCTCGCGGTTGATTTGCAAGCAGGCGGCGATGCGATGCTGTTCCAGCAGGGTCGGATGACGGAGGCGTCGTGGGTACGGGCGCCGGACAATATGATCCGGATCGTGAAGGATGGCAAGGAGCTTGCTCTGGTGCCGGGCAAAACCTTTTTCCACATTGTCCCGAATACGAAATCGATTGCTGATCATGTGATGTATGGGTAAAAAAAGCACGGTTCGGAAACACTTTTAGCAGGTGAAGAGTGCTTCTGTGCCCGTGGCAATATAAGCTTAGGCGCTGTCTCTTTACGAGGCGGCGCCTTTGTTTTGGAAGCGGAGGAAATGAACGTTATGACTGCATAGATTGAAAAAAAGAAATTTTTTTCATGAACGTTAATATTCCGTTAACAATTTTAAAGTAAACTGTGTTAAGATATTCTGGGCTTATCCACCAAAGGTCACCAATGGTCGACAAAATGCCCAAACAAAACATCCAGCCGGTAAAGGGGATTACGATGTTCAAGAAAAAAGATATTTTCTTTAAAACGTTTGAAGAAATGGCCGATGCGCTCGTTGTCGCTGTTGAGTATTTCTCAAACGGATTGTCGGATTTGTCCGATGTCTCTGCTTTCGCCAAGACGATGAAGGAATACGAAAGCCAGTGCGACAAGTATGTGCACACGATTTTGAAGGAATTGAACAAAACGTTCATCACTCCGATTGAACGAGAAGATATTATGGCGCTGACGACCTCGCTTGACGATGTGCTTGATGGAATCGAGGCTTGCGCTTCGCGTTTCGAAATGTACAACATCAAGGAGAAGGATGAGTACATCCAGCTGTTTGGCGACATTTTGCTGCGCTGCGCGCATCAGATCAAGAAAGCTATTTATTTGCTGACGCAGAAGAAGCTGCTGGCTATTCGTGAGCCGAACATTGCGCTGAACGAGCTGGAAAATCAAGCCGATGATCTGCTTCGCGTATGTATTACAAGCTTGTTCGCGAACGTAAGCGATCCGATTGAGCTGATGAAACGCAAGGAAATTTATGAAATGCTGGAGCAAACGACCGACTATTGCGAGGATGTTGCCAATACGCTGGAATCGATTATTATGCGCAATAGCTAACGCGGAAAGTGGGAGTCAACTCTAATGGATTCATATATTTTATGGACGGTTGTCATTCTGGCACTCGGTTTTGATTTTATTAACGGCTTCCATGATACCGCAAATGCGATTGCGACGTCGGTATCGACCCGTGCGCTCAAGCCTCGTGTAGCGATTTTGATGGCTGCGGTGATGAACTTCCTCGGTGCGATTATGTTTACCGGGGTAGCCAAAACGATCGGAAGCGGCGTTGCGAATCCAGCTGATTTGCCGAATGGTGTCGAAGTCGTTATCGCTGCGCTCATATCGGCTATTATCTGGAACCTGGTTACGTGGTGGTTCGGTATTCCGTCCTCCTCATCCCATGCGCTCATCGGCTCGCTGGCTGGTGCGGTTATTGCAGGTTCAGGCATTGGCACGATTAATGCTTCTGGTTTTACAGATATTGTTAAAGCTCTCATTTTATCGCCGCTGATTGCTTTCTCGGCTGGTTTCATCATTATGTGGCTGCTCAAGCGGATTTTCGCCAAATCGAGCCCGCATCAGGTGAACAAGGGGTTCCGTTTCAGCCAAATCGTAACGGCAGCCTTCCAATCGTTCTCGCATGGTACGAATGATGCGCAGAAGGCGATGGGAATTATCACGTTCGCGCTCGTTGCGGCGGGTGTTCAAGATAGTTTGGACGTTCCGCTGTGGGTTAAGCTGTCCGCTGCTCTGGCGATGGCGCTTGGCACGTCCGTCGGCGGCTACAAAATCATTAAAACGATGGGTACGAAGATTTTCAAAATCGAACCGATCAATGGTTTTGCTGCCGATGTAGGCTCGGCTGTCGTTATTTTGACGGCTACGGTGCTGCATTTGCCAGTAAGTACGACACATGTTATTACGTCCTCGATTCTCGGTGTAGGCAGCGCGAAGCGCTTCTCCAGCGTGAAATGGTCGATGGCGGGCCGCATTTTGGTCGCATGGGTCATTACGATTCCGATCACTGTCCTGATGGCAATGGCCGTCTACTGGGCAATGGATTTGTTGTTCATTTAAGCTTGCATAGCGTTTAGAAGCCCGGTCCGTTAGTGGATGCGGGCTTTTTTGTTGGGCGGGGAAGGCTGGACGGTGAAAAAGAGAGCTCCTGCCAGCAGCGCTTGCTGCTGGCAGGAGGGGCGCGCCATGCTGGGCTGTTCGCTTCGCATGGCGACAGAGGAGAGACGCCGCCCAACGCTGCTCGCGCTGGCGGCGGGAAGTAACGCTCTCCGGCTTCTGCGCTTTGTTGCGGACTCAGGCTGAGTTCGCTGCGCTACTCTCTGCTGCCGAGGGCTTAGCGCCGGCGTTTTCTTCTGCGTCTACGGGCGGCGGGACTTGAGCCTGAGCCGCTGCCGGACTTGCGGCGCTTGCGCTTAGGGACGAACTCTTTCACGTCATCGGTGGCGTCGTCTCCGGCCCCTTTTTTCCCAAAGGAGCCCATAATCACCTTCACGAGCGGAGCCATCTGGGATACGCTGCTCATCACCTTCTGAACCTTCGTCACCGTGGTCAAAATGCCGTCAATACCGCCTATGCGGTCGACAAAGCCTTTGATCTCTCCCAAATTGGCGAGCGAGAATCCGCCGCCCTTGGCAGGGGCTACGGTTTCAGCAAGCTCGGCTGCTGTAGCTGGAACGATGGTTTGGGACTCCGGCTGTACGGCTTGAACCGATTGAAGCGGAGGCTGGAACTCTGGAATCGCATTTTCATTCAGTAGGCCGGATACGCTGGCGTTATGGTTAACGGTGGGGCTGAGCTGGCTCTGCCCCTGGCGGCTGCTGCGATGCTGGAAATGCTGCGGCTGCTGAGCATGCGGGTAGCGGGGATATTGGGGATAGCCGCCGGGATTATTGCGATAATTCACGCTGATCACCCTTTTAAATTTTATAGTGAAGCGGTGTACACTTGGTATTAGTCTATGGCATAGGCAAACGTAAGGATTGGACGAATGTCACGGGTATTGAAGAAAAATAACGGCAGATGTCCCACGTTTGCTCTTCTGTTCTGTAAAGCGTGAATACGGTAATGCTTGAAAAAAACGGGTAAAAAAGCTACAATGTGAGCATTGGAAGTCCGGTTTGAAGACTAGAGGAGTGAAGAATATGCAGCTCAAAAAGCTGAACGATAAAGCGGTAGATCAATTGTTTGAGGCCATCTTAACTTTAAAGTCCGTTGAGGAATGTTATGTGTTTTTTGATGATTTGTGCACGGTCAATGAAATTCAGTCGCTGTCGCAGCGTCTGGAAGTAGCGCGCATGCTCGGCAAGGGCAGCACGTACAATCAGATTGAAGCGGAGACAGGGGCGAGCACAGCTACGATCTCGCGGGTGAAGCGCTGTTTGAATTATGGCAACGACGGGTATAAAATGGCTTTAGAACGTTTAGGACGGTAGGTGCGTGAAAGCCATGACAAAACCCGGCATTCTCGTTATAAGCCACGGCTCGCGCGATGCGCAGTGGGTGCAGCTTGTAGATGAAGCAGTAGAACGGGCAACAGAGACGATGCAGCGGGCCGAGGTGCCCGTGTATTCGTCTTTTCTTGAAATTATAGAAGGTCGGCTCATTCAGGACGGCATTGATGCGCTGGAGGCGCAGGGCGTAACCGAGCTGTATGTGCTGCCGCTGTTTATTTCATCAGGAAGTACGCATATCGATGAGATTGGGCAGGCTTTTGGCTTTGCGCCGATATCGGATTTTGAGGGCGATCTGGGTAGGTTTAGGGTGAACGCGCATGTTCATATGGGCATACCGATAAATGATGATCCAGAAATTGCTGAGCTGCTGCTGCAAAATATGAAGCCGCTCAGCGCGGAGCCGAGCCGCGAAGCGCTTCTATTAATTGGCCACGGCAGCAAGGAGCCGGTGTTTCATGAGCGCTGGCAGCAAGGACTGGGTGCGCTAGCTGGTCGTATACGCGAGCTAGGCGGTTTCGCGCGCGCGGAAACGGCTATGCTGCTGCCTGATCAGGCTGCTGAGCGGTTGAGAGGCATGCAGGTGGAATGGCCGGAGGAAGCGGTTATCGTCGTTCCGTTATTTTTGAGCAATGGCTATTTTATGAATGAGGTCATACCGGAGCGCTTGTCGGGACTGGATTATCGCTATAATGGAAGGCCGATGCTGCCTGACCCGGCGATTGAGCGCTGGCTGGTGCGGAATATGACGGATTGGCTGGCGGGGCTGGAAGCCGTATAATAGGGGAAAGTGGAAGGAACGCACGGGACGATAGGGACGAAGGATGAAAGGCACGAAAGACGAGAGGCACGAAGGGTAAGAAAGGCAAGAATTACGCATGCGCGAAGGCGATAGGTAGGCCTGCCGACACATGGGAAAATGGAAAAGGGCTGGAGGTCACGCTGATGTCAGCATATAAAAGAGCAAGATTGATCTATAATCCTTCTTCCGGCAGGGAAGAAATGAAGCGCAGGCTTCCAGATATTTTGCAGCGGCTGGAGCGCGGCGGCATTGAGACGAGCTGCCACGCCACGATAGGCGAAGGCGATGCGACGCTTGCTGCGGCCGAAGCCGCGGAGCGCGGCTATGATCTAATTATAGCGGCGGGCGGCGACGGTACGCTGTATGAGGTTATTAATGGGCTGGCGGAAAAGCCGAATTTGCCGCCGCTGGGCATTTTGCCGCTGGGGACGACGAATGATTTTGCTCGTGCGCTTGGCATTCCGAAGCATTGGGAATATGCGGTCGATCTAATTATTCAGCAGTATACGCGTCCGATTGATGTCGGCAAGGCGAATGAGCGTTATTTTATTAATATTGCTGGTGGCGGTTCGATGACGGAGCTGACGTATGATGTGCCGAGCAAGCTCAAGACGATGATTGGGCAGCTGGCGTATTATATGAAGGGCATGGAGAAAATGACGCGCCTCAGCCCGACGGAGCTGAAAATCCAGGCCGCAGGCGTTGGCGATTTTCATGAGGAATTTATGCTTTTTCTCATCTGCAACAGCAACTCGGTTGGCGGGTTTGAGAAGCTGGCTCCAGACTCGAAGCTCGACGATGGATTGTTTGACGTTATTTTGCTGCGAAAATGCAATTTGCCGGAGTTTATCCGCCTCGTGTCGCTCGCGCTGCGCGGGGAGCATATGAATGATCCGCATATTATCCATTTCCGCACGAATGAGATGAAGGTAACGACGCCAGACTACGTGCAGATTAATCTCGACGGCGAGTACGGCGGCAAGCTGCCGTTTACGTTCTCAGTGCTGCCTTCGCATTTGCGAATTTTTGCCGATGAGATGGGCGAGTCGACCTATCGGTAGTATAATGGATTTATGTGAGCGGAAGCGTGTAGAGCGAAGCATGAAGGACGAAGAATAAAGAACGAAGAGCTACGAGCGAAAGATGATGGCTGGCTATCCGCAAAACTGCATAGGGTGCTATTGGTGATTTAAGCGAAGCGCTGGTTGCGTTGAACTGCATAGGAAAGATCAGGGATTCGTGTATGATGGCGAGTCATTTTGTGAAAAAGAATAAGAGCAGAAAGTTGGCCGCTTAGCGGCCTGCTTGCGTTAATGGCGATATAGAGCGGAGCGGGTAGAGCAATGAACAGAAGAAATAACAGAGGTGGCAGTGGTCGTGGGCGCAGCAATTCCCAGTCGAAGCCGCCGGAAAATGTGCCGGTAAGCAAAAATGAAGAGGTCGTCCTCGATATTATCGGACTGACGCATGACGGGGAAGGGGTAGGCCGCGCTGAAGGCTATACCCTTTTTGTGCAGGGCGCACTCCCTGGTGAGCGCGTGCGCGCGAAGGTCATGAAGACGAAGAAGCAGTATGGCTATGCGCGCTTGCAGGAGCTGCTGGTCGCGAGCGACGACCGCGTTGAGCCGCCATGCGATATTTACAAGCAATGCGGCGGCTGCCAGCTGCAGCATATGGACTATGACGCCCAACTGAGCTGGAAACGCCAGCATGTGGTGGACAATCTGGTGCGGATCGGCAAGCTGAGTGTGGCTGGGAAAGCGGAGAAGGCACAGGCAGGTGGATCGGTGGAAAATAAATCGGTGGAAGCTGCTGTTATTGTACATCCGACCATTGGGATGGACGAGCCTTGGCGCTATCGGAATAAGGCGCAGGTACCGATTGGCATGATGACAGGCGGTCATGGCAATGACGGTGATGGTGCGGAGAATAAGCTGATTGCTGGTTTTTATGCACGTGGTAGCCACAGAATCATCGATATGGACGATTGCCTGATTCAGCATGACTGTAATGATGAAATCGTGCGGGCAGTGAAGGCGATTGGCCGCGAGCTAGGCGTAACTGGCTATGATGAGGAGAGCGGACGCGGCGTGCTGCGTCATGTGATGGCGCGTACGGGCTTTGTAACGGGCGAAATGATGGTCGTGCTCGTGACGAACGGACGCAAGCTACCGCAGGCTGAGCGCTGGGTGGAGCGCATCCGTGAAGAGCTGCCAGGTGTGACGAGCATCGTTCAAAATGTGAATGAGCGGAACACGAATGTGATTTTTGGCGATGAGACTAAGGTGCTGTGGGGCAGCGATGTTATTTATGATGAGCTCGACGGCATTCGCTTCGCGATATCGGCGAGATCGTTTTATCAGGTGAATCCGCTGCAGACGGTGGCCTTGTACCGCAAAGCGGTGGAGTATGCGGCGCTGACCGGGACGGAGTCGGTCATTGATGCTTATTGCGGGATTGGGACGATATCGCTGTTCCTGGCGCGGCAGGCTGGGCGCGTGTACGGTGTGGAGATCGTGCCGGAGGCGATTGAAGATGCGAAGCGCAATGCGGAGCTTAACGGTATTGGGAATGCGACTTTCGAGGCTGGGCCTGCCGAGGTCGTCATTCCGCGCTGGCGCGAGGAGGGCGGTATTGTACCCGACGTCATCGTCGTCGATCCGCCGCGCAAAGGCTGCGATCCTGAGCTGCTGGAGACGATTCTGGCGATGCAGCCAGAGAGAGTCGTGTATGTGAGCTGTAATCCGTCGACATTGGCGCGGGATTTGCGGGTGTTGGAGGATGGCGGGTATCGGACTGTGGAGGTGCAGCCGGTGGATATGTTTCCGTGGACTACGCATGTGGAGTGCTGTGTGTTGCTGGCTAAGGAGTAGTATTAAGAGAAGCATTTACACCTACCATTCAATGCTTGAGTGCAGTTGGCGCTTCGGCTTTCCTTGTGAGAAGAAGTTATGAACAAAGTTAGGCGTAATGTTCTGATCTATTATGAGTCCGTTTGGTTTAGGTGGTCTGGGAGAGGTTATTCATTAGCGTGATTGGATTAAGTGAACAATATTACTTATATACTTAGTAGGTTGTCGAGATATGTGAGTTGTTTAATATTGAAGGTCAAAAAAAATAATTTGAGATGTGACAGGTTGGCTCAAAAAGGGGAACTCGCCCGCCTTAGCATACACCATGAAAAGCTCGACCTTTTCAGAGGTTAGAGCTTTTCTTATATGTCTGTTTAGTTTTGGAATTAGACTTTATTACATATAGGTAGGTTGAATTCAGACTAAAAATATGCTAAAATTAGACTGAAACAAGTTTGAAAGAGGGTGTTTATGCTGAAAGATAATTTGATATATTTAGATACATACGTTCTTCAACAAGATATGAGAATACGATTGCCTAAGAGCATTTTGGAAAACTTAAAAGCAGAAAAAGGGATAACGAGGTTTGCTGTTTACTTAGATAAAGAGGATAATAGTTTAATTTTGAAAATTAATTATTTGGAGGACAAAAATAGTTATGCGCAATAAAGTTGATACAGTAGCACTCAGCCTGTTCTCCGGTATTGGTGGATTTGAAATAGGGATGGCTCGTTGTGGGTTCTCATTTGCAAAGACACTGGAATGGGATGAAAAATGTTGTGAAACCTTAAATGCGAATAAGAGTCTAACAGGGACAAAAGAAGACAACATTCAACCTATTGATATTACAAAAATGGCACCAGAAGATTTTTACGAAGGTACTGTTAATTATATAGTAGGTGGACCACCGTGTCAGAGTTTCTCAGCTGCGGGTAGAAGGGCAGGAGGAGTTGCCGGAACAAACGATTTGAGAGGAACTCTTTTTGAGTACTATTGCAAATACGTAAATCATTTTAAACCTAAAGCTTTTATTTTTGAAAATGTTAGGGGTATCTTATCTTCCAATAAGGGTGCTGATTTTAAGTTAATAATGGATTCCTTTGAAGGCGTTGGGTACAAGCTGTATTGGAAATTATTGAATGCAGCTGACTATGGTGCTTCACAGCTTAGAGAGCGAGTTTTTCTAGTTGGAATCAGGGATGACATAAAAGTTGATTTTAAGTTTCCTCTTCCGACATTTGGTCCCGATTCTCCAGATAAAAGAAAATATATAACCACAGGCGAAGCCATTGATGATATACAGGACAATGATGAGGTAGTGCCGCCTTATGGAGGCAAATACGGACATCTGATTCCAGATATTCCGTCCGGAGAGAACTATAGATTTTATACCGAAGAAATGGGTCATCCCAACCCATTATTTGCATGGAGATCTAAATTTTCTAATTTTTTATATAAAATGGATCCTAATGATGTTTGCAGAACTATTATTGCATATCAAGGTAAATATGATGGACCTTTTCACTGGAAAAATAGGAAATGTACTGTGGAAGAATTAAAGAGACTACAAGGATTTCCTAATGAATTCGTAATTAAACAGTCCTATACAGAAAGCGTTAAGCAGATTGGTAATTCCGTATGTCCCATGGTTGCTGAACAAATCGGAAGAGCTCTTAGGTATCAATTAGAAGGACAAGATGAGTATAAGGTTCCTTTGATAGAGGATGGTCAGATACTTTCGTTCGATAAGAGAAAAGGAATGAAAGCAAAGAAATCCAGAGAACAAAAAGCCAAACGTTATGTAGATATTCAGCAACTTGATTTATTTGATTTGGACTCAAAAAATGAAATTGTTTATGAGAATTTTAAGAAAGAGAGAATTGATGACAATTATAAAGTTATATGGAATTTCGAAGATGGAGATTTGACCGTAAGAATTTCAATAGACTCAGCAAGAAAAAAAGCCGCTAAATTGAAACTAGTTTTTTTTGGGAGTATTTTATCATCCTTTAAGACTATAACTGTTAATCTTTTCTCCAATACATGGGATGAGACTATGATTAAATTTATGTGGGATGAGGTACACAGTGCAGTTGCTGAGTTATCGTCTTACGATTCACTAATGCCTCTATACGGTCATTTTACTGAACCATATCCTAAATTTAGTATTAATTTCGAAACAAATTTTGATTCTGAAACAATTCGGTTTCAAAAAATGTCATTGGATGAAAAGAAGGTGAATAAATTTTTATTATATGATATTGTGTCAAGTAATCATGCTATTGCGAATGAGGTTTTTAAACGAATGCGTGATGCTGGATTTGATATTCGTGCAAATAATACCAATCAAACTATACCAGTGGGGTATTTTAGAATATGTTATCCATTTACACTGTCAGAATCATCAATAAGAAATGTTATTTGGAAAGATGTAATATAAAGAAAGGTGGGATGCAACAACTTGTGAATTGCCTGCATCCCATCTACCTTATTTCGCTAAATCTAACCATTTTTCCTTTGTTTCAGGTTTTACATTTGGAGCAACAGATAGATAATAGCCTGTCTTAGCTGCAATGATGTTTTCTGAGGCAGATGCTAAAGCTAGTAGATATAAGTCATGTAAAGATAGAAAAGTAATCTTGTAGCAAGGACCTGATTGAAATTGTTTTGAAGCAACCATTTCTTGTATCACATTTGTGATGGTAGCGTTCCTGTTTTCCAACACAAATATGAAGTTAATCAATTCAGGATTATCTTTGATTATTTTCTTTGCGCGGTCTATGTTATTCCAGTCAATAGTCTGTGTCTTATCTTTAACTTCAATCGCAATTACTGTCTTATTATCTTTTATAAAAGATAAATCGCCAGGCTTTTGAGCACGGGCATCAGCGGCAGTTTTGTAATCGGATACACCTTCAAGTGTCATATTATTATTTAATAAGACAACATTAAAACACGCTGCAACGATGCATTTTGTTAATTCAGGATCGGCGGTGTTCTGTAAGAATTCGAGAAGTCTAAAATTTACAGAAGGAGAGTTTTGAAGTGCGATATTAGTTTTATAACGTTTTTCCTGAATAGCTTTTGCTATTAAAATTTGATATTTAAGTGCTTCTAATGCTTGTTCTGCGTTCAGCTCATTAATTTGGTTTAATATCAAAGCAAAAAGTTTTAGATCAAACACTGTTCTTTGAGAAGTATCAAAGTCAGTATTAAGGCGTTTTAGAGTACGCATTTTTTCAATTGCACGACTTCCTTGCATTCCGGAGTTAGGTGAACAGAATCCGGTGCAAAGGTCATATTTTGCCAGAATAGGTATAGTAATAGATTCATCCTCAGAGCGAATACTATAGCCCCCTTCAATAGAACGGTTAGATTCGTCTTTGGCCCAGATTTTACAGCAATCTTCATTGGGATAAAAGTGTTTTCTCCAAGTTGCTGTAAAAATTAAGCTTGCGGGAGAGACCCATCCGTAACTACCCCAACGCCATTCGATGATATTTTCGAGCAAATCTGTTGGGACTTTGCTCTTATCATACGATACAGTGGTGTTTACTATATTGTCTAATGCTCGTCGTATATCTTTCATGTTATCTTCCTTTCTGCGTTGGAGACGCTTGCATACCCATTGTTTGGCTTCAGTTTCTAAAAACTTAAACAGGCTAAAATACCTGTCTTATAAAGACAAATTATTAGCGAATAAAATCATTATCGTTTGAGGTGAAAAACATCATCCTCATACGTAGCATGATTTAGATCTATTTATAAATTTACTTGTGTATTGTAGAAATAGCAAGTTTTCACTTGTAGAAATCAAATTGAGCATAATCATATCTATTCAATAATGATTTATTTGGATGATATTAAAAGAATTTTATTCATATAATTTTTAGGTGAGACAGATTGTCAAGCTAAGTGCGAAACCTCAACCTGAAAAGCTTCGTGTGCGGTTTTCCATCCAAGACACTTTCGAGGACGGTTATTAATTAAGGAACAAAGCGCAAGCAATTCCTCTTCCATAGCATCTGCAAAGTTATAACCTTTGGGAAAGAACTCTCTTAGCAGTCCATTCTCATTTTCATTCGTGCCTCGCTGCCAGGAGGAATAAGGAGCGGCAAAGTATACATACCTTCATGTCATACAAAGCAGTTAGGCGTTCGTTGCAGGCTAACTCTTTACCTCGATCAACAGTGGCTGTTACGAAGGCAGATGCCGAGTAAGATTGGACGGCCTGTTGATAGGCCATCTCCATGGAAGAGGCTGTACGATCCCTCATTTTAATAGTGTGACAGAGCCTTGTTTTATGCTCAGCGAATGTGGCTACGCAGGCTTTTCTTTTTTCATGATTAGAAACAACGGTATCAAGTTCCCAGTACCCGGAGGCTTCTCGCTTCCGTATTTCTTTGGAACGCTCGTGAATGGACAACCCGATCATGCAGCGTCGACGCTTCTGCATGGGCTCACAACGTTTTCCCTTATGCCTTAGAAAGATTTAACGAGTCGTCCCTGGTTTATATAGCCAGCGGTAGATCATTTTATGGCTTACACGAAGAAGGGGCTCCTCTCGTTTCATCCTCCCTTCAATCTGTTCAGGTGACCAGGTTTCGGCAAGTCTCATCGTGATGTACCGCTGCCTTTCCGCATTCTATTTACCCGAAGATACACAACGGAATCGCTTATTTATATATGATGCCTGAGCTCGATTTGCACAGTAAGACGCTTCTGTTCCTTGACGTTTGAGCTCACGTGATATGCTCGAATGTTGACGCCCGAGCTTGCGGGCAATGGATCTAGCGGTCCATCCTAGTTGATCGTATATTTCTAGCTGACTTCTCTCTTGTGGTAAGATGTTGGTAGCTCATGGCTGATTCTTCTATGTAGGGGTTGTGTTGTAACTTCATTCTACACACGTATCGGTCAGGGGTCATTTTTATCTGTCCCAATTAATTTTAAAATCTGTCGAAAGAAAAGGCCCTACGTAAGATTTGCATTGTTTGTATCTAGCACAACTACATAAGAAGGTGCCTAATGATTATATACAGTAGCTCTGTTGCTGACTTTAAAGAGGCAGTGGATGATAATAAAATTACTAATAGGATTGAAGCTGCGTTTGTTGAAAAGCTAGGGAGGAAGCCTGCGATTTCGGAACGGCGTTCTTGGAATAATTCCATGCAGTTCATGGAACGGATTATTCGGAACTCAAAAGTTGCGGACGACTGCGGAGTATTGATTGAATACAATATTCCAGCTACAAGTAAACGGATCGACTTCCTCATTGCTGGACAGGACGATAAGCAAAATCAAAACTTCATTATTGTGGAGCTCAAGCAATGGGAAGAAGCTTGGTCGACGGAGAAAGAAGATATCGTCAAGACATCATTAAATGGCGGGGTGAGAGAAACCACGCATCCATCCTACCAAGCATGGTCTTATAGACAGTATATCGTTGATATGAATGCAGCCGTACATAGTCAGGATGTGAACGCACATTCTGTTGCTTTCTTGCATAATTACCAAGAAAAAAATCCTGAACCCCTCAAATCCAAACAGTACGAGAAAATGATTGCGGAGGCTCCTTTATTTTTGTCTCATGAGACGAAGAAGCTGCAAGAGTTTATTTTTAAATATGTCGGCAAAGGCAAAGGAATGGAGCTCCTTTATCATATTGAAAATGGGAAAATAACGCCTTCCAAAGCTTTGATTGACCATATAAGTGCTTTGTTTGATGGCAATTCAGATTTTGTACTGCTCGATGAGCAGAAGGTTGCTTACGAGACCATCGTAACCCTTGCCAAGAAACAAGATAAAAAGAGGACGATCGTCATAAAAGGCGGACCAGGCACGGGGAAATCCGTTATTTCTATGAACTCGCTTGGAGGCTTGCTGCGCAACAGCTTGAATGTGAAATTTGTGGCGCCTAATTCCTCTTTTCGAAATGTCATGGTGGAAATGTTGACGAAACAAAGCTCCAGATCGAAGACGAGAACGAAGAGCTTGTTTCTAGGGTCGGGCAGCTTTGTTGATGCGGATGCTGATGCGTTTGACGTTTTGATTGTAGATGAAGCTCATCGTCTGAAGGGCAAAGGCGCCTATATGTATAAAGGTGAAAATCAGATAGAAGACATTATCAAAAGCACAAAAACTAGCGTGTTTTTCATTGACGATATGCAAAGAATTAGGCCCGATGATATCGGTACAGTAGATGAAATCAAGAGAATGAGCAAGGAGTTAGGAGCAGAATACCATGAGTATTCATTGCATGCTCAATTCCGATGCGCTGGAGCAGAGGGTTATTTAAACTGGGTTGATGACGTTCTAAATATTAGACAGACGGGGAATTTTAACGGGTGGGATAAGGAAGTTTTCGATTTTCGCATTGTAGATTCACCGCATCGTTTGTATGAGCTTATTAAAGATAAGCAGGCTAACGGTCATAAAGCACGTCTGTTAGCCGGTTATGCATGGAGCTGGACAGGACCGAAACAAGGCAATACGAATGGACAGATTGAGGATGTTATTTTGGAGGAGCACGGCTTTAAAATGCCATGGAACGGCTACGCCATTCGTGAATCATGGGCGATCCATCCTGATGGAATTGACCAGATAGGCTGCGTTCATACGACGCAAGGGCTGGAGTTTGAGTATGTTGGCGTCATTATAGGAAACGATTTAAGATATGATGCTGAGACAGGGACTTTGTTTTCTGATTTCAAGGACTATAAAGATATAACGGGGAAAAAGGGCTTGAAGAACGATCCGGCCAGGCTTAATGCCCTTATCAAGAACATCTACAAAATTCTAATGTCCAGAGGAATGAAGGGCTGTTATATCTACTGCAGAGATCAAGCCCTTCAAGCTTATATCCAGACTAGACTGGCAAAAACGACACTATAGTAAGAACGGTAGAACGGAAGTGCCCCCTTAGAATGGACATTGGAAAAACCCCTGGTTTATCCGATGGAAAGCTCTCGTTTCATATAGATATCCTTTGTAAGCCGATTGCCCTGAAATTCAGCGCAGTCGGCTTTTTTGCGTTGAAGGGAGGAAATGAAATGATTAAGGTAATCGCATTATTTGCCAGCGAAGGGGATTCCCCTTTTTGAGAAGTTACGAAAAGTATGCAGGAAGTATATATTAAATGGTTTGACGTTATAGTGAGAAAGCATTTGGAGTTCAATCATTTCCAGCTCCTCAAAGGGAAATAGAATTTTTTGGAGAATATGTAAGAATGACTTCTCCCTATTCGTGCTTGTTCGATATTGTTGGTGTCGTTACCACAATTTTCGACAAACTGGGGCGAAGTCCCTTTTTTACTCTTAAAATCCTGCGCCTTACAAGGGTCAGAATTGTTATAAATATTCGATGTACAGTAGAGTAGCTATTTCTGACTTTCTGGAATAATTAGACTAAGAGGGAGGAAGCGAAAATGGATGAGCTCATACTGGGGCTATTTCGCAGTAATGTTCGTGAGCTAGACGAATTAACTCAACGTAAATTGTTTATGACCTATAGAGAATTTGTATATCGATACATTTACCTTATGCTCCATGACCACGCATTTACAGAAGATGTCATACAGGAAGGCTTTATTAAGGCTATGGAGTTTGGCCCTAAAACAAAAGCGGATTCCAACATAAAGGCATGGCTCATGCAAGTTACACGCAGAACCGCCATAGATTTTATTAGAAAAAATAAAAAGTACCATCTGGTTTTTGACCTTGAGTCCGTTATTATTTATGAGAACAATGAGTTGTTGAATCCAACAAGCGAAATAGTTGAAAAAACACTACAGAACGAACTACTGCTTGAAGCTCTTAATGAACTTACACTTAATCAACGAATTATTTTAGTCATGCGTTATATAGAGTACATGTCTTATAAAGAAATTGCTAAGGAGTTAAACATTAATGAACATGCATTAGGTAAACGTTTAGAAAGAGCCAAAAAGTCATTAGCTAATCTGTTCAAAGGAAAATGGGGTGAGAACCATGAAGTCTAATAATCGAGTAGACAATAAAAATGATCTATTAGCATCCGCAATCAATGATATGCATTCTTCAATTGATATCCCAGATGGAGAAACAGCTTGGAGACGGATGCAGACCAGAATAATTCAGCAGCAAAAACGATCCCACCGTAAAAGAGTTTTTAAAATTGGAATTGCAATAGCAGGCTTCTCACTTATTCTTGGAACGTTTGTCACCTCTCCAAAGGAGAGCTATGCCTCTATGCAAAGTTTATTTGCAATGGTGAAAGATGCTAAACAAGGACTGGTTAATCTCCTATTTGGAGAAAATCGTCCAAAGAATACTGAAGGTGCTGAGACATTGCCCCCTCCTGATGCTTTAGGAGGCGAGTCTGGGCATGATAACCATTCAATTTCATCCACTTTGTCAGGAGAAAGCGTTCAGGCAAAGGAAACAACCCTTGAAACAGCTCGTAACAAATTAGATTACAAAATTCGTGCACCAGAGCATGTACCTAATAATTTATCTTTATTACTGAAAAGAAGCTTACTACTGATAGCACGGGGTGGAACAATTATTTAAATGAAGCATCTAGAACAATAAAAGAAGTTAGCATAAACGATCTTCTTGGGAAGCTAAGTGAAGAACAGGCACTGAAGATTGCGCGATCAATGAAATAGAAAGACGAGCATGATTCCAAAAGAAAAAAAGCGCTACAACCCGAAAAAATCGGCTTGAAGCGTTTTTTTAGTTCACTAAGAGACTAGACGTAAAATACTGCTAATTGCTCTTTGATTTTCATTTCACATAATCTCATTATTGTAAAATTTTATAAATTCATGTCAGATTTTATCATAATGATGCGTTTATATAGTAAGCAGCCAATAATGAAAACACAAAAGGACACGAGAGGAGCGCAAGAGACATTCTAGTCAATGCGTTTATTATTGACATGCTAAATTTCATACGAGGAGGATTCACAATGAAATTAGCTAAAAAATCCATTGTTGGTGTTATTGTTTCTGTTGCATGCTTGGCGTTCGCTGTAAATGCGTATGCAGGTACGAATACGTCTATCGTTCCGGCAACGGGTTATGGATCACTAACCGGTACATTGGAGTATGTATCTGGAAATGCGTATGCCATGTGGTATACCAATGTTGCTAACAATCCTGATAATGCATATCCGACCATTGTCGGCTCACAACAGAACATTAGCGGAACAACACTTCACACATTTTCACAGAACGGCGTAAGAGGTACTGGGGGGATCGGTCGAGGTGATGACTTATATCCAGGTGCATACGCTTTTTATGGGACGCATGGTGTACAGGGCGGTAATACGTATTCCGCTTATGCTGCTTACACCGTAACACATACTTAAAAGTGAATAATGCCTGCTTCATGGTGAAATTTTTATGACGTGGAGATAGAGCACAAAACAGAGATTAGTGCTTGACAGAGCGTCAAGCACTAATTTTGATATGGAGCCGGAAATCAAGAGGGGGATGACAATACGGTGAAAAAATTATTAGGATTCAAACGCATGGCGTTCCTAATCATGATGACACTTGCAATCTTCGCGGGGGGATGCTCCCTGAACAAAATTGAGGAACCTAATGATACTGTAGATGCAACCCAAAATCCATTTGAGAAAAATAAACCGCAAACCACCGTTCTTGGTAGTATCGGTCATGGTTTCATCAATCGTCAGCTTGATGTAAACGGAAGGGTTCTTCCTTTGGAATACAATGGCGGCGAATTGAAAATCGAATACTCTGTACGTGCTTCCGGTACAGCAAAAAATGTTGGATTTTTTATTTTTGTTGATGGAAAGGCTCAACCCTACAAATTGGACGAGAGTGACTCTCCGTATCAGTATATGCATCTCCTTGAATTGAAGGATGATGACAAAGAGACGCCGTTCACTTTTGTATTTACTCCGGTCACAGGAAAACAAGGGGATACTTTGCAACTCAGTATCGCTAGCCTATATAATCCAAGTTTTATACCTGACATGAAAACAACAAGCTCCTATGGAGGCTATCAAACGACTTTGGAGGCAGGCAGACCGCTAATTTTCAAGAAAGATGCAGAATCTGTTGATTTTGCTCCTTATGCACAACAAGGGGGGTTAAATCATGTTCAACTGTCAACGGAGCCAATGACACAAGAGCTATTGGATAAGCATAGTATTGTGGAAACCGTAGACATGGATAAATTGGACAAAAATGTGTATGGCGGTTTATATATAGATGGGGCAATGCGACAAGACCACTTTCAGATACAGAAAAGCGGAACGCTCCATGTGACCTTCAATCTATTTGGTCATCCCGGAATGAGATATCGTAACACGTTTTATATTAATCATCGAGCGTTGGCAGCCGAGGATGGTGTATCCTTTGAAACGGAGTTGACCAAGGGCAATATAGCGGTTATTGACGCCGATATAGAGCTAGAGAAACTAGAGGATTTCAGCACTTTTTATGTGGTCTCTGTTCCCATTAATGCAAATGATTTTCCTGATGATGTCGTTGTATTAATGAAGACCCCTTCTTTGCTACTATATAGGTGATGGGAGAAACATGTATGATGCGAATGAAGCTTTTGATTGTGACCATGATTTTCTCGTTGCTTATCGTAGGATGCACACAGGCAGAATTGAATCCTACACCTGTGAATGCTGCGGCTGAAGCTACTCCGTCTTTTCATGAGACGCCCCCTATAAATCCCACCGAATCATCTCCTCCATTGGAATTACTCTTGGAAGGGATACAGGGACATATCAGGAACGTCCATTATGCTGACGAAGACCATGTGTTGATATCGGCGAACAACCTATATCTGTATGACTTAGATACCGGTCGCATTACAGCGGAAACTTCGGATGAAGGAATTCAATCGATACGAAAGGTAGAGGATGGCTATGAAGCTATTCGAGTTGCTGCCGATTTCGGAAACAATAGCAGCGGGGGCGGTGGGGGAACATCGGGCGGCGGCATTACATACAGCGCTATCTTTTACGACCCCGATCTAGTTAAACAATCAGAATTCAATTTCAGTTCTCTATTAAAAGAGAATGAACGGATTGTTTCCCCTGAGTCCATCGCGTTCTCGGCAGATGGTAAACGAGTAGCCTTTGCTACGAATAACGGACTATATCTGTATGATTTCAATATGAGTCAACAAACAACGCTCATCGATTTAAAGCAAGCGGAGCTTACTGATCTTAAGGAGCGTTCAGGTGTTGTTGCATTTGAACAAATTGGATTTACGAATGGGGACAAGGACTTGGCCTTTACGGCGCAAAGCTTTGATGTTCCCCCTATCGACGGCAAACCTTCCTTTTCTACTTGCGGCACAGTTCATTTGGATGGTAGCAAATTGACAAACCAAAAATTTGAGTCTTATACATGCAGAGAGTTAATCGACTACAACGAGTTTGTATTTTTTGCTGAGGATCTAGATTTTACTATTCCTTCGGGAAAGCTGTTGGTTATGAATATGCCTAGCGGTAAAACGAGGTTTCTTTCCATGATCGAAGCAGGCGAAAGTCGATTTGTTTCGGGATCAGATAGGGGAAGCTATTTCGCGACAACGCTCGCAGATCAGAGCGATTGGAAAGTTCGGATATATGATGCGAATACAGGCAAGCTTGAAGATGAGCAACGAATCTCAAGCGATGGAGATATGCGTTATATGGCTCAAGATCCAATCGTTAAAATACTGGATGAGAGACGGGTTTATATCGTATTGGTAGGCGCAAAGAACCCTGAAATTCAAACAAAAGTTGTGATCGGCCAGTTTTAAGAGGAGTGAGCAGCCTGTGAAAGTAACATTTAAAGAGATTTCGAAACAATATAAAGGTAAATATGCACTACAGAATTTTTCCGCAGAGTTGGAAAATGGCGTTTATGGTCTATTGGGAACCAACGGCGCTGGGAAAACAACGCTAATTAATATTTTTGTTGGCATTCTGAAAAGTGATAAAGGGCAGGTGCTTATCAATGATGTGGACGCAAGAAAATTAGGTATCCAATTTTTATCCCATATTGGTTACTTGCCGCAGTTCCCACACTTCTATAAAAACTTTGAAGTGATGGACTTTTTGAAATATATGTGCGTATTGAAGGAGATTCCTCTGCATCAAGGGGAGAAACGAGCGAAGGACTTGCTGGAGATTGTCAATTTAAGCAGCGCAGCGAGTACAAAAATTGGCGCTTTGTCTGGAGGGATGCGCCAGAGAGTCGGAATTGCGCAAGCGATGTTGGGCGATCCAGATATTTTGATTTTGGATGAACCGACAGCGGGACTTGATCCTCAGGAACGAATTCGCTTCCGCAATCTCATTACCAAGTTCTCTGAGAATCGAATCGTTTTGCTTGCTACCCACATTGTTTCCGATATCGAGTTTATCGCAAACCAGGTTATTTTGCTCAAAGACGGACATCTGCTCAAACAGGATACGCCTCAAGCGCTTGTAGAAAGTTTGAAGGGAAAAGTATGGCATGTAGCGGCAACAGACAAAACTTTGGATGAGAAGATTCAGCGGCTTAGAATCAGCAATATGCTGCGGGAGCAGGATAATATCCTTCTGCGGGTTATAGATGATGAGAAACCCGATGTTCATGCAGTGAGCGTACAGGCCAATTTGGAGGATGTTTTTCTGTACTATATCGGAGATGGCGAACAATGGTGAGGCTGATTGGCTTTGAATGGCGTAAGCATTTTCTGAAGAGGTCCATGATTGCAGCAGTGCTGCTTTTTTCTATCCTGAATGTCGTCAAAATATACAGCGTGTACGAAGGAAGCTCATTGTTTACAAACCCGGGCTGGAAAGAGTTGTATTGGGAGAAGTACGCTGATTTCGGTGGAACGATTAAGAATGAGAAAATAGAGAAGCTTATGGATATTTATTGGCCGCTTGATCAACAGGTAGCCGAACGGACGACAAGTACAGAGTATCGTACTCCAGATACCTACTTGTCCAATGTCTACGAGGATTGGAACTTCTTTCGTTTCAACTATGTCCAACCGATGAAGTATGCATACGATTACAAAGCGTACGCCCAAGGTGTTGTTAGCGCGGCGAATGAAAATATAGCGTTTTATGAATCGTTGGGTAACACATACGAGAGTAGTAAGAATGCAGCTATTGCGGAGCTTTTTCAAGGACGTTCAATCACGAGTTTTGCCTACACAGAAATGTATCAATATTATATTGGGTATGATTTTTCAGGTTTACTAGTGTTGTTGATTTGCTTGTACGGATTAATGAGTGTTTTTCTGTATGATAAGGAAACAGAAATGGATATTTTGCTCCTTACGACTAAGGCAGGAGGAGGCGCGTCAATTAGGGCAAAGCTTATAGCCTCTGCCTTATTTGTATCTGGTGTTTCCTTGTGGTTTTGGTTAATAGATTTTGTTGCATTTTCTACGATATTCGACTCATGGGATGCAGCTTCTTCTCCTTTGTACATGCTTGAAGATTTTATCCACGCTGCACTAAACGTGAGTTTGGGGCAATACGCTATACTGTCAGCACTTGTAAAAACGGCGGGAATGCTTGTGTTTGCCTTGGCATTTTTGTTCATGTCGAATTTGTTCCGAAATGCACTTATTCCATTTATTATCGGTTTATCTGTTTCGTTTGTTTGTATTTACTTGGAGGAAGTTTATATGGGCTCGGGGCGTATTTGGATCAAAGTCATAAACCCATTTGTATTGTTGGTTAATCGAGAATTGTTTCGAAAAATAGAGTTTGTTTCTATGGCGGGCTTTTCCCTTCCAAGTTATATTGCTGCCTTATTGATAACGACTGCCTGGGGAGTACTGCTTCTTAGCGGCATTTTAATTGTTGTGAGGAAGAATGCTCTGAGGAAGGGGGGAGAGAAACGTGTCCATCTGGAAGTATGAAATGAAAAAAATGCTTTTCCAGCATAAGGGTTTTTTATTTATCGGTTTGTATTTCATCTTGAGTATTGCATCAATGGTGATTTTGGATAAGCCTGCTAACCCGGACGTTGAGATGAATCGTTCGCAGTATCAGTTCTACCTCGATCAGGTTCAGGGTCCCTACTCAGTAGAAACCGAGCATTTTTTTGCAAATGAAGCGGCCAAAATTTCGGATGCGAAGGTTGCCTTACAAAGAATAAGTGATAATTTCTATGATGGTGAGTTGGAAGAACAAGAGTTCCTTACCCATTCCGATTCACTGGCGAGTATTCTGAAGAACGAAAAAGGTTTTCAACTGGCTTACAATCAGTACGTCTATGTGCGTGAAATTCCAGACAATCGTTATTTTCTTTATACCAATGGCTGGGATGGATTACTCTCCAATGATAGTCTTGATATCCTGTTTGTGTTGTTGGTTTTGCTTCTAGTTACACCGATGTTTTGTTACGAGTTTGAAAGTAAGATGGATGCGCTCCTTCTTACCGTCAAAAAAGGATCAAGAACTCATGCGTTATGTAAAATCAGTCAGGTGCTCGTGATGGTTAGTCTTCTCTGTCTTCTGAGTGCCGGTTTACGATATGGCTTCTACGATTTCAAATATGGCTTAGATAATGGTCATTATCCCTTAGAAAGTTTGTCCTACTTTGGCACGTCGATCAAAGATGTTACATTGCTTCAATCCTTTTTATGGATTACGGCAGGTAAACTATTTGGAAGCCTATGTTTTACTATCTTGATTTTATTTGCTTCGGTTTGCTTTAAGAAATATGCTATTACATTGTTTTCATGCACGGCAGTAGTGCTGCTACCTTACTATGGACTGCAGTTGGAATCCACCAAATATTTCTTGCCAGGGCCACTGGGGTTCATGGTGTCAACTGGCTATTTTCGCGGGAACGAATTCAAGCTTAATTCGTGGGATGATCAGATGGATATGATTTTCCGAGAGGTTTCATTTACAGCATGGAGCATTGTTTTTGCCATTACAGTTAGTCTTAGCGTAGTCATGCTCTTTGTAATCCTGCGTAAGCGATCCAATGTGTGGATTGTAAAACAGCGAAAATATAGAGGGAAGAGACTGCTGCCTACGTTACTCATTCTTTGGATGGCGGTCTCCATGCTTGTTGGCTGTAGTTCTTCTAATGGTGCCATGGCAGGTGTTACTTATAACTACGCTTCTAAGCAGTCCTTTCAAAATAATAAGCATCGATTTTATATGGATCCAAAGGAAATTGAGCTTGGAAATAATCAAATTGTATTTGAGGATCAAACAAGCGGAGAAAAACGTAAACTTGTCCGTGATCCTCTGACCTCATTAACGCGAATAGCGGGAGCCATTTTTGGGGATGGCACGGATGTCTACTATATGAAATTTGATTATGAAAAATCAGGTCTTAGAGAAGGTGCCACTCGGTTTTCGGTCATCGGAGTGGATACAACGAGTTTTAATGAAAAAATTATTTTCGAAAAGAAGCTAAGTGCCGATAAGGGCACCGTGCTGGGGCTCGTGAAAGGGAATGCATATGTTGCAAGTTTTTACCTCACCGTGAGCGCCTTCTTTTTGGATGAATCTAGTCTTTACCTTATAGGGCAAACTGATGGACAAACCGAAATTCGGCAAATTAACCGACTAACAGGAGATATGCGTGTTCTTCTCCAAATTCCTGTATTAAGAAGCCTCGCATTTGACGGCCGGACAATCTATTATGTCGATGAGAAGTCCCAAATCATTAAGTATGATACCAAGACGGACACCATGACAACAATCACCGATCTAATTACGAGGGAGTTTATTTTGACGGAGAGTGAATTAATATACGTAAACCGCAAGGAGCAACAAAAACTATACGCTATGAATTTACATGACTCGACCATCCGTAAGCTAACGGATGTTCCCGTACTTAGTTTTCGATATGACAAACCGTATATTACCTATATCGGGAAGCTAGACATGAAAGAGTATCAGTTAAGTAATATGTGAAGTCGGCGTCGTTTTGATTGCCATAAACCTGATGTGAATATGATGTGAAAAGATATGGACGGGGACGTTGCCCCTGGACGATGCATGAGGAGTACATAATAAAATTATATCGGGATAATTGTGCTGAGCTTTTAATCAAATAACAAAGTGGAGAACTTCCTGTACAGGAGGTTCTTTTTTTCTACATTCTTCGACTCACTGATATACTATTTTGGTGGATATTGGTATGATTATTATAGAACTCGGATTTTATTGATAGCGGAGGACAAAGTGGAGAAAAAGTATGAATTTTTATATAAAATTAAAGATGTATTGAAAGATAGGGCGTTCGAAGGGGTTCCCCTAGGCAGTAAATTTGATGAATCTAGATTTGAAGATATTAGAATAATAGACGATACGGGGTATCCCATTTATTCATTTAATAATATGGAACTTGAAATTATAGATGATTTAATTTATAGAATCGGAATATGTTGTGATGAATCGGTACTTATTGATGATGTAGTGAAAATATTTGGAGATACTGAGTTTAAAACGTATGAGCAGTTTACATTTGTATCCTACATGTATGATTTTTGTGTGATAAATTTTAAATTTGTAGGGTTAGATGCACCTGCCATAGACATATCTATATGTTCAACTATGTTCATGGACTAATTTAGTTTTTATCTGAGAACCTCAAGAAATATAAGTTAGAAAATCCATGCTTAATGACTGATTTTAAACACACAGAGGTGTTCCATGAAGCAAGGTCTTTATGAACAGATCATTAATAACGGAACGTTGAGGCAGCTGGGGGCATTAGATCCGTCCGCCTATGATATTGGCAAGAAGCCGCTTGATCCGGAGGAAGCTCGGAAGCTGCTTTCCAATTATATCGCGACGGTCATTCGCAGAGCCTTAAAGCTGGTGCGTGAGAGCTCGAGCAGCGACGAGGAAGCGGTACTAGCGCAGGTTCGAGCGTGCAATGAGATGATAGCCTCGCTCAGAAATAGCCTCGATCATCAGGATTATGAGGAGCTGGAGCTGCACGAGCAAGGGGAAATCCTTACCTACGTGTATGCCAAGCTAAATTCTCATCGCGCAATCAAAAATGATAAGGTTGTGCGGCCAACGACGCCGCTATCCCAAAGCTCGCTTTTCACAGGTTCACATGCCGAGCCCAATATGTTAAACGAATTAAAGCAGGAAATTGTAACGGCGGACCGCATTGAATTTCTCGTTTCTTTTATCAAATGGAGTGGACTTCGTTGTCTCATGGAGCAGCTTGAGCAATTTACCGCACGAGGCGGGCGACTGCGAGTGATTACGACTACCTATATGGAAGCGACAGATTTCAAAGCGGTTATGGAGCTAAGCAAGCTGCCTAATACGGAAATCAAAATCTCCTATGATAGCAGTCGTACAAGATTGCATGCCAAAGCCTATGTTTTCAAAAGGGATACGGGGTTTACGACCGCTTATGTCGGTTCATCCAATCTTTCAAACCCAGCGCTTACAAGTGGATTAGAGTGGAATTTGAAGGTAACGGAGAAGGATTCCTACGACGTGTTGAAAAAAATCGAAGCGACCTTCGAGAGCTATTGGAACGATCGTGAGTTTACCAGCTATTCAGCTAACGAACCGGAGCATGAAGAACGGCTGAAGCAAGCACTTGGAAAACGGGATAAAAATGATCCGAATCAAGAAACGATGTATTTTGCTTTCAATATTATGCCTTACGATTATCAGAAGGAAATTCTCGAGAAGCTGGAAGCGGAGAGAACATTATACGGCAGGTGGAAAAATTTACTCGTCGCCGCTACAGGTGTAGGCAAAACGGTCATTTCTGCTTTTGACTACCGACGGTTTACTCAGCGGAATGCCCGAGCCAGGCTGTTATTCGTGGCCCATCGGGAGGAGATTTTGAAGCAAAGCCTGGACACATTTCGTTTTGTTTTGAAGGACTTGAACTTTGGTGAACTGCATGTAGGGAGTCATCAGGCAGGGTCTATTGATCACCTTTTTATAAGTATTCAGAGCTTTAATACGCTTAAGTTAACGGAGCATACAACAGCAGACTACTACGATTTTATTATTGTGGATGAGTTTCACCATGCGGCGGCGCCAACCTATCAGAAGCTTTTGGCTCATTACCGACCGAGCATCTTACTGGGCTTAACGGCAACGCCTGAACGGATGGATGGCAAGGACGTGCTTCATTACTTCGACGATACGATTGCTGCGGAAATTCGTCTGACGGATGCGATTGATCGAAAATTGCTTAGTCCCTTTCAATATTTTGGGGTGAGCGATCATGTGGATCTGTCTCAAGTGAAATGGTCAAGACGTGGCTACGACCTGCAGGAGCTAGAAAACCTATATACGAACAACAAAATTCGAGCCACACAAATCATTAACAGCTTGAAAAAATATGTGACCGATGTAGACGCTGTGTTGGGTCTTGGGTTTTGTGTAGGCGTCAACCATGCGCTATATATGGCTAAAGTCTTTAATGAAGCGGGTATTCCAGCGCAAGCGTTGCATGGTGGTTCAAGTGAACAAGACCGAAATCAAGTCAAGCATAAGCTTGTTAATGGCGAGCTGAAAATGATTTTTGTCGTAGACCTATATAATGAGGGTGTCGATATACCAGAAGTGAATACGGTTTTGTTCCTGCGTCCAACGGAAAGTCTGACGGTGTTTTTGCAGCAATTAGGCAGGGGCCTCCGCTTGGCGGAAGGGAAGGAATGCTTGACGGTTCTTGATTTTATTGGCCAATCGCATAAGGACTACAATTTTCAAGATAAGTTTCGAGCGATTTTGGGAAAAACGAAGCATTCTGTCCAGCATTATGTCGAGCATGGGTTTTCGAGTCTGCCGAAGGGCAGCTTTATTCAGCTAGAGAAGCTGGCCAAAACCTTTATTCTACAAAATTTGAAGCAGGCAACGATAAATAGACGAAGCCTGATTTATAAGCTGAAATATTTTGAAGGGGACACAGGACTTGAGCTGAGCCTTGAGAATTTTGTCCATTACCATGGGATGACCTTGCAGGAGCTTTATGGCGGGAGAACAGGAAAACGTTCCTTTCGAGGCTTGATGGTGGAAGCAGAGGTTCTAGATGCGTTTGAAATGGAGCAGGAGGATTATTTAGTCAAACGATTGCCTGCCTTGCTAAGCCTTAACTCACGTAGGTTATTAAAATTCCTCATTGCTTACCTATCCGGTGAAAAAATCGTGGCTACAGACGAAGAGCAGCTTATGCTGAATCTTTTCTACTACACGTTCTACTCATCTGAGCCGAACAAACAAGGCTTTACAAGTATGGAGCAGGGTATTCAATTCATTATTTCCTGCCCAGCCTTCCGGGAAGAAATCATTGATATTTTATCCTATAATGAGAAGCATATAAACTTTGTTGACGAGTCCAATGCTTTTCCATACGCGTGTCCATTGGATTTGCATTGCAGGTATTCGACCAATCAAATATTAGCCGCTTTTGGGGTTTGGAACGAAGATAAGGCGCCAAGCTTCCGTGAAGGCGTGAAGTATTTGGAGGACAAGAGCACGGATATTTTCTTTATTACGCTCAATAAATCAGATAAGGATTTCTCGCCGTCCACCCTGTACGAAGACTATGCGATCAACGAGCGATTGTTCCATTGGCAGACACAGAGCCGCATCTCGGAGGAGACGAAAACCGCTCAAAGATATATTCATCATAAGCAGCTTGGCCATCGCATTGCCTTATTCGTTCGGGAATACAAGGAAGAGCATAACTTTACGTCGCCGTTTATGTTTCTAGGGGAAGTGGAGTATGTTAGACATGAAGGAAATAAGCCGATGAGCTTTGTATGGCGTTTGAAGAAGGAAATGCCTCCTGCCTTAGTACCAGCAGCGAATAAAGCGATTGTTTAGGAGGAGGGGATTGGAATGCTCGAGGTGGCAGCGGCAATTATAAGCAATGAACAGAATCAGCTCTTAATCGCTCGGCGCAAAAAAGGAAAATCGCAGGAAGGTCTATGGGAGTTTCCTGGCGGGAAAATCGAGCAGGGAGAATCGGCGCAGTCCTGTCTCCACAGAGAGCTGCTGGAAGAGATGCAAATTGAAATTCTTCCTCAGGAATGGTTTGGTGTGAATGATCATTTTTATGGAGCTACTCATATCCGGTTAGTCGCATATAAAGCTTCATACGTAAGCGGTGAAATTATTTTAGTCGATCATGATGATTATCGTTGGGTGTGTCGTGAGGAGCTGAAAAGCTATAGCTTCGCGCCAGCCGATATTAAGTTTGTTGAGATGCTGGAGCAAGGGATGAATGGAATGGCTTAATGTTGATTCTTGAACAAAAATATGACCGCCATTTAGGTATAGGCGGTCATATTTTTGTTGCTGTATAGAAGCTACTCCTACAAGCTTGAAGGCAAATCATGTAGATACATGGCAGTACAATCTGAATGTTGAAGTAATGAGTGGATTGTTTTTGTGTTGGGCTTCGTGTAAATGACCGGATAATCGATTTCATCGTATATTTCACGTATTGGAAAAGCCAATTTTTCTTCTTCTAGTGAGAACTGAGCATCTACCCCCAATTTATTCCCACGTGCATCTAAACGAATCCATTTTCCAATTGACCTAAGAAAAACAGCGTTTAACGCATGGATAACGTGACCCGTATCAGGTGTATCTCCCAAGGTTAGACGTTGGTAACAGAACCCAGCCGGTATTCCTTGGCACCTTAATAAAGCACACAAAAGGTTCGATTTTGCATAACAAATTCCTTCTTTGAAGAAAAGCACTTCGGATGCTCTGCATGTAACGCGAGAACTTTGAATATCCACTGAATGAGAGATGTGATCACGAACAAATTCAAAGGCCGTTTTAACATAATCCATTTCATTTAATGATTGACTATATAGTTCCGCCGCTAAAGCTTTTATCGAAAAATGACCATAATCAACCTCTGTAGTTTCTTCTAAATAATCATCCAGATTACTGGATTCGCATGTAAATGTCATTCTGTTTCCCCTCAAATGTTTATTTGCATTGCGGTTTTATAATTATGCATTATATTGAATGTTTATTCAATATAAGTTTTGGTTTGAAGTTAGGTAAATTGAATAAAAGACGACTTCCGAACCCCCGGAAGTCGTCTTTTTCCATGTCACAATCCGCAAATTCGGGAAACGGTCAATCCGTTTCAAATTGTAAATCGTCTATTTTTCGTAATTGGGCATCCTTTTTGGTTATTGAACATTGATGATCGGGGGCGGTTTCGATAAATTGATGGAGGGACGGAACAGGGAGCTCATAAGCTTCGGAGGTTCATAATGTGCAGGTGAAGATAGCGAGCTGCACGGTACATTCGCCATCCATTATTGCTCCAATTAGTGAAAGCGGTTACGAAGTTGAAAAGATAATTCGAACGTTCGCCGAATAACGTTTCGGGGGTTTGCGTTTAGGGAGGGTGGATGGACGACCAGCATCAAGCTGTATAAAGATTCATTTTCATAACACACAAAGTAGAAATTCTCATAAGGAAGGGATGACGCTAGTGGCAGCTCATGCACGAGCCAAGGTTGTAGATCCAACTCCGCTTTGGAAACATGTGAAAAAGGAATGGAAGCTGTATTCGTTCCTTATTATACCGGTAATCTACTTCCTCATCTTCAAGTATGCGCCGATGCTGGGGAACATTATTGCTTTCCGAAAGTATAGGGGCGGGCCGAATATTTTGGGCTCGGAATGGGTCGGGTTCACTTATTTCGAAATGTTTATGAAGGACCCGACGTTCTGGAGAGCCTTCTTCAATGACCTGAACCTCAGCGTGAGTTATCTGCTCGTCAAATTTCCGATTACGTTGATATTCGCGCTGCTGCTGAACGAATTGCGGAGGGTAAAGTGGAAAAAGTTTGTGCAGACGGTATCGTATCTTCCCCATTTTATATCCATGGTCATCGTGGCGGGGATGGTGAAGGAGATCGTTTCCTTAACGGGACCGATCAACAGCGTATTGAACTCATTTGGCTTTGAGCAAATTTCTTTTATCTCCTTGCCAGAATGGTTTCCGGCGATCTACGTCACCTCTGGCGTCTGGCAAAGTCTAGGCTGGGGAACGATCCTGTATTTGGCGGCGATGACGGGCATTAATCCGGCACTTTACGAAGCGGCGAAAATCAATGGCGCGAGCCGATTAAGACTCGCAATGCACGTCACGATTCCCGGCATTTTGCCGACGATCATGGTGCTCTTGATTTTGGATATCGGCAGCATTCTAGGCTCGAATTTCGAGAAAATCTTGCTTTTGTACAATCCGCTAACCTATGAAACAGCTGACGTTATCTCCACCTATGTTTACCGCATGGGTATTACCGGCGGCAACTTTAGTTATGCGACGGCGGTAGGGTTGTTCGAAGGCATTATTGGTTTAATTTTAGTGACGACCGCAAATGCAGTATCGAAGCGGACGACGAAATCCAGCTTGTGGTAGAAAGGAGCCGTTCAAGTGAAACGAACCTCGGGCTTTAGCACCTTTAACATCTTAAACGGACTGTTTATGATTCTGGTTGTTATTTTTACCTTATATCCCTTCGTCTATCTCGTGGCCCAGTCCTTCAGCTCGGAAGCCGCTATTTATGCGGGCAAGGTGACGATCTTTCCGGTGGAATTTACGACCAAAACCTATGAGGTCATCTTGAGCAAGCCTGACTTCTTCCGTTACTACTGGAATACGATTGTTTATTCGGTCATTGGAACGTTAATCGCGGTGGCTGCAACGGCTGTTATGTCTTATCCGCTTTCCAAAGAAAAGCTGCGCCTCAATAAATTTTTCATACCGTTCGTGCTGTTTACGATGTATTTTGGCGGCGGTCTCATCCCTAACTATATTCTGATTGCAAAAACGTTAGAAATGAGAGATACGATCTGGGCCATCGTCATTCCAGGGGCGATCAGCGCGTTCAATGTGATTTTGATGAAGACATTTTTCGCTGGCTTGCCCAGTGAGTTGGAGGAGGCGGGGCGCGTCGATGGCTTAGGCGTGTTCGGCATTTTCACTAGAATTATTCTTCCGTTGTCCAAGCCTATTCTAGTCACTATTATGCTGTTCGTCATCGTCGGCATGTGGAACAACTGGTTTGGACCATCCCTCTATTTGCAGTCGAAGGAAAAATGGCCGATTGCCTTGTATTTGAAGCAAATTATCGACAACGCGGTCAGTCCGACTGAAATCGGGGCTACGTCCGAGCAGACAAGCCAAATCGCGGCAAGCGTCAAATCAACAGCTATGGTTCTGACCTCGCTGCCTATTATTTGCATCTATCCTTTTGTACAGCGGTATTTTGTGCAGGGGATGATGATTGGGGCTGTTAAAGGTTAAGCGATATAATGGGGGGCGCTTCAGGCGTTTCTGTTATATATAAAAAAAAGCTCGAACCAATAAGGGGAGGCAAAACGATGAAATTTGGTAAATCATTTGTAATGGGATTGCTGGCGCTGCTGCTCGTGTTTATGACGGCATGTACGTCTGGAAGCGAAGGGACTTCGGGCGGCAATAACAAGCCCGCAGCCTCGAACGCGGCAGGCACGACCGAATCAGCAGCAGGCGAAGCTAAGGATTATACCTTTGGGGAAGACCAGACGTTCCACTCCAATGAAGCGGTGTCCTACTCCATGATGTACAGCGACCATGAGAATTACCCTTATAAAAAGGACTGGAGACTGTGGAGCGCGATTCAGGAAAAAACGAATGTGACCTTCGATTTGTCGATTACAGCTAGAACCGAATATGAAAATCAGAAGTCTTTGCTGGTAAATAGTGGCGATGCGCCTTATATTATTCCTAAGACGTATGATGAATCCGCTTTCGTGGCAACGGGCCAAATCGTACCCGTCAGCGATTGGGTGCAATACATGCCGAACTATATGAAAGCCGTCAAAGATTGGGGAATGGAAGAGGATTTGAAAGCCAAGCTGAAGGAAGACGGAAAATATTACGTCCTTCCAGGCATGTGGGAGATCGCTGGCGGCGGTTATTCCTATATTATACGTAAAGACGTGTTCGAAGCGGCGGGAGTTGACGTCGAGGGCCAGCAAGGAAATTGGACGTACGAGGATTTCTACGCAGCAATGAAGAAGGTTAAAGAGCATACGGGTGCAAAATACGTCATCTCCGATCAATTCAAGGGTGAATCGGCTCTGGGCATTACCGGCGTGCAATATGGCGTTACCGGAGGATGGGCATTGTCTAACGGTCTGAGCTATGACCATGACAAGCAGCAGTTCTCATTTGCCGATAGCTCAGATGACTTTAAAGAGTATCTTGGTTATTTTAATAAGCTGGTTACCGAAGGCATTATGGACCCTGAAACCTTTACACAAGAAGACGATGTGGCAAAAGCGAAATTTTTCAAAGGCGACACTTACGTAATAAGCGGGATCTATCAGGTATTGGCTGATTTCAAGAGCAAAATGCAGGATCCGAACAGCGAATTATATATGATTACCCAGCCCGGCGGGCCAAAAGGACAGCTCCAGGTCGAGACCTCCCGTTTGGAAAACGGCATTATGATCAGCCAGAACGCGCTTGATGATTTGGGCGAGGAAGGTTTTATTAAAATGCTTCGTTTCATAGACTGGTTCTGGTACTCCAATGAAGGACAAATGCTCAGCCTATGGGGCGTAGAAGGCGAGACGTATACGCTTGATGCGGAAGGAAATGTCGTGCTGAATCCGGAAATTTATTACAACGGGATGAATGAAGGCGCAGCTAAGCAGCTGAACGTGGATTACGGCTTTGCTGGTGGGATGTTCGCCTATGGCGGCTCTGAGAAGCTGAGAATGTCCAAGATGACCGAAGGTGAGCAGGACTTCGTGAAGCGTGTTCAGGATACACGAGAGCAGCGCAAGCTGGCACCACCGATCATGGCCACTACGGAGGAAAATGAACAAATGAAATTAATCTCGACGCCGCTTATGGATTACGTCAAGACGATGACATTAAAGTTTATCCTTGGCCAAGAAAGCTTTGACAAGTGGGACAATTATAAGGCTCAGGTTGAAGCGAATGGCAGCACGCGCTATACGGATATGGCAAATGATATTTTCCAGAAGACGAAAAGCGTCTTAGGCTATTAATTGCTAAAAATAAAGGGCTCGGTGTGCAGTCTTCCTAAGGAGGCTGCACCTAGCCCTTTTTTTAAAATATAGGAAAGGGTATCATTTCTTTATCCTATCCCTATATTTCTCGGAATGAAACACGCCGCTCCTCCAAGGACGGCGACAGCCGTTTCACCTTGAGCCATTACCATGTCTATCTCAAAACCTATGAAAGTGAGCTGTTGGACCATGAATACGAAAATACTTTTCAACGATGGATGGGAATTTGCCAAAAGCGCTCTGGACGTTGCCGAGCATGCCGGACTTTGCTTTGAACCGGTGGATCTTCCTCATGATTGGTTGATTTATAATACATTGGCGCTTTACGAGAATAGTATTGGCTGGTATCGCAAGACGTTTATAAGGTCGCGGAGTGATCGTGAGCTCTTGCTCTGCTTTGACGGCGTGTACATGGATTCTACCGTATACGTAAACGGCGAGGCTGTAGGCGAATGGAAAAACGGCTATGCTTCCTTCGAGCACAATATCACGGCTGCGGTCATCGATGGGGAAAATGAAATCGTCGTGAAAGTGGTGCATCAGAGCCCAAACAGCCGCTGGTATTCGGGAGCAGGCATCTACCGCAACGTCTGGCTCAAGGAGCGGGACAACAATCACATTGTGACGGGCGGTGTTTATGTTGCAACCAAGCTGCATGAGGGCGACAGTGGTGGCAGCTGGTTGGTGGAAGTGGACACAGACGTACATATTGAAGAAGATGTGCTGCTGTCGCATGATATCCTTTTCCAAGGAAGGACGGTCGCAGCCACTTCGGAGCGGATAGAAGCTGGACGCGGCGTTGTTACGAAAAATAGCCAAACGTTAACCGTAAATGATCCTCTCTTATGGAGCACGGACGAACCGAATTTGTATCAGATCGTCACGCGAATGCAGCGACAATTGCCGGAATTGGGCGGGGAAGAGCGCTGCGAAGACGAAGATGAATATGAAGTATTGGAGACGCTCACGCAGCCTCTGGGCTTCCGGAGCATCGTTCTTGATTCACAGCAGGGGCTTCAGGTCAACGGGAAAAAGCTGAAATTGAATGGGGTTTGCGAGCATCATGACTTTGGTGCTTTAGGTGCGGTGTTCAACATCTATGCGCTGCGAAGAAGATTTGAGCTGCTGAAGGAAATGGGCGTGAACGCCATTCGCACAGCGCATAATATGCCAGCTCCAGAACTGATGGATTTGGCGGATGAGATGGGATTATTCGTCGTAACGGAAGCGTTCGATATGTGGGAGCGATCCAAGACGGCTTACGATAACGCAAGATTTTTCAAGGATTGGGCGTATGCTGACGTAAAAAGCTGGGTGCTCCGAGATCGGAATCATCCAAGCCTGCTCATGTGGAGCATTGGGAACGAGATTTACGATACGCATGCGGACGAGCGAGGGCAGGAAATGACCATAATGCTCATGGACTATGTATTGGAGTTCGATCCGAAGCAGAATGCCCGGGTTACGATTGGCTCGAATTATATGCCGTGGGAAAATGCGCAGAAATGCGCCGATATTGTAAAGGTTGCTGGCTATAATTATGCGGAAAAATATTATCACAAGCATCATGAGGAGCATCCGGATTGGATCATCTACGGCAGCGAGACCGCATCGGTCGTCCAGAGCAGGGGGATTTATCATTTCCCATTCGAAAAATCAATCCTTGCCGACGATGATGAGCAATGCTCGGCCCTGGGGAACAGCTCGACAAGCTGGGGAGCCAAGTCGGCGGAGGCTTGTATTTTGGCGGAGCGGGATACGCCGTTTTCGCTTGGCCAGTTTTTGTGGACTGGATTCGATTATATCGGGGAGCCGACACCGTATCATACGAAAAACGCTTATTTCGGCCAGATCGATACGGCTACCTTCCCGAAGGATTCCTATTATATCTATCAGGCCGCTTGGACAGATTATAAAACGAAGCCGATGGTGCATCTCTTCCCGTATTGGGATTTTAATGCGGGGCAAATGATTGATGTCAGGGTTTGTTCGAATGCCCCGAAGATTGAATTGCAGTTTAATGGAGATACGATTGGAGCTTACAATATTGATCACGAGCATGGAACGGAGCTTGTGGGCTGGTGGAAGGTGCCTTATGCGGAAGGGGAAATGAAGGCTATCGCCTATGACGAGCATGGCAACGTGATCGCAACCGATGTTCGGACATCGTTCGGGGAAGCGACAAAGCTTCGTCTCGAGGCTGATAAAGCGGTGCTGACGGCGAACGGTACGGATTTGATTTTTGTGGAAATTGGTATGCTGGATGATCAGGGCCATTCGGTAGACAACGCGAACAATCGTGTTCACGTCGAGGTGACAGGCGCAGGCCGATTGCTTGGGCTTGATAATGGCGACAGCACGGATTTTGATCCGTATAAGGGAACAAGCAGAAGATTATTCAGCGGCAAGCTGATGGCGATCATCGGGTCGACGCTTGAGCCGGGGAAAATCCGAATCGAGGTGTCCTCCAAGGGGATGCAAGCTCAGGTGGCGGAATTTGAGTCGCACCCTGCAAGCAAAGTGATCGATGTGAACGATGTAAGCTTGAAAGGCATTTCAGCAAATACGAGCAATCAAGAGCTGGCATGCGTGACGGGAGCGGATGAAGAAACGCCGCTTCGTAAAATCGAAATGATTAGCGACTCTGGTCAAATCATAGATGAATCGACCAAGGAAATCGTTGTTCGAGCTAAGCTATGGCCGGAAAATACGTCGTATCGAGACGTGGAATGGCGTGCCGTAACGGACGAAGGGATTGATTCAAATATTGCCAAGGTCGAAGCGAATGGGCTTGAGGCGAAAATATCCGCTATCGGCGACGGTGCCTTCCGTCTTCGTTGTACGAGTAAGAACGGCACGGACAAGACGAAGCTGATTTCCCAGCTGGAGTTTAAGGCAGCAGGTCTCGGAACTGCCTACAAGGATCCATATGGCTTCATCTCGGCGGGGCTTTTCGATTACAGTAAAGGCGATGTTGGGAACGGCAACGAAAGAGGTGTAGCGACAAGCCGAGATGGCGAGACGCAAGTAGGCTTCCACGATATCGACTTCGGCCCTTATGGCTCCGATACCATTACGATGCCGATCTTCGCTTTGTCCAGCGAGGCGTATGCGCTGCAAATTTGGGAAGGGATGCCCGGTGTGGAGGGAAGCAGCTTAGTTGCCGACGTCATTTATCAGAAGCCGTCCAAGTGGAACGTTTATCAGGAAGAAACCTATCGTCTGACCAAGAGGCTTCGCGGCATTACGTCGATTTGCTTCGTGCTTCACCAGAAGGTGCATATAAAAGGGTTTTCTTTTGAACGCCAGAATAGGGCTTTCGAACAAAATGCGGCAGCCTCCTGCGATCGGGTTTATGGCGATACCTTTACCTTCGCAGATGAGCGTGTGGAAGGCATCGGCAATAATGTTTCACTCGAATTTGCCCATATGGATTTTGCGGGTGAGGGCGCTTCGAAGCTAGTCATCAGTGGGAGCTCGCCAATTGACAAAAATACGATCCATATTCGATTCGCTGGCGAGAACGGCGAAAGCAATCAGCTCGTCGAATTCGAGAAATCGGAGGGATACGAAGAGCGGACATTTGAATTGGAGCAGATAACAGGGCTGCAAAAAGTGACCTTCATCTTCCTGCCGGGCAGCAGCTTCGACTTTGGCTGGTTTCGCTTTTTGCATCTATAATAGAGGAAGCACGAATAAAACTTCATTTCAGTCATTGGACTAGCTGCGTTCCATATTAAAACAGGGGTATAGCGGGGATGCTGAATAGGAAGAGACGATAGCGTAGCAAACTTTACTATAGAGCAGAAGGCAGGGATTCGGATGAATGTAGAAGAGGTTATGCAGGAGCTTGAAGCTCTCGGCAAGGAGCGCACCAAAAAAATATATGTTTCCAATGGAGCTCATGAGCCGTTGTTTGGCGTGGCGACAGGTGCGATGAAGCCGATTGCCCGGAAAACGAAAAAAAATCAGCCGCTGGCCGAGCAGCTTTATGCGACCGGAAATTACGACGCAATGTATTTTGCCGGCGTTATTGCGGAGCCTAAGGCGATGACGGAGGCTGACTTCGATCGCTGGCTGGACGCTGCCTATTTCTTTATGCTGTCTGATTACGTCGTAGCGGTAACGCTGGCGGAAACGGATATTGCACAAGAGGTGGCCGATAAATGGATTTCAAGCGGCGAGGAGCTGCGCATGTCGGCAGGCTGGAGCTGCTATTGCTGGCTGCTTGGCAGCCGCCCGGACAGTGAATTTTCCGAGAACAAGCTGGCTGGGATGCTGGCAACGGTCCGCGATACGATTCACGATGCTCCTGAGCGCACCAAATATGCCATGAATTATTTCGTCTATACGACAGCGGTATCCTATGAGCCGCTGCATGCCAAGGCGGTCGAAACCGCCGCAGCTATCGGGCCTGTGGAGGTGACGGATGCGAAGTCCAAGAGCAAGCAGCTCGACGCAGCTGGCAATATTCAGAAGGCTGTCGATAAAGGGCAGATCGGCTTCAAGCGCAAATACGTAAGGTGCTGATAAAGCACGGCTTGTCTCAGGTCTCAACGGAAAAGCGAGAGTTGAGGCCTTGATGCGAAACGGGAGGAGAGGCAGGAAATCGCGCATCGAATGACAAATGAAAGGAAGAAGCACATGTAAGGGCGGAGGCATAACAACAGGATTGCCCAATTAAAAATTCGCATCCTCCTATTACGAAAATCCTTGATGTCTCGGCCAAAGCTGATGCGCAAGCTCGATATGGGTTGAAGGGAGAAATGAAGATGACAACGAGTCCAAACAGCCCTGCAAAGGAGCTATCTACGGAGCAGCGTGAGGAATTACTTAAAGCCTTGAAAGCCCGTTTTGATAAAAATAGGGATCGGCATAAAGATCTTGAATGGGCTAATGTACAAGCAAAGCTTGAAGCTCAAACCGAAAAGCTATGGTCGCTTCATGAAATGGAGAGGACCGGTGGTGAACCGGATGTTGTTGATTATGACAAAGAGACGGGCGAGTTCATTTTTTATGATTGTTCGGCGGAAAGTCCTAAAGGTCGAAGAAGCATTTGCTACGATCGTGAAGCTCTGGAGTCACGCAAAGAGCATAAGCCGCAAAATAGTGCGATGGAAATGGCAGGAGACATGGGTATTGAGCTTCTAACAGAAGAACAGTATCGGCAGCTGCAGGAGCTTGGAAAATTCGATTTAAAAACGTCCAGTTGGGTGAAAACACCCGCTAATATTAGAGAGCTCGGCGGTGCTGTTTTTTGTGATCGTCGCTATAACACGATTTTCTTGTATCACAATGGAGCAGAATCCTATTATGGCGCTAGAGGGTTCCGGGGCTGGTTAAGGGTCTAGCCTTGCAGGTGAAGGGCGATTGTTTTTTACATTAGATAGCAAGGAATAGGTTGACCTCTCCCCACATTTAGCCAGTTGCTTTAAAGGATATCAAGGAAGGGGAAACCCATGGATAAATTTAATGATCTAGAGAAACTTATTAAGCTCACAGGAGATCGCGCTAAGCTGGATGCAAAAGCTAACGACACATATATTGTATATAAAACATCGGAAGGCCAAATTGTTAAGGAATACAACAATGGAGATATTGTCCCGATTGCGAATTTGGATGCCTCTCATGGATGAACAGAAACCGATTAGGTATGTATTTGCCGGTAATAAAAAAAGATACTTAAAGTGAGAAGAACACCTGTACTCTATGGGCTGTTCTTCTTTTAATTTAGTAGGGAAGTGTGAACATTTACTCGCGTATAAATAGATGTCTAAATGATTGCTTGCTATTATGATTAGAGTTGAAAATTAAGTGGCAGGCATCAGGCTTGACTTGCTTTGTAATTTTCTCCTGCCTTGGCAACTTTAAATTCTTCCGTCAACATTAGGATGGTTTGCAAGGCAAACCACGTTGATAGCAAGAATTATGTTAATCTCCTCCCGTAGCAGTGGAGGTTTTTTTATTTGAACATAGAGGATTGAGGATTGCTTATTGTATGATAGATGATAGAAAGACTGCCACTGCCTTAAGAGGCAGTTATTAATAGAGAACATAGGAGGATTACATGTCCTGGAGCAAAATGAAACAGAATCTGGAGAGTTTTCTCTGTCCAGCGTTAAATGGAAGGGTCGAATACCGTTCAACCAGCTATCGATATTTGCCTGATAAAGCCGGACTTTGCTATATTGCGGTAGATAAAAAGAACGTGCTCAATATGAGTGATACAGCTAACCCAATCAGATGGTATCAGACGGAGCTGGAAATTAAAAATGATTCAGCTATTCAAATTCCGATCAGCCATGAAGAAATGGAAGCAGTCAGAAAAGATACGAAGGGTACCGTTCCGGAGGATCGTCTAATCGTAATTGCAAGAAGCAGAAAAATAACAGAATATGCAAAGGAGCTTATGTCAGCTCAAGCTTCATTAAGTAAATCCAATTTTATCGTTGCAGCTAATAAGTTTTTATCCACTTCTATAGAGGAAAGCATAGAGAGCCATGATATTTTATTGAATGTTTTAGCTTTGGTGGACAGACGCGTTGGAAAAAAACGAATGTTAAACATGACCGATAAAATAAAGCTAAAACATCCCATTGTGCAGTATTTTTATGAATTACGGCTTAGTACATTTTAAAAATATATAACTCATTCAACTCCATCTTTATTGTGCTTATTTGAGTTAGTGTTCTCCGTGCAGAAAAGGATATTTGCAAAAATGTTTAAGGAGACAAGAACCGATGATTCGTGTAATGCTCATTGATGATGAAGAAGATGCGCTGGATTTGTTGGGCATTTTGCTCGGACAAATCGGGAGTGTTCAGGTAGCAGGAAGATATATCAATCCGCTTCAAGCAATTGAGGCTTTAAGTTATACTCCCGTAGATGCCGTCTTCCTAGATAATCAGATGCCTGGAATGAAGGGCACGGAAGCTGCCAGAATAATCAGGAGCATGTTCCCGCATATGCCGATCGTATTCACAACGGCATATGCAGAATATGCGGTCGAAGCATTTGAAATTCAATCGACCGACTATCTATTGAAGCCATTTACAATAGAAAGATTGCAGAATGCGGTTGCGCGCATTAAACAATCTTTATCCGAGTCCGTTTTTCAGGCACGCCAAAGAGCAAGCATGACCCCAACCGTCAAATGTCTGGGAGGCTTCCAGCTAGTATTGCCGGGTGACACGAACAAGGGGCTGACCTGGAAAACGAAGAAGGAACGGGAGCTCTGCGCGTTTTTGATCCATTATGCCGGAAAGACTGTGAATACCGCATCGATCATTGAGGCCATATGGCCGGGCTACGATCTGAATAAGGCGAAAACTTATTTGTATACGTGCCTGTCCTATTTACGGAAAAGCTTGGCGGAACATCATATTCCGATACATATTACGAAAGCGGATCAAGGGTTCGGCGCTGCATTGGACGGGGTAACGGTCGATGTAATCGAATTTGAGCAGTTGCTGAGCAGCACATTGGCTGAAGCGGAAATGGATGAAAGGTCTTACGATAAAATGAACCAGATGTACAAAGGCGAATATATGGAAGCCTGCGATTTCGGTTGGGCCACCGCCAGACAGCTCGAGATCAAGGCCTCGTATGTCCGCGTGCTTCGTAAATGGCATGCGTATTTTCAAAGTCAGGGCAATCGTACGCATGCGGTGGACAGCTTGCAAAACCTATTGTCGCTGGCCCCTGATTCCGAGATTGACGGACGTGAGCTGATCAAGCTGCATCTGAAGATTGGCAATCGGAATGAGGCGTATCGTGTCTGCCTGCAATTGGAACAAGCGGTGCGCCTGCAATTGGGAGCTGAGCTGGAGGAAGAGACATTGCGGTTAATTGAGAAAACGAAAGACAAGACAGAGCGGCAAGCAGAATGAGAAAAAAAGTTTCCGCGGCCCTCATCACCTTATCTCTATTGATTGCAACCTACGTGATGTTGTTGACTTACTCCTCTATGTATCAGAAGCCTATGCCAGCGGCCGTAAATGGGGTCATGGACTTGACCGCATGGAAATTCGAGGAGGATGGGGTCGTTCGGCTGGACGGACAGTGGGGATTTTATCCGAATCAATTGCTCACTCCTCAGCCTGCTCTCCCTTCTGCCGCTACGGGGGATTTGTCACCGGCGCTGATTCAGGTTCCTGGATCATGGTCAAAGCAGATGGACACCCTTGGCATGGCGACCTATCGCTTGCAGCTTCAGATGGATGATGCAGGTGCAGTCTACGGCTTGAAAACAGCGTCGATCCTAATTTCCAGTCGGCTCATTGTTAACGGCGAAATCGTCGGATCAAGCGGGAATCCCGCTGAGCAAGAGCATTACAAAGCACTTAATAAACCATATGTAAGCTATTTCACACTGCAGCCAGGGTGGAATGAAATTCTGGTACAGGTAGCCAACTACGAATTCCGGGTTGGCAGCGGGATCGGTGAATCCCTTCTCTTAGGCAAGGCTGAGCAAATTGCCGAACTTCGCGATCAGGCGACTGCTCATGATTGGGTTTCGTTAACTGCCTTCCTGATTATTGGATTGTATTTTATTGGATTGTTTTCGCAGAGAAGAGGCGATTTGTCACTTGCAGTATTTGGCGCAGTGTGCCTATGTATCGCCATATTTACAAGTATCAGCGGCGAAAGAGTGCTATTCAATGCGGTTGGCCCATTGCCGTTCTGGCTTTATTTCCGTATTCAAATGGTCGCGTCTGTTGGTGGTAGTCTAGGATTTTTCCTTTATATATATATTGCTTTCCGGCCCTACTGCTTTAAATGGCTCAATCAAGGCGGGCTGGTTCTCGGGGTGATCCTTGCCTTGCTTAATATGGGCTTCGCCTCTCAGCTTTCAACAGGACCTTTTCGCCAATTGACGTCGCTTTATGTTACGATTTCGTTGCTGTACGCCACGTATGTATTCGTATATACGGCACTACACAAAGTAGCGGGCAGCGGGTATTTAGCCGTAGCGGCAATGGCATTGAATGCGCTAGTGCTGAACCAGAATATGAATATTTATTTTGGCGTGCCGATCTATTTGCTTCCTCCGATTGAGCCTTTTCTTGTTTTGCTGATGCTCGCCTTGCTGATGTCGCTCCGTTTCTCGAACGCTTTCCAAAAAATTGAGGAGCTGTCCGGGCAATTGCTGCAAGCGGACAAGCAAAAGGATGATTTTCTCGCTCGAACCTCGCATGAATTCAAGACACCGCTTCACGGTGTAATGAATATTTCTCACTCCATGTTAAGCGATGCCGTACATCCGCCAAATGCGGAACAACGGGAAAAGCTTCAGTTGATTACCGACATTACAAGGAAGCTTTCGCAGCTCGTTTATGACATCTTGGACTTATCCAAGCTGAAACAGGGTGAAATGAGAGTGGTTCCGGTACAGCTCGACGTTCGTTCGGTAGCGGAGGTGCAAGTGCGCTTTTATTCCTATTTGTGCACGGAAAACCAGATTGGGCTTGTGAACCATGTGCCGGCGCAGCTGCCTTCTGCTTTTGCCGATGAAATCCGCTTGAGTCAAATTATCGGAAATTTGCTGGATAATGCGATTAAGCATACAAAAAACGGGGAGATCATCATTACCGGAAGAGAGCGGGGAGGAAGGCTCGAAATTTCGGTGAAGGATACAGGAGAAGGCATTGAGCCGCAGGACCTTCCATTTATTTTTGAACCATTCAAATCACTTGAGGGAGCACAGCATCGCGGCTTTGGATTAGGGCTGCCAATTGCGAAGCAGCTGGTCGAGCTGCAACAAGGAACTATTGCGGTTGTTTCCACGCCGGGAGTCGGTTCGACCTTTACATTCACGCTTCCGATTGCCGAAGAGCGGGGAGAAGCGTCATGGCCCTCATCCGAGTCAAATCCCCAGGCTATGCTCAAGGAACCCGATTATTCCTTCGTTACGCCGTACTATTCCAATCTGAGCGGGAAGCATACGGTACTAATCGTCGACGATCAGTATGTGAACTTAAAAGTTTTAATAGACGCCCTTCAAGCTCTCGACTATCACGTCATCGCGGTCAAGAACGGGTATGAGGCGCTGGAACAGCTGGATCAATCGGGCAGAATCGATCTCGTTATTCTTGATTTAATGATGCCAGGCATGTCTGGCTATGAAGTGTGCCAGGAGATTCGCAAACGATATTCGCTGCTGGAGCTGCCCGTTCTAATGGTGACGGCAGCTTATCAGCCTCAAGATAAGGTGGCAGCCTTCCAAGCGGGGGCGAACGATTATTTGCCGAAGCCGTTTGATCTCGAGGAGCTTAAGGCAAGAATCGGCAGCTTGCTCGCCATGAAGGAATCGCTGGGCCGGGCAGTTAACCTCGAAGTGGCGTTTTTACAATCGCAGATCAAACCGCATTTTTTATATAATGTGCTGAATAGTATTGTGGCATCAAGCTATACGGATGTGGAGCGCGCGCGGAAGATGATTGTTGATCTGGCCGATTACTTGCGAGGCAGCTTTCGGTTCAGCAACGCGGAGGAACGCATAGGTTTTTCAGAAGAGTTTAGTCTCATTCGGACGTATGTGGAGATTGAACGAGCTCGCTTCAAAGAGCGTATTCGCTTCGAATATGTAATTGAGGAAGCTGCCTATAGCTTGCAAATGCCGCCGCTTTTGTTGCAGCCGCTTGTAGAAAATGCAATCCGTCATGGCATTGGCGATCGAATTGAAGGCGGCACAGTGACAGTGACGGTGGAAAAGTTGGATGGGAATTGGCACTTTGTTGTAGCCGATGATGGAGCAGGGATCGCGCCTGAACGATTGAAGAGGCTGCTTGAACGAGCCGAGCCGGATGAGTCGCAGGGGGTCGGCTTGCGGAATATTAACAAGCGCTTGAAATATGAATACGGGATTTCGTTAGAACTGGAAAGCGAACTAGGTCGCGGCACGAAAGTCATCATATGCATCCCTGCCTCGCGGGTTTAACAGGCTGTTCCGCTTAACGCTATAGGAACTCGCAACAGGCTCTCATCGTTTTACGATGAGGCCTGTTTTTTTAAATATAAGCCCAGTATAAATTCTACACTTATACTGGGCTTATTTCATCGCGAAACATCAGCTTTGCCGCCAGAGGACGGCGACAGCCGTTTACGCTTGATGTAGAAAATTGTCGATTTTTAAGGTTTTTTTAAGGTGATTTCCTATATGCTGAGCTAGATAATGTGGGCTATGTGACAGAATGAAAATGCGGAGAGGAAGATGAAGATTGGTCCCAGTAATGAATAAGCGTAGAAATAACGATAAAATCCGAAAAACGGTACATCTTTTACTTGCCGTTATGCTTTTAATGCCGCTTCTAGCAAGCGGAGGTACGGCTTGGGCAGCAGCCGGCTGGTCGCCGGTGGATGGCGGCGGTACGAATGGCTTGAACGTGAACCCTGTAAGAGATGGCAACTACACTGCATTAGCTGTATTCAATAACGAAGTATATGAAGCATGGCAGGAAACGAATGGAACGGCGAGCCAAATACGTGTTAAGAAATATAACGGCACGAGCTGGACGAGCGTCGACGGTAACGGGGCAAATGGAGTGAATGTAGATCCTTCCAAAGCGGCGATTACCCCTGCTATGGCTGTTTTTGAGGATGAATTATATGTCGCGTGGGTTGAAAGAAACTCAGTCTCCAGCATTAATCAAATAAAGGTGAAGAAATATAATGGCGCGAGCTGGACGAGCGTTGATGATGGCTCAAATGGGATAAACGTCAATGCCTCAAGAGGAGCATCAAACCCTATATTGCTTGTACACGACAATGATTTGTATGCAGCGTGGAGTGAGGTTAACGACAACAACGCAAGTCAAATCCGAATAAAGAAGTATGACGGCACTGCTTGGACAAGCGCTGACGGCGGCGGTATGAACGGTTTGAACGTAAATACTTCAATGAGCGCGGCTGCCCCTAAAATGGCTGAATACAATGGTTCTTTATATTTGGCGTGGTATGAAACCAACGGAAGCGCTGTTCAAGTTCGGGCCAAAAAATATGATGGGGCGAATTGGACGTCCATTGACGGCGGTGGCACGACCGGTTTGAATGTGAATGTGGCAAAAACCGGAGCCAATACTTCATTGGCTGTATTCAACAATGCCTTATATTTGGCGTGGGACGAAATAGCCGAAACGACGGATAATCAAATTCGAGTCAAGAAATACGACGGAAGCACTTGGACGAGTGTGGACGGCAACGGGATGTACGGTATAAACAAGCAGACTGATTACAGAGCAAACTATGTTGTGTTAACGGCACTCGATAACGCTTTATATGCAGTGTGGTCGGAATACAATGGAACGGCTTTTCAAATCCGGGTCAAAAAGTATGACGGTACGAGTTGGACGAGCGTAGATGGAAACGGAGTCAATGGTTTGAATGTAAATGTCTCCAGAGCTGCACAATATCCTGCGGCAGCAGCGTTAAACAATGTTTTATATGTTGGGTGGCAGGAGACGAACGGATCGGTTGTTCAAATTCGGACGTCCAGTTATGTGCCACCTGTGCCTCCGACAATTAATAGCGTAACTGTGAGTCCAAGCACCGCAAGCGTTGTGCAAGGAGGAAGCAGACAGCTCACGGCTACAGTGGATGCAGCAGGTGGAGCAGCGACGACGGTGACTTGGACGAGCAGCGACTCGAGCAAGGTCATGGTGAACAGCACGGGGAATGTAACCGTAGCAGCGGATGCCGCGCCGGGTGATTACACAATCACAGCAACGTCGACGGTGGATAGCAGCAAAAAAGGAACGTCGACGATTACCGTCACAGTGGCGCCGGCTATCAACAACGTAAGCGTGAGCCCAAGCACCGCAAGTGTTGTGCAAGGAGGAAGCAGACAGCTTACGGCTGCGGTGGATGCAGTAGGAGGAGCAGCGACGACGGTGACTTGGACGAGCAGCGATGCGAGCAAGGTGACGGTGAACAGCACGGGGAATGTAACCGTAGCAGCGAATGCAGCGCCCGGTGATTACACAATAACGGCAACGTCGACGGTGAATAGCAGTAAAAAAGGAACGTCGACAATTACCGTAACGGCCGCACCAGCAGTTAACAGCGTAAGCGTGAGTCCAAGCACTGCAAGCGTTGTGCAAGGAGAGAGCAAGCAGCTCACAGCATCAGTAGATGCAGTGGGAGGAGCAGCGATGACGGTCACTTGGACAAGCAATGACTCGAGCAACAAGGTGGAAGTAGACAGTACGGGGAATGTAACCGTAGCAGCGGATGCAACGCCGGGTGATTACACAATCACGGCAACGTCAACGGTAGATAGCAGCAAAAAAGGAACGTCGACGATTACGATCACGGCAGCGCCAGCCATCAATAGCGTAAGCGTGAGTCCGAATAGCTCTAGCGTTGAGCGGGGAGGAAGCAAGCAGCTCACAGCATCAGTAGATGCAGTGGGAGGAGCAGCGACGACGGTCACTTGGACAAGCAATGACGCGAGTAACAAGGTGGAAGTAGACAGCACAGGGAATGTAACTGTCGCATTGGATGCCGCGCTAGGCGATTACACGATCACGGCAACGTCAACGATAGATAACAGCAAGACAGGAACATCGACGATTACCGTCACAGTAGCGCAAGCCATCAACAGCGTAACCGTGAGTCCAAGCACCGCAAGCGTCGTACAAGGAGGAAGCGAGCAGCTAACAGCTACGGTAGATGCAGTAGGAGGAGCGGCGACGACGGTCACTTGGATAAGCGATGACGTGAACAACAAGGTGTCGATAGACAGTACGGGGAATGTAACCGTTTCGGCGGATGCCACGCCTGGCGATTACACGATCACGGCAACGTCAACGATAGATAACAGCAAAACAGGAACATCGACGATTACCGTCACAGCAGCAGCTTCCTATTCAATCGCTGCAATCACGGATCAAACGTTAGCTGCACTAGTTCAGGGATACGAATCAGGTACCCAAGAGACTAAAACCATTCCAGTCATGAATACTGGAACTGGAGATTTATTGAACCTGTCGACAGCGCTTAGTGGCGCAAACGCTGATGATTTTGTAGTGACACAGCCAGATTCTACTTTAACAAGCAGCGCATCAACAAGCTTTGACATTCATGCAAAAGATGGCTTGCCAGCAGGCACCTACACGGCAACGGTAACCGTAACTGCGGATCATATGACACCTGTAATATTTAACGTTACGCAAGTTGTGAACTTGCCGAATGCTCCCGAAAATCCGCAAAATCTTGTGGCCGTCGGCGGCGACCGTCAAGTTACGTTGAACTGGGGTGCAGTATCGGACGCAGTCCAATACCGTGTTTACATGGCAACGGATCCTAACCCAAATAACCTCGTTGAAGTGGCGATTGTCACATCACCTACTTACAGCGCACAAAATTTGGTCAACGGTACGACCTATTACTTTGTAGTAAAATCAGAAAACGTAGGCGGCTTGAGCGGGGGTTCGAACCAAACAAGCGCGACTTCATCAACCATCCCGGGAGTGCCAGCTAACGTATCCGCAGTAGCGGGCAACGGACAAGCTGTCGTAACCTTTACGGCTCCTACTGATAATGGCGGAAGTGCGATTACAGGATATGAAGTGACCGCTTCACCGGGAAATATCAGCGTGATCGGAGGAGCAAGTCCAATTACGCTCACAGGCTTGACGAATGGAACAAGCTACACCTTTACGGTAAAAGCGATTAATGATGCGGGCAGGAGCGCTGCTTCTGCGGAATCGAATACAGTCATTCCAACAGCATCAAATACGCCATCTCAGCCTTCTGCTCCATCGACATCGGGCAATACGAACACTGCAAACAACGGTGTGAATATTCTGGTTAACGGGAAAGTTGAGAATGCGGGTACCGCTACGGTTACAAAGCGAAACAATCAAACCGAAATAACGGTGATTGTGGATCAGAAAAAACTGGATGAGAGACTTGCTGCGGAAGGGCAGCATGCCATAGTCACGATTCCGATTGACCAAAAATCCGACATCTTCGTTGGAGAGCTGAATGGCCAAATGGTGAAAAACATGGAGGACAAGCAAGCTGTTCTGGTGTTCAAAACCGAAAATGCAACATACACGCTTCCAGCAGGCCAAATCAATATCGATGCTATATCCAAGCAGGTTGGCGAATTAATAGCCTTGCAAGACATTAAAGTGCAGATTGAAATTGCCATCCCGACAACGGATACGTTGAAGCTTGTGGAGAACGCAGCAGCCAAAGGCCAATTCACCCTTGTCGGCCAGCCGCTGAGCTTTACGGTGAGAGCTGCATATGGAGATAAGATCTTCGAAGTAACGAATTTTGACGCTTATGTGGAGAGAACGATTGCGATTCCGGATGGCGTTGATCCGGGCAAGATTACGACAGGAGTTGTCGTTGAGCCGGATGGCTCCGTACGCCATGTGCCGACTAAAATCCGAAATATGAACGGGAAATATGAGGCTCAAATCAATAGCTTGACCAACAGCGAGTATGCGGTCGTATGGCATCCGCTCGAATTTAGCGATATGATAAATCATTGGGCGAAAAATGCCGTTAACGACATGGGGTCCCGGATGGTTGTCGACGGAACGGGCAACGGGATGTTCAGTCCTGATCTGGAAATTACCCGCGCCGAATTTGCAGCGATCATCGTTCGCGGATTAGGACTCAAGCTGGAAAATGGAGCAACACCATTCTCGGATGTGTTGTCGTCCGATTGGTATAGCAGCGCGGTCAATACGGCGTATTCATACCGGCTTATTAGCGGCTTTGAAGACGGCACGTTCCGGCCGAATGGCAAAATTACGAGAGAGCAAGCAATGGTTATTTTATCTAAAGCGATGGCGATAACTGGGCTGAAGGACACGCTGCTTGAGCAATCGGCAGACAATGCCCTTCGTCCGTTTGAAGATGCAGCGAAAGTAGCCGCATGGGCACAAAGCAGCGTTGCGGACAATGTGCAGGCTGGCCTTGTATTTGGAAGAAACGGGGCTTTACTTGCTCCGAAGGGGAACATGACCCGAGCCGAGGTTGCAACTATCATCCAGAGATTATTGCAAAAATCGGATCTGATTTAAGCAGCCATTCCTTAGAATATCCTGCCATCTATCAAGCTTCCTGCTGGATGATGGCAGGATTTCTTATTTTTCTGGAGCAAATACAAGTCATTCTGCCAATAAACTATGTTAGGAATCATGGTATGATTACGGGATGTAGACAAATAAATGGGAGATGTATGAGTGGATGATCCCTCTTTTTTCATGCACTTGATTCCTATACAATAAATATGTTTAGTTCTAAGCACTTTGTTTCAGGGTGTTATGAAGTTCGGTTAAAAAGCGTAAAAGCGAGGAGAATACGATGCAGATCCATGTCTCCTACGAGCATCGAAGTAAGGGAATAGGAAAGAAGCTGTTTGAGCGATGCGCTGACAAGGCTAGAGCAATGGGAGCGCGGAAACTGTATATTTCGGCGCATTCATCAGAGGAGTCCCAATTGTTCTACACGAATGTCGGATGCATCGATGCCGTAGAGATTGATAAGAAGTTAGCCGAATACGAGCCTTATGACCGTCAAATGGAATATTTCCTCTAGCAAACCAGATATCAATCGCGAACTAAGTTACAGTGACTGACACTCAAGTCATGTGGAGTGCTGTGTGTTGTTGGTAAGAATTTAGCAGCTAAGAGCCACATTTTCCTGCAAGTTGAAGCCCGGCAGTATACTGTCTGGGCTACATGTACTGTATAAACTATTATTATGTGGTTTATTGCTTTAATGGTACCTTCTTGAGACAATAACTAGTGTATAAATTTGAATGTTGTCGAAATAGACCGTTATTGAAGGATATAATTATAAATTATTGAATATAGTCTTCAAGTACAAATTTCCAAGAGTTAGAGAGTTGAAATACAGGAGAACGAGATGGTTCAAGTGTCAGAAAGGAAGTGATTCTATGTTTTATATTGTTTTAATCGTCATACTGGCTGCTTTAATCATTCAATCCGTTTACCTTGTGTATTACAAAAACCAAATTAAGGATATCGGCAACCAATTATCTTTTATATCAGACCATCATTCATTCAAAATGATACAAACACAAATTAAGCCAAAAGAAATTCATCGGTTAATCGATTTATGTAATGCAATGCTTCGTGATCAACGAAAGTTGAAGCAAGATTTTATCGAACAAAAGGAAGAAATTCACGCGACCATTATGAGCTTGTCCCACGATATACGAACCCCGCTGACTTCACTTGACGGCTATCTGCAATTGGCGGAACGATCCGAGTATCTTAAAGAAAAAACAGAGTATGTTAGTCTGGCACAGACTAGAATGAAACAGATTATTACACTTGTTGACGAGCTGTTCCTATATACGAAACTGAAAAACCCAGATTACATCTTGGAGCTTGAGCCAGTTGATGTGATAAAAGTGTTAAATAAACGTCTGTTTACCTTTATCGACGATTTTTTGCGATGTGGCTATGAACCAAACATCTGCATGGTGGAAGCACCGCTATTTATAGTGGGAAATGAAAGTGCGTTGGAAAGAGTATTTGAGAATGTGATCAAAAATTACTTTATGCACAGTGAAGGTGCTCTAAGCATTCGTTATGAGGAGAAGCAGGACGAGGTTTTGTTTCATTTTTCCAATGTACTGAAGCGAAATCATCTGCTGAGCCTTGACAACATATTTACTCGCTTTTACAAAGCAGATCCGTCGCGTACGAACCAATCTTCAGGACTGGGACTTTTTATCGTGAAATCACTGATGGAGAAAATGAATGGTTATGTGCAAGCTGACCTGAACGATGAGCAGTTTTGCATCAGCTTAGCTTTTAAGAAAATCGTAAAGGAGAGTTGACGTGTACAATGACACGAACCACCCCAAAATTCTAATTGTCGAGGACGACGTGCATATCAACAATATTATTTATGATGTGCTTCGAAAAGAGAAGTTTCAATGCACGCAAGCGTATTCTGGCAGTGAGGGAATCATGAACGTCACTCATCACGAGTATCAGCTTATTATTTTGGACCTCATGCTTCCTGGCTTCTCGGGGGAAGATTTTATGCATCGGCTAAGAATAGAATTAAGCTCTGACACACCAGTTATAGTTCTATCGGCCAAGGACAAATTGGATAATAAATTAAATCTGTTTAAGTTGGGAGCCGCTGATTATGTTACGAAACCGTTTGAGGTGGAGGAATTGCTTGCCCGAGTCAATGTACATGTCAAACGAACCTCCCGAACGGATTCTGCCACTCGCTATCGACATAAAAATCTACTTTTAGATAGCGGAACGATGAACGCTAGCGTCAATCAAGCTGATTTGAAACTTACAAGACAGGAATACAAGATCCTTGAGCTGCTGCTTAAGAATCCTACCCGAGTGTTTACAAAGCAGGATCTGTATGAGCTTGCATGGGAAGATATATACATAGGTGAGGACAAAACCATTACCGTTCACATTAGCAATATTCGCAATAAAATCAAAAGGGTTGACGAGGAGGCTTATATTGACACCATTTGGGGCATTGGTTTCAGGCTGGCACCATAGGGAGTGCCTTAAACCGGCCCTAATCTTCTTTGAACTTTCTTAATCTTTTATTGACGATATGTTAGCTTCTTTTTGTTATTTTATTGACAAGGAGGTGCGAATATGGCTGAAGCAATTATTGAAGTAAGTCAATTAACCAAACAATTTAAAGGGAAAACAGCAGTGCGTAAGGTAGAGTTTAAAATAGGCAAAGGTGAAATCTTCGGTTTGATAGGCCAAAATGGAGCAGGAAAATCCACCTTGCTAAAGATGATTGCTGGATTGATATCCCCGACTTCAGGAGAAATTAAATTATTTGATCGTCCAGTGACGGATAATCACCCTTATTTTGAACGAATAGGCGTACTCATTGAAAATCCAGGGTTATATCCCCATCATACTGCCTATGAAAATTTGGAATTAATCGCGATCTCTTATGGATTGACTAATCGGAAAGAGCATATTAACAAGCTGCTGAAGCTTGTCGGATTGGAAGGTTCGAACAAGACCAAGGTGAAAAATTATTCAATGGGCATGAAGCAAAGGCTTGGAATTGCAGCTGCATTAATTGGAAGCCCAGATGTCTTGATTTTGGATGAACCGATCAACGGTTTGGACCCGCAAGGAATTTCTGAGATTAGAAACATGATTTTGGAATTGAATAAAACGGGAATGACCATCATTATTTCAAGTCACATTTTGGAAGAGTTGTCGAAAGTAGCGACGCAATATGCAATCGTACATCAAGGAGAAATCATCGAACACCATTCAAGGGAGCAACTGCTGCTTCAATGCGAAGATCGTATTGAAATAGAAGTGGATAAAGCAAGCTCGGCTGTTCCCATCTTAGAACAAAAATTGCATATTAATCATTACAAAGTCATTAGTGAGCGTGTGGTGTATGTATATGATGCTCATCTTGAGAACCAACATATCATCAAGACCTTAGTTGAAAGCGGCATAACTGTTCATTCGATTATCAAGCATAAACAAAGCCTAGAACAATATTTTTTGGCGCGGATAGAAAGTGAGGGTGGGAGCCGTGATTAATATTCTCAAAATGGACTTTCACCGTTTTAAATCAAATAAAATGATTTATATATTACTGTTAATTTTTTTTGCTTTTCAAATATTCGGTATATTTATGTTGGGAAAATACGAGCAGCCCGGAGAAAGTGGGGTTATGCTGATCAGCTCGATGAACGAAAGTCAGTTCATCCAAGTCATGATGTCTCAAATCCCATTGTGGCCGCTGATTTATATTGCTGTATTCGTTGTTTACTTCTATATGAGTGAACATAACTCTGGGTTTTATAAAAATTACATTTCGATGAAGCGTGCGCGGATGTACACTGTTATTTCAAAAATATTAATTGCAGGCCTATTCACTTTGCTTACATTTATTGTCATGATCGCTGCGGATATGATCGGAAGATCAATTTTCTTTAACCATGCAATGATTGGAGATGGGGGTTATTTTGCGAAATTGTTGATCGGCCAATTTTTACTTCATTGGGCATTTTCAATTGTAATCTTATGCATCTCCATTATTAGTAAAAGCTTGATTGCTAGTATTGTAGTTGGATTTGTTCTATCGTTGAATGTTTTTGGAATGATTGTAACTGTCTTGGAATCCATCATTGATGACGTTCATTTGTCCTCTTTCTTAATAGTTAATACGATCTTAAGCGCAAGAGATTTTGATAATATAAATGATCTTGTTCATGTAGCTAGCGTGTCGATTGTTTTTATAGTTATATTTTCATTTATAGCCATCAGATATAAGATCAAAGAGGATCTGAAATAGTATTTAGGGCTGTGCAACTAACAATGATGGGAGGACGAACTGGTTGGTTGCACTCCCCAAGAAAAAAATGAATACTTGAAGTTAGAATAAGCACGGGGGCTTAGATTAGTTGGCGCTTCGATTCCGCCTAGCTCCACCATACTTTTAATTAAGAAACGGACAGAGGTGCAGTTTTTTGATTGGGTTGTGGTACTCCGCACATGTGGGGTGCATGGTAAGACTATTTTGAGATTTATATAGAAACTGAGGGTTCCTGTTATGCCAAAAAACGATAATATGCTGGCCATTCTCTGGATGCTGAATTCGGGCGTGAAAATGACTGCAAAACAAATATCCGAGAAGCTGGAAATAAATATAAGGACCGTTTATCGGTATATAGATGCATTATGTGCTAGTGGAGTGCCGATCATATCCGACACAGGTCATAATGGCGGGTATCGCTTGCTCAATCAATTTATCAGATCCCCTCTGCTATTTGATATGGAAGAGAAAAAGGCGCTCCTTCATGCGGCTGCTTTTGCCAAAGAAGCCGGATACCCTTTAAGCGAGGCATTAGGCAATGCGACCTCCAAATTGAGAATGTATTCAAATGAGGAGCAGGAAAGTATGCTTAGCCGCCAGTTAGCCGGTTTTGAAGTGATAAACCGCAGCGGATACCCTTCGGTTCAGCCGATATTGGCGGAATTGGAGCAGGCTGTAGCAAATGAATACGCTGTAGAAATCGATTATCGCACAGGCCGTGAAGAACAACCTAAGAACAGGGTGATAGACCCCTATGGAATGGTTAACTGGAACAATAAATGGTATACGGTTGGATTTTGCCACCTAAGGGAGGAGATTCGCAGTTTTCGGGCAGATCGGATTGTGCAAATCAAGCGGACTCCCCTTCTATTTAAGCGTCCTGAAGCATTTTCAGCCCGTGAATTTTTCATGCAGAAGCTATTGCCTGATTTAGTGGGCAAGGACGGGTTAATTTCTTTAATGATTGAAGGCAGATCAGAGGCATTGGATGACTTATGCTTGCATTGGTTTTTGGGGCATCATCTGCAAGAGCGGACAGCCAATCAAGCCATCTTCTTACTTGAGGAAACATCCATTCAGACACATGTCCCTTATTTTCTGCTATCCTATGCGAAATCCATTAAAGTCATCGAACCACAGAGTTTGAAGGACAGGCTTGTTGCTGTTGCGTCGGAGTTAATGGAATATTATCGGCTTTAATAGCTTCACTGACAGCAGCTGTCAGTGAAGCTATTTTATAATGAGGATAATCATGGATTGCCGATGCATGGATGGGTGGTATTCCTTGATGACTTGTAAAATAAGGGGAACTTGCAAATGACGAATACGGTCTATCTTTATGTGTTTGACACGATGTCAGACTGGGAAATCGGTTATTTAACTGCCGAACTGAACTCGGGAAGATATTATAAAAAAGGGCTGGCTCCGTCCAAAATCATTACTGTGGGAATGGACAAGACGCCTGTAACGACAATGGGCGGATTGAAAATACTGCCAGACATCAGACTGGATGAGTGCAGCATCGAAAGCACGGATACATTGATTTTACCCGGTGGAGATACTTGGACAGAAACCTTTCACCAACCCATTTTAGAAACGGCGGAAAGGTGTTTAAAGGCAGGGACATTAGTGGCAGCGATTTGTGGGGCTACAATCGGGCTTGCCCAGACGGGGCTACTGGATTCACGCTGGCATACAAGCAATGATTTGGAGTATCTTAAAATGATCTGTCCCAATTATACGGGCGAAAAATATTACAATATGGAGCCAGCTGTAACGGATGGAAAACTGATCACTGCATCTGGTATAGCACCATTGGAGTTTTCTGTACATGTCTTGAGAGCGCTCGATGTGTTTTCATCAGAAACATTAGATGCCTGGTATAGTCTAAATAAGACGCAGGAATCCAAGTATTTCTATGAGTTGATGAATGCCATTCTGTGAAGATATAAGAATTGTCTTGTCTCAATTTCAAACTAATTTTAATGATACTATTTTGAGGAAAGAGTGATGATATGAAAACAGCCATTTTTACTGTAACAAAGTGGGAGGAACAACCCATTGAAAATAATCTTAGCAACTTCCCCGTTAATACTGCAAAAGTTGAATACGAAATTAAAGGTATTTTGGAAGGGAAAGCAACTTTAGAATATTTGCTGTATTACTTAGATAGTCATATGGAGGATGCTGAAAAGGCCAAATCCAAAATTGCGGGGTTCCTGCACTTTGAAGGTCATTACGATGGACATTATGGAACGTTTACAGCTTGTGAAAACGGTATGTTTGATAACGGTACTCTTGATAGCCCCGCTCAAATCATTAACGGCACAGGAGAGCTGGAAAAATTAATCGGAAGCTATAACTATCATTTTCTCGGTCACACGAGTGAATTGGTATTAGATTTCGAATTAACAAAATAGTAATCGGGGAACTTCCTGGACAGGAGGTTCTTTTTTTCATTTTCCGACTTATTTATATATTAATTTGGTGGGAATTGGTATGCTTATTTTACAACATGGATTCATAAATAAAACTAATTACGTCATCACCATATTTTAAAAAATAGGAGAGATAGGAAATCGGCATATATTGGACGCTTCAAAGAGAAGAAATTTGGAACATTTTTGAGAATCAAGGGTATCTAGAAGGCTCTGAAAAACATGCCATGTTTCCACAGGAATATCAGTGGATGATGACTAAAATGAAAGAAAGGCTTCCTAATTATGCTGGAGAAAGTCCTATTTGGCTATGGGTAGAAAAGCCGGATATGCGTTCGTCAGGTCATTTTGGAAGCTACACCTCTTGTGTAAGAATTCGTTTAGAGCTCTATGATAAAGAGGTATTAATTTCTGATTTTGATGATTGGCATTTAGTTCTAAATGATAGTTTCTATGCTGATAACGAAAAAGAGTGGGATGACTATTATTTAGGAAAGCTGTCTATGAGCAAGGAAGAAAGCTGGAATCGAATATTCGATTTCAATAGACCGCGTGATCCTGAGTGGCATGGAACGGATAGCAGATGTTTTCAGGGGGTTGCAGGTAGGATTGATATAGGAAGAGTCAATAAGGTTGAGCATTTTGTGACAAGGAAGCAACCTGAAATATGATGAGGTGATCGATAAGGTGAGCAAGATCGAGCTGGTTTTAACCAAACAGGGAAAGACGTTTAAAGACTATCGGCATTTAACGATTACGGAAGGAATAGAAGTTTATATTCTTAATATCATTAAAGGCCGGCTGTATCCCGACAAGAAGACGATGAACCCGACATACGAGCCGTATCCCGTCAAACAGGAAGCGATCGATCGACTGAACGAATTGGCTGATGAACTGAGGGATAAAGGTTTTGTGGAAGAACCGCGAGATATTTTATTTCAGATCGCAGAAAAAGAAAAATACGTCTACGACAAAGCGAAATGGCATTACGATGGCGATTTTCCGCAAGAGTTGGAGCACCACCAAGCTTACGTTCCGTCGGGCATGTTCATAGCTTGGATAATCAAAAATGATCTGCTCAGCAAACGAAGCCGCAAAGAAGATGCAGCGGAAATTGAGCTTGTCAAAAGGGATGAGATGACCGGAGCTCAATTTTATCGTAAAAACTGGGATGGCGTGCTTAGCTCGAACGAATTGTCGGATGAGGCAGATGCGTTTGCCCGCGAATATCTTAATATCCAAAACGACATCTATACGGCCGTTGATTTCACAAATGGATTGGCGGCCGGCTTGCCGACAATCTACCATGTAGAAGATTCGATTGAAAACTATCACATCATCGAGCCGATCATTACGGAGCGTTATCAGGACTGGAAACGTCGCAAAAAATCGGGAGGCTAGTAATGTAGTTTTACGGTGCAAAAGGAGGGCATTAAAGTGCCGACTCCTTTTTTTTTTGATACAAAACGCATATAGCCATGGCGACCGAGAAAAGCAAGGCAACGGGCATGGAGGTCAGATCTGTAATCGGCGACACAGCCTGCTCAGTTAATAATAAGCTTAGAAAATGAAGGGAAAACCTATAATTTACAATGTATTAATGTATGCGCTTACTTGCTATAATTTACCTTAAGAAGGAGGTGATAGTAAGATGATGGCGAGACATGACACAGGATAAGTGTTGTGCTGCATAGAGAAGAAACCATAACACATAGGCAAATAACGATAAAAAATGAGGAGGTATCTTATGTTCAAATTAAAGCTGAATAAGAAAATTTTGACGGTATGCCTTGCAGCTTCTATGAGCTTGGGCTTGTTTTCGGCAACCTCAAGTGCAGCGACAGACTATTGGCAAAATTGGACTGATGGCGGCGGAACAGTAAATGCTGTCAATGGATCCGGCGGCAATTATAGTGTTACATGGTCAAATGTCGGGAATTTCGTTGTTGGAAAAGGCTGGATTAACGGATCGCCAAACCGGACAGTTAACTATAATGCCGGCGTCTGGGCGCCGTCTGGCAATGGATATTTGACTCTCTACGGGTGGACAAGAAACTCGCTAATTGAATATTACGTCGTTGACAGTTGGGGCACGTATCGTCCTACCGGAACGTATAAAGGAACCGTGTCCAGCGACGGAGGCACATATGACATTTATACGACTATGCGATACAACGCGCCATCCATCGACGGTACACAAACCTTCCCTCAGTATTGGAGTGTCCGCCAGTCGAAGAGAGCAACTGGGGTCAACTCCGCGATCACGTTCAGCAACCACGTTAATGCATGGCAAAGTAAAGGAATGTATCTGGGGAGCAGCTGGACTTACCAGGTATTTGCGACAGAGGGGTATCAAAGCAGCGGCAGCTCTAATGTAACGGTGTGGTAACAGGCATCATTTCATTATAAATATTGCTTGCTAAGGCCTGCCGGTCTCACAGCTGGCGGCCTTATCTATTTCAACAATAGATATTTGCCTGCATCCTTTTCCTATTCGTTTAAAGGAGAAATAGTAATGAGAAAACGATTTATTTTCCTTTTGCCAGCAATATTATTGGTAGTCATTGCTTGCTCGCAAGAAATGCCTGAAAAGACCGAGAAGGCTGAGAAGACCGAAAACAATGAAAATAATGAAAACAATAAAAACAATGATAATCTTGTCTTTGTAGAAGGTGGGATTTTTGTGAATACGAAGTCCAACTTTTATGGAAAAAGTGTAACTATATCGAGCTTTTATATCGACAAATATGAGGTAACTCAAAAAGAGTGGGTTGAGGTTATGGGAAGCAACCCCTCGGGCTTCAAGGGCGACAATTTACCGGTAGAAATGGTAAGTTGGTATGATGTTGTTGAATACTGTAATAAACGAAGTATAAAAGAGGGCCTGAAACCGTATTACGAGATAGACAAAAATAAAAAAGATCCGAATAATAAGAGTGATCACGATAATCTAAAATGGACAGTAACGATCAATGAGGGAGCGAGTGGTTACCGATTGCCGACGGAAGCGGAGTGGGAATACGCCGCAGGTGGAGGCCAGGTGAGCAACAGTTACACCTACAGCGGGAGCAATAATGTAGATGAAGTAGCTTGGTATTGGAAAAACGCTGGAGACAAATACTTATCAGGAGAATGGAACTGGACTATTATAGAAAGCAACAAAAATAAAACAAAATCTGTCGGTGCCCATAAACCCAATGAGCTAGGCCTTTACGATATGTCAGGTAATGTAAGGGAATGGTGCTGGAACTGGTACGGAGATGGGGACTTGGATAGCGAGAGTGGTTCTTTCCGGGTTGTAAAGGGCGGCGGTTGGATCGGCGACGTCAGAAACAACGAGTTATCTTATCGGGGAAAGTTTGAGGCAAATGGGATTGGCCCAGATCAGGGTTTTCGTGTGAGCCGGGCCCAATAAAATCGGAAAGTGGATACCATATATTAGGCAGAATCAGGCCGAAGTTCGCAAGTGTATAGAGCCTGGCAAGCCACGATTTTTGAAGCAAAGGAAAGCAAAGGAAAGATGACCCTTTGCTTTCCTTTGCTTCTCTTATGTAAAGACTATGTGCTCCTAGTACGCTCTGATATAATAACCCCAGTCTTGCTTTATGTTCTGCTCATTCTGTACATATATGAAAATGTTCCGACCTATAGAGGAAGATTTTGAGCAAGTAGTCGATGGAAAACTCACGATATTCTTTTTGAAAATTATATTCTATAGTTAGTATCTAATTGGAATGAGCTTCAGTAAGGGAGTGAGATTACGATGTACGGAATCATTATTGTCGACGATGAATTATTTGTCCGCAAGGGCTTGATTGAAATGGTGGATTGGGCAAGCAGTGGTTTTGAGGTGATAGGTGAGGCAGACAACGGAGAAGACGCTCTGGATCTTATCTGCAAGCAGCAGCCGCATCTTGTCATTACGGATATCCGTATGCCAATTTTAGACGGAATCGGGCTAATTCAAGCCGTAACGGAGGCGAAGCTTGAAACCGAATTTATTATTATCAGAGGTTATAATGACTTCCGTTACGCCCAGCAGGCGGTTCGGTACGATGTACTGGATTATGTGCTTAAGCCTATTAATGAGAACGAAATTGTGAAAGCGCTTCATAAATATCGCGACAAGTTTTCTGCACAGAAACAGCTAAAAGAGAGGCTTATTATTCACGAGGAAGAGAAACTGATTGAGACGCTCATTCGTGGTGAAGCCAAGGACGATGCTCTTGAGGTCTGGGAAAAGCATTGGACTGGAATGGGAGCGAAGGAGTTTATGTACGTATTGCTGGAAATTAATAATGTGTTTCCGTGGGGAGACAGGCTTATGCCTCCTAAGGCAGAATTCAAAAATGCAATCCAGCAATCGGTTCAGCAGCTTTGTTCGGAAACCCCGATTGTGCACGAGCATCGGCGCGCATTCGGATTTATTATACCTGATCTCTACTTAAGAGGACATAATGGTGATGCCCGGAGCTTCATGGCAGATTGTCTGCTTCAGCTCAGTAATCTGTTCTCCTTAGACCTTCAAGCCTATGTGGGCAGAACGGTAAGCTCCTTCATGCTATTGAAGCATTCTTACGTCAGCGCTAAGGAGACCGTGCAATATAAATACTTCAGGCACACCCAGCGAATCCTGCTGCATTCCGATATTGCCGATAAGGATCTCCGTTATGTCCATATCAAGGACGAGGTGTACCGTACAATCATTGAAGCCATTGAAGAGAACAACGAGCAAAAGCTTGTTTTGGTTATCGACCGGATGTTTGCGGAGTTTGCAGAAAAGGCTGTATCGCAGGAAGCTATAAAAGCGGCCACGATTCAATGTGTCCACAGTGTGCTGAATACGATTAGAAGTATGGAAGGCGATGAAAAGCGGCTGGCAAGTCTTATGCCTATCATGAACTGGCAGGATCATAACATCACATTTAGCGAGCTCCGGGCCTTATTTGAAGCCTTTGCGCTGGAGGCTGCCAGGTTGATTCAGAGTCTCTATCAAAGCTATGGAAGTGGCGTGCTTTATAAGATTAAGTGTTATGTAGATAAAAATTTTCATGAAAATCTCAATCTGAAAAGTATGGCTAATCAGTTTTACATGAGTTCTGCCTATCTCGGACAAATATTCAAAAAAAACTATGGGATGTATTTCAATGACTACTTGCTCCAGCTGCGTATTACGGAAGCCAAGAAGCTTCTAAGACAGACCGACATGCGGATCTATGAAATTGCCGAGCAGGTGGGCTTCAAAAATGCGGATTATTTCGTGACCCAATTTGAAAAGCTGGGACAGATGACCCCTACGGAATATAGAAGCCGAATCGGTAAGCGCTAAAGCGAGGAGGGGGAAGGGGAAGCTATGCATTTTCTGAATAATATCCGGTTGAGGAACAAAATGTTTTTGGTATATTTCCTTGGTGTCATTGCTCCAATCATTCTGACGAATGCGATTTTTTATAATATTATTACCGAGAATGTAAAAGAACAAAGAATCAATGATATTGACCGTGCCGTGGAGCAAATTAAAAATGAGTTCCAGTTAATGGTTGATCAAGGTGTAGGGTTATCCTCCTTTTTTTATGCGGATTACAAAACCAATGAAGTGTTAAATATGAATTTCACGCATACGGAAGACTATGTAGAGGCCTATGATCTCTATTTAAGATCGATTCTGAACAATTACTCTCCGTTCTCTTCTTCTCTTCAGAACAAAACGATATATGTAGACAATCCCACGCTTTTGAATTCAGGAAATATCGGCATATTATCCGATGAGGTTCGTGAAGAAGCATGGTATAAGCTTTGGCTGAAGGATGCGTCATCCCAGCCTGTATTCGTTCGCATCGAAGACCCGGAGGGCCAATTTCAATCTTTTTCGCTGCTCCGGCGAATGGATTATTTTGCGGATCGGATGGCCAAGGAGAAGCTCATTAAACTTGATTTCAAGACGATTGATATCATGGAGATTTTTTCTAATTTGAATGTAAAGGGAGATATGTACCTGCTGAGTCCAGGAGACCGAATAGAATACACAACCAACCGGGCAATCGACTGGCAGGCGAATACCAAGCATCTGTACAGCTCCCTGAAATCGGATAATCTCATTCAATTTGAGAAGGGATATGGCAGCATCAGTTATCTGCGCGGCTGGAAGGTCGTGGGTACCATTAATGAGCATGAGATTATTAAGGAGGAGTTGAAGTCACGCTATTTCATTGTTTGGTCCGGATGCGTGATGATGATTTTTCCTACTATAATCATCTTAATTATTACAAGGTCTATTAACGTACGGATTATTGAAATCCTAAAGCATATGAAGAAAGTAAAAACACAGAATTTTCAGATGATCAATTATGGGGAAGCCCGTGATGAAATCGGTCAGCTGACACTCGAATTCAACAATATGATTATGCAGATAAAGACATTAATTAACGATGTGTATATGACGGCTATCCAGAAAAAATCACTTGAGCTGGAACGGCGGAAGGCGCAGCTGAATGCTCTTCAAAGTCAGATTAATCCCCATTTCCTGTTCAATGCGCTGGAGACGATACGGATGCGAAGTCTGCTTAAGCATGAGAAGGAGACAGCCAAAATGATTCAAAGTATGGCGATGATTTTACGCAGCTCTTTAACCTGGAATAAGGAATGGGTAACGGTGGAGGAGGAACTGGGTTTTATCATGTGTTTTTTAGAAATACAGAAATATCGTTTCGAAGACAAATTGAAATACCATGTCGAGGTGGAGCCTGAAGCCCGTGCCTGTGTAATCCCGAAGATGGTGTTTCTTCCCTTTGTGGAGAACGCTAGCATTCATGGGATTGAACCGCTGAAAAAAGGCGGGGGAATTGATATCCGGATTGGAATTGAGGAGGATTTTGTCGTTTTCTCAGTCAAAGACAACGGAATCGGCATGAACGGGGAGCTGGTCAGCAGGCTGTATGACTACCTTAAGGCGGAAGAACTTATTGGCGACCGGATTGGGATACAGAATGTAATTTACAGGGGCAAAATGCTTTATGGCGACCGAATTGTATTTGAAGTACACAGCCGCCCTGGTGAAGGAACAAGAATCGTGCTGAAAATTCCATCGAATCCATAGTTTTCAAAGAATAAACCATAATTTAAAGGGTAACGATGAAATGAAAACGCTTTTATACTAAGGGAGTAACACACCATTCATATAAAAGGGGGAGTAAAAGCAATGAACAAAATCAATAGAATTTGGCTTCTCTGTTTAACAGCAGTATTATCATTATCCGTGATTACAGCTTGCTCTGGCAACAATAATACGAAGGAGAATACAGGAACGGCGGAGCAGAGTGGCAATGCAACTACAGGAGCCAAGCAGGATAAAGTAACATTTAAAATTTTCAACGGGGTAGCCGGTTCGAAGGATGGCAATACCAATCAAACTACAATCGGCAAGCTCCTTGAGGATCAAACCGGCGTGAATTTCAAGCTGGAGTTTGTAGTCGGCGACTTAAATACAAAGATTGGAACGATGATTGCCGCTAACGATTACCCTGATGTGCTAATCCCGGATGCAGCAATAGAAGAAGTGCTGAATGCAGGCGCTTTTATACCGCTCGATGATCTCATTGAGCAATACGGTCCGAATATCAAGCGGGTTTATGGAAAATCGCTGAATCAAATGAAAGCTAAAGATGGAAAAATCTATTTCCTCCCTATTGCTGCGCAAGTGAACGATTTTATTCCCGAGCCGGAAGCCGGAGCAGCTTTCTGGGTGCAGCGTCGTGTGCTGGAGGAAGCCGGATATCCCAAGATCAAAACTTTGGATCAGTACGTCGAGCTAATCACGAATTACCGAGATAAGCATAAGGACGAAAATTTGACTGGATTAGTATCACTTACACATGACTGGCGTTTTTTTGCCACCTCCAATCCGCCTATGCACCTTATGGGTTACCCGAATGACGGCAACGTTACTGTAGATACCAGCACTTGGGAAGCAAAAACGTATGCTGGTTCTGACGCTACTAAGAGGTGGTTGAAAGAATTAAATAAACTGAATGCAAATGGACTTTTTGACAAAGCGTCCTTTGTGGACAACTACGACCAGTATATCGCCAAATTAACTTCCCATAAGGTACTCGGCTTTTTCGATTACCGCTGGCAGGTAGATAATGCGCTTAATGTCCTGAAGGATGCGGCAAGAAAAGATCCTTCCTTGGACGGATATAATTACTTCCCGCTGCCCATTACCTTTGATGAAAATACCCCGGATGCTTATCTGGACCCTCCGGGCGGACTAGTAACCAACCGCGGAATCGGGATTACGGTCAGCGCCAAGGACCCGGTCCGAATCATCCAGTACTTTGACAATATGCTCACAGAAGAGAATCAGACGCTGTTGTCATGGGGAATCAAGGGCGAAACCTATGAAGTAAATGAAGAAGGCCGCTACTATCGTACTCAAGAGCAAATTGACAAAATTGATGAGACGTTCAGAGAGAGCTTTGGCTTCAAATATTACAGCTGGAACTGGCCAATGTATAATGCTACCTCTACACTGGCTAACGGAAATGCGCGAAATGTTGCCAGCCAGCCAGAGGTTTTCCAAATGACACTGACGGAGAAGGATAAATTCATTCTGGAGAAGTATGGGGTGCAAACCTATAGCCAGTTGTACGCTGAGCCGATCAGCCGTCCTTACTTTCCTGCCTGGGGATTTGCGAAGGAGCAAAACTCACCGGAACAGCTATGGGAAGCAAGCAAGGATGAAATGACGAAGAAATACTTCCCGAAAATGGTAATGGCAACTCCGGATAAATTTGATGCTGTATGGGAGGAGTATATGAAGGAATTCGGCAAGCTGGACACTGCGGGCTATGAGAAATGGACAACGGAGCAAGTGAAGCAGAAGGTTGCGATGGCGAACCAGTAATCCCTTTTATGAGAAAGGCCAGACTGCATCGGTTGAGGCTGGCCTTTCTGAATGTTTGCTTTACCCGTGTGGTTTTGGAAGGAGAGAATACAGGTGGACAAAAATACGGTATTGGCCATTTCCCAATCCAAGGGAAATAAATACGAGAACCGAATCAGGCATTTCTTTAAAAAGCTGTTTCAACAGCGTGCCCTCGCCATCATGTCTGTTCCCTTTTTAATATGGCTGATTATATTTAAATATTTACCGCTATGGGGCTGGACCATCGCTTTCCAGGATTATAAGCCGGCTAAAAAATTTATGGAGCAAGCGTGGATTGGGTTTGAGCATTTTAAATTTTTGTTTGGGGATGACCGATTTCTCAGAGTTCTCCGCAATACGCTGGCTATGAGCTCGATTAATTTGATTTTTGGCTTCATCACAGCGATTACACTTGCTTTGCTGCTAAATGAAATACGCAATATCGCCTTTAAACGCGTCGTTCAGACCGTGAGTTATTTGCCACACTTTATATCCTGGGTGGTAGCAGCGAGCATTATCCAAACGACCTTGTCGCCGGACGGAACAATCAACCAATTGTTAGTCGGGTTGGGATTTATTGATCGCGGCAATGAAATTTTGTTCTTAGGCATTCCAGAGTATTTCTGGACCATCTTCGGAGCAAGCTCTATCTGGAAAGACATAGGATGGAATACAATTGTGTATCTGGCGGCAATGACGACGATTGATCCTACGCAATATGAAGCTGCAGAGATTGACGGTGCGAATCGATTCAAGAAAATGATCTATATTACATTGCCTGGTATTAAATCTGTTGTAATCATACTGCTAATTATGAATATCGGTTATTTGCTGGAGTCGGGATTCGAACCACAGTATTTGCTGGGCAACGGCATGAATGTTGACTATTCCGAGAACATAGATATATTCGTGCTGAAATACGGGATTGCGCAGAGCAATTTCTCTCTTTCTATTGCAGCAGGCATGTTCAAAACCGTGGTCAGCTTCATCCTATTGTTTATAGCGAATAACGCCGCGAAACGCATGGGAGAAGCCAGGCTGTATTAGAAAAGGAGGAGCACGAATGGAAATCGTAGCTGTCAAAAAGAATAAACGGATTAAGCATCGAATGAGCTCTTCCACCGGTGACCGCTTGTTTGTCATTTGCAACTACATCTTCATGATTTTTTTGATGATTATTACTCTCTATCCATTTTTGAACGTACTTGCGGTTTCTCTCAACAGTGCACAGGATTCAATAAAAGGCGGAATATACCTGCTGCCACGAGAGTGGACAATCGCTAACTATAGCTACATTTTTAGAGAGGCGACTATTTTTCATGCGACTCTCATATCAGTCCTGCGAACGGTCATAGGAACTGTCGTAACCGTCTTCTGCTCGGCCATGCTGGCTTTTACGCTCAGCAGACAGGAATATGTGCTCCGCAAATTCATCACGGTGGCCTTTATTATGACTATGTATTTTAACGGCGGCCTAATTCCAAATTATCTCCTAATGAGAGATATGGGGATGATTGGAAGCTTCTGGGTATACATTCTTCCGGGAATCATTGGCGTGTTCAACCTGATCATCATTCGTTCCTTTATTGAGAATCTTCCGGAAAGCATCCTTGAATCGGGAAAAATTGACGGTGCAGGAGATTACAGAACCTTTTTCAGTATTATTTTACCGTTAACGGTACCCGTGCTTGCAACGGTAGCTTTATTTTCCGGGGTATACCAATGGAATTTGTGGTTCGACGTATTTCTATATAATTCATCAGACAGCAATTTAAGCACCTTGCAATATGAACTGCAGAAAATTCTGCAAAACTCCAATACGACCACCGGAACATCGAGCATGGATGGGATGATTCAAGGAGCCAGCGGAGCACAGCAAAATATGGTTACGCCTATGGCCGTTCGTGCTACGATGACGATTGTTGCCTCGGTGCCGATTATTATGGTGTATCCTTTCCTGCAGAAATATTTTGTCAAAGGCATGATGGTAGGCGGGGTAAAAGGGTAAGCTCCCAATTGGAGTCTAAGTGCTTCCGTGCGCCTCAATGCCGGGAGCAACTACTTGAACAAAAAAACACGCCATTTATGGGCGTGTTTTTTTTGTGCTTAGCAGCTTGGACAAGTCTAGGCCATAACCAACGCTTTGGCATACTGTTTGCCTGCCGAGAGAAGGCTGTCGCTCATTTCAGGATTGTGAACAGAACGTGCAAGAGCAAGGGAGCCGACCATAGTGCTCAGCAGGGCGCTGCCTTTGGTTAGGTCGATTTCCGCCAGATTGGAGATAAAAGCAATCATCCGCTCCAATTCAATGGTGAATACTTGCCGAACCTCTTCGGAGGAACGGGATATTTCGCTGGAAAGGGCAGGAAGAATGCAGCCCATCTCCGTTTTGTCGCGATGGTACGGACTTAAATAATAATCAATGACCGTATTGATTTTGGGATTTTGAAGCTCCTGATCAGCGATGTTCTGCAGCAGTGCGATCGTATCGCTAATGGCATACTGGCACGCTTCGGCGACCAGCTGCTCTTTATTGTCAAAATGCGAATAAAACCCTCCATGGGTCAATCCGGCCCCCTTCATAATGAACGGAACACTTACATCGTGGATACCATTGGTGCGAAAAGCCTGGGCAGCACTTTCAACGATCTTATTCCTTACTTTAAGCTTATGGCCTTTGGGATACGGCATTGTAATCACCCCATAACATCATCATTAACTTCATCATGCCATCCTTTAAAATATTATAATCGTCATAATTAAGCCTGTCAATTTAGCGATAAGCTAGCGGTTAGCTCCAAAAAGGCTAAACGCGGCTGTTGACGTTTTTAAAATATGATGATTATAATATATTACGATCATCATATTTAGAGAGGCAACTTCAATAGGAGGTATCACGATATGAGTAAGCTTGAATCGGTAGAAACGTTAGTCATTGGATCAGGTCCGGGAGGTTATGTGGCGGCGCTGCGCTGTTCACAGCTTGGAATGAAGACGGCAATTGTTGAACGCAGTCAGCTTGGGGGAGTATGCACGCATGTTGGCTGCATTCCATCCAAAGCGTTGATCGCAGAATCACATCGCCATGATTTGCTCCAAGAGTTCTATCATGCAGATGCGGCAGCGTCATTTAAGAATGCTCAGCTTTTCAAGCAGGGAATTGTGAACAAGCAGGCAGGCGGAGTTAGTTATCTATTAAAGACTGCCGATGTGAGCATTTTGGAGGGGGAAGCTCGTTTCGTTGCTGAACATACAGCACTTATCAAACAAGCTGGACAGGAGCAGCTCATCTCTTTCAAGTACGCCATACTGGCAACGGGGTCTCGTCCGATTGAGCTGCAAGTCTTTCCGTTCGGCGGGCGTATGCTGTCTTCCACAGAGGCTCTTTCACTCCCAGAGGTTCCTGCTAGCTTAGTGGTCATCGGCGGTGGGTATATCGGGATTGAGCTTGGGCAGATGTATGCCAAATTTGGCACAAAGGTGACGATTTTGGAGGGAGGAGAACAAGTGCTGCCGGGATTCGAGGCGGAGCTTGCTGCCCCTGTTGTCAAGCAGTTGAAGGCTGATGGGATAAATATCGTAACGGGTGCGACGGCGGGGAAAATGGTACAGAATTCCGCGAGCATTACGCTTCATTATTCTAAAAATCAAGAGCAGCATCAGGTTGCAGCGGAATATGCATTAGTCACTGTCGGCAGAAAACCAAATACAGACGGCGAGTTAGGGCTGGATCGCATCGGCCTGCCAGTGACAAGCAGAGGACTGATCAGTACGGATAAACAGTGCAGAACGGCTATCCCGCATATTTTTGCAATTGGAGATATTACGGCTGGTCCGGCGCTTGCACACAAGGCTTCCTATGAAGCGAAAGTTGCGGCCGAAGCGATTGCAGGCTATGCCTCCGAGGTCGATTATAAAGCGATTCCGCTCGTCGTCTTTTCCAATCCAGAGCTGGCTAGTGTGGGCTTAAGTGAAACGGAGGCAAAGGCAAAAGCCATCCCGATTGTTGTCGGTAAAGCCCCTTTCGCAATCAACGGAAGAGCATTGGCATTGAAGGAAACGGAAGGTTTCGTCAAAGTGGTGGCGGACCCGATTTCAGGAATCGTCATTGGTGCGCAAATCGTTGGAGTGGAGGCATCCACCCTTATATCGGAGCTTGCCCTTGCGATCGAGATGGGGGCAGCCGTGGAAGACTTGGCTATGACGATTCACCCCCATCCTACATTGGGAGAAGTGATTATGGAGGCTGCCGAAAACGCGGTCAGAAAAATGAGGATGACAAGTAAAAAAGAGCAGCAGGTTTAACAGCAAATAGAAAATGGAAATGGAAATGGGAGAGATACAACAATGAAAATAAAAGCAGGTTTTTATATCGGGATTGCGATGGTGCTTATCGTGGGAGGTTCGCTTCTTGCGATGAAAGGAAAGGATGCTGTCAGTCAGGCTGAGAGCAGGAAGCAAGGTGTGCTTGAGGCGGAGCAAACGACCCTATTTTATGACAAGAGTCCAGGGATGATTGTAAAGGTTAATGCAGCTGCAGGCGATTCCGTAAAACAGGGAGATGTGCTCTTTAAGGTTAAATCAGCTGGCGAAGGGGAAATCGATGTGCTTGCGCCGGATGACGGATTGATCAGCAGAGTCGCTGTAAAGCCGGGGGAACAGCTGGCACAAGGCATGCCAGTTGCGATTTTGCAAAAGAATACCTTCTATACAGATCTATACATTCAGGAAAGTGAAATGGATAAGCTTGAGGTCAATAAAAGGGTAGAGGTTCATTTTCCATATGTGGAGCGTCAAGTTCAGATCGATGGTGTTGTAGCTTCCATTGCAGCTGCGCCTCAATTTGCCAACCTGCGTATGAGTCGTGAGAAAGGGCAAGCTGATTTAAGCATGTTCCTTGTTCGAATAGCTATGGAATCAAATGCTGATTTGCTTCCGGGCATGACCGCGGAGGTGAGACTTGATGAATTCGCTGATTGACGAGTGGAAGCACGTAGCGGGCAGCAAGTATGCTCGCATGATCTTTATCGGTCCGATAATTGCGGCCATCTTTTTTGGATTAATGTTTTCGCAGAACCAGATCAGTGAATCGCCTATTGTCGTCATTGATGAGGATCACAGTGCATATTCCCGGCAGATCATTTCCAAAATAAATGCTTCCCCATACATGAAAGTCACTAACGTGTACGCCAGCCGTATGGCCCCAGAAGCATTGCTGGCTAATGAGCAGGCTGTAGCGGTCATCATGCTTCCCAAACAGTTGGAGCAGCGTCAGCTGCAGGGAATATCAACGAATATCGGCATTTTAATGGATAATACGATGCCCTCAGGGCTGACTGGCATCCGAACCGCGATTCAGGAAGTCATCGTAACGGAAAATACGACCGTTTCCATGACCCGTCTGCTGCAAAAAGGGATGGATGCCGAAACGTCCAAGGGGCTTGTTTCACCGTTGTCCCTTCAGCAGCGCATGCTGTTTAATCCGACCACAAGCTATGTCGGCTTTATGGTGCTTGGCTTTGTAAATATAGTCGTTTTAATGATTACAACAAGTGCTGCTGGCTCGATTGTGTCTCGCCTGCGTCAGGAGGGAAAGCTCTTCGCCAACGGAAAGTCGCCTTTGCAGCTGTGGATGCGCAGTGTACCTTACGCTGTTCTGAGCTCCCTATCCCTGCTCCTGTGCTATGGATTATTAAAACAGGTGGGGGCCATGCGGTTTGAAGCGGAGCCCTATGTTTTTATCATCCCCTTGCTTGTTTATGCCTTTGCTTTGTCACTCGTGGGAATGTTGATTGGCTATTCTGCCAAAGACCAGTCCAAAATCAGTTTACGAACCAGCTTGGTGTTGTATCCATCGTTTCTTGCTACGGGAATTCAGCTGACTCCGCTTGCGTTTCCAGAGCCTTTTCAAATTTTCGCATGGGCATTGCCTTTGAACTGGCTTAACCGCCTCATCCGCGGGATGGCTTTTCGCGAGGGGGAGCTAACAGCCTACGGTCAGGAATTGGGGGCGCTGCTGATCATTATCGGCGTTGTGTCCTTGTTAATTGGATTACTTGTAATGCAGGAAGCTGGGAAAACAGATTCCAGCCGGGAATCGAGGATGACTTCAGATGTTGTGCCGAGCAGAGGTTAATCAATTAGGGCGCAGCTAGTGGAGCAGGACAATAAAATAGGGATGTATTGAAGTAAATCGTAAAGAGGGGTATCGAGCCTCTCTTTTTTTGCTCCTAATACAAGCTTGCATCTGAACTCGCTAAAAAGCTTAGACCGCTTCCATGGACATTACGAGTCACTCTAGGCGTTCTCCAGTTTTCTTATTGAGAATCTCTCACAGTATAAGGAGGCAAACAAAACTTTGTATAGGCAAGATGATATAATACATATAAATGGAATTTTAAAAATGGGATTAGCGCTTCGAAATAAAGTGATGTACATATCTTGGATATCGATGATTTAAAGCCTAAAGTCAATTTCCGAGAGTCATATATAAGAGGAGCTGTACAATGTTAAATAAGTTTTTGGCTTTTTTTAAAAAGAAGTCGTCTGAAAAGCCCGTTGTACCTAGAAAATCGTCTAAACCACCGCAGCGAAAAAAGATAGAAGCGACTCGTATTGGCGAATTAGGCGAGCATAAAATAAATATTCAATTGGATCAGTTGCCAAAAGACTGCAAGTATTTAAGTGATTTGCTAATCTCTAATCCTAAGTCACGCTCAGGTTATTCCCAGGTGGATCATCTCGTTATTTCTCCCTATGGACTATTCGTCATTGAAACGAAAAACTATAACGGGGAGATTAAGGGCGGGCGGAATGATACGCACTGGAGCGTGAGCAATCGTTTCAAAATGTATAATCCTCTTAGACAAAACTACGGGCATATGAAAGCATTGGAATCGCATTTAGAGGAATATGGAACATTGAGATATATTTCAGTGATTTCTTTTACCATGAGATGTCGATTCAGCATTGATCCCGAGCTGCGCAAAATTCATTCTGACGAGCTGATTGTATATGATGTGGAATTATCTGAGTTTATTAACCGGAAATTAAATCGACTAAAAGCCGAGAATCCGACAGCGAATGTGACGAAGGAAAGCGTACAAACTATCTACGAGAAAGTAAGAAGGTTAAACATTACCGATTTAAATAGTAGGGCAGAGCATATTGAAAAGGTGAAGAAAAGTACTTAAGAGATTCATTATAAATAATCAGAGGTATTCTATGAAGCAAGGTCTTTATGAGCAAATCATGAATAACAGGAGCGTGATTAATGGGCATTAATAAAAAAGGTAGAAGAAAGATTGTATGTAACGCCAGATTATTTTATTGGTATGTCCAGCCGGACTATGACGATTGTGGGCAAATAAAGCTAAATATCGTTTCAGATGATAAAAAGTGGATCGTTTCATATGAAGTCGGTCAGTCCAAGAATCCCAAAACACCCCACATCGTTATTAAGGGACGGGAATTTGAAGGATTAGATAGATCCGGTTGGCAAGGCTGGATGAGGGTACAGACTCCAATCTGGGAGGATACGATTATCACACCAGAATTAGTAAAGACAATTATTGAATGGTGTTTTCACAAGAAGGAGCGATTAATCGTTGTTGATTGGAAGGGGGAAATCATTTAGAGCCTAAATGATAGACTTGAGTCCAGAGGATACGAGCAACACCTTAAAAAAGGAGAGGTTTGATATAGCTCTATTTACAATGGTATTTAGAGAACATGGAGTGGGAAACAAGAACACGCAGGTACCCAATGGTATCCGCGTGTTCTTGTTCATTTGTATGACTCCATATTTTACAATGACAAAGTCAAGCATAATTAGAAATGATGACGATGTCCAATCCTATTATTTGAAGGTAATGCTATAGGATACGGACGGATAGGCTGTTGTCGATCCTGGAACGCGCTCTACTACTGTGATTAGAGTGCCAGGGTTATAGTAGGCCGAACCGCTGTTGTAATAGGTGCTGTTAACGATGGTCGTTCCTAGATCGAGCGTCGTATTGTTGTAGCTCCAGTAGTAATGCAGTTGAAGTGCATTAGGAACGGCTGTAGTGACGGTGACACTTGTACCTGTAGTTTTAGCATTAGGGAGGATGTAGGCATAGGATTGAGTAGCAGCAAGGGTATTATAATAGAGACCGCCGTAGCCGACGATAGCAGGATTAGCCGCTGCCGTCATGCTGAACATAAGAGACATTGCCAAAACGAGAACAAATAGTTTTGTGCTCCGTTTTTTCATAAATAGTCCGTCCTCTCCCAAAATGGATGGCTAACTTGTGCGATTAGTTGAAAGTAATAGAGTAATATACGGAAGGATAAGCAGTCGTCGATCCTGGAACGCGCTCTACTACTGTAATGAGAGTGCCAGGGCTGTAGTAGCCCGAGCCGCCATTGTAATTTGTGCTGTTTACGATGGATGTGCCAAGGTCCTGTGTTGTATTGTTGTAGCTCCAGTAGTAATGCAGTTGAATGGCATTTGCTGCCGTTGCCGTTACCTTAACGCTTGATCCAGATGTTTTAGCATTAGGGAGAATGTAGGTATAGCTTTGACCAGCTGTGAGCGTATAGGAATTGGTAATTCCATAGGCTATGATAGTAGGGTTGGCCGATGCCGTCATGCTGAACATAAGAGACATTGCCAAAACAAGTACGAATAATTTTGCGCTTCGTTTTTTCATAAATGGTCCGTCCTCTCAAAAAATGGATTATTAACTTATGCGATTAATTGAAAGTAATGGAGTAAGATACGGAAGGTAAAGGAGTCGTCGATCCTGGAACGCGCTCTACTACTGTAGTCAAAGTGCCAGGGCTGTAGTAAGCCGCACCACCATTGTAATTTGTGCTGTTTACGACGTATGTGCCAAGGTCCAATGTTGTATTGTTGTAGGTCCAGTAGTAATGCAGTTGAATGGCATTTGCTGCCGATGCTGTTACCTTAACGCTTGTACCAGATGTTTTAGCATTAGAAAGAAAATAGGCAGAGGTTTGCCCAGCTGTGAGCGTATCGGAATAGGTCATTCCATAGGCTACGACATTAGCACTGGCCGATGCCGTCATGCTGAACATAAGAGACATTGCCAAAACAAGTACGAATAATTTTGCGCTTAGTTTTTTCATAAAAGGTCCGTCCTCTCAAAAAAGGATTATTTTAAAGCTTAAGTTAGATACAAACTAAGCCTTTCGAAGCGGTCCGCATCAATCCCCTCTCACTTAATGTTAGCGCTAACATTTCTAACCATTCCAATATATCCTATTAAAATACCGTTGTAAATGGTAGAGAAGAAGGAGCAAATGACGGGTTTTGTCGAGTTTTGGGAATGGAAATATCCAAATTTATGCTATGATAGATTTAGTCTGTCTATTGGAGTTTTGGCAGCCACTAATCGACTACATTCATTAGGATTTTGCCTCAAGGAGGAGCGCTATGAATATTACAGAAGATTTTATAGATGAACGATTCAAAACATATATTTTAGAAAATTATTGTGAAAATCGCGAATGGATTCAGACGAGCGATGTGGAGCAAATCGTATCGCTGCAGCTCGCAAGCCAAACATATTCAAGTCTGAAGGGCATTGAACATTTTACGTCTCTTGAAGAGCTGGATTGCTCATACAATAACCTGATGGAGCTAGATATCAGCAGCAATCTAAATCTGAGAAAGCTTAACTGCAACAAAAATGAGATTCATGCCTTGAATTTGACGAGCAATAGGAAGCTGGAAGTTCTGGATTGCGGGTTCAACCGAATTCGGGAGCTGGATATTAGCCGCAACGCCATGCTCGTCAAGCTGGACTGTTATTGGAATATCCTCTCGGAATTGCAAATCAATCAGAACACGAAGCTAGAGGAGCTAAACTGCGGCTACAATGCCCTTTTTAATATAAATTTGGATCAAAATATACAGCTTTCACGCCTTGATTGCGGAAACAATTATTTAATAAGCTTGAACGTAAAGGACTGTCCGAGCCTGCTTGAAATTCGCTGCAACAACAATCATCTTACGGAATTGGATGTAACCCACAATCCAGCGCTGCAAAGCTTAAGATGCTTTAATAATCATATTAAAGACTTGGATATTAGCCATAATGCACTTTTAGCCGAGCTTTATTGCTCGGAAAATAAAATCTCGAAGCTGGATACGAGCCATAATCCAAAGCTTGCGCGGCTGGATTATTCGAGCAATCTCATTGTCGAGCCCGATCACACGATCAAAGGAGTTGGAACCTTCGTATACGACGTCTCGCTTACATCCTATTCCACCACGCTTCTATATAAGGAGAAAGAGCTTGCCATAAGTGTGGCTGTCGCCACCAAAGCGGACATGAAATGGCTGTCGTCCACTATCAAAAAAGCGTGGGAGCGCTTTGACCAGTTATGTGATAGCGCTCTGGCTCTGATTGCTGACATGCATCCTGATGAGGATGTGAATGAGCTCGTTTTGTCCGGGCTGGAGTTTGCCGGAGACCGCACTTTTCGTTTAGGCTACGATGCTGGCGACAGTCCAGCGGGGCAGCTATACATTTACGCGGCTTTTAATCATAAGCTTGAAATGGAAAGCGAGCTCATCTATGAAGTTTATTAATAACGATTATTCGAATTCGAAACACAAATCAAATTCCATACACCTGCCAAACAAGACGCCCCGGGAGCTTGCCCCTGGAGCGTCTTTATTTTGTCTATTCATGAGATTTTCAGATTAGGGACTTATAATGCTTCTATATTCATGCTGTAAAGGAGGTTGTCCATGGTTAAGGGCATTCAAAAAATATTGTATGTGATGCTTGCTTGTTTTATCGGACTTTTTATCGCGTCGTCGTTTTTTGTGAGGGCGGAATATCATTTTTACGAATACGGCGATACGCCACACTTGGGAAAGCAGCAGCTGGTTTTATTTATTTTGATCATCGGGACAGTCCTCGCCTTAAGCATCTTTCTATACAAGCTTTGCTTGAAGCTAAACAATTACAGCTGGAAAATCGTTATTCCTGCCACGCTGCTGCTTTCGTGTGCGCTCCAAATCGCGATCATTTTCCTGTTTCCCCGCCTGCCTACGGATGATTCCGAGACGGTGCTTTCTCTGGCGATGAATATGCTGTATCAAAAGGATTATTCCACCTTTCAGACCGGCGGATATCTGTATATGTTTCCGTTTAACTTTTCCATCGTCCTATACTTAAAAACACTGCTGCAGCTATTTCCAGATAATTATTTGGTCATCAAAATCTTTAACATTATGTTTACGCTCGTTACTACACTAATGATTTACTTGCTCTATAGAGAGCTGAATAGCAAGTACAAGGAAAATGACTATGGCGTTCTAGTGTTTGGCGCGACCTATATTCCGGCACTGTTTATGAGCAATTTTATTTATAACGATGTAATCGCTACCGCTTTTCTGACCAGCGCCTTATATTTCTCGGTGAGGTTTATCCGAACAAAATCGCTTAAGACGATCATCCTCGCGGCCATTTTGCTGGCCATTGGCAACTATTTCAGAAGCATCGGCGTCATTTTTCTGATCGCTGTGCTGCTGAGCCTTATTTTCAACATAAGGAAAATCGGAGTGAAGAAGGCTATCGCCTCGCTGCTCCTAATGGCGGCGCTGTTTAATGTTCCGGCCTGGACGCAAAATGCGGTATTGCAAGGGGCGAATGTCGTAGATGAATCGGTCAACGAAAATTCTGCGCCAATCTACATGTGGCTGAATATGGGCATTAACAAAAACACATTTGGGTTTTGGGATAGCCGGCAAAGCTACAATATTTATCAAAGAGACGCGGGCTATAATAAGGCGGACAGTGTAGAGCTGTTTAAGGAGTCGATTAGCAATAAGCTCTCCGAGGCGAGTATAGGCGATTTAACAAAAATGTATTTTAAAAAGATCGTTTGGACGTGGACGGAAGGAACGTACCAGATGGAGCGGTACGGCATGGGCAACGATGGCTCGTCCGATACAGGAGGGAGAAGGAGCTTTAATCTGGAGCGCTACAGCTATACGACATGGGCGACGGACTTGTTTAAAGCTGATTCAAATTATAGAACGGCGCTGCTTTGGATGCTGTATGTGATGAGCTTTCTAATGTATGTCGGGATTTTCATCCGATTGCTTGGTGGAATTAAAGGCAAGCGATTCGAAGAAACCTCTTTAATTCTCGTCATTTTAGGATTCATCGGGTTTTATTTGTTATGGGAAATCAAGTCCCGATATATCTACCCCGTGTATCCATTGCTGATTGTGTTATCCTACATGGGCTTTAAGGATTTTTATGAGTATGGGTGGAAAAAATATTTCCTCCGATAACGATTATAAGCTGGAAGAGGTGAGCTAAAGATGCGCAGTACAAGATATGGCTTTGCTTTAATTATCGTTATGCTCAGCTGCTCCCTGGTGCTTGCCTCATGCGAGGCCATTACCGCTCAAGCGATAACCCAATCGGACGCAGGCTCCAGGGGAAATGGCGGGCGTCAATAGCGATCATACGACTCCAGAAACGCGTTGGGCAAAACGCCAAGCTGCTAAATTTATCAAACAAGAAAACAAGCAATTAGGGAATGGGAAAAAAATGAACGATACCAGTCGAAATTTTCACTCGTAGAAATTATTTACGATTGGGAAAAGTTCTATAGAAGAAAATAATGGGGGAGATTTGGCCTGGGAAGCGCCAATAATAAAATATCCCCCATTAAACAAAAACCGCGAAAGCCTAGTGCTCCGCGGTTTTTCGCATTTTATCCCTAAATTCTTTTATTATTCTTTTATTGGATCTTAGTATAATTATATGGATACGCTAAGGCGTCGCTATTAAGATGCTGATTTCTTGGCGCGTTCTTTAACAAACAGAAAAAAGCAATCGGGAGGCCATAAAATGGATAAAAGAGTATGGAACAGAGCGGCGGTTATGCTTATCGTCATCAGTATGCTCTCAGGCATGCTGCTGACGACGGGGATGCCCCAAGTCGTGTATGCGGCCGAAGATACGGTGAATTTCTCAGGGGGAGACGGCACGCTTGCGAATCCCTATAAAGTGTCAAGCGCGGCGGAATTAAGCAACGTCAATATTCCGGGAGCAGGAGCTTATTTTCAGCAGACAGGGGATATTCACTTGACTGGAAATTGGACGCCGCTCGGGGCTTTTCGCGGTATTTATGACGGCAATGGTTTTGGCATTTATAATCTGAATATGAATTCAGCGGATATCTTTGTGGGCTTGTTTTCAGAATTAGGTAGCGGGGCTTTACTGAAAAATATGACGCTGGCCGATTTCAATATTACGGCTACAGGAAATAATGCGCATGTCGGAGGTTTGGTCGGCTACACCGCATCGAGTGCAACCGTTACGGATAGCAAGGCAAGCGGTCTCCTTTCTTTCACCGATCCTACCTCGGTAGGGGGTCTGGTTGGTAATAACGCAGGGACGATCATCAATAGCTCAAGCAACAGCGTCATTACTAGTGGCGCTGATATCTTTAGTGCGGGCGGCCTGGTCGGTGTGAATGCTGGATCAATCATGGGCAGCAGCGCCAGCGGTTCTGTAAATGCAAATCATCTTCAGGCTTATGCTGGCGGTCTCGTTGGCATGAACGCGGGAACCGTTAGCGATAGCGAAAGCAGCAGTACGGTAACGACGGGAGATGCATCTTCAGCGGGCGGTCTGATTGGCTCCAATACATCAAGCGGAACCATTAATAACAGCTTCGGCTCCGGTAATGCCAGTGGCAAAAATAGCTCGGTTGCCGGGGGGCTAGTCGGCAGAAATGCAGGCAATATCAATGGCAGCTACAGTACAGGCAATACAGACGCCGATACAGATGGAATGGTCGGTGGTTTGGTTGGTTATAAGTCAGCTGGATCGATTAACAATAGCTACAGCACAGGAAGTGCCAGCGGCGATAACTCGGTCTTTGTAGGCGGTCTCATTGGAATGAATATGGGAGATGTCAGCAACAGCTACAGCGTGGGTATTGCAAGTGGCGGAAGGGATGCCACTGGCGGTCTGATTGGCTACAATCCTAGCGGCAATGTTACAAACAGCTATTACTATTATATAAGTGCTGCCACCTCGGCCGGAGGCTCAGCTAAAAATGACGGAGAGCTTATGCAGCAGGCGACCTACTCCGCTTGGGACTTCAACAATGTATGGAGAGTAGTGGAAGGGTACACTTATCCTTCTCTCCAGTGGCAGACTTATACGCCGAAAGAATCCACAGCTTTGGATTATGTGAATTTAACCTGGGATTTGATTAAGGGAACCAATAGCTCGGAAAATAATGTGACAGCGGATCTTCAACTCCCGACAAACGGCGCTGCGGGTTCAACTATCCTATGGAGCGCATCGGTGAGCGGACTCATTAATCCAAGCACAGGCCAAGTGACAAGGGCAACCGATGATGATCATGCCGTTACTTTGACAGCTACAATCAGCAAATCGGGAGGGCAAACCCGGATAAAGTCCTTCAACTTGACCGTAATAGAGACGCCTAACAATAAGCCTAATCGCAAGGCGGATGTAAATGCGGCGGACACTGCCAAAGTAACGCTAAACACGCCTTATACGCTTGATCTCTCGACGATCTTTGAAGATGTGGACAGCGACCCGCTAAGCTATAACGTAGCGGTGAACGGCGCAGCAGCGGTAGCAGCAAGCGCAGCCTACTCCTACACGCCAAATACGGCAGGTCCAGTAACGCTTGTTTTCACGGCAAGTGATGGCGAAGATATTTCGGACGATACGTATACGATGGAGTTGGCGGTGAATCAAGCGCCTGTTCGACAGGCGGCTGTAGCTGCAGCGACAACTGCGACTGTATCATTAAATGCAGCGTATACGCTTGATCTAGCCGCTATTTTTGAAGATGCAGACGCGGATACATTAACCTACGACGTATCCATAGATGGCGCTGCGGCAGTAACAGCAGCAGAGAATTATACGTATACGCCGGCAGCGGCAGGTCAAATTACGCTCGTTTTTACCGCTAATGATGGCATGAGCGATTCATCGGACACGTATACGGTAGAGCTGACGGTGAACACGCTGCCTGTCCGCCAGCCGGATAAGGATGCGACAGTCGAAGCGACGGTGACAGTAAATGCGCCGTTTACGCTCGATCTAGCCACTATTTTTGCAGATGCCGACGGAAATGGATTGACGTACAAGGTATCGGTGGATGGTTCGGCGGCGGTAGCAGCGGCTGAAAATTACACGTACACGCCGACAACAGCAGGCCAAGTAACGCTTCTTTTTACAGCGAACGATGGAACGAACGATTCGGTGGACACCTACACGGTGAAGCTCACGGCTAATACGGTGCCTGTCCGCCAAGCAGATGTAGCTGCAACGACAGCAGCCATTGTGACGGTGAATACGCCGTATACACTTAATCTTGCCAGCATTTTTGAGGATGCGGATGGTGATGGCTTGACGTACAAGGTGTCGGTGGATGGTGCGGCGGCAGTAGCTGCGTCAGAGAATTACATGTATACGCCGACAGCGGGAGGCGAATACACGCTTGTTTTTACGGCGAACGACGGAGTGATAGATTCTGTAGATACCTATACGGTGGAGCTTACAGCTAATACGATGCCAGTACGTCAGTCGAGCGTTGGAGCGACGTCTAATGCCGTTATAACGCTGAACGAGTCCTATACGCTCGATCTAGCTGCTATTTTTGAAGATGCAGACGGCGATGGAATAACGTACAAGGTATCCATAGATGGAGCAGCCGCTGTTGCTGCAACGGAAAATTATATGTACACGCCGACAACAGCAGGCCAAGTAACGCTTCTCTTTACAGCGAACGATGGAACAATCGATTCGGTGGAGACCTATACGGTGGAGCTGACGGTCAACACGGTGCCTGTCCGCCAAGCAGATGTGGATGCGACAGCAACCGCAATTGTGACAGTGAATACGCCATATACACTTGATCTTGCTAACATTTTTGAAGATGCAGATGGCGATGGCTTGACGTACAAGGTGTCGGTGGATGGTATGGCGGCAGTAGCGGCAACCGAGAATTACACGTACACGCCAACATTGGCAGGGACTGTGACGCTGGTCTTCACAGCCAACGATGGATTTACAGATTCAGCGGACACTTATACCGTGACACTGACGGTAAACCAACCAAGCAATGGTAGTGGCGGTAATAGTGGCAATGGTAACGGTGGAGGCAGTACGGTGCCACCGGCATACTCTGTAACCGTTACAGGAAGCGGGGGAACGACGCTTCCAACGCTGCCGGTCAAGGTTGATACAGCAGCAGGGCGCGCAGTCATTTCCATTGGCGAGCTGGCGAAACAGATATTCACCGGCAGCGAGACGACGGTTATGACTGTGCCCAATATCCCTGCTATACAATCTTACACGCTCGAAGTGCCAGCAGATTCACTGACCATGGCGCAAGCCGCTGGTGAACTCATTTTCATAACTCGTGTAGGCAGTATAGCCATTCCAGCTAACATGCTGCATGGCATGGCAGAAACGAATGGGAAAATCGCAAGCCTTACGATCGGCGTTGGCGATAAGAAAGGATTGTCCGCTAAAGGGGCTGAAGCGATTGGCGACCGCCCGCTAATTGAGCTTACATTGGCGCTGAATGGCGTAACGACGCCGTGGAACAATCCAGCTGCGCCAGTTAAAATCACGATCCCTTACGCACCAACGGCTGAAGAATTGAAAAATCCAGAGCATATCGTCATTTGGTATATGGACGGCAGCGGTAACGCCATCGCTGTTCCAAGCGGACGCTATGATGCGGTTAGCGGAACGGTGACCTTTGAAACGTCGCATTTTAGCTCCTACGCAGTGGCTTATGTTCACAAAACCTTTGCAGACTTAGGCAAAGTGGAATGGGCTAGGCACTCAATTGAGGTGATGGCCTCCAAGGGGATCATTGGCGGCACATCGGCTGAGACCTATATGCCTGCCGCCAACATCACTCGGGCCGATTACCTAGTTCTGCTGGTGAAGACGTTAGGGCTGACAACCGAGTTTAAAGAAAACTTCGCTGATGCAGATTCGGACGCCTACTATTATGAAGCGCTGGGCATTGCCAAGCAGCTAGGCTTAGCAACAGGATCAGGCAGCAATGAATTCCATCCACAGGATAGCATCTCGCGGCAGGATATGATCGTACTGACGGCCCGGGCGTTGGAGAAGTTCAGAGGGCTGGAAGCTGAAGCAGATGTCTCCGTGCTGGAGCCTTATAGCGACAGAGAGGATATAGCTGCCTATGCGGAATCAAGCCTCACGCTTCTTGTGGAAGAAGGTTTAATCTCCGGTTCTGGACGTAAGCTTAATCCCGGGGCGCTAACAACCCGCGCGGAAGCAGCGGTATTCCTTTACCGGATTTATAACCAATACTAATCGGCTTTGAACTCCATATAAGTGCTTTATCTCCATCCAAACAGTCCGATCACAAGTGACGGGCAGTCCGTTTGTATTGACCTTTGCGAAGGTAGGGATTGTCGCCGCTGCGGGTATTATCAACTTTGTCGTTCTTACAGCGGCTATGTCGGGATGCAACAGCGGGATTTATAGTGCGGGACGAATGCTGTATACGTTGTCTCAAAACGGTCAGGCCCCCAAATTTCTCGGCAAAGTATCCAAGGGCGGAACTCCTCGAAACAGCATTGTTATGACCATCTGCTTGCTGTTGATCGGTGTATTGTTGAACTATTTAATGCCAGATTCCAAAATGTTTTTGTATATTTACAGTGCAAGTGTTCTTCCGGGAATGGTACCGTGGTTTGCGCTGGCATTCAGCCAGTTTAAATTCAGAAAGCGCTGGAAAAATGACATGCATGACCATACGTTCAAATCGAAGTGGCTTCCGGTTATCGTCATTGTGGGCTATTATGTGTTTGGGATAGGAAAGCGGAAAAGCATGGAGGAAATAGAAAGAAGCGACAATCGTAAATAGAATACGCTGTTTAATGGATGAAAATCCCCTCTTAGAGCATGCGAAATGCCATTTTAAGAGGGGATTTATTTTTTTATTGCTTGTTCAAATCAATTTTAAACGTATCTCCGGCTTTACCACCGAAAACGATGAGTCCGTCTTTTGGCAGCGTCACCGATTTTTCAAGGCTGGCGATCGAGAAGTTGACGATCATTCCTGCCGCATCATACACGGCAAAGCCGCCGCCTGCTGGCACATCCACGATCATCTTTTTATTCGCTGACTTCTTGTCAATTTTGTACCATACGGCATGGCCGCTGGGTGGGATCGTGCTGACCGACGATTTTCCGCTGAAAAGAGGCGCGATCGCATCTTCACGGATAAAGGAGGAGCCATCGATCATCAAATATTCTTTATTTTTCAACGTGTAGAAATGAAGGTCAAAGGCATCTCTTCCGTCCGTAACCGGAATTTCAACAGCATTGACTGCTGTATTTTCATCTACAATTTTAGTGCCTGATGCGTATCCATACTCGGTATTCACAGCTATCTTCTTCACGAAATAGGGCTGCAACAAATAAAAAATAGAAGTGATTTTTTCATTCAAAGGGTAGTAGCTTTTGCCGTTTCTAGTTTCCCAAGCCTGTTTCGTTGCTGGTGTTAAAGGATTAGGGTCCAGCTTCTGATAGCTGTAAACGACCATGAGCGTTTGCCCGATTCCCGGGAAATTCAAATAGGAGCCAAGCTTTAAATACGTTTTGCCATTGGTTTGCTGTTCAAAGCTTAAGGTGATGTTGCCTTCCTTATTTTTGAATTGTCCATTGCCCGTATAGACGTATTTTTGTTCAGGTATAAATCCTCCCATTAAAGCGGGTAAAGCAAGCTCTCCGTCCTCAATCGCAATATCCAACGTTGATCCCACCGTACCGTAAAATCCAGAATTAGCAAGCAAACTTGCCGGCATATCGACTTTCACGGAAGGCTCGAACGTTTTATCGGGCATGATGTCTGGAATGATATTCTCCGCTTTTAAATATTCTAACAACACATTGGTTGCAAAAACGCTGTTGTAAAGGGAGCTTCCTCCCGAGGAAAGCACGGCGATGGAAATGTTGTGCTCAGGCAGCGCAATCAGGGCAGCGTGATACATCATCGTATCTCCGCCTTTAGAGAGGGCTGTTATTCCATAATCATCAAACGGTGCCAAGCTGACGGCATCCCAGCCAAGACCATAGTTAAAGGTATTGGACTCATCCGAAACCCAGATGCCTTTTTTATACTCATGGCTTTGCATCGCTTCAGCAGATTGTGCGGATAAAATATCAGGATAATTGCCGATTAATACGTCAGCGAATTTACTTAATTCCTCTGCCGTTGAGTAAATGCCTCCTGTCCCAATGACATTGGCGTTTTCGACGGGCATAGCCTGATTCATCGTCGGAAAATACGTTTTAGCCAGCCGAGTCCGATCAAAGGAGTCGAGTGGTGTTTTCGTAGCGCTTAAATTCAGAGGCTTGGCTATACGCTGCGCAATGAATTCGGTATAGCTTAAACCGCTCACTCGTTCAACCAACTGCTCAAGCAGCTGGAAACCGTCATTGCTATATACCGAATATTCGCCGGGAGCTGATTTTAACCGTTCGGATTGCAAGCGGAGCAATAATTTATCATGATTGCTTGTATCATTGTCACCAAACAGCATGCTGCTTTCATAGTGGGAGCCGTAAAGTCCTGCTGAATGATTCATGAGCATACGCGGCGTTATTTGCTTGTAGCGCTCATCGGCCATTTTAAAATCCTTGATATACGTCGTCAGCGGCTTATCGATATCGATTTGCTTAGCATCAGCGAGCATCATCGCTGCCGCTGTAACGTACATTTTGCTTACCGAGCCTATTCCGAGCATCGTGTCCTTCGTAATGGGCGCCTTGGTCGCTTTATCATCTACCCCCGCGCTATCCGATAGGGCAACGGCCCCCTCATCCATAATCGCATATTGCAGCCCGCTGACACCGTAATTGGACACAATCTCCGAGGCGAGCAGCTCTGCCTTTTCCTTAACCGTATCCAGAGCCGCCCCCTTATTCGCCTGAGCAAACGTCTGGGTTACGGGGATAATGAACAGCGCAGCAGCCATTAATCCAGCAATCATTTTTTTCATTTTTAAAATCCTCCTCTTAAGTCCATTGCCAAATTTTACTTCCTGCATGTATCTTACTAGGAGGGAGAGGCATATGGAGCAAATGACCCTGAAACGAAAAAAACAATCCCTAAACAACAAGATTGTTTAAGGATTGTTCGTTCAAAAGGGCAGCATGACCATATTTTGAAAACGTTTCGGCTTCGTCTCGATCGTCATATGACCACCATATTTGTCGCATATTCTAGCAATGTTGGTTAAGCCAATGCCATGGTACTCTGGGTTCGGCTTCTGGCTGTTCAACGAGGCGGCCTCTGTTTCCATATGATTAAGGATATGGATGAACAGTGCCGATTCATTGGCATGGATGTGAATGAGAATGGAGCGATCCTCAGCGATTCGCACCTGTTTAGAAGCTTCGATGGCATTATCCAGCATATTTCCTAGGACGACACATAGGTCATACCGGTCAATGGCAACTTCCTGGGCGTTCAGGTTAAGCTTCGTATCGATTCGTATGCCATTCGCCTGGCCAATCGTAAGCGTATTCGTAACAAGCGCATCAATAACGAGATTCCCCGTATTCACCCTCTGATAGGCGCCTTCGACTTTGTTTAACGTTGTCTTAATATGCTCCATCGCTGCCGCCAGCTCATTTCGTTTAATACATTCCTCGATGTACAAAAACTGCTGGTTCGTATCATGAATGATCCTCTTAATCGATTTGAAGCTATGAACGGTTTTCTCGTAATTGGCATCCTGATAGTCCATCTGCTGCTGCAATTGGGCATTCTCATGCATAAATTGAAATTTTTCAATAATCATATCAAAAATATAAATGATCATCACATTGATGAAAAGAAATCCGATGACCGATATGAAATAGTGAATGTTCTTTTCGCTATAGCTTGTCAGCACATTAAGCTGGTACAGGCTGATTGCAGGGATAATCATGATGAGCAAATAGTAACGGTAATGCAAAGAGAAGCTTCGGTGTTTGGCAATTAGCCGGATCATTTGAATGACTGCAAACATGATGACGCAGGTGAGCAAAGTAGCCTTCGTATAAGCGAGCTGATCCTGAGCATTAATCGAATTAAAGTTGCTGAAGTCAACGGAATCCAGTTTATAAAAAATATAAAGCGAGATGAGATTAACGATGGACATTAGCACGCCATAAAGGATCGTGAAAATGATTTTGGCTTTTAACTCGACCTTATAAGACTGAGCCAAACTAAATATGACAAGCAGCGCAAAAATCGAGGATACAACAGGAGAGATATAAAAAAGTAAATACAGACAATTGAGCACGATAAAAACAATAAAATAAAGGAATCGATAAGGCTTTCTAGTTGGCTTGCCAAAAACCGAATTGAAGAAAAAAGAAATCTGGACGCCCATCACAAGAGCAATGCTAAATACAATAAACAGGTTGTCATGACTCATTTTCATTGACCCTCATGATCATAAATTTGGTATAAAAATCCTTCACTTCTTTAATTTTTGAACGGCCGATCGGCAGCTCCAGGCCACTAGACATGAGAACGACCCCGCTCGCAAACTTCTTCACATGGAGCAGATTAATAATAATGGATCGATGAATTTGCAAGAAGTTGCTGTCCTTCAAGGCTAAAGCATAATCGGCAAGAATGCCTTTGCTTTCATAGGTTCCATGTGAGGTTATAAAATTCAGCTTGCTCTTTACGCTTAAGCTTTTGGCTGCCTCGATGCCAATGATGTCATCATATTTTAAAACAACCTCTTCATAAGCCGACTTGATGACCAGAAACTTTTTGTGAAGCGCTTGAAAGTATTGGCATAGCTTCATTATTTTTTCCTCAAGGATCGCAGGGGCTACCGGCTTTAATAAATATTGAAAGGTCATGACGTCAAAGCTTTCGACCATATATTCCGGGTAGCTTGTCAGGAAGACAATTTGCTCATCGAGGCGATGGAGCCCTCTAATTTTTCGAGCGGTTTGAATCCCGTTTAGCCCGCCCATTTCAACATCCAATATTAAAATATGGAAAGGCGCTTCTTCCCGCTCGTAATGAGAGAGAAGCTGTTCTCCCGAGCTGAATAATTCGATTTCAAAATCGATATTGGACTTGATCGACAAAGCAATCAGCATGCTTCTAACGAGCTCTCTTTGCTTTTCCTCATCCTCACAAATTGCTACTCGATACATAAAAGGATACCTCCCTCAGTTCCACTTGCGTCATTGTACGACGGTATCTAAATATCATACAATTATTTGGCGATGAAAAAACAGCTTTTGGGTAAAATGCATATTTGAATCCCTCAAATGACGTAAATAGGTAATAGTCGTAAAAATGGGACAGCATATAAGAGCGGTATCCGCTCATCGTTAAGAAAATGTTAAACCATTCATAAGTATTGAGGCCCTTGTTGTTAAACTGTTTCCTTCATAATGCAGGGAGGGTAAACTGTAGGGGACGAGGCAAGGGGCTTGGGAGGAAAGGGGTCACACAATGGCTGCTGCAACGATATTAATGGTCGATGATGAGAAGGAAATATTGAAACTGATTGAGATTTATTTGCTGAATGAAGGCTATCAGCTGCTGCAGGCGTCGAACGGATTAGAGGCGCTTGAGCTGCTGAGTAAACATAGCGTTGATCTGATCATACTTGATGTGATGATGCCGAAGATGGACGGACTGGAAGCCTGCATGAAAATTCGCGAGGATCACAATATCCCGATTATTATGCTGTCAGCGAAGACGCAGGATATCGATAAAATTACGGGTCTTAGCATCGGTGCTGACGAATATGTGTCCAAGCCGTTCAGTCCGCTTGTGCTCGTTGCGCGTATTAAGTCGCATTTGCGCCGTTATAATCGGATGAGTATTCAGAAGTCGGAGCCGAGCAGCGACCAGCAAATTGTAATTGATGATCTTGTCATTAATATTGATGCCCATACCGTTACCGCCGACGGGCAAGAGGTAAAGCTGACGCCGCGTGAATTCGCCGTACTGGAGCTGCTTGCTATTAATCGGGGCATTGTTTTGAGTACGGAGCGAATTTACGAGGTAGCCTGGAATGAGCCTTTCATGGAATCGAAAAATACGGTCATGGTGCATATTCGTAAAATTCGCGAGAAAATCGAAAAGGACCCGCAGCATCCGAAGTTTATTAAAACGGTATGGGGCATCGGCTACAAAATGGAGGCGCTATGAACAGTGAGCAAATGAGACGCCTTATATTTGCTACGCTGGGAAGCTTCGCGATTACGATAATTGGCTTGTTTGTCGCCTATGGGCTGTCAGCCAATGTGCTCATGAATTTTCGGCCATTCCGGGAAACCGTAAGAGGGCTGCAAAATATTGTAGGGACTTTACCGCTTGTCATATTTGCGGCTTTGCTTTTGTTTAGCCTCTGTTTAATCTTCTTCTACAGTCGGGAGACGAATGCGGCAAAGGCTGGTTATCGCGGAAGCCTTGCAGCATTTGGAACGGGAAGCTGGCTGTTTCGAACGATTCGCTGGAAGCTCGTATTCGGGTTTTTAATAAGCCTCGTCATCAGCTTTATTTTATTTATGCTGCTTTATTTTGCAGTCGTATTGCTTGTAGAAATAGCGCCGCTAGGCGAGCTCATACGCGGCATTATTGAAACGATAGGGCGTTTGCCGCTTATTATCGCCACCTGCTTTTTTCTCTTCCTGGTCGTATTTTTCCTAATCAGCAATCAAACGATTCATTATTTAAGGGAAATTACCTTCGGCCTCCAGCAAATTGCTAATGGCAATCTGAACTACGAGATCGCGGTAAAATCCTCGGATGAATTGGGCGAGGTCGCATATAACATCAATCAAATGGGCCACAAGCTGAACATGTTGATTGAGGAGGAGCGTAAGGCGGAGAAGACGAAAAATGATTTGATCACTGGTGTTTCTCATGATTTGCGCACACCTTTGACTTCGGTTCTCGGCTTTCTGGAGCTGATCGAACAGGATCGCTATAAAGATGAGGTCGAGCTTCGGTATTACATTGGCATTGCCTATGAAAAGTCATTAAGCTTGAAAAAATTAATTGATGATTTATTCGAATTTACGCGGGTCAATAACGGCATGCCTTTGGAAAAGCTCGAATTGGATTTGAACGGTTTTATCCAGCAGCTGTTAGAGGAGTTCGTGCCGAATTTGGAAGCGGCAGGAATGAAGGGGCGTGTCTTTCCAGACGCTGCTCCGCTCAAAATTAAGGCCGATGGCGACCGGCTGGTCAGAGCCTTTGAAAATTTGGTCATGAATGCAATTCAATACGGGCAGGAAGGCGGCTATGTCGATGTCCGTTTGCGGCGGGAGCAGGGCTATGCTGTAGTGGAGGTCGTCAATTATGGCGAGTCGATTCCCGAAAAATATTTGCCTTATTTATTTGAACGCTTCTATCGCGGAGACCAATCCCGGTCACAGCAGACGGGCGGGACGGGACTTGGGCTCTCGATTGCGAAGAGCATTGTGGAGCTGCATGATGGAACGATTGCGGTAAAAAGCAGGCGGGGCGAGACGATATTTGAAACGCGCTTTCCTTTATATTAATAACGAAAACACAATGACCTTGTATACGAGGAATTGTGTTTTTTGTTTTTGCTAAACAAATGTTAAGAAGTGTTAAGAAATGTTAAGAAATGATAAGCAAATGTTTCGATTCTACTAAGCTTACGGTTATAGGCTCATAAGAGAAGCCCGCTATGCTAGATTCATACATCTGATAGGGGGATGAAGGAGAACATGAATAAAATACGAGTGGGCGTATTGTTCGGCGGTTGTTCTACGGAATATAAAGTGTCGTTATCCTCAGCAGCCGCTGTTCTGGAGCATTTAAATCGAGATAAATATGATGTCGTCATGATCGGTATTACGAGAGACGGACGCTGGTATAGATATAACGGGGACCTAACAGACATTCGGGAGGATCGCTGGAGCAGCCAGTCTGCCCAGTGCGTCCCGGCTGTTCTATCTCCGAGCAAAGAAACGAGAGGACTCATTGAGATTGTGCATACGGAATTTCACATCACAACGTTAGATGTCGTATTCCCGGTTTTGCATGGTAAAAATGGCGAGGATGGCACCGTGCAGGGGCTGCTTGAGCTGTCGGGCCTGCCATTCGTAGGCTGCGGCACATTATCCTCTGCCATTTGCATGGATAAAGCGGTGGCCAAAAATGTAGTCCAAGCTGCCGGACTGGAGGTACCGCCATCGATTACCGTCCTGGCTGGCGATTCCATTGCCAAAGCAGTGGGGGCAGCGGCGAAGCTGGGCTTCCCGCTTTATGTGAAGCCTTCCAGATCCGGTTCCTCCATCGGGATAACGAAAGCTTACACAGAGCAAGAGCTGATAAGCGGCATTGAGGAAGCTTTTGCCCATGACGGAAAAGTTGTAATCGAGCAGCATGTGAATGGCTTTGAAGTGGGCTGCGCTATACTTGGCGATGCCTCGCAGCCCATAATCGGTGAAATCGATGAAATTGCGCTGACGGGCGAGTTTTTTGACCATGTAGAAAAATATTCGCTAGGCACAGCAGCCATTCATCTGCCTGCCCACATCGATAAGGATACGGCGGATAAAGTGAAAGCTATGGCACTGCGGATTTATAGCGTGCTGGGGTGCAGCGGTCTAGCAAGGGTTGATTTATTTTATGCGAGCGATGGGCGGCTCTTATTTAATGAAGTCAACACGCTTCCCGGATTCACGGCGCACAGCAGGTATCCGAATATGATGAAGCATGCAGGCATTGACTTTCCTGAGCTGCTGGACCGTCTCATCGAGCTGGAGACAGCAAAGGCGGCATTATGATGGAAGCTATAAGCATAAGCCGCAAGCCCAGCGGGAGGAAGCATGAAAGGCAGCATGAATGCCGTATACAGGTGAACCGAGAAGACGTGCATAAAGGCTGCTTAATTCTAGTGAATCAGGAAAATCCGGTCAAACAAATTGTGCCCAGCCTCCGGTCATTGCCGGCAAGTATACGTAAGGCCAGCCATGTGCAGGAGCAGCGGATTATGCTTGATAAAATGTGCATCCAGCCATTGTCCGCGCTCTTGGAGGCGTGCCAGGCGGCGGACGATATTGCCGCAGTAAGCGGCTATCGTTCCAGAGAAGCGCAAGCCAAAATATATGCGGCTTCGCTAGAGGAGAATGGAGCGGCTTTCACATCGAGATATGTGGCCATTCCGGGGGCAAGCGAGCACCAGACGGGGCTTGCTGTAGATGTGGGGCTGTGCATGGGCGATATCGATTATATTTGTCCGACGTTTCCCGATGATGGCGCGAGCGGCAGGTTCAAAGCGCTTGCGGCAGAGTACGGTTTTATCCAAAGATATGAGGAAAGCAAGGAAGCCATTACGGGCATCGCTTGCGAGCCGTGGCATTACCGTTACGTGGGTTATCCGCATTCTATGCTTATGAAGCAGCTGGATTTGTGCTTGGAGGAGTACACGGCCTATATGAAGAGCTTCTCTTACCACAAGGAGCATCTTTATGTGGAGGGGCGTTCTGCCTTCGCCGAAATTTATTATGTGGAAGCAGAGGAGCAGGTAACAACGGTACCTATTATTAGAGGAGATAGCTATCAACTATCCGGCAATAATCAGGACGGCTTTGTTGTGACAGTATTTCATCAGAAGGGCGATGGGAGCTGTGAGTAAATTTGGCTATGGTGGTATGGACTATTTCAAGCTGGCTGCTGCGACTCGAAAGCCAGCTCTGCATCGAGCATGGACAGAAATCAATCTCGATCATTTAGTGCATAATCTCAGGCAGTTTAAAAAGGTTGCCCAAGCAGGCACTCAAATCATGGCGGTGGTCAAAGCGGACGCATACGGTCATGGCAGCATCCCGATTTCAAGGAAGCTTAATGAAGCGGGCGTTCGCTCCTTCGCTGTTGCAGCAATTGATGAAGGCATAGCCTTGCGCAAAAAAGGGATCAAAGGCGATATCCTCATTTTAGGCTATACGCCGTTGCATCGTCTTCAGGAGCTGCGCCGCTACAAGCTGGTACAGACCGTTATTAATGCGGATGATGCAGAGAGGCTGCAAGCTTTTGGCAAAAAAATAAAGGTGCATATTAAAATCAATACGGGCATGAATCGGCTGGGTGAACATTACAACGACATGGAGCGTATACGGTCGATGTATCAGCATAAAAATTTGCAAGTTATGGGCACATTCAGCCACCTCACGTCTGCGGAAAGTCACCGCAAGGAGGATGTGGATTTTACGAGGCTTCAGTTAGAGCGATTCGACAGCGTGGTCAATCAGCTCCTAGCAGATGGCGTAAATCCGGGCATCACCCATATCCAGAGCAGCTACGGCATTTTAAATTATCCGGATCGAGGTTATGGAATGGTTAGGCCAGGCATCGCCCTGTATGGCATCCTGAGCCAGGATAACGACCGCGTGCATGCGAACGTCGAGCTGCGTCCGGTCTTGTCACTGAAAGCGACCGTTACGTTGGTCAAGAGCATTCATGCAGGTGAGCCCGTCGGATACAATGGCTGCTACACGCCTTCACGAGACAGCAAAATCGCAACGGTATCGATTGGCTATGCCGACGGCATTCCGCGCGAGCTGTCCCAAAAAGGAGGCTGTGTACTCATACATGGCCAGCGGGCTTTAATAGTAGGGAAAATCTGCATGGATCAGTTGATGGTCGATGTGACTTCGATAGCCGGGGTTCAGCAAGGGGATACGGCAACGCTGATCGGACAAGATGGCAAGGAGAGCATAACAGCCGGAGAAATCGCCAAGCGAGTTGGAACGATAACGAATGAAGTGGTTAGCACACTCAGCAGCAGAGTGGAAAATGTGTATATCTCTAACGCTTTAGGCGTGGAGAGGGCTAAATCATATGCGCAAATAAAGAGAAAGACGAAGCTGCTTTATTAATAATTAATGGACTGTTCACAAGGAGCAGTCTATTTTTTTGTTTTTTCCAAAAAAGGGAATGATATAATCATGATATAGATTTAATATTCGAGTAGAGCATAATAGAAAGGTGAATAAGATGAGGGCGTATATTCGGAAAAATAGCGATAATGAAATTGCGAGCCATAATTTTTATGCCGCTTTTGACGGATTCAAGCAAATGGGTTTTGAAATTCATTATTTTGAGACGGTCAGCGAGCTGTCAGGAAATCAAAAAGAAGACATCGTCGTTGGTTATGTGAATGAAGTAAGAAAAGCTCTTTTTAAACATAACATCATAACGCCTGAAATGGATTATCCTGAGGAGCTTGAAGGCTACTTGGGCAGAAAAATATGGACATCTAAATTAAGCGCGATAGCAAACAATCCAGACAGCTGGAACATATTTATAAAGCCAATCGAGGACAAAAAGTTCACTGGCGTCGTTGTTCGCGGGACAAAGGACTTAGTAGGCTGTGGCACATACGGGGAAGATACTGATATATTATGCTCGGAGGTCGTCCATTTTGTAACGGAATGGAGATGCTTCGTCAGATACGGGGAAATATTAGATATACGCAGGTATAAAGGCGACTGGAGAATGCATTTTGACTATAAAGTCGTTGAAAAGGCGGTTGCACAGTTCACCTCCGCGCCTAAAGGATATGCGATAGATTTTGGCTTAACGGATAAGGGGGAAACCTTGTTAATAGAAGTGAATGATGGATATGCATTAGGGCATTATGGACTATTTTCCGTCGATTATGCGAAGCTTTTGATGGCGAGATGGGCAGAGCTTACGGATACTAGAGATGAATGTGATTTTTAATCCAATAAAGTGCAGGCAACTGAAAAGGAGTGTGCCGAAAATCAGCATCATCTGCTACGTTTCAGGGGGCTCCTTGCACAAAGCTAGAGTTGGCGGACACAGCAGCCGCTATATCAACAGAATCTGGGTTAAGGCACAACTGGCGGACTCAGGAGCCGTTAATGCGTTGCAAAAAGCCATTTTGACGGGAGTATTGGGGCAATAGCGGATTTCCTGTCCGCTTACAGCCTAAAATCGGAGAAAAAGCCAAAATAGCGGATCCTCAGTCCTTGAAAAAATGAGGAAGGTTCCCGAGCGTCCCCAACGGTGCGGTTTCAGCGACGAACGACTGAATATTGCCTGAATCAATAATAAAATTCGTCATCTTTACCAGCGAATCGGCGTTGTTGAAGATGCTTTTTTTGTCCGACATTGGCCCCTGTTACCCTGCTTTCGCCATGAAGAGCTATCATTTATAATCGCTACCTCTGGCAAATCAAGCGTTTCATTGTTATACTGAGTCTGCATCTGTCTATTCCATTGGTTGCACAGCAGGTCTGTCAATTAATGCAGGCGTAGGAGATGCTTTTTCATTTTTTAAAATATAGGAAAGCATATGATTTCGCCATACTTTCTCTATATTTCTCGGAATGAAACGCGCCGCGCCGCCAGAGGACGGCGAGAGCCGTTTCACCTTGGCTGGATTTATGCAGCAAGCAACGGTCTCGATTTTGAGCCAACCATAAAGGAGTGATTTTTTGAGCAAGGCGAAGGGCAAGGGTGGAACAGGCAGAGGAACGGACAAGAAGGGCTGGAATCGGTGGCAGGCTAGTGCCAATAAAGCCAAAAACGCGCCTAAGCCTTATAAAAGCAAAGGGACTAAAAACCAGGATGGAGCCGCTGCTTCAAGTACTCAAAAAGGCGAGAAACCCAGCGTTTAGCCCAAAAATAAAAAACATAAACGTTCTATATATTAACGCATAGCATGAATGATGATATTATAGAAGTAACTGAAATCTTGGTCAGCAAGAAGCAGCGCTTTCCAGAAGGCTTTTTTTGAAAATATAAGACTTTATAAGTTTCACGCTTATAAATGAACTTATATTCCACCTGCGAAACGGAAGCCTTGCCGCCAAAGGATGGCTTCAGCTGTTTACGCTTGAGTGTTTAAAAGGTTTTTAAAAAGATCAGACTCCATGTATAGGGATTTTGCATGGGCCTGGAGTCGATCGCACAAATTGAAGGAGTGGTAATCTGAGAAAGCAAAAACCAATGTCATTTGACGACCTGTTGAAGGAACTGCAGGGACAGAAAACAAACCAGGAAGATCCGAACGAGGTATCCTTAAACGAGCTGTTTAACGATGCATTTATGAGCAAGCATTCCAGCAGCAGCAGCTTTGGGCAGTTTTTGGAGAAAGGCAATTTTCAAGCAGAGACGCATGAGGAGATCGACAACATTCCTGATGAGCTGTTTGATCGCCATGTTGCGCGCGAGACCGAGTTTGCAGATTGGAAATCCATGCTCGATACAGCCACGAAGACATATAAAGGCAAAGCTTAGCTTAAGCGGCAACATGAAATAGGCTGTTAATGGATAGATGAGATGAACCCACACGCCATGCTTGGTGAGTTCGTCTCATTAATTTGGCCTATGCTATGGTGCAACAGAGCGGGCAAGGCGAAAGCCAAGGTCGTCTATGCAAAAGGATGGATGACTGCGACGCCTGCACGTAGCCTCACAGCCCCGGGCCTCTTCAGCCCAGCTGCCACCACGGAAAATACGGTACGGACCATATACTTCCGCATCATATAAATCCTCTTCCCTCTATAGATTAATATTTTCAATCCCTCACAAAATTTTGCCCTTCCTATAGGTGCGAGGCGTACAGCCAATTTCTCGTTTAAACATGCTGCAAAATTGCGCATCATTGGCAAAGCCGGCATCGGCGGCAATTTCAGAAATATGCATCTGGGTACCTGTTAGCAGCGATTTTGCATATTCCAGACGTTTTAGCAAAATATACTGGAGAGGCGCGATGTTGTAGCGTTCCTTAAAAAGGTGGCGGAACCGGTCATAGCTGTAACCGGACATGTCCGCAAGCAGCTCAACGGTGAGCTTCTGCTTATAATGGTCATCCATATATTGCAGCACGTATTTGACCCGATCTTCTGATGGATGGGGTGTTTTTCGGTTTCCAAAAATTTGCTGAAGCGGCGGAAGCAGCTCATTGAGGAGAGCATTCAGCGATTCGCTGTCGGTTCTCGGACGGATGAAAAACTCCTCTTTTATGCGCCATAAATGCTTTAAAATCGTATGGCTCGCATCGTCGTCATAAACCCCGCTTAATCCTTTTAATTCCACATCAGGAGCGTTAAAACCAATGAACAGCACCTCGCCCTCCAATTCATGAATCTCGCTATGAATATGCCGAGGAGCGATGAGGGCAATCGTATGCTCTTTAAAGCGATATTTACGGCCTGCAATGACGGTTGGACCCATACCGCGAATGTAATAAACAAGCTCGTAGCACTCATGCTGATGAGGAGGGATGTTAGTATTTCTCTCATGTATGTCATTTGCTAAATACAATAATCGATTCATAACAGCCCTCCTTCGCGTGTATATAGCCGAATCGTATAAAAAGTTGACCGAATCGAGATAATTATTTGATTTCGAATTTGATATGATCGTATCATCCCGAACAAGCTATTCAGAAAGCGTACCTTTATTATAACCTATTTATTTTCTACATTACACTTGGGGTAAGCATTCTTTTCAGGAGAGCAGGCGCGGGCGGCTAGTTTCAAAGGGAACACGTCTTTTAATCGACAGAGAGTGGGGGAACAGAGAATGAAGAAAAATGTGATGGCATTACTCATGGTTTCGGTTCTATTGGTGCTGGCAGCTTGTGGTGGAGGAAATACGGGGACAAGCAGCGGCAATTCAGCTGGCTCAGGCAGTACAGGCGGGGATAAGAAGCTGAAGGTTGTTCTGCTCGTACCGGGTACACTTGGCGATAAATCTTTCTTTGATGCAGCGAACAAGGGATTGACGCTTGTTAAATCCGAATTGGGCGCAGATACGAAAGTGATTGAAATGGGAACAGACAAAACGAAGTGGGAACCTACTTATCAAGATATAGCAGCGCAGGACTGGGATATTATCATCTCCGGCGGCTCTGAAATTACCGAGATGTTTAATGCGACAGCAGAAACGTATCCTGACAAAAAATTCATCAACTACGATACGGATATTGAAGAAACACCGGCTAACGTATATGCGATGTCTTACGCAACGAATGAGGTTTCCTTCCTTGCAGGCGCAGTAGCCGCGATTGCGACGAAATCCGATATTCCAAATGCGAACAAAGATAATGTGATTGGCTTTGTCGGCGGCATGGACATTCCCGGCATTAATGCATTCCTGGTTGGTTATATCCAAGGGGCACAATACGTCGATCCTGCCATTAAGGTAGCCGTGTCCTATGCGGGCGATTTCGTTAACCCGGCGAAAGGCAAGGAGCTGTCGCTCATTCAGTACAATTCCGGTGTCGACGTGATTTTCAACGTGGCTGGCGCGACGGGCCTGGGCATCTTCGATGCAGCGAAAGACAAGAAGCGTTACGCGATTGGCGTTGACTCCGACCAAGGGTCCCTGCTTCAGGAAACGGATAAAGAAAAAGCGAATCTGATCATGACGTCTGCTATTAAAAAAATCGATACCTCTATTCTTGGCGCAGTGAAGAAAACGCAAGAGGGCACACTCGAATATGGACAACGCCAAGTGCTCAGCTTTGATCAAGATGGCGTAGGCATTGCTGAAAATGACATTTACAAATCGATCTTCACGGCTGATATGCAGAAGCAAGTAGAAGATATCAAGCAAAAGCTGGCTAAACAAGAAATTAAAGTAGACAACGCGATGGGTATGGAAACTTCGCAAATCGAAGCCATCCGCAACGCGGTTAAACCATAATAACGATCCTCAAAGCTTAGTGCAGTTGGTCATTCTTCTCTTTCCATCAGGAAGAAGGCCAGCTGCCTCTTTATAATGACCTCCGAAAGGTAAAGGGGTTTTACGATGATGCCGAATCAGCTGCTCGAAATGAAAAATATTACGAAGGTTTACCCGAACGGGGTGGTCGCCAACCAGAAGGTGCAGTTTACGCTGGCCGAGGGCGAGATTCACGCAATCGTCGGTGAAAATGGCGCCGGCAAATCCACGCTGATGAAAATGATGTTCGGCATGGAAGAGCCGAGCGAAGGCGAAATCATTCTTCGGGGCAAGCCGGTAAGGCTGGCTTCGCCGCAGGATGCGATAGATCATGGCATCGGCATGGTCCATCAGCATTTTATGCTGGTGCCGTCGTTCACCGTTGCCGAAAATATGGTGCTGGGCATGGAGCCAAAGAAGGGCGTCAGCATTAATTACAACGAAGCGGTGCGAATGACAGAGGAGATGAGCAAAAAGTACAATCTGCTCGTTAATCCGAAGGCGAAGGTTGAGGACCTCAGTGTCGGCATGAAGCAGAAGGTCGAAATTTTGAAAGCTCTGCTGCGTGGTGCGGAAATTCTTATTCTTGATGAGCCGACCGCCGTACTGACCCCGCAGGAAACCGAGGAACTGTTCCGCGAGCTGACGCAGCTAAGCAGCAGGGGCATACGATCGTGTTTATTTCCCATAAGCTGAAGGAAGTTAAAGCGATTTGCGACCGGATTACGATTATGCGCGCTGGCAAAAGCGAAGGTATTTTTTGGACGAAGGATGTTACCGAGCAGGAAATTTCCAAGCTGATGGTCGGCCGTGACGTTGTGCTGAGGTATGACAAGGAGAAGAAGCCTTACGGGGCGCCAATCCTTTCCGTTACTGATTTTTCATTGGCGGATGAAACGGGCAAGGCGCTGCTGGACAAGGTAGCGTTCAAGGTGCGTGGCGGCGAAATCGTCGGTATTGCTGGAGTCGAGGGCAATGGGCAAACTCAGCTTGTTGAAGCTTTAACGGGCAGTTTGGCTGTGCGCAGCGGAAATGTGGCCGTTAAAGGCACGGACATTCAAGGCTATGATATCCGCAAAATTCGCTCGCTCGGCGTTTCCTATATTCCGGAGGATCGCATGCGCCAAGGGGCAGCCAAAGACGCAAGCATTTCCGATAATTTGATTTCTACGCAATACAATACGAAAGCGATGAACAAGGGCCTCTTTTTGAGGAGTAAAAAAATAGCGAAGCTTGCGGCCACTCTCATTGAGGAGTTCCGCGTGCGCTGCTCGGGCCCGAATCAGCCGATAGGCATGCTTTCGGGCGGCAATATGCAGAAGGTCGTCGTCGCTCGTGAATGCTCGACAGCGCCGGATTTGCTCATTGCCGAGCAGCCGACACGCGGCGTCGATATTGGGGCAGCCCAATTTATTCACCAGAAGCTGATTGAGCTTCGGGATGGAGGCAGCGGCGTGCTGCTCATTTCGGCAGATTTGAACGAAATATTGGAGCTGAGCGACAGCCTTCTTGTGATGTATGAAGGACAAATCGTCGCATATTTGGAAGAGCCGTCAACGGTAAGCGAGGAAGAGCTCGGGCTGTACATGCTGGGCCTTAACCGGCAGGACGAGCAGCAAATCAGGAGGGCCGTGGAAGCATGAAGGTAAAATATTTTGAAGTCATCCGAACGACAGCGGTCATTCTGATTGCGCTTGTTCTCGCTTTTATTATTATTTCCATTGTCAGCGAGCAGCCGCTGGAGAGCATTCGCATCTTCCTATGGGAGCCGCTGAATACGAAGGGGCATATCGGCAACGTCATTGAAATGGCCATTCCGCTCATGTTCACAGGACTTGCGGTATCGCTGCTGTTTAAAGCGGATTTGTTCAATCTCGGAGCGGAAGGGCTGTTTTATTTTTCCGGGGTAGTTGCAGCGTCGCTTGCGATTCATCTTAGTCTAAACAGCTTTGTGCATCCGATTGTGGCCATCCTTGCAGGGTCGCTCGTCGGCGCGGTGTTATCCGCTATTCCAGGTATTCTCAAGGCTAAATGGAATGTAAATGAGCTCGTCAGCTCGCTGATGTTCAACAATATTTTGTTTGGCATCGGGCTTTATATTTTGAACTATAAGCTGCGCGATGCTCAGGCCTTTGCAGCCGTATCCTTCAAGTTCGAGAAAACAGCGATGCTCACCAAGCTGATACCGGGTACACGCATTCATACGGGGCTGATTATCGTGCTGGTGCTGATCGTAGCCGCGCATTATTTTCTATACAAAACCAAATGGGGCTATGAGCTGAGAATGACGGGGGCCAATCGCGAATTTGCGGGTTATTCCGGCATGAAGACGGCCAAGGTCATCATTATCGTACATTTAATTGCTGGCTTTATTGCGGGCATGGGGGGCTCGGTCGAGGTACTCGGCATGTACAATCGCTTCCAGTGGTCGTCGCTGCCAGGCTACGGCCTGGATGGTGCGCTAGTAGCGATGCTGGCGAAAAATAACCCGTTTTCGGTCATTGGCGCAGCGCTCTTCCTGGCCTATATCCGAATCGGAGCCGACCAGATGGCGCGTTTCTCCGATGTGCCTGCCGAAATGATTTCGATTGTGCAGGCGATTATTATTTTGCTGATTTCGGCAGAGCAGTTTTTGAAGTTCTGGAAAAATCGGATGCTGCTCAAGGAGGCACAGCGTAATGTCTAGTTTGTTTGATGTCATTTTCACGACTGAATTTGCGTTTTCTGTCCTCCGGGTAACGACTCCGATTTTGTTCGCGGCACTAGGAGCACTCATTTCCAACCGTGCGGGCATTATCAATATCGGACTTGAGGGCATTATGCTGGTGTCGGCCCTTTCAGGCGTCGTAGTCAGCGCTTATACGGGCAGCTCATGGGTTGGGCTGCTGGGTGCGGTAATGGCGGGCACGCTTATTTCCGGCATACTGGCTTTTTTCACCCTGCATTTCAAGACACATATTATTCTCGGCGGGGTAGCGATCAATATGTTTGCCTCCGGGGGAACCGTATTTATTTTGTATTTGCTAAGCGGGGACAAAGGCTCCTCGACCTCGCTTCCGAGCAAGGTGCTGCCTAGTGTGGACATTCCGCTGCTTAAGGATATTCCGGTGCTGGGACCGATTTTCTCCGGCCATAATGTATTGACCTATATGTCGATTATAGCGGTTTTTGTTGTGTATTATATGCTGAAAAGAACGCCGCTCGGCCTGCGCATTCGCTCAGTAGGTGAAAATCCGCAGGCTGCCCAGTCCGTAGGGGTCAGCGTAGTGAAGGTGCAGTATACGGCGCTGCTGCTGAGCGGCTTTTTCGCAGGACTTGGCGGCGCATATATGTCGATGGGCTACCTGTCGCTGTTCACGCGGGATATGACCGCTGGCCGGGGCTGGATTGCGATTGCCGCGGAATCGATGGGACGCAGCACGACGGTCGGCACGACGCTGACGTCGCTATTGTTCGGCGCGGCGGATGCGCTGGCCAATGCGCTTCAGGTGCTTAAAATTCCGGCAGAGCTAATCGGCACACTCCCATACGTCACGACCGTTATCGGTCTCATCGTATACGCCGTCAGCGAATCCCGTAAGAAGAATAGGAAGCTTAAAGCGAAAGTGAAAGGATGATTAAGACGATGGCTAGACCGATTATTATCGACTGTGATCCCGGGCATGATGACGCGATCGCTATTTTGCTCGCACTTGCCAATCCACAGCAGTTGGAGGTAAAGGCGATTACGACGGTTGGCGGCAATCAGGTGCTGGAGAAAATTACGAACAACGCACTGAAGCTGCTCAGCTTTATAGATAAAGATATTCCGGTGGCGAAAGGCGCGCCCGGACCACTGCTAGGCAAGCTCGTAACCGGAGAAGAGGCGCATGGCGATTCGGGCATGGACGGCCCAGATTTGCCGCCTTCCCGGTTCAAGCCGGTCAATAAACATGCGATTGAGCTGATGGTCGAAATTATCCGTTCCTCGGAGCAGAAGGTAACGCTTGTGCCGATCGGCCCGCTGACGAATATTGCGCTGCTGCTCAAAGGCTTCCCTGATGTAAAAGAGAACATCGAGCAGATTTCCCTAATGGGCGGAGGCATCAGCTACGGCAATGTAACGTCAACGGCAGAGTTCAACATTTACGTGGACCCGGAGGCTGCACGAATTGTGTTCGAATCGGGCGTGCCGATTACGATGAGCGGTCTGGATGTGACCGATAAGGCGGCTATTTATCAAGAGGATATTGATGCGCTGAAGCAGCGCGGCGAGGTTTCGCATATGGTGGGCGAGCTGCTCGACTTTTATTCCATCTACAGCCGCAAGCTGGGCTTTGAGGGCAGCTCGCTGCATGATCCGTGCGCAATCGCTTGGCTGCTTCGACCAGAGCTGTTCCAAAGTGAAAGCTATTACGTCTCGATTGAGACGGACGGCAGGGTGACGAGAGGCATGACCGTAGCAGACCGCCGCAAAAAAACCGATGAAACGGCGAATGTGCAGGTGCTGATGGATGTGGATCGTGAAGCCTTTATTAAGCTGATTTTTGACGCTCTGGCTGTACATGATGAGAACGCCAAAGCTCGGAAAGGGCAGGCTTAATTATGGCAGGCTGGGATAAGCTTCAGGAAATTGTCCGTTTTGAAATCATTCAGCGCGGAGAAGAAGGCTGCAATGTAGACGGCTTTGCGGAAAAGCTGGCTGCGGCGGGTGAAAGCCACGAAGCGCTTATGGCTATTTACAACGAGCTGTCGGCACTAGACGTGAGTGCGGATTTTCCTTATGAGGAGCCTTCCGATTTGGAGTCGATCCGCAGGCTGCGCCCGGAGGGCCCAAGAACGATGGCAGCGGATATGACCGAAGAGCAGTGGCTGGACAAGTTTTACGGTGCTTGGCTCGGACGCAGTGTTGGCTGTGCGCTAGGCAAGCCACTGGAGTTTTGGGACTATTTGTATGGCAAAGACGGCCGGCCAGGCTGGGAAAATATTGAGCTGTGGTTTCGCGGCGCTGGCGCTTGGCCGATTAAAGGTTATACACCGGGCGAATCGACGGCAAAAGAGCAGTATGGGCTGGGGCTGAATGATTGGTCGCCCATGAGCACAAGCGAGACCATTCAGTATATGGAGAGCGATGATGACATCCGCTATACGGTACTGGGGCTGTTACTGCTTGAGCAAAAAGGGCTCGCTTTCGACTCTTGGGACATCGGCAAGCTATGGCACAAAAACCTGACCTACAGCCAGGTTTGTACAGCGGAGACGCAGTCTTATTTGAATTTTGCTCATGAGACCTCTCATCTGAATGGGGATAAGCCTGCCGATTGGGCTGAACGCCTAGAGCGGGTGCGGATGCATATGAACCCTTACAGAGAGTGGATTGGCGCGCAAATCCGTGCGGACGGTCTCGCTTACGGCGCAGCCGGAAAGCCGGAGCTGGCTGCGGAGCTTGGCTGGCGCGATGCATCGTTCTCGCATGTGAAGAACGGCATCTATGGCGAAATGTTCGTTGCGGCGATGATTGCGGCTGCTTTCGTTGAGAAGGACAGCAAGCGAATTGTCGAGATCGGCCTCAGCGAAATCCCGGCAACGAGCAGACTGGCCTATGATGTGCGCAAAGCGGTTTCCATTGCGGAGAAAGCAAGCAGCGACCGCGAGCTGGTGAGCCAAATCTGGAAGTCGTTCAGCCATTACGATGCGGTGCACACGAACAATAATGCAGCGCTTGTCGCGGCGGCACTCGTGTATGCAGGCGATGATTTTGAGAAGGCTGTGACGACGGCCGTCTATGGCGGCATGGATACGGATTGCAATGGCGCGACGGTTGGCTCGATTATGGGTGCGAAGCTTGGCGCGGCAGCGCTGCCGAAGTCATGGATTGATCCGCTGAATGACACGCTGTATGCGGAGCTGAGCGGCTTTCATCCGATTGCGATCTCTGAGGTTGCACGGCGGAGCTATAACGTTTTTCGGAAAATGGAGGCGGAATTGAATCATTCCTAATATAGCGAAAAAGGCATTGGAGGGCGTTGTCCCTCCGGTGTCTTTTTTTTATGGAAAGGGCCGCCTATTAGAAATTATATTGACAGTGAAATCTTGGGAATGATAGAATTCATATTAATCCCGGTTGTTAACTTTGTTTTTGAAAGTTCAAACCATACCGTTGTATGAATCTTGCCAATTGACAGCGCTAAATAGGAGTGGGATAATAGCTTCGACTCTACCAATATTGGGTGATTTATACAATGTGAATAAGGGAGATATGTTTCAATGAAAATTCATCTGCCGCTAGCTGATTCACCTATTTATGGCTATTTGCACCACGCGTATTTGTTCGGTATTATTGGACATTCCGAGAGCTTCCAACCGTGGATGCACAGCTATTACACCCAATTGTTTTGCGCGAAGGATTTCGTAGAGCTAGCTTGTCCAGTGAATTTTTACCAGTTGGATAATTGCCCGCTGCGTGATACCCAGGCGATATCCCGTTCACTCGTCATTTCCTTAACGGATATCCACCGCTTCATTCAAACGAGTCTTGAAGAAGGCTATCATGTTCTCTCTTTCATCAACGAGTATTACATGCCCTATAGCGACTTTTTTGGGGTGAGAAATTTCACGCATGATCTGTTAATCAGCGGGTACGATAGCGAGCAGCAGAGCTATCTGGTGACCAATTTCGTGGACGGCAAATATCAGACCTTCTCCGTTTCTTATGATGATTATGAAAACGCATTCAATAATGCAGCCTTTTTTGACGAATACGGCAATTACGAAGAATATAAGACACGAATTTGCTTATACCGCGCTACCGACCACAAGTATGTGTTCACGGCGGATTCCGTTCTCTATTTTCTGGAGGACTACCTCAGCGCCACGAATCGTCTGAAAACCATATTTGCCAATGAGAGCAATCTTGCCTTCGGCATGGACGTGTACCAGTACATAGCGGAGGAGCTAGTGAAAGTAACCGATGGAACCCGAGCGCCCGACGGCCGGCCGCTGCATATTTTATGGGAGCACAAGAAGTGTATGCGGGCGAAAATCGAATTTATGCTGGCTCAAGGCTATATTAAGGACGAAACGCTGTTATCTGGTTATGAACCAATCGAGCGGGACGTCAACCTGCAACGGGTAACCCTCATGAAATATAGACAGACCCATAACAATGACATCCTTCATTCGATAAACAGTAATCTGAACCGGATTAAAGATCGGGAACGAGAAGTACTTAACCGTCTGCATGACGAAATGCTAGCTTGCAAGAGCTATTTTCCGACAACGGATTGGGTGCGAGTTTAGAGCGAGTTCAGAACGGACATAAAATATGATTCATAAGGAGCGTTAATGATGGCTAATGTACAAACGTTTAAGGCAACAGCGCATTTACAGGATGGGGTTAAAGTGAAAGCGACAGCGAGACAGTTCGAATTGATCATTGATGAGCCGAAGAGCCTTGGCGGGACAGATACGGGGATGAATCCTGTGGAAGCGCTGCTTGCCTCATTAGGCGCATGCCAGTCTATTGTGGCCCGGGTGTATGCCCCTAAGTTTGATGTGAAGCTTGACGATTTCCAGGTTGAGGTTGAAGGCGATTTGGATCTCGATGGATTTTTCAATAAAAGCGAGGTTCGTCCGGGCTATTCCGACATTCGCTATACGTTCAAGATCAAAACAGATTCGCCCAAGGAAAAGGTAGATGCCTTCGTTCAATTTTTGGAGAGCAAATGCCCAGTGGGGGATACTCTTGCCAACCCGGTTCAGATGAAATTAGAGCAGATTATTATTGAAAATACAGAGACAGCTGCGCTGTAGGCTGTTTGCACTATTATTGTAAAAAAATATAAGGCCCGTGGTCTCTTAGGAGATGACGGGCCTTATCTAGGTTGTGTGTGCAAGTCGGAGCCACTCGCTGCTGCTTGCCTACAGCTTATTTCAAACCAATCTCGTCTGATGACTCTAGGTTTGTGAAACGCAGTATGCGATAGCGGCTGGAAACACTGTGGCTGGCAGTACGGTTGCTGAGAGTACTGTTTCTGGAAGTACGTTTGCTGTGCGTGCTGTTGTTGGAGTACTGTGGCTGAGAGCACGCAGCTCTGAAAGCACTCTCCTTTTTTTGAAGGACTCAGATTCCGCTATTCTGGCTTTTGCTCCGATTTCTGGCCGCATGCGGACAGGAAATCCGCTATTGACCTCCTCAACCCGTGAAAATGGCTAATAGCTGCGCATTAGCTGCTCCTGAGTCCGCAGCCTGTGCCATAACCGTGATTCTGCTGAAATAGCGGCTGCTGTGTCCGCCAGACCTGTCTTTGTGCAGGGAGTAAACACCTGAAGCGAAGAGCATGAATCTACCTCATGTCTTTGTTTAAGGTCTAATTGCTGATGAAAAATATGACTTTAATAGTATAATCAATAGTATACGTATATTCATTGAAACAACAAATGGAGCCCTTCAATGCTTTCCTTGTAATTTGAAGAAGATGTGAGTACAATCGCTTTTTTCGTTGTCTATATTACACTTATAATCAATCATACAGCCTGGGGCGCTATTAGGTTTGGTGTTATTGTATTTACTTTAATTATGTCTAATTTATGGAACTGATTTTTGAATGAATGGAAAGGAGCTTAATGATGGACGGCAACCAAACGACGTTTGAAACGATCGACGAATATATCGCCGGCTTCCCGCAAGAAATCCAAGAGCTGCTGCAGGCGATGCGGAAGGTCATTAAAGAGGCAGCGCCGGAAGCGACGGAGAAAATCAGCTACCAGATGCCGACATTTGAGCTGCATGGCAACTTGGTACATTTTGCGGCGTTTAAAAAGCATATCGGATTTTATCCCGCTCCAAGAGGCATTGCAGCCTTCAAAGAGGAATTGTCCGTTTATAAAGGGGCAAAGGGCTCGGTTCAGTTTCCGCTGGACAAGCCGCTGCCTTATGAATTGATCAGCAGAATTGTCGCATTTAGAGTGGCTGAAAATACGAAAAAAGCACAAGAAAAGTTGAACAAGAAAAAATAAAAGGCATAACGCCGATAAGGAGTGAGCAATTAACGAGATGGATATTTCTCAGCAGCTATCGGACATTCATGACATTGAACAATCGCTACAGCTTGCTTTTCCAGCAGCGTATAAGGCATTTATGACGACGGATGAGTTGCAGTCCGCTAATCCTAATACAGAATACGACCTCGTCGATTTTAACGGCTATACCGCTTGGGGCATTCGGTTTATTAAGCTGGATGCTTCCTATGCTGAAAATCTCGAAGCGATAGCCGAGGTTGTCCTTCAGCCGCGCAAATTAATTCCTTTCGCATGGAGCATCAGCAGCGGAGACTGGCTTATTTTTGATTATCGCGAGTCGAATGAGAGCCCTAGCCTTCTATATATCGATCATGAAATGGCTCTTTGTTTAGAGGATGCGGAATCGGAGGCGCAAAGCGAGAATACAACGGTTGAAGAGATGATCGAAGGTAATCTATCCGTTTTGTGCGAAAATTTCGAGATGTTTCATGCAGCTTTGAAGCTCGCGATAGACGAGACAGACGAGACGGACGATGTAGATGAGATAGGCTCGACAGACGAGTCAGACGATGTAGATGCGATAGACTCGATAGATGAGACAGACGATGAAGATGAAGAGGGGAATCACGTACCCATCCCTGAAAATTAAACTGGAGCAGACTTCTGCGATAAAATGGTTTGCATGCAGAAGCTTATTTTTTTGATAGGACGGCTTGGGACGAAGAAAATGAGGGCGAGGTCATGCGCGAGGACTACCACGGTGGGGATGTCGAAGTGTATGCGCAATCGTTCGCCCAGTTTCTAGAGAAGCTAATCGACGAGCGTTCATAACCTTTTTGTAACAGCAGCTATTAGTTTTTAAAAAATAAGCGGAGTATAAGTTTCCCTCTTATACTCCGCTTATTTTTCACCGCGAAACGTTAGCTTTACCGCCAGAGGACGGCGACAGCCGTTTACGCTTGTTCAGCGAAGGATTGTCCGTTGGCAGCGAGCGCTTCCCGGATGATCCTTATTGCTTTAGGCCCGACCCCGTGCAGCTTCAGCACCTCCGCCTCGGTGAGTTTTGTGAATTGCTCCAGCTGCACGTATCCGGCAGCGGTGAGCGCGCGTGTTGCTGGCTTTCCGACATTGGGCAAATCGCCCGCCTGGTCTTGATCAGGCTTCTGATTAGATGCATCCACGTTCATCCCTCCTTCTAAATGTAGGCTTTCCTTGATACTTATCATTCGGGAAAGCCTTTATTATTTCCTTCCTTCCGATAGACACTTCGCATGATTTCACATCAACCATTGTGTGTGAGAATTATTATCACTTATAATAGGAGGACAAGAACAATCGATGGGGATCGACATGGGTGCATATTAGCAGCATGAGGAAAGGAAGGATAGGGCACTTTGAATCAGAGTGAGCATATATTGCTGTGGAACCAAGCCTCCATCCGCGTGATGGACGTGCGGCATACGATTATGGAGCGAGGGGAGGAGCTGCGTTCTTATCGACTGCCGGCGAGCGCTTTTTTGTATACGACTCGTGGTCATGCTGAAGTGCGGCTGGATGGCAAGACGGTGCTGGTGGAGCGTTTTCATATGCTGCATGGCGGGAAGGGCATGTGTCTGGACATTGTGCCGGATGATGGGTTGGAATATTACCTGATTTTGTACAAAGCGGTGTTGCCACTGCCGAGCCGTCAGGAACTGGTTCAGTTAATGGAGCAGCATAATCCGTTTCAACTGCAATATAGCTTTGTTTCCCGCCAGCCTATTGCTTTGCTCGATAAAATCCAGCGCATGGAGCGGGAATGGCAGCATCCGAACGTGCTGGATCAACTATATATTAAGACGATGTTCTACCAATTCATTCATGAATTATTTCAGCAGCTATCCATTCAAGATATTCATGTGCAAAAAGCGGACTACGTCTCGCAAGCCATTCGCTACATGCAGGAGCATTACGCGAAGCGTATTGCGCTCGGCGAGCTTGCCGAGCTGCTGGATTGCAGCGTCAGCTATTTGTCCCGCAAGTTCAAGCAGACGATTGGACAAAGCCCAATCGACTATTTAATTGCGCTGCGCATCAGCAAAGCGAAGGAGCTTCTGCTTGGAACGGAGGCGACGCTGCAGGAAATTGCCGAAAGCGTCGGCTTTCCGGATGACAGCTATTTTAATCGCCTATTCAAAAAACATACCGGCATGTCGCTGGGGCAATACAAAGCGAAGGTTCAAAATAATCCTGTACCCGGTTCAAGATATGCCCTTGTCCCGCGAAGGCTCAAACGGTATAGTGAGTATGGTTGTGAAAATCATTCTCACTATAAGGAAGAGGGGCCTTTATTTATGTACAGAGAGTCAAGAATATCAATGATGGCAGCTGTGCTTATTTGCTTCACACTGCTGCTTAGCGCCTGCGGAGCAGGTACACCAAGCACGAACGCGACGACGAATCCAAGCTCCGCATCGCCAAGCAGCAATGCGGCAGCTGCTTCGCCAGCCGCTACCGATACGGCTACAGCGGACGCTTCCCGCGTCATCAAGCATGCGATGGGCGAAGTGACTTTGACAGGGACGCCGGAGCGCGTCGTCATTTTGACGAATGAAGGAACAGAGGCGCTGCTTGCGGTAGGCATTAAGCCAGTTGGCGCGGTTCAATCATGGGTTGGTGACCCATGGTACGAGCATATTAAAGATGAAATGGTGGATGTGACGGTTGTAGGCGACGAATTGCAGCCGAACATTGAGCTGATTGCCAGCCTGAAGCCGGATTTAATTATTGGCAACAAGGTGCGGCAGGAGAAAATTTATGAGCAGCTGAACCAGATTGCACCAACTGTATTTGCCGAGGATCTGGCTGGCGATTGGAAAATTAACTTCAAGCTGTATATGCAAGCGGTGAATAAACAGGATGAAGGCGACAAAGCGATGGCGGATTTCGATAAGCGCGTCGCGGAGGTAAAAGCGAAAATTGGCGATAAAGCGGCAACAAAAGTATCCGTGGCCCGCTTCTCGGCTTCCCAAGTACGTATTTATCAGAAGCAGACGTTCTCCGGTGTGCTTTTAGATCAGCTAGGCTTTGCTCGTCCAGAATCACAGGATGTGGATTCCTTTATTGAAGTGATGTCCAAAGAAAGCATTCCTAAGATGGACGGGGACGTATTGTTCTACTTTGTAACAGAAGCGGCAGGAAAGACGGATGCGGCTAAAGTAGTGGAAGAATGGATGAATGATCCGCTGTTCAAAAACCTTGACGTAGCGAAAAATAACAAAGTCGTTCAAGTAGATGAGGCGATTTGGAATACAGCCGGAGGCTACAAGGCGGCCAATCTGCTGCTGGATGAAATTGTTAAATATTTCGACATTCAATAAAGAGACTGAAATAAATGTGCAGGCTGACGTCATTTTTATTGGCGTCGGCTTCTTTTATTGGGAGGAGAAGGGATGTCTAAGTGGATGGAGAGACCAGGCAGCAAGCTTGTCGTACTCGCAGCGGGAGTTGTGATTCTGTTTATTTGCATGCTTGCGAGCGTATTGTTCGGGCTCCAGCAATTTGGCTTAAAAGATTTGTGGCTCGCCTACAGCCAGTTCGATGGCTCGAATGAGCATCTGATTTTGACCCATACCCGCATGCCCCGAGCGCTTATTGCGGCTGTCGTAGGAGCGAGTCTGGCGGTGGCCGGCGCCATTATGCAGGTGCTGACGCGCAACCCGCTTGCATCGCCGTCGATTTTCGGCATTAATTCCGGTGCGGTGCTGTTTATTGTCGTAGGGCTGGCCTTATTCGGCTCGTCGCTGACGATGAGTCATATGATTGGGCTTGCTTTTACGGGGGCGGCGGTCACGGCCGTGTTCGTCTATGCGCTTGGCATGCAGGGAAGAGGAGGCTTTGAGCCGATTCGGCTCACCTTGGCAGGAGCTTGTGTAGCGGCATTTGCGAGCTCGGTTACCTCTGGCCTTATTTTAATCAATAAGCAGTCGCTCGAATCGGCGTTGTTCTGGATGATCGGCTCCGTGTCAGGGAGAGAGCTGAACCATCTCGTGATGGTACTGCCGTACATAATCGCCGGGCTGCTGCTCGCGTTCCTGCTCTCGGGCTCCTTGAATGTGATGGCACTCGGAGACGAAAATGCGAAGGGACTGGGGCAGCGTCTCATGCTAATCCGCCTTCTATGTACGGCAGCTGTCGTGCTGCTTGCGGGAAGTGCCGTTTCTGCCGCGGGGCCGATTGCTTTCATCGGGCTCGTTATTCCTCATTTATGCCGGGCGCTGGTCGGAAATGATCACCGCTGGCTGCTGCCCTACTGCGCAGTGGCAGGGGCTTTGCTGCTGGTGGCGGCCGATCTGCTGTCCCGATTCGTGCTCCTGCCGAAGGAGGTTCCAGTAGGCGTTGCAACGGCGCTTATTGGCGTGCCGTTCCTGATTCATGTGGCGAGGAGGAAGAAATATGCCTAAGCAGCGCACAGGGAAAAATATTTCAATCCTGCTTACGTTAAGCATCGGGCTCGTTGGTTTAAGTATTTTATGCTTAGCTATGGGGAGCGTCGCTATTCCGGTTAAAGAAGTGCTGCTGTCGCTGCTGGGCCGCAATACGGAGGACAGTGATTTAATTATTATGCAGTTCCGTTTGCCACGGATCATAGCCGCCTTGCTCATTGGCGCAGCATTAGCGGTAGCAGGCTCCTTGCTGCAAGGCGTCATCCGCAATTCGCTGGCATCGCCGGATTTGCTTGGCGTAACGGGCGGCGCGTCTGTCGCGGTCGTTGGTTTTATGACCTTGTTCACCGGCTACAGCATCCACTTCGTTCCGGTCATTGCGATTTTTGGCGCTTTTGTCGCAGCGGCGCTCAACTACGGCTTGGCCTGGAAAAAAGGCGTCTCCACGCTGCGGCTCGTGCTGATCGGCATTGGCATATCCACGGCGATGAGCGCCCTTACGATGTTTCTGCTCATAAGCGGTCCTGCTTATTTGGCGGCGCAGGTGCTGAACTGGATGACGGGCAGCATTTACGGCACGAACTGGTCGTATATTAAAGCGCTGTGGCCGTGGGTCGTTGTATTTATTCCATTGGCGCTGCTTTTTTCCAAGGAATTGAATGTGCAGTCGTTAGGCGAGGACGTCGCGCGCGGCTTGGGAAGCCGGCTTCAGCTAAGCCGCTTGCTGCTGCTGTTCTTTAGTGTGGCCCTTGCCGGAGCGGCCGTCGGCATTGCCGGAACGATTTCTTTTATCGGGCTGCTTGCGCCTCATATGGCTAGAAGGGTAGCAGGCCATTCGTATACAATGATCATCCCGGTGTCTGCGCTATTGGGCGCAATTGTTTTGCTGCTTGCCGATTTAGCAGGGCGAATGCTGTTTATGCCGCTGGATATTCCCGCTGGTGTGTTTACGGCAGGAGTCGGGGCTCCGTTTTTTATGTATTTGCTGTTTAAACGCAAGGCTGGTGTTTAGGATTGTGAATGATAGCTAATCATTTTGCGGGCGCAGAGTCCGCTAATCTAGTAAAGCGTCAAATGCCTCTCTGCTATTACTATAGTGGGCATTTGGCGTTTTTTATATCAGCTTAACCAGCTATTGACAATGCAAGGGTTTATCTGTACCATTTTGATTGACATGAATGTCAATTGAAAAAGAGGAGTTCGTGATGTCGCCACGTACGAAAGAACAAAATGAAGAAATTCGCAAGCAGCGGTCGCGAGAAATTTTGCAGGCTGCCATCGTTGTGTATGCGGAGAAAGGTTACGCCGCCTCCGAAATCGGTGAAATTGCTGAACGGGCTGGCTTGGCGCGCGGTCTGGTGTACCATTATTTTAAAAATAAGCAGAACTTGTTTCAAAAGCTTTACACGCACATGATGGACAGGACGGAGCAGTTTACGAAGTCTCATTTCGGGCAAGCGGGTTCAGCATTTGATTTGTTTGAAGGGTACGCTCGAATCGTGTGCAAGCAAGTTTTGGAAGAGCCTGCTGTCTCGCATTTTTATATGCGGATTAGTATGGATGTGTCATATATATTTCCCGCCGAATCCTTTTCCCCGTTCGAATGGGTGAAAAGCTTCATGCAGCCTATGGAGCAGGCCATTGTGAGGGGCATTAGTGAACAAACCATTCGCTCTGGCAATGCCAGCCTTCTGGCCATGCAGTTTTGGGGTGCGATATCACAGGGAATGAGCTATTTAGAAAAGCGGCAGCAGGAGCTCGTAACGCAAGGGGCTGCGCAGTCAGAAGTGCTAAAGCAGCTAGAAATGGTGCTTGAGCAAGTTATTGAATCGGCCTTGGCGGTTATTAAACCAAGCTGATTTTTTTACTTTTTTCATTGACACTTATGATAGTCTAAAAAGGAGTGGTAATTAGATGGCGTTAGCCGTAATGAGCAAACAGGATTTTGATACCTTAAATGATGAAAGGCTTGGCTGGGCTTGCAGCAAGCACATTCTTCTGGAAATTCGCGGTAAGGATAGACAGGCGAAAACCGAGGCGATGGTTGGGCTCAATGAGAGCCAGCGGGCGTTATGCATGTTCCGAGTGTTTTACGATCATGCCAAAAACTCGGTCAGCGAATATTATGGATGGGTTTCTCAACTGCTTGCCGAACCGGGTTATTGGTCAGGTGTGACCAGCGGGCTGCAATTTTTTGGCGACAGCTCCATGCTGCGCTTGCTTGAGGAGACGAAGACGATTTTCGAGGAGAGAAGAGTGAGGCTCGGCTTGCAGTGGAGCGATGCGGTTTTGAAAGATTTGGAGCAGGATCATAATCTTATGGCTGCGGCCAGCCGATTATTTTCACATTTAAATGAAATTGCACCGCAGAGCCTGAAGCTCATACGTACGTACATTCGGTCGAACCCGCAGCAGTTTGTACAATGGGAGAACAGTGAGCTTTAGGCAGCACGGTGGTGATGGGAAACGGTCAGCAGCTTGTATGGAAAAATAGCGATGTTTAGGGCAGAAGCTTGCGCCAGTACGCCCAAGCCTTCATATAATCGTCCCAATCATGCGGATGATCGCGTGAGCAGCTTGCGCTTCCCACCAACGGAAAAACTTGATAGGATAATTATAAAGCTCTGATGGTGAGGGCGGCTAGCTTCAGACGGCAGGAGATGAGCGGATATGATTACTTTGCAATGTACGAAAAAGCTTGAAAGCGAGCTTGGGATGATGGATTTTGTGGAAGTGCCGACGGCGGGAGATCGGCTATTTGGCTGGCATGCCCATCTATTTTTGCTGAATCGCCGGAAATGTGTGTTGATTATGAATAATGAGACCAGATATAACTTTGTGCTGGATGGCTTGAAAAAGCAGGATTTTAAACGATTCCACGAGCTTGTAATCGAGAGCATTGCTGAAAATTTGCTTGCTGATAAGGCGGACAAGCAGGTGATAGAAAGCTATATGCAAAGCGCTAATTCTTTCCTCTTTACGAAAACCAGTGACCGCAGCATTATTAGTCAAATGAATGAAATGATACAGGTAATAAAGTATATGCAGCAGGATTTCTTGGATGCTGGCGGGGAAATAGATGCTCAAGGGCTGTATAATTTGAACCGTTTCTTAAATAAATTTGTCATGCTGAAATTGCCCTTGGCTTATTCGGGTGAAACGATGCTGGCGGCATTACATAGCCGGTGGCTATAGCTTTTTAATGTGCATTTGCAAGCTGTTGTTTGCTTGCCTGGAACAGAAGACCACTCCCAAAAGGGGTGGTCTTCTGTGCGTAAAAGACGGTAATTTATCTATTTTTATAAAATTTTAGTTGGAAATAGAGGGATATGTTGGAAATTGTCGAATCTGTGTTTTAAATCTAGTTCAGGAGGCGCTTTGGTGTATATTGCACATATTCGAGAGAAAGACGGCAAAATTCAAACGGTCAAAGAGCATCTGATCGAAGTAAAGGAAGGCTGTGAGCAGCTTGGAGGCAAGATTGGTGCAAGCCATCTGGCGGGACTAGCTGGTTGGCTTCATGACCTAGGTAAAAATACGACTGCTTTTAAAAATTATATCCAGCTCGCAGTAGCAGCGGCGAATGATGGGGATACGAGGGCGCCGAAAAGAGGCTCTGTCGATCATTCGACCGCAGGCGGCAGACTGGTCTATCGCAGGTACCACAAGAAAAGCACGAAAAAGACGGATAAGATGGCGGCAGAATGGATCGCCAACTGCATTATTTCCCATCATCAAGGGCTGCGGGATTTTATTGATCCGGGCAAAACATCGCCATTCTTAAAAAGAGTGGATGAAAAGAAGGAAGCAGACATTGAGCAGGGCTATGAGCAAGCCAATGCGGTTTTCTTCGAGCAGCATACCGAGGCTGAGATGGATGCGTATTTTGCCAATGCAGCAGCCGAGCTTGAACAGCTTATAGCGGTTATGCAGAAATATAAACTGCCGAGAATCACCTGTTCGCTGCTGATCAAGTACATTTTCAGCTGCCTGATTGACGCGGACCGAACCAATTCGCGGCAGTTTGAAGAGGAGGAAGCAGCGGAAGCAGCTGAGGATCATGCTCCATTTTTCAAGAGAAGCTACAAGGCTTTAATGAAAAAGCTGGACGAAATGGACGAAGCGGAGGACGCCGACCATCCGATTAACCGCCTGAGACGGGAAATGTCGCTGCAATGTGATACTTTTGCGCTTCGTCCGTCAGGCATTTACACGCTGTCCATTCCTACAGGGGGCGGGAAGACGCTGGCGAGCCTGCGTTACGCGCTAAAGCATGCGATAGAGACAGGAAAGCAGCGCATTATCTATATCGTGCCGTATACAACGATTATTGAGCAGAATGCGCAGGAGATCCGGGATATTTTGCAGGAACACGATATGATTTTGGAGCATCATTCGAATGTCATTGAGGAGTCTGATCCGCCTGAAAAAGTGGAGGAAGCCGAAGCCTATGATATCCGGCGCAAGAAAATCAAGCTGGCGAAAGATACGTGGGATCGCCCGATTATTTTTACAACGATGGTCCAGTTTCTGAATACGTTTTATGCGAAGGGAACGCGGAATGTACGGAGGCTGCATCAGCTTTCAAATGCGGTCATTATTTTCGACGAGGTGCAGTCGGTACCAATCAAATGTATATCGTTGTTTAATGCGGCGCTGAATTTTTTGCATGCCTTTGGGCGCTCCAGCCTGCTGCTTTGTACAGCGACGCAGCCTGCTCTGGATGGAGTGAAGCATCGCCTGCAATTGAAGGAAGATGCTGAAATGATCGAAAATCTGGATGAAGTAGGTCGGAGCTTTAAGCGGGTGGAGGTTGTGGATCGAACGACTCCGAGCGGCTGGAAGGCGGAGGAACTGGCGGATTTTGTGCTGGACAGGATGGATGAGATCGACAGCACGCTGGTGATATTGAATACGAAGTCGGCTGTGCGCAAGCTGTTCGCTGAGCTGGAGAAGCGTCAGATTTCAGGGGACTGTGATGCAAGGCTGTTTCATCTCAGCACAAATATGTGCGCGGCTCATCGTAAGGACGTGCTTAAAGAGCTAATAAAAGCACTCGCTGCGGAAGAAAAGGAACGGGTCATGTGCGTAAGCACGCAGCTTATTGAAGCAGGCGTCGACATCAGCTTTGAATGTGTTGTTCGCTCCCTTGCTGGTCTTGACTCCATTGCGCAAGCAGCAGGCAGATGCAATCGGCATGGGAAGGACGCGATTCGGAATGTTTATATTATAAAGTCTGCGGATGAGGTACTGACGCATTTGAAGGAGATTAGCATCGGTGCGGAGCAAACGCAGCGCATATTGAACGAGATGAAGGAAAATCTGAAGCTTTATGGGGGAGAGCTGTTATCGAAGGCGGCGATGCAGGCTTATTTTAGCTACTACTATGCCCTGATACAAGACGACATGCAGTACCATGTACAGAAGCTCGATCAGAATATTTTTGAGCTGCTGGAACTAAACAAGGGATATGCTGATGGTTACCTAGGAAAGAACGGTAAAGCTCCTGAGCTGACCAGCTTTTCGGCGTTGGCTACGGCGGAGCAATATTTTGAAGTCATTAGCAATGTGGCGCGAACGGTACTCGTTCCTTATAACGAGGAAGCGAGAGAGCTGATTCTTGACTTGAACGGCGATCTGAAGGCAGGTGAGCTTGGCGTGCTGCTGCGTAAGCTTCAGCCGTATGTCGTCAACATTTATGAGCTTGAGTTTAGGAAGCTTGATAAAAATGGTGATATTCAGCCCCTTCTGCATGGCGAGGTGCTGGCTTTAAGTGAAACGGCTTATTCTAAGCAGTTTGGTGTGGAGACAGATGGCGATGGAGAAATGTCGTTAGCGATTTTTGGGTGAAAAGAGAAAAACCCACCTAAGGGCGGGTTTTCAAATGCAAAATCATAAATTTCAATCCACGCTTTTCAGCGACAATTAAAAAAATTGTATTGGATTTGAAATCATTTATTTAAGTAAGGAAATGTATAGTTGTTTCAAGCATTCTTTTAAAATTAAGGCATGTTGTGAGGATTGTGAAATGATTTATAGCAAGCTCTTAAAGAAGAATAGAAAACTCCAGAAAAAACTTGTAAGTGCAAATAAGATCATAAGACGACAAGCTTACAAGATAAAACAGATGGAGCTTGATTTTGCTCAACAAGTGAGTGAAATTCTTCGAAAAAATTAAGAAATAATATTTGGTTATATACTTTTTTTGATGAAAACGGGCGCTGAAAACAAAAACAGCGTGTGGCAATCAAATCTGCGATACTTCGAATTTTTCATCTTCCAGCGCCCGTTTTGATATTAATAGAGTTTAGTTTATATAACCACTGGAAAGGAGGACAACCATGCGTAATCAAATCGAGTTTGAGGTATTTGGTAGCTACGCGCTGTTTACAGACCCGTTGACCAAAATCGGGGGAGAGAAGTTCAGCTATCAGGTGCCGACTTATCAAGCGCTGAAAGGGATTGTCGAATCTGTTTACTGGAAACCGACGTTGATCTGGTATATCGATGAGGTTCGTATCATGAACGTCATTCAGACGGAGTCCAAGGGCATGCGTCCGATTGAATATAATGGCGGGAATACGCTTGCCTATTATACCTACCTGAAGGATGTGAGCTATAAGGTTCGCGCTCATTTTGAATTTAATCCTTATCGGGAAGACCTTGTCTATGACCGCAATGAGCATAAGCATCACAACATAGCCAAACGCTCGGTTCAGGCAGGGGGGCGCAGGGATATTTTTCTCGGGACGCGTGAATGTCAGGGTTATGTAGAGCCTTGCGCTTTTGAAGAAGGAACAGGCTTCTATGATGACGTGCCGGAAATGGATTTCGGCAATATGGTGCATGGCATCAGCTATCCTGACGAAACGGGCAGGGAGGAACGAGAAACGCGGCTGTGGCGAGCCAAAATGTATAATGGCGTCATATCATTCATTCGGCCAGAAGATTGTACGTTGACCCGCAAGACGGGAGAAGGCGAGGTCAAGGCATTCGGTCCTGAAAATATGGAGTCGGTAGACTCGCTGCATGAACAGCTGTTTGCAGGGGAGGAGAGGACATGAGCTGGCTCGCTAATTTGAGCAGGACGTATGACAATCATGCGGAGTCTATTGGGCAGTTTGAGAAGAAAAGGAATGGGCGCGAATATGCCCTCATTCCGATCTCGCATACGACTCAGAGCGCCCATATTGAGGTGATCCTGAATGGGCAGGGAGAATTTTTGAAAGCCGAAGTCATTGTCAAGGAAGAAGCAAGTACGATTATCCCTTGCACAGAGGCCGCTGCCAGCCGGACAAGCGCACCTGTTCCGTATCCGCTGTTCGATAAGCTGGTGTACGTTGCGGGCGACTATGCAAGTTATGTAGGTGAAGTGAAAGGTACGCCACATGCAGACTATATGGAGCAACTTCGTACTTGGTGTACATCTCCTTATACCCATCGGAAGGTGGAGAGCGTCTATCGGTATTTGGAAAAAGGGACGCTGATAGCAGATTTAGTTGAATATGAAGTGCTGCATGTTAATGCTGGAGGCAAGCTGCTTGACAAGTGGAGCTCGGATATGGAAGAGAGCGGCAAAGAGAAGCCGGATATTTTTAAAGTTATTGCCTCTGAGCAAAGCTCCGCTTTCGTAAGGTTTGCGGTGCAGATTCCGGGAGATACCGAGCCGAGGCTTTGGCGAGATCGTGCGGTTCAGCAAGCTTTTATCCAATTTTATGACCAGCAGCTGGCGGAGACGGACTTATGTTATGTGACGGGAAAGCAGCTCCCTTATGCAGACAAGCATGCTTCACGTATCCGTAATTCGGGGGATAAAACGAAGCTGATTTCAGCCAATGATACGAGCGGTTTCACGTTTCGCGGACGTTTTCGTACAAGCCATGATGCGGCCTCCGTCAGCTATGAGGTTTCGCAAAAGGCACATAATGCATTGAAATGGCTCATTGAGCGGCAGTCCTTTCATCTGGATGGAAGAGTTTTTCTCGTCTGGGGGCCTGAGCGGCTTGAAATGCCAGATCCGCTGGGTGATATATTCAGTTATCTGAATGAGGAAGACGAGGAAGAAGCGGCTGGAGATGCGGCTCACAAGGAATACGCGAATGAAGTGCGGAAGGCGCTGGGCGGCTACCGCTATGATGGTGACTATAAATCCAATGTCCTTATTATGATTCTGGATGCCGCAACGCCAGGGCGGTTGTCTATTGTGTATTACCGAGATTTGAACAAGGAGCTGTTTATGGACAGATTGCTGAAATGGCATGAATCCTGCTTCTGGCGGCATCAGTACAAGAAAAATGCGCAGAACAAGTACGTTGCTTTTACCGGCGCTCCGGCTACGCGCGATATTGCTTTTGCTGCTTATGGACCACGGGCGAGCGATAAGGTTGTCAAAGGACTGCTGGAGCGGATGCTGCCCTGTATCGTAGACGGACGCCCCATTCCAATAGATATTGTGCGCAGCGCCATTAGCCGTGCGTCCAATCCTGTAGGGATGGACATGTGGGAGTGGGAGAAGACGCTGAGCATCGCCTGCGCGTTGGTCAATAAAACGAATGAGGAGAGGAGCTTTCAAGTGAGCCTAAACAAAGAATTGGACGACCGGAGCTACTTGTTTGGAAGATTGCTTGCTATTGCCGATGTATTGGAGCGCAGAGCGCTAGGCAGGGAGGAGAAGCGGGCTACAAATGCGGTGCGGTATATGAATACGTTTGCCCAGCGCCCGGGTCGCACATGGAGTGTCATTCAGTCGAATCTTCAGCCTTATCAGGCACGGATGGGAACGGACGCATGGTATCTCAACAGCTTGCTGGATGAGGTTGGAGCGAAGCTAAAGCCGGAGGAGTTTACAGATAGCCCGCTTAGCGGACTGTATTTGCTCGGATTTTATAGCCAGCGTCACGATTTATATACGAGCAAGAAGAACAAGGAAAGCGAAGCCGGGAATGGGCAGGATGGCGAGCAGGCAGATGATTCTGAGCTGGAAAATGATCACGAGACTAACGAATAGGGAGAGATTTAAATGAGCGTACTTGACCATAAAATTGATTTTGCCGTTATTTTATCCGTCCGAAATGCCAATCCGAATGGCGATCCCTTGAATGGCAATCGTCCAAGACAAACATATGAAGGGAATGGCGAGATTTCTGATGTGTGCCTAAAGCGCAAAATACGTAACAGGCTGCAGGACATGGGTGAATCGATTCTCGTACAGTCGGATGAGCGCCGTGACGACGGGCATCGTAGCATTAAAGACCGTGTAGATGCGAATGCGGATATTCAGGAGTATGCCAAGGGTAAAAAACAAAACAATGAGCTTTACGCGCAGGCAGCCTGCAAGGCATGGATTGATGTGCGGAGCTTCGGGCAGGTGTTTGCTTTTAGCGGTACCGATGTTTCTGTTGGTATTCGTGGCCCAGTATCTATTCATACTGCTGTCAGCGTTGAGCCAATCTCTATTTCCAGCATGCAAATTACGAAAAGCGTCAATTCGGTGACGGGCAAGGACCCGAACAAGAAGGGTTCGGACACTATGGGGATGAAGCATAGAGTGGATTTTGGCGTCTACGTCATCTACGGCAGCATCAATACACAATTGGCGGAGAAAACGGGCTTCACTAAGGACGATGCGGAGAAGATTAGACAAGCACTTATTTCTCTTTTTGAAAATGACACCTCATCCGCGCGCCCGGACGGCAGTATGGAAGTTCATAATCTTTTCTGGTGGAAGCACCAGTCCAAGCTTGGACAATACTCCTCAGCGAAGGTACATCGCTCCTTGGAAATTCAACTGAAAGAAGGAGTAGTCGAAGGAAAGTCGATCGACGACTATACTTGGACGATTCAGCCGCTTGAGGGCTTGGAGCCTCAAAGATATGTGGGACAATAACGAAGAAGATTTTTTAATGCTTTCTGGCATTCAGCATTTCAACTTTTGCCGGAGGCAATGGGCGCTTATCCATATTGAGCAGCAATGGGAAGAGAATGTACGTACCGTTGAAGGTGCGCATTTGCACCGCAAAGCCGACCAGCCGATGCTGCGGGAGAAGCGTGGGGACAAGCTGATTGTCCGCGCGCTTCCCGTACAATCACGGAGGCTGGGTATTTCCGGCATATGCGATGTAGTTGAGTTCGTTCGAGATAGCTCAGGTGTTCCACTGGCGGGAGAGGAAGGCTTATACCTTCCGTACCCTGTGGAATACAAACGCGGCAAGCCGAAGCGGAATGATTCCGACCGCTCGCAACTAGTAGCCCAGCTCATTTGTCTGGAAGAGATGCTAATGTGCGAGCTGTCAATGGGCTATCTCTATTATGATGAAATCAAGCATCGGGTTGAGGTGCCGGTCACTGAAGGCGACAAAGAGAGGGTCAAGCAAAGTCTGGACGAGATGCGCCACTACTATGAGCGGAACCATACGCCGAAGGCGAAGACGGGGCCGCATTGTCAGAGCTGCTCTTTGAATATCGTTTGTTTGCCGGAAATGCTGGAGCGAAAACCCGTTTCAAGCTTTATCGAAAGCAGGTCATACGAATGAAAAAGCTGCTGAACACGCTGTTTGTGACGATGCCAGATACGTATTTATCACTCGATGGCGAAAATATTGTTATTAAGCGTGACGACGAAATTGCCGGACGCTATCCGCTGCATAATTTAGAGGGAGTCTGTACCTTCGGTTATGCGGGAGTCAGCCCAGCTCTTATGGGGAAATGCGCAGAAAATAACATCGGACTGACCTTTATGACCCGCAATGGGCGTTTTTTGGCACGGGTCGTCGGTGAGGATAAAGGGAACGTTGTGCTCCGCAAAGAGCAATATCGCATTTCCGATGATGAGCGCCGAAGCGCTATTTTTTCCAGAAATATGATTTTGGGCAAAGTTTATAACAGCAAGTGGGTGGTTGAGCGTGCCTTGCGGGATCATGCTCTTCGTTTGGATACCGAGCGAATGAAGCAGGTCAGTGCTTCGCTATCGGAATCTATGAAGCTTATTCGTGGCGTGGAGCAGCTGGATATTTTGCGTGGATTGGAAGGAACGGCTGCTGTGCAATACAACTCGGTATTTGACCAGTTGATTTTGCAGCAAAAGGAGCAGTTCTTTTTCCATGGGCGAAATAAGCGTCCTCCGCTGGATAATGTCAATGCGTTGCTTTCTTTTACTTACTCGCTGCTTGCAAAAGATGTGACAGCCGCGCTGGAGTCCGTGGGACTGGATGCTTACGTCGGCTTTCTGCATCGGGACCGTCCGGGGCGAGCCTCGCTTGCGCTGGATATGATGGAGGAACTGCGGAGCGTATATGCTGACCGAATGGTGCTCTACCTGATCAACAAGAAGGTCGTTAACGGCAGCGGCTTCGTGAAAAAAGAAAATGGAGCCGTCATCATGGACGATGACACGAGGAAAGCAGTGCTCAAGGCGTGGCAGGAACGCAAGCAAGAGAAGATTATGCATCCCTATTTGAACGAAAAGATGGCCTGGGGACTCGTTCCTTACGCTCAGGCCTTATTGCTTGCGAGGCATATTCGTGGTGATTTGGACGAATACCCGCCATTTTTCTGGAAGTAGGTGAGATTGTATGCTTGTGTTAATTACGTATGATGTGAGTACATCAAGCAAGGAAGGGCGTAGAAGGCTCTCGCGAGTGGCGAAAACCTGTCTGAATTACGGTCAAAGGGTACAAAACTCTGTATTTGAATGTATTGTGGATGCGACAAAATTCCGCCAATTGAAGTATGAGTTGGAGGAGTTGATCGATAAGCAGACGGATAGCCTGCGCTTTTACAATTTGGGTGACAATCATAAAAGCAAGGTGGAGCATATTGGGGCAAAAGAAGCCTATGATATGGAGGCTCCGCTCATTCTATAGGCAAATTTTTTTTGCGGATTCTTGGTGCGAATGTGAAGCTCACATAAAAACCCTAGGGGATTCGCACCTCAGAATTTGTAGTAATTTGTCGAATTTGAGTTACTTCAAGAAAAGTCAAGGTTTGACTCAGATTTTTTTGGTATTATATTTATTGAAAAATGGGGTGATTGATGCCATGATGGGATCAATCACTTGTATTTTCGCTGTCGCACTCCGTACGGAGTGCGTGGATTGAAACCTAAGGATGCCTGAAGGTTATAACTTTTGGTATTGTCGCACTCCGTACGGAGTGCGTGGATTGAAACGATTTAATGCTCCTAAAAAGGGCAACATCGTTGTTGTCGCACTCCGTACGGAGTGCGTGGATTGAAACTGCTACTTACAACCGTCAAAACAGCGGACGTGGTAGTCGCACTCCGTACGGAGTGCGTGGATTGAAACAAATATTACTGTGACCCCTGTACAAGAAACGTTTTCGTCGCACTCCGTACGGAGTGCGTGGATTGAAACAAATACAAACCCTTGTAATCCAAGACTCTTCATGTCGCACTCCGTACGGAGTGCGTGGATTGAAACTTTGAAGTGGCTATGCTGGCCGACTGTCTTCTTTGTCGCACTCCGTACGGAGTGCGTGGATTGAAACATCACTGTTCCTGAAGTCAACAAAGTTGTAACGGTGTCGCACTCCGTACGGAGTGCGTGGATTGAAACACCTCTACAATGGAGGCCTTAAGCTCCCTTATCGTCGCACTCCGTACGGAGTGCGTGGATTGAAACTTTCCAAATCAGAAGCCGCCCCAGCCAAAGGACGGCGTCGCACTCCGTACGGAGTGCGTGGATTGAAACTTCCAAATCGATATTTTCTCCATTTTCCAACGCTTGTCGCACTCCGTACGGAGTGCGTGGATTGAAACCACAACTTGAGTCATGTCTTTACCTAGAACAATAGTCGCACTCCGTACGGAGTGCGTGGATTGAAACCCTTATGGGCTGCGACCAACTACCATGGTTCGGGTCGCACTCCGTACGGAGTGCGTGGATTGAAACGGCATTGCTGATGTGTGTTGTTAAGAACGCCTGTTGTCGCACTCCGTACGGAGTGCGTGGATTGAAACTTATGAGGACGACATAAAAGAGATTGCTAAATAGTCGCACTCCGTACGGAGTGCGTGGATTGAAACCGGAGTAATGCCGCCGTTGAAATAAATAAATCGATGTCGCACTCCGTACGGAGTGCGTGGATTGAAACAGATCCAAGTCAAAATTGCGGCGGCGAATCGTGTCGTCGCACTCCGTACGGAGTGCGTGGATTGAAACTGTGTTGCCCTCGATGCTGATTGTAAAAGTCTCCGTCGCACTCCGTACGGAGTGCGTGGATTGAAACGTAAGATTCAGAAGGCACTAGCCTTGTCACAAAGTCGCACTCCGTACGGAGTGCGTGGATTGAAACCTTAATGGGCTTGCAGCGAAGTTTGCGGAGTAAGGTCGCACTCCGTACGGAGTGCGTGGATTGAAACTGGAACACGGATCGGCGCTGTTATGAAAACTTCGTGTCGCACTCCGTACGGAGTGCGTGGATTGAAACTCATGATGCTGATAGGCACAGTGAGCTGTCACTAGTCGCACTCCGTATGGAGTGCGTGGATTGAAACACCTGTACGTGTGATTCCGTATCGAAGTATATTGTCGCACTCCGTACGGAGTGCGTGGATTGAAACTTATCGGCGAGCGTAGGTGGAATGAGGAGTCCAGTCGCACTCCGTACGGAGTGCGTGGATTGAAACTACATGCACAAATCGCAAATGCCACTCTAAAGAAGGTCGCACTCCGTACGGAGTGCGTGGATTGAAACGACAGCGGTAAAGCGGGCGACAGCGCGGAGCAGGCGCGTCGCACTCCGTATGGAGTGCGTGGATTGAAACATCGTCTACGGGGTCAGGTTGATTAACAAGGTCATGGTCGCACTCCGTATGGAGTGCGTGGATTGAAACGCGAATGGATAATCCGCAGCCAACCGGAGCAGCCGTCGCACTCCATACGGAGTGCGTGGATTGAAACTCCCTAAAGGTTAATCCGCGAACTGACGTTCTATGTCGCACTCTGTATGGAGTGCATGGATTAAAATTTTGAATTAGAGGTAGATGCGACCTTTCAAAAAAAGTCGCACTCCGTATTGTAGAAGAACAGTAAGTGTCACGGACTCAAGGTAAGATTAAAAATCAACTTAAGAGGTCATATGAAATACGCAGGACCTCGAGTAGCACAGCCTAATTTTTAGCAGTAAGACAGCGGAAAATTTCATGATAGCACGGGCCTAACGCTAGAATTTAGCGTTAGGCTTTTTTTGTTTTCAAGCTCCTTTTAGCTGGTGTTTGGAGATAGGCATAAGCAAATTTACTTATAAAAACAGTTAAATCTTTGTTATAAAACACAAAATTACAATAAAATATTGCTGTATTAGTGCCTACTATTTTGAATTGAAATTACTAGAATTGTATTAACTTTCCTGTATCAGGCGCCGATAATGATAGAAATAAAATAAAGTTAAACATATACAAATTACCATCTGAGAGGGAGAAACAAACGAATGGGTGACCAAGTGCTGAATTATGGAGATATTCGAATGACCTCCTATGAGCTTGTCCGTCTGCATGAACTGGAAGTCGTCAAAAGCGTCAATGACCATGCTTATTTAAGGTTTTCAGGCGTAATTCATGAAGAGAAGAAGGATAGCTATGTCAATCAGACTACGGCACAGACACCGGTAAAGGTGCTGCTGAAGGACAAGGGGACGGGAAAGGAAGAAGTGCTGTTCAGCGGCTTTGTGCTTGATGTGGAGGTAAAGGCGGTTCGCGGCATTTATTATATCGAGGTAAAAGCGGTCTCCTATACGTATTTGCTCGACGTGAAGCGGAATAAGCGCTCTTTTCAAAATCCGAAGCTAACATATATCGGGCTGGTGGACGCCGTCATTTCTAATTACTCCAAAGCGGATTGTATAGATGCAGCCAGCCAAGGCCAAGCGATTCAAACGATTGTGATGCAGTATGAGGAGACGGATTGGCAGTTTCTGAAGCGTATCGCTTCACGGTTTTATACGGTGCTTGTTGCTGCGGCTGAAATGAGCGCGCCGTGCTTCTTTCTGGGACTGCCAGAGGGTCAGGACAAGGGCAAGCTTGTGGCCAAGCATTATACCGCGAAAAAACGGGTTTCGGAGTATCAATATGCAGTAGAAAATGATGTGCCCGGCATTGATGATCAGGACTACACCGTGTATGAGGTAGAAAGCGAACGGCTGCTGGTGCCCGGCAACGAGGTGCTTTTCAAAGCCAGAAAGCTTGTTGTAGGGCGTGCCGTATCCTGTATGAAAAATAGTATTCTCACCCACACCTATCAGCTGTTCCCCAGAAAAGGTCTGCGGCAAAAGAAGGAATATAATCAAGCGATCATTGGTGCTTCCATTCAAGCGACGGTCGTCAAAATCAATAAGGATACGGTTCGTGCCAAGCTGGATATGGATGATCAGGAGGACCCAAATACCGATTATTGGTTCCCCTATTCCACGATTTATGCCTCGGAGGGCAACACCGGCTGGTACTGCATGCCGGAAGAGAACGACAACATTCGGATTTATTTTCCCAGCAGCAAGGAAGAAGAAGGCTACGCAATCAGCTCGGTCAAACGTGGAGCGTCTTCTGGTGCCAAAGCATCGAGCGGTTCATCAGGTTCAACAGGAGCAAGTGGATCAACAGGGGCAGCAGCTTCGCGGGCTGTTGTGCCAGCTGCCTCCGCTTCTGGCGGGGCCGAGGACGACGGCTCGGATTGGATGTCCAATTCGGACCGTAAAAGCTTTCGCACGAAGTACGGAAAAGAAATTGTATTGGAGCCGCATCAGATCGTCATTCAGGCAGGCGGCATGTCGATCGTCATCAGCGATGCGCAGGGCATCCAAATTACGAGCGATCAAAACATTAGCATAAATGCAGGCGGCAGCATGATGATGAAGGCTAAAAACATTCAGCTGTCAGCGGGCAAAATCGAGCTGAGCGGCAAAGCGAATACGATTACGCTGGGCGACAGCCTCGTCAAGGTTGACGGCGAAGAAATCAAAATGAATTAGAAGGGCGCATATGGCGATGAATAAACAGCAGGTGATCCAGCATTTTACCGAGCATCATGGCATGCCGGCGTTCGAACAGCAGATTGTGGAGCTGGAGCATTATTTTTTGCAAAATAAAGCAGGGCTGGTGGACGGTTTGATCGCTTCCTTCCGTCAGATGTGCGGACATCTGCACCTTCTCCAGCAGAATGGGCGGAAGGGGCCGATTGCTTTTATTCACTATTCGATGCTTCGCACCTCCGTTTTGGATCAGTCGTTCACTTACAAGATGGAAGGCTACTCGGAAAAATGGTACGGCGACCCCTCACCTTTCTTTCATGCTTATGATGCAAGCTGGCTATATCAAGATATCCCAATTATCCGGCAGGTGCTGGATAGGGCACGCAAAACATATATGAATCAGATTAGGGCAGGTGAAGTAGAGCGGATGGTACTCAGGCAGCTTGAAGTCCTTCATCCTTTTGTTGTCGCCATTGCGCGTATCGCTATGCCGCTAGCCATTCAGCTGCCTGAATATAAGGCGCTCATAAAGGCGCCTGTGCTGCGCGTGAGAGTCGGCGAATATATGGATTTCAGCGAGGATGTTTATGTGGAGCATCAGGAGCCGCGCGATGAGCGGGATATTCGAAATCGTCTGGAACAAGACCAGGGGCAAAGTCACAGGCAAGGACAAGGCGGTATTCAGCCGTATGACAGCTTGCGGGGGCTGGATTTGAAGGGTGTAAAGAGTAAAGCAGCCGATTTGCGTTATGTGGATTTCAGTCATTGCGAGCTGACCGATAGCGGGTTTCAGAGCTGCGCCCTTATTGGCTCGAGATGGCAGGCTTGCTCCGCCGCAGGGGCGGATTTTCAGCATTCCTTACTAACGGATGCCGACTTTAGGCATGCCAATTTGCGAGGAGCCCTCTTCGAGCATTGCAGCGGGCAGCCGTTTAAAGAGGGGCTTCACCGCTTTCCCGGACTGCTTGGCGTACAGTTTGATGGAGCTAATTTGGCAGGGGCGAGCTTTGTTGGCGCAAGGCTGGGGCGGTCGAGCTTTGAAGGCGCCAATCTGGAGCAGGCTGTTTTTTCTGCGATAGATCAGCAGCTTTTCCCGCTATCCGAGCAGCAAAGGCAGGTCATTCAATGGGTATGAGCGGGTGCGGGCGCAGTTGGAAGGGGGAGCGCAATGAGTGAGTATTTTATTTTAAAGGAAGATCAGCAGCTGGATGGTACCTTTAAGCCGCCTAGATTTGACAATGGCAAGCCTTTTGCACAGCTGCCTGCGATTTCCGTAGTGGATGTGGCGGCTCAAGGAGATGTCGAGGTGCTGGACTGGCTGGAGCGGCCAATCCGCATGGTATCTGACAAGATAAAAACGATCGCCATTAAATATAACGCCCGGATTGCTTTCAAAAGAGTGTATTTCATGAACCGGGAGCAGCAGTTCCAGCCGCTTTATTGGGCTATGCAGGTTCCGCCCATCGACGCGCTATCGGTTCAAAGCAGCTTTCATCCGGATCAGACGATAAAGCGGCTGGTGCTCGCGCGGAGCAAAATAGCAGGCCATCATATTTTTACTCTTGCGGGGGTGAGAGAGCCTTATCTCGTCCTTAGCTTGGCGGCGGCTGAGAGCTTGCTGCGCCGGGAGGCGACGGGGGTTACGCTTAACCGGGTCGAGGTAGATGAGGAGGGGCCGCATGAAGCGTTATATGGATGAACAAATATTGGATACGTGGATCAGGAAGCCTCATGCAGATACAGCGGACCGCGAGCCGCAATGGGTAGTTGAAGGCGAAGGGGGCTTTATCAGAATAGACGGACAACCATATCGCATGCAGGAGCTGCGGCTGCTGGATGGGCGCGTAAGCTTAATGCTGCCTTCCTCGTTATCGGCGATGCAAGAGTCGGGATCACTCAAAGCGCAGGTGGAGGCCAAGCAGCAGCGAAAGCATGAGCAGTGGTCATTTACCGATGAAACGAAGAGCATCGTATGTACGCTCAGTTGGTTAAAGCATGAGCTGCAGCGGCCTTACCTCGAGGGATTTGCACAAGCGATGGTCGTGAAAATCAAGCAAATGCGCCCAGAGCTGCTGCTAACGGGCGGCGGCATGCTTAAGCCGGAGGCACATGAAATCGCCTTCTACGAATGCCTTCTTCCAGAAGGAGAGAAGTCCGTTTATCAGGTTGTAGGGATGACCGTGTTTGCCGGGAGAGTGTTGATGAGCAGCTTTCAATTTCCGCTGCGCGAGGTAGAGCTGTGGCAGCAGCTGGCCCATGCGGCTATCTCGACGCTTAAGCTGGCGGAATCATCATAGAACGGATGAGGAAAAGGCGAGGGGGAGTAGGACATGATGTTTACGATGCTGCTGCAAGCGCTTATGAACGGCATGCTGGAGGGCGAGCATTTTTATGTAGTCAGAGGGGCCGTATTAAAATGCAGCGAAGGCTCCGATCCGGGTGTGCTTAATTTGCCGACCTCCCATGGCGTCTATATTAAAGACCAGCCTGCCTTGCATGTGATGGATGCCGTTCCAATCGACAACATCAGCCATTTTGGCTTTTGCAAAAAAACGGGCGGTGTCTGCGAGCCATTGACCTGCGGGCCATGGACAGATGGCAAGAAGGATGTGCTTATCGACGAGCAGCCCGCACTGCTTAGTAAATCCCAATTAATGTGCATGACTGGAGGCACCATTACGATCGATCAGGATGGGCAGCTGTAGCCATTGAAGGGCGCTGAGGGGGATGATGATGAAGGAAAAGCAAGCGGAGGAAACAGCGGCAGATTACAAGGATCTGCGCTTCGTGTGGCCCTATGGCAAGCTGCGGCTAGAGCAGCTGGAAATCATTCATGCATTTGGGGAGCATGGCAAATTAATTGTAGTGGGTACCGTAGCAGAGGAAAAGGAAGATGAAATTATAACCCATGCATCGGCAAATGATCATATCGGGGTGTACCGGGTACTCAAGGATGGCAGGAAGCAGCCGCTCTTTCTTGGACAGCTGCATCATGTCGAGCTGCATGCCGCAAGGGATGGGGTTCGTGTGCAGCTTGAAGTCTTGTCCCATACCTATGATTTTGATACGCGCCGAAAGAAGCGTTCTTTCCAAAGCACAGATCATACATACAATGAGATTGTATGGTCTATTGTACGCGAGTATGGGCGTGGAGACGTTATTGATACGGCATTTGGGAAGAAGAAGACGGGTAAATTTTTGATGCAATATGAGGAGACGGATTGGGAATTTCTCAAACGCTTGGCTTCTCATGTTGGGGCGGAGCTGGTACCGGATATTGCGGCACATAAACAGCAGTTCTGGATTGGCATTCCGGATGGCAAGGCTCCGATTGAGCTGGAAGGCCATCCCTATGAAATCAAGCGGGAATTAGCGCCTTATTTAGAACGGGAAATGAACCATGAGTCTGGCGGGCTAGAGCAGCATTATACGTCCTATCGGTTTGAGTGGGGGAAGCTGCTCCAGCTTGGCGATGAGGTGAAGCATAACCATGTCACCTATTTCATTACGAAGCGGCATGGATGTCTGAAGCATGGGCTGCTTCAGTGGAGCTATGAATGTGCGCTGCCAGAGGGCTTGAAAAAGCGCAAACTGCATAATCTGGCGATCATTGGAGCTTCTATCAATGGCAGCATTATCGACGTGGAGCGCAATCAGGTCAAGCTGCATCTGGAGATGGATAGCAAGCAGGATGCAGGAGAAGCGCAGTGGTTCCCGTATTCAGCGGAAGGGAATCAGGTGCTGTACATGCTGCCGGAGAAGGGGGCAGCGGTTAAGCTCTATTTTCCAAGCGCAGATGAGGATGAGGCGATTGTAACCCATGCGGTGCGGATGAAGGCGGAAGGAGCACAGCAGGAGAAAAGCCACAAGACGATGGCCGATCCGGGTGTTAAGTCATTTGGCAATCCGCAGGGCAAGGCCTTCAGCCTGGGGGACAGCGAGCTGCATATGACCGCGCAAGAGGGAGCGCTGTTCATTTCGCTGAACAAGTATACGGGTGTGATGCTGAACAGCTCGACGGCTGTACAGATTCAAGCCGCTGGCTCGCTGAATCTAAGCGGCGGTTCGATTGAAGTAAGCGGTGAAGAAAGTCTCTACATTCAGACGGCAACGGAGTCGATCGACTTAGGGGAAGAAGTGAATGTAAAGGGAAGCGAGATTGAGTTAAAAGCAAGTGTGACGAAAACGTATGAGCGAATATTAAGCCCGTTTGAGCAACAGGTGCAAGAAAAGGGAATCAAGCGAGTGGCGGCTGAGCGGATGATGGAAAACCAACTGGCGCGAGGCAGTGGGGAATTAAAGGCGCTAAAAAATGAAGCGTTGGAGCTTTGGGATTTGGCGGTAGATGCAGCGGATATCTTAATTAACTCGGATACGGTGTACGAGTGGGTGAGCGGTAAAGAGGCCGCGCCGCTGGAAGAACGCAATGATCTGATGAAAGGATTTTTACAAGCGGTAGATTATGGCATGGAAACGGTGACGCTGCAGAAATCGGGAGGAGAGATCTGGAGCGATATCACTTCCGCTGCCACAAGCTTTGTACAGCCGATCGTGGACATGCCTACTTTTAATCCGATGATGTTTAATCCGGCCTTTATATTAGTCCCGAAAAGCATGACGCTGAATCCAACCGAATTGCTCTTTCAAACGAAAGAGGAGAGCGAGGAAATCGGACAGAAAACGATGGAGGGCTATATTCGCATTGTGGATGCGGGCACGATGGTTTTAGGTGCAGCGGGAGCGACGAAGTCCCTTGCCAAAGGGGTGGGCAAAGGCGCTAAGAACGGGTATACGGATGGAGGAGATGGCCCAGAGGGGAAGAAGGATAAAGATGGAGAAGGGAAGCCGCTTCTCACAGATCAAATGGACGAAGCAGCCGCGGCAGCATCAAAGGACGGGAAGCTAAAAACGAACGCGTCCACGCTGGAAAAGCTATTGGATGAGCTGGAAAAGGAAGGTATACTGGTAGAAAAACTGCGTAATGCTGTGCTGGAAATGCTGCCTTTCCGTGTAGTTGTGAAGCAGACCGCCGATGGCTCGAGGTTCTGGCAGATGATGAGCCAAGCGGAATATAGGCAGATGACGCGGATGGATGGCGATGGTGGCGGTAAGCATGGTCCTGAGGGGAATAAACTGGGTACTGGTAAGGTTGGAGATTTTAGTGACATAGAGGGAGCGTCGATAGATGAAATATTATCTCGAATACCTACAGATGCAAAGAGACGTGAGTTATTTCCAATTGAAGGAAAAGTGATGGAAGGTTTCGAATATAAATGGGTAGAAGATGGGCAAACAATACGTGTTCGTGTTCATGGTCCTGACTCATCACCTGATATTCCAGCAGGGAGTAATGCTGCTAATGGTTGGATAGTAAGAATTCAAAAAGGTAAAAAATATTTTGATCCTGTAACAGGTGAATATCAGCCTCCCGGCATATCAAACCCTGCTAGCGAGTTTTATAATGAAGATCTTATTAACCGTACCCACATACCTATTAAATCTCCTGACTAAGTAGGAGAAGAGTGGAGGATGAAGAAATGAAACTAGTTGAAAAATTGAATTCTATATTTTCAATGGACGATGAGGTTGAGAAAGAAAATGCAATCGAAGCAATAGGGGATATTTTAGAATATGGAGGTCTGGATACCAACGAGATAATTGAAGGCGTTAATTCATTAATATCATATGTAGTTTTAGAGAAAAATGATACATTAAAAGAAAGTATTCTACATACTATTAATAACGCTATAGTCTATCAGAATGTAGCTGCTGAAATCTCATTGGATGTATTTATTCCTTATATATCATCATTGAAAGTAGAGTATCTGACGTATGTAATATCGTTCTTGGGCTTTTCAGGGAATCATAAGTATGTACCAATTTTAGAGACATTTTTAATTCATCCTAGTAAAGAAATACAAGAGGCAGCTAAAGAGGCGCTTTCTGAAATTAAATATAGGAATTCTAATATTAAAGAGTAATGATGAGTTTTCTTTATTATAGCAGGGTCATAAAAACAACTAACAACAGGCATGTTAAGAGATATAGTTTTTAAGAGTTCGGTGAACATAGTGGGAGGGGGATGTATTAAGATTAAGTACGGATCTATTTATCCATTACCAGATAATACTTTACTATTTGACAGATTGTCAAGCCAAGTGCGACACTTCAACCTGAAAAGCTTCGTGTGCGGTTTTCCATCCTAGACACTTTCGAGGACGGTTATTAATAAAGAACAACGCGCACGCTAATTCTTCTTCTGTAACGTCTGCGAAATCATAGCCCTTAGGAAAGAACTCTCTTAGCAGTCCGTTCGCATTTTCATTCGTGCCTCGCTGCCAAGAGGAATAAGGATCGGCAAAATACACCTTCATGCCATGCAAAGCAGTTAGGCGTTCGTGGCAGGCAAACTCTTTACCACGATCAACGGTAGCCGTTACGAAGGCCGTTGCCGGGATCGATAGGACAGCCTGTTTATAAGCCATCTCCATGGAAGAGGCTGTACGATCCTGCATTTTAATCGCGTGGTAGAACCTTGTTTTACGCTCAGCGAATGTAGCTACGCAGGCTTTGCTTTTTCCACGACTAGAAACAACCGTATCCAGTTCCCAGTGCCCAAAGGTCTCACGCTTACGGATCTCTTTGGCGCGCTGGTGAATGGACAACCCGATTGTAAAACGTCCGCGCTTCTCCAGCGGTTGACGACGTTTCCCTTTATGCCTTAGAAAGGCTGTATTTCCTTTAACAAGCCTTCCTTGGTACAGCCATCGGTAGATCGTTTTATGGCATACACGAAGATGAGGCTCGTCCCGTTTCATCCTGCCTTCAATCTGTTCAGGCGACCAGGTCTCTGCGAGCTTCATCGTGATGTAACGTTGCCTTTCAGCATTCCATTTACCCGAAGGTTTACAACGGGCTCGCTTGGTTATATACGATGTCTGGGCTCGATCTGCACAGTAAGACTCTTCTGTTCCTTGACGCTTGAGCTCACGGGATAGGCTGGAATGATGACGCCCGAGCTTACGTGCAATCGCTCTAGCCGACCATCCCAATTGATGGAGTAATTCTAGCTGACTTCTCTCTCTTGTGGTAAGATGTTGGTAGCTCATGGCTGATTCTCCTGTGTAGGGGTAGTGTGGTAACTTCATTCTACACACGAATCGGTCATGGGTCATTTTTATGTGTCGCACTTCATATTACAATCCGTCATTTGAAAAAGCGCGTAAATGGAGAATTAAATTACCAGAGGCGTATAAACAATTTATTACATAATATAATGGTTCTTCTCCTGAAAAAGATAGCTTTGTATGTAACGGTCATAGTTACACGATTGATAGGTTTTTGTGTATACTAAAAGTAACTGGGGATAGGGATAATGAGTTCTATGATATTGGTGTAGTTAGAACCCAGTTGGATGAAAGGATTGTTTCAGATGAAGATTTAGTAGGCACTGAATTGTTACCGATAGCGGTTTTATTTGCAGGTGATTTTGTGTGTTTAGACTATCGTAATAATGCTAAAGAGCCTTCTGTATGTGTTTGGAATCATGAAGAATCGACAGACGTAGAACCGGTCACATATTTTGCGAGTGCGAGTTTCGAAGAGTTTCAAGCAATGTTAACTGAATAAAAATTAGGGATGCTCAGACTCCTTACCGATATTCATATAAGCTTATTTACAACCCCAACTATAAACAACAAGCCAAAAACTAAAAAACTCGATAAACTTGCAAAAGCTTATTCCAACTTGAACCATGAGTTAGGAATGAGCTTTTTGTTATACTGTTGAAAAATAAAATCCGCCCTGATTATGATTGGAAGTAAGATTGAGGTAAGCGGTGAAGAAAGTCTCAACATTCAGACGGCAACGGAGTCGATCGACTTAGGGGAAGAAGTGAATGTAAAGGGAAGCGAGATTGAGTTAAAGGCAAGTGTTTCATGAAAAATAAAATGGAGCCGTTATCATGGACGATGACACGAGGAAGAGGTGCTTAAAGCGTGGTAGGAACGCAAGCAGGAGAAGATCATGCACCCCTATATGAATTAAAAGATGGCTTGGGGGCTCGTGCCTTACGCCCAAACCTTATTGCTTGCGAGGCATATTCGTGGTGATTTGGACGAATATATGCCATTTTTCTGGAAGTAGGTGTTCATATGCTCGTATTAATTACGTATGATGTGAGTACATCAAGCAAGGAAGGGCGTAGAAGGCTCTCACGAGTGGCAAAAACCTGTCTAAATTACGGTCAGAGGGTACAAAACTCCGTATATGAATGTTTTGTAGATGCGACAAAGTTTCGCCAATTGAAGTATGAATTGGAGGAGCTAATCGATAAGCAGACGGACAGCCTGCGCTTCTACAATTTGGGTGATAATCACAAAAGCAATGTGGAGCACATCAGTGCAAAAGAAGCCTATAATATGGAAGCGCCGCTTATTCTATAAGCGAAAAAATTTTTGCGGATACATGGTGCGAATGTGAAGCTCCCATAAAAACCCTGGGGGATTCGCACCTCAGATATTGTAGAAAATTGTCGAATTTGAGTTGTTTTATGCAAAGTCAAGGTTTGATCCAGATTTTTATAGTATTATATTTATTGAAAAATGGGGCGATTGATGCCATGATGGGATCAATCACTAGTATTTTCGCTGTCGCACTCCGTACGGAGTACGTGGATTGAAACATTGATATTACATTCAAAGGGTAATTCGTGCCTTAGGTCGCACTCCGTACGGAGTACGTGGATTGAAACGACTGAACTAATCATTTGCAAAATCTGTGAGAAGGGTCGCACTCCGTACGGAGTACGTGGATTGAAACAGTTTGATAGACTTTAATCGGGGTGACTAATATCCGTCGCACTCCGTACGGAGTACGTGGATTGAAACAATAGGGCTGCTGTTTACTGTGAATTTTATAGAACGTCGCACTCCGTACGGAGTACGTGGATTGAAACAGGTCATTTACCGTAAGAGGCGCCAACGTTTTATTGTCGCACTCCGTACGGAGTACGTGGATTGAAACCCAAATAACATCTTGATCCCAATCTAACTCAATTCGGTCGCACTCCGTACGGAGTACATGGATGGAAACTTTTATGTACTTATAGGGAGATGAATATTGATGGTCGCACTCCGTACGGAGTGCGTGGATTGAAACATAAGCGGGCTGGCGAACACCATGCCTGAACTCAGTCGCACTCCGTATGGAGTACGTGGATTGAAACGTTATATGCCTTCAACCAAAAGCTTTTGTCTTCCGTCGCACTCTGTATGGAGTGCGTGGATTGAAACTGCAGCTCTATGTCAAGCTCGATGAGCTTTCGGGTCGCACTCCGAACGAAATACGTGAATTGATACGCCTCCCGAACGACTACAAATCCGAGTTACTAAGCGCACATTCATTTAAATTGAAAAAAACAGGCTGCTTCCGCGTCGTATCATCCACGCGGAAGCAGCCTATTTATACTAAAAGCCTCTACTTATTCCACCGTCATCGTCTTCTTCAAAAGCTCCTTCATCATCTGCGCAGCCTTCACCTTGACGCTGAGGCAAGGTGAAATTTCCACGGAGTAGCGACCGCGTTGCAGCTCTTCGCGCAGCTCGGCGGCGGTGCGGCATTCCCGCTCCAGCACATTCCATACGCTGCCGAACTGGAGCGGCTGATGGGAGTCGCTGCCTGCGCAGGCGGGCAAGCCGATTTCAGCCGCAAGCTGGCGAACCTGATCGGCCATGGCGGGTCCATATTGATACAAGTCCTTCGCGTTAATGTCCAACGCGTGAAGCCGCAGCAGCTGCTCGGCCGCGTACTGCGTGAGCGGATTGCTCTCCCGCATCGGATGCGCGCCAATCCGCAGCACAGGAGCATCCTCCGTACGATCCATCAGCTCGGTAAAGGGGATAAAGCTGCCTTTTTCCGCATAGGGCTCCAATTGCTGGCGCAATTCCCGCAGGTACAAGCGATTGCCTATGATTAAAATATGCCCGCGCTCTGCAACATCTACCTCCATGCCCGTAAACACCTTCAGTCTATTCACATCATAATAATCGTCCTGATAGGCGAAGGCTGCGTCAAGCTGATCCAGCATATCGGTATAATTCAGCGTGTTAAAATGCTCGGTCAACGCAATGGCGTTTAGACCATTTTCAATTGCTTCAGCCGTCATGGCGGCGAAATAGTCGAGCGAAAAATGTGTTTTTTTCGATAGCTTGCCGTGGGTGTGCAAATCAAGATTCATCATATAGCTGAGGTCTCCGTTTCCGTTTTGATAGTCAATTTTATAGTGAAAAATGCTGTCCTGCTACCGCCAGCACAATTATATAGCAGAGGGAGCAGCCGAGAAATACAAAGTCCAATGGGCGAATGCGCAAATAGGCGAGCTTCAGCTTCTTCGCGTCCGGGCTGACTAAGGAATAAGTAAAGCCACGCACCTCCAGCGCTTCAACCGTTGTGCGGGTGCGCTTCGCCGTATTCAGTATGAGCGGATAAAAGGCGCGGACGCTAATCGTCGCCAAGTAGACGAGGGAGCGCCAGCCGAAAATCCCTTTCCGCTGCGGCGAGCGTCCACGAAGGCGGAAGGAATGAATAATGTTGTGATATTCCTCGATAAGAATCGGCAGCATTCGGTAGCCATACGATACGCCGAAGCTGAACTGCGCCGGCATGCCTAGACTGAGCAGCGCATCGCTCAGCTTCTCGGGGTCCATGCTGGAGAAAACAGCAATGCTGGCGAGTGAAATGAGCAATATTTTCAGCGTAAGTGTCATGAGGGGCCAGAAGCTGGAGAGACTTCCGCCGAAGAGCAGCGAACCGAGCAGAATGTAGCTGATTTCGCTGACGAGCCCAATGCCCATAATGATGAGGACGAGCGGGCTGACCTTGGAGGACAAGGTGAGCGCGACGATTGGCACGAGCAGCCCCAGCAAAATGAATTTGTTATGAATGAACCATGGCGCTATAGCGAAAAAAGAATACCAGATGATGAGAATCCTCGGGTCGAAGCGCGATAAAAAAGTAGATTGGCGGCCGAAGGCGGTGCGCATCAGCTCGATTTTGATTTGCTCGACGCTGAGCTTGTCGATCAAATTTTGTTTAATGGCTTCCACTCGTGATGGCCTCCTCTCTAGGCAGCTGCTCTGATGTGTCCGCAGATGCAGCCCCAGTCAGGCGGCAAAGCAATTCGTCAACGGACAGACACGGCGGCTCCAGGCCGAGCCGATCGCTGAGCAGCGTAATTTGCGGCGGAATGAGTCCGGCCTGCTCCAACACGTGAAGCTCGCGGAACAAGGAACGCGTATCTGTATCCAGCAGCACCTGGCCGTTATGCATCACGATGACGCGATTCGCCCATTCGGCAACAAGTTGCATATCGTGGGTGGCGATCAGCGTCGCTTTGACCTGATCCTCCAGCTCGGCAAGCATGGCGGTCATTTCGCGCCGGCTTGAAGCATCGAGACTTGCCGTCGGCTCATCGAGCAGCATCACCGTAGGACGCATCGCGAGGCCAATCGCAAGGGTAGCTCGCCGCTGCTGCCCGCCGCTTAACAATCTGCCATCGCGATCCTGAAGCTCGGTGAGCCGCAGCCGCTCCAGCACTTCATCGGTAAAGGCTGAATATCCCGCTTTATTTCGGGCTTTCGGGAAAAACTCCACATCCTTGCGCACCGAATCCTCAATAAACATTTCCTCCGGATGCTGATAGATGAAGGAGACGAATTCAGACAGTTGCTCGGGCGAATGGCGCCTCGTTAAGCGGCCGCAAACGGCGAGCTCGCCCTTATTTGGACGGCGGATGCCGGAAATAAGCTTAAGCAGTGTCGATTTGCCCGCTCCATTGTTGCCGACGAGCGCAATTCGCTCGCCCTCGTAAATCGAGAGATTGAGATCGCGAATAACAGGATGCAGCGCTCGCGTTATCGTTTTGTAGCCGTAGGACACATGCTCGAAGCGAATCAACTCTTGCGGTGACGCGGCATCTGCAGCCTTAGCCAGCACTGAGCTTGAATTGGCGGAATGGCTGAGCGCTTGCGAATCCTGCTTTTCTATAAACCCAGCCTGCTTAGTAGAATGAAAAGCGGCTTGCAACTGATTAGCTTTTTTGGCACCAGCCACTGCTTCCGCATCATTCTGAAAATAAACCGCAGCCTCCGCCAGCGTAATCGGATATAGCGGAGCTGCTGCCGTTGCTGCCGCTGTTTGCCCGCGCCGGGCTTCCCAATTTCGCACCGCCAAGGTGACCTGCGGCGGCAAAATATTCAGCGCTGCCAATTCATCGACGCGGGACAGCGCCTCCTGTACAGGCTTGATCCAGCGGATGGTGCCGCTATCCATCAATACGACTTTATCGCAATAATCGGCAATAAATTCAGTATGATGCTCAATGACGATGATCGTTTTGCCGTATTGCTTGTTGAGCATGGCGAGCTTATCATAAATCAGCTTGGCATGATAAGGATCAAGCTGGGCGACGGGCTCGTCCACGATGATCACATCGGGATCAAGAGCGAGCGCGCCTGCCAGCGCAGTCATATGCTTCTGCCCGCCGCTAAGCTGCCAAATCCACTGGTCGCGCAAAGGCTCAAGACCAAGCATAGCGAGCGCCCTTTCCCCGCGCTGGCGATAGTCCGCATAGCCGTAATTAAGCGGTGCAAAGCAGGCTTCATCGTACACAGTCGGACGCACGAGCTGATTTTCAAAATCCTGAAAGACGTAAGTCACCTTCCGCGAAAGAGAGGACACCGTTTCGTTTGCGGCATCCATGCCAGCTACCCGAATCGAGCCGCTCAAATCGCCAACATAATAATTAGGGATAAGCCCGTTCAAGCATTTGCAGAGCGTCGATTTGCCGCTCCCATTCGTCCCGGCGATGGCGATAAATTCGCCAGGCTGAATCGTCAGCTTTATATCGTGCAAAGCCATCCCTTCAGCACCTGGATATTGAAAGCAAACGTCGTTCATTTCAATAATAGGAGCTGTAGCCGCAGCGGCAGCAGCTCGTGAGGTCATCGTTGCGGCATTATGATGCTGTAGGTTGCTCAAAGCTTCATATCCCCCGGCTTCTGGATAGTTTTTGCTTTGGAACGCATCGCGAATGCAACGGTTACGAGCAGGACGAGCGCTGCGGCACCGATGCTCACCCACATATAGCCGCTGCCATATTGCTCAATAAATTCCGGCTCCCAGACGGCGAAGTTTATATCTGACTCGGCCAGAAATTCGGCGACGACCGCAAGGAAGAAAAAGCAAATGCCCGTAATGAGCAAGCGCGGCGTCATCAGCTGTCCAAGAGAGAGCGGAACCCGGCTGTCGCGCGGCTTCATGCCGAGCAGCGGCTCGATTTTTCCATAGAGTCTTGGTACGAGAAACAGCGTTGGCAGCAGGGAGAAGAAGATGCCGGTAATGACCATGGCGTTCAGGAAGCTAAGGCCCTCAATGAGCAAAATGCTTTCTGGAAGCCCCGGCACCGCTTCAAATTCCTCAATCCCAAACCATACTTTGCCGACATCGACAATCGTGCCGAGCATTTGGTCAATGCCTACTGCAACGAAGGAAGCTAGAGCAAGCTGCTTGCGATTGCGGGGATCGCTGACGAGCAGTCCGGCAACGTACATGGCGAGTGAGAACTCAATGAATTTTTCCAGCTCCCCGAGTCCGCCGAATTGCCCGAGCAGCAGCTCTCCGAAAATAATCTCGCCGAAGGAAGCGCCAAGCGCGGCATACAGCGGGTTGAACAAAATACATAAAGTGAGCGGGATAAAGGCAAAATATTCGACCTTGATTTCAATCGGCCCAAGCTTGAGCTCGGGGATAAGCTCGGAGAACATATTGGAAATGCCGTAAAGCGACATAGCCAGTATGAACACCATAAGCTTCTGGGATTGCGTCAATTCGTAACGGCGTTTAAGCGCGGATGTCACGTTTAATTCCTCCTAAGCAAAATGGGATTGAGGCGAAATTCGCTTCGCCTGCCTCAGTGCAGCAGCGAACTCTTTTTCAATATATAGAGGAACTGTTAACGCATCATCAACGAATTATTTCGTTTCTGTAAAATAATTTTCATAAATTAATTTGTGATAAAAAACTTTCATAAAGCTGCAGCGAATGCTATACTGCTGATGAAAGCCTGCTTTTGAGGCACAGGCACAGGATCAGGCACAGGCATAGGGAGGGCACATCATGGTACCGATTAATATCAAAATGGATTTGGACAAAATGTCAAAAAGCCAGCAGGCGATAGCCAATTATGTAGCGGGCGCGCTTGCGCAAATTCCCTATTGCACGGAGGAGGACATTGCGCAGGCGGTTGGGGTCAGTACGGCGACCGTTTCGCGTTTTTGGGCTACGATTGGTTTTGCCAATTTGAAAGCCTTCAAGAAGCATTTGCTGCAAAATGAACATGCTACCCCTGCTCATAAAATGAAGCAGATTTTAAATAAGGTCGATTCGGAAGAAGCCGATGTTGTGGGCGAAATATTGGACATAGCTGCAAATAATGTTGCGGTCACGAAGCAGCGGGTGGAGCGGGCAGCGTTTCATCAGACGGTGGAGGCCATTCATGCTGCGCGTAAAGTTTATATTTTTGGCTCGGGGGCGGCGGTCTGTCTCGTTGCGCTTCTGCAATTCCGCCTGAATCGGATTGGCGTACAGGTGGTAGCGATGGAGGCTAGCGGCAGCGAGCTGTTTGAAACGTTGTCTCACACGGGGGAAGAGGATGTCGTGCTGATGTTTGGCTTTGTCAGGCGGTCGCCGGAGCTGACGGTTATTTTGGAGCAGGGCAGGGCGGCGGGTTATCGAACGGTGCTGGTCACGGATTTGCTCGTCTCGGATATGCTGGAGCAGAGTGATATTGTGCTGCAATTGGATCGGGGGGAGCTGGAGGGCTTTCATTCGATGACGGCTCCCGTTGCATTGGTGGATGCTTTGACGGTAGCTGTGACGAAGCGGCAAGGCCAGCAGGCGCTTAATCAGCTGGATCGGCTCCATGCGCTGCGCAAGCGCTATGCTGCGCAGCTTCCGAAGTAGGGAGCTAGCAAGCCGCGTGTTGGTATAGCTGTCTTTTTCTACGAGGGGTTTTGATCCGTATTCTCTTGATTGTCTTTGTTATTAAAACAGGCTTTCCTGCGGCGATAGACGATGTGGGCTAGATTCAGAATACCCGTCACGATGGCTAAAATAGAGGGGAGTATTTGAAGAAAGGTCGGCAAGGTGGCTCCGTTGCCAACGGGGCCTGTTTTCGGCTGCAAGGCTTCCCAATAGCCAAAAAGAATAGCGGTAAAACCGACAAAAATTAAAAATAGCGACAGCACAAGAACTAATTTTTCGTTTCTCATCGCAATTTCCCCCCGGGTACAAGGATCAGCCTGCAATAGCGCGCAGCAGCCTTTTATATACTCCTTACTACGAAAACACACCCTAAAATGTTACAATTTACAAAGAAGCTGTCTTTTAGACACTTATGCACGCATGGGTAAATGTGGATTTTTAAGGAAAGGCTGAATCATAATGAATCAAATTGACTATGAGGCTTTTTATAATGAGGTTGGAGCGAGCAATGGCTGGGATTTCAGCAGGCTGAAGTGTATGTCGGAGGAAGCGAAGTGGGACTTGTATCAGGAGGTCGTCAAGCTTAGCCGAAAAACCGATCTTCTGCTCGATATTGGTACAGGCGGCGGGGAAGCTATTTTATCAATTGCGGACTGTGCCCTGCTGCTGGTGGGCATTGATTTATCTACAGGCATGGTCGACACCGCAATGAAAAATATTACGAAGTCCGGGCGCAGCAACGTTCGCGTCCTGCCAATGAATGCGGACAAGCTGGATTTTCCAGACCGCTTCTTTCATATCGTTTCCTGCAGGCATTCAGCCTTTAATGCTCAGGAGGTAGCTCGTGTGCTGGAGAACGGCGGTACATTTCTGACGCAGCAAGTGAGCGAGAACGATAAGCTTAATCTAAAGCAGGCGTTTGGAAGAGGGCAAGCCTATGGGGAGATGCCAGGCTCGCTCAAGGAGCGGTATATATTGGAGCTGACGGAAGCTGGCTTTACGAAGATTGAGGTTATGGAGTGGAACGTCGCGGAGTTTTATGAGACGGCGGAGGATTTGATTTTTCTGCTTAAGCATACGCCGATTATTCCGAATTTTGGGCGGCAGCCGGAAGATTTTGAGCGATTAGAAGCGTTCATTAGGGACAATAAGTCGGAAAGAGGCATCAAGACGAACGCAGAGCGGTTTATGATTAAAGCACAAAGGTAGAAGCAGGGGGCACAAAGGTGAGAGAACAGCAGTTGATCAACAGTCAGAAAAGGCCAATTACGATAAACAACATCGTTCAGGACTTGCGAAGATTAGGCGTTCGAGAGGGCGATTCCGTGCTGGTGCACGCCTCCTTGTCGCGCTTGGGCTGGGTATGCGGTGGTCCGCAAGCTATGGTGCAGGCGCTTATGCAGGCGGTTGGGGATGAAGGCACATTAATTATGCCTGCGCAAAGCGGAGATTGGAGCGATCCCGCCGAATGGGGCAATCCGCCAGTTCCAGAGGAGTGGTATGAGACGATTTATCGGGAGCTTCCGGCTTTCGATCCGGCTTTGTCGCCAACGCGGGGAATGGGGCGTATTGCCGAGTTGTTTCGCACGTTTCCGGCTACGGTGCGTTCAGCGCATCCGCAGGTTTCTTTTTGCGCCAATGGCAAGTATGCGGAGCTTATTACATCTGAGCATATGCTAAGTCCGCAATTCGGCATGGCGTCACCACTTGGGAAGCTGTACGGCTTGGGCGCCAAGGTGCTGATGCTGGGGACGGGGTATGAATCCTGCACAAGCTTTCATCTGGCTGAAGCGATGAGTGAGCGTCTTCCGACGAAACAGCTGGGAACTGCTATTTATGAAGGGGACGAGCGAGTATGGAAATGGTTTACGGATTTCGCCTATGACTCGGCAGATTTTGCACAGATTGGGCAGTGCTACGACTATGAAGGCTCCGTGCAAAAAGGCGCGGTAGGCAGCGCCGAGTGCCGGCTTTTTGATCTGAAAGAGGCAGTTGATTTTGCCAAGCAGTGGCTGATGATCCATCGTTCGATGGAGTGAAAAAAGGTTATGCCGATGCAGGTGCGAATCGGAAGCTCCCATAAAAACCCTAGGGGATTCGCACCTCAAAATTTGTCGAATCATGACGAAAACGAAGGGCTTCGGGAAAAGTCAATATTTTATTTTGACTTTGTTCGTATGGAGGATCTTGAAAATATATACAATTGATGCCATGATGGAATCAATTGTATGTATTTTCGCTGTCGCACTCCGTATGGAGTGCGTGGATTGAAACCGACCTCTATCCCATCACGCTTAATCAGGTATCGTCGCACTCCGTATGGAGTGCGTGGATTGAAACCTTCGTCATACGGGATACCCCCATCTTGGTCATAGTCGCACTCCGTATGGAGTGCGTGGATTGAAACAAGAGGCGGCAGCGCTGAGGGGGCGTATTGACGGTCGCACTCCGTATGGAGTGCGTGGATTGAAACTGCTGAAAGATCGGCATGTTGCAGGTTCCTACATCGTCGCACTCCGTATGGAGTGCGTGGATTGAAACTGGCAGGAAGTCAGGCAGGTGATAGGGTGTTTGAGTCGCACTCCGTATGGAGTGCGTGGATTGAAACATCGCCCGTGGTGGCCGCTGCTGTTTTTGCACAAGTCGCACTCCGTATGGAGTGCGTGGATTGAAACTTCGCGACGTCCAGTGCGGTTACTTTCGACATTTCGTCGCACTCCGTATGGAGTGCGTGGATTGAAACATGTAATTTGCTGGGCGCTTGATGATGCCTTTCGGTCGCACTCCGTATGGAGTGCGTGGATTGAAACATCGGATGCCGCGGGTATGGCCGAGAGATTGAAGTCGCACTCCGTATGGAGTGCGTGGATTGAAACATTAGTCACAGGAGGCAAATCCCCAGTTGTTGTTGGTCGCACTCCGTATGGAGTGCGTGGATTAAAACCAATATCCCCACATATCAATACCATAGATACGTGCGTCGCACTCCGTATGGAGTGCGTGGATTGAAACACCACAACAGCAGCGACTTTCTTACCTTCATCATCGTCGCACTCCGTATGGAGTGCGTGGATTGAAACTGGAATCGCCTTGCGGTTTCTCTACGGCGATTTGGTCGCACTCCGTATGGAGTGCGTGGATTGAAACAGTACAGCAAAAATTTAATTGATAGATTTGCCTCGTCGCACTCCGTACGGAGTGCGTGGATTGAAACTTTCGCTGGTAGAAGCTAGCAAAATGATCGTTGAAGTTGCACTCCGTACGGAGTGCGTGGATTGAAACGCCGCTAGCTTGAGGTGCTTTAACAAACAGAATAGTCGCACTCCGTACGGAGTGCGTGGATTGAAACGATAGCCCTTGCGTGATATCTCGAATATGCCGCGTCGCACTCCGTACGGAGTGCGTGGATTGAAACCCTGTTGGGGAAGCGTAGGGTACAAGCGTACCCGGTCGCACTCCGTATGGAGTGCGTGGATTGAAACGATATGCTGAAGTGGATGCCGTGGATTGAAACTCTATCGTAAACCAGGCGCAGTGTTGGTGTTTGAACGTCGCACTCCGTATGGAGTGCGTGGATTGAAACATTAATTGGAAGAACGGAAAAGGGATTATTAAGCGTCGCACTCCGTATGGAGTGCGTGGATTGAAACGTATGGGAAAGCATACCTGCGGCTTTTTTTATTGTCGCAATCCGTATGGAGTGCGTTGATTGAAACAAGTGTGAGGTTGCTGGCGCTGCCGTTAATTAAGTCGCACTCCTCACGGAGTGCACAGATTAATTCACTAGTAGCCAAGGAGGGTTTCTATGAAATATTGCACAAAAGAATGGTATGAAGAAATGCAGATTGCCGGGATAATGTGCATATATGAGACAGAAGAAGAGTGGGAGGAGTACCTCGCCTATTTTCGCTCAGAAGGCATAGACTATTTACAATCACAGCGCGAATGGTTAGAAGAAAAAAGAACACCTGCTAAAATACCTCCCCGAAGCCTTCCATCCCTACATACACGACGGCACGTTGAACACGATTTACCCGCCTCCTGAATTGAAGGAAATGGCGAAGCAGTGGAAGCAAGACTATGATGATCGCATGCGAAAATTGGCTGAGACCTACAACAGCTATTATAAATCGATTAAAAATGAGCTTCCGCCCAATGCGGTCAAGCTATTCGAAAATACGCTTCACGATGCCAAAGTTATCTCTTACGATCGGCTCGATGAAGCAACGTTTATTCTATATTTAGACTGTCGCGGCTCTTATCATTATTTTACGGATATTAAAATCACGTTTTACGGAGTCAAGCATTTGGAGCTTCCGGATCTTCCTGAAAATATGTGGTGGCTGTACGATGAAATTTACACGATTGACGGTGGCTTTGAGCTCAGAGTGCTGCTGGATTCGCTAAAAGCGTTCATTATTTCCGCTGTCGATGTAGAGATTGAAGTATTAGGCGAGCCGCAAAGCCGATAGCTAAAAGAGCCTATTTAATTTTCAAAAAAAGGATCGTGAGAGCATGAAAACGATATATCTAGTCCGTCATTGCCAAGCAGAAGGCCAAGAGCCTGACGCACCATTAACAGCAGCTGGAATAGAGCAAGCGCAGCAATTGGCTGCTTTCTTAGCGAAAAAGCGGATAGAAGGCATCATTTCCAGCCCTTTTGAGCGGGCGTATCGCACCATCTCTCCATTAGCTGACGCCACTGGCCTGACTATAAAGCTGGATGAGCGGTTAACCGAGCGAGTTTTATTAGGTCAAAATCATCCAGACTGGCGCGAAATGCTTCGTCAAACCTATGAGGACATGGATTTATGCTACGAGGGTGGGGAATCCAGCCGTACCGCTACAAATCGGGCCGTTCAAGTCGTTACCGAGGTGCTGAATAGCAGCTGGAAAAATACCGTAATCGTCTCACACGGCAACCTCATTTCGCTGCTGCTCAAGCATCTGGATCAGGCAGTCGGATTTGAGGAATGGGAAGCCTTATCCAATCCCGACGTGTACGAGCTTTCCTTCACCGATGCGGCTTCCAGCTTCAAGCGAATTTGGATGCCCTGACAACGCATAGCGTTAAAAGCCAAAAATCCCCTGAGCACATACAAGCGCTCAAGGGATTTTCTCGTTAAAGCGGGTGATAACAGCTTTGCTAAATGCAGCGTGCGGCCGCCCTTATTTTTTCGCGTAAAAGCTTACCGTTCCCGTGCTCTCATCCGCGCTGACAAACAAGCTGCGTCCTTGTACGCGGTGAATGCCTTCCGGCGATTCTCCAGCCGTTGGAATCAAGCCGAGGTAGACAGGGCTGGCAGCATTAGTGATATTGAAAAATAAAATTGTATCCGCGCGTTCCGACGCTACTGCGGCAAGGGCTGTTCCGTCGACTGTCGCGACGGTCAGATTTTCGACCTCACTGCCTTTGTTCGGGCTGCGGTCATCGGGATACAAGCCGACTTTAGCTGTCGCCTCGTCAATCAGGTTAGCGCTGTCGTATACCCGCTTGCCCTCCAAATCCCATACCGCGATGTTGCGGCCGCCGGCCTTCACGCCGTCTTTAAATTCATTTTTGCCCAAGTCGCCTTCATTGGCGGTCAGCACGTATTTGCCATCTGGCGAAAACGCAATGCCATCCGGCTCATAACGGGCGGTCAAATCCTGCGTAAACCGCACATTCCCATCGTCCTCTAAATCGGCTTTGTGCTGCGTCGTACCGAGCGAGAAAATCCGAAGGAGCTTTTTCGTTTTTAAATCGACAATCGCGATGGCGTTGTTTTCCTGCATCGTTACGGCTGCGGTTGCGCTATCCGGGCTGATTGCCACATATTCCGGCTGCGGATCATGCGGATATATGGCTCCCTCTACATCGTCCAAAGGAGTAGCAATATCCACAACCTCGCCCTTCAGCGGGTCGCCGTCTGCAAAAGAAACGATCATTATGCTGCCAGGGCGCTTCGCATTTGCAAAATCGATTTCATCCGCAGCTTTATCAATCTCCTCATCCTCAATCGCGATCACGGCATTCAGCCCGTCCGGCGAAAGCGCGATGGAATCAGGGCCGATGCCAAGCTCATATGTTTTTACGGTTTTGTAGGTAGCCAAATCGACTACGGCAAGCAGCCCTTTGTTCGCTTTGTTCACATCATCGCCCGTACGGATGACTGCCAATCCATAGCTGCCGTCCTTGGATACGGTGACGCTGGTCACTTCCGCATCTGCGGAAAGGTCATGGAAGCTGACGGTTTTCAGCACGCTCACTTTGTTAATGTCCGCGATGTCCAGCACAGAAATGCTGCCATTGTCCGCTTCAGTAACGAGCAGGCGCTTGCCGTCTGGCGTAGAAGCGGCGATTTCGGCTTTTTCGCTTGGCATTTGGAAGGAGGAGGCAAGCTCAAAGCCGGTTTTATTTTGCTGCTGAACGAGCTGCGCCTTCAGGCTGTCCAGCGCTTTTTTGGAAACATAGGTTGTGCTTTTCGTCAAAAGGGAAGGGCTTCCAATTTCAGTTGCGGCACCGTTAATCGTTGCGGAAGAAGAGCCGATCGGGAACGATGCTTTTAAACCGCTTACCGTAATTTCAGCGCTGCGGCTGGCGGCGTCCCATGTTACTTCGCCTTGCATATTTTCGATCGCTTGGCGCAGCTTCACATAATCGCCAGCGGGCGCATCAGCAGCGAGAGCGGCAGGGGCGAAGGCGCCTGTCCCGGCAGCGAGCATCGTCGCGACTGACATCATTTGAACAAGTTGCTTAACCGTTTTCATAAGCTTACAAATCCCCTTTATCCTTTTTTTAAGATCGTATGTAGAATCGTTCTAAGTATATAAATAGATTGTTAAAGGCATATCAAGGGACGGAGCTAGTTTTGTAAAAACGGCGAAAGAGCAGCTTCCAAATAAGGGAAGCAACGATATAATAGAATCCGCCTGTCTGGTTTTCACGGCTGCTGCTGGCAGCGCTAATGGATATTTATGAGGCGTGGCATCAGCAATTAAAGCAGCGCAACGAACCCTTTTATTTAAAAATATGGCTGTATGAGCCGAGTTTCATATCCTCGCAGGTGGTTGCGGCGAGTGGCGAGCAGCTGCATTATTATGATCACGCATTTGAGCAAAATACGATGATGCAGGCTATAGCAGACGAACGTCTTGCTAAGCTTCCGCTGCTGTACAAAATCAAGGACGTGGAGCATTTTGCCTGGCAGCTCCATATAGATGCCGAGTTTCATTATGAGTCCGAGCTAGACGATGATCTGGCATCAGGATTTCGAACGGAGCGGGAAGTTAAGCGTATCAAGAGCAGAGCTTATAATGTGGAGAAGCAGCAATGGGGTGGACAACCAGATACGTTATACAAGCTGCAAGCTGGTGACGTATGGGTAGGAGAAAGGCGGGTATGGACAGGCGATGAATCCGAAGGATAATCAAGAGAAACATCAAGAAGACCAACTAGAAGACCAACTAGAAGACCATCAAGAGCAACAGGCGAACGAGGCAATTCTATTAGCTGCCGAGCAGTTCGTCAGGCAGACGCTGGAGCGAGAGTACACGGGACACGATTGGCAGCATATTCGCCGGGTTACACAGATGGCAAAGGCCATTGCCCGCGAGGAGCAGGCGAATTTGTTCATATGCGAGCTGGCGGCGCTGCTGCATGATATCGCGGATGCCAAGCTGAATGCTAGCGAAGCCGCAGGCTTGCAGAAGGTGCGGAGCTGGCTGGAGCACCATAACGTCCATCCACAGGACTCCGCACATGTAATGGAAATCATTTCGACGATGTCCTTCAAGGGCGGCGGAGGCAAGGCGATGAGCACGCTGGAGGGCGAGATTGTGCAGGACGCCGACCGGCTCGATGCGATTGGCGCCATTGGCATTGCGCGAACGTTTGCTTATGCGGGCGCGAAGGGCCATCTGCTGCATGATCCGAATGTGCGGCCCCGCACGGAAATGACGGAGGCGGAATACCGGAGTGGCGAAGCGACGGCGGTGCACCATTTTTACGAGAAGCTGCTTAAGCTTAAGGATTTAATGAACACGGCCTACGGGAAAAAGCTTGCCGAAAAGCGGCATCAGTTCATGCTAGCCTACCTGGAGCAGTTTTATGCCGAATGGGATAGTGAATGCTAACCATAAGTTGACATTACAAATTCATATATGGTATATAAAAATTAGGATTAGCACTCAGGCATGAAGAGTGCTAAACTAGACTTAGCCTTACGCAGCCTAATAATGATGATTATTGAAGGGAGATTTATTCGTGGCCAAGAAACAGTTTAAAGCGGAATCGAAGAGATTGCTGGAAATGATGATTAACTCCATCTATACGCAGAAGGAAATCTTTTTGCGCGAGCTGATCTCCAATGCTAGTGATGCAATTGATAAAATCTACTACAAAGCATTATCCGATGATCAATTGGTATTCAATCAGGCGGATTATTATATTAAAGTAACGGCGGATCAAGAGGCGCGCACGCTGACGATTGCCGATACAGGTATCGGAATGACCAAGGAGGACCTGGAGAACAATCTCGGCATTATTGCGAAGAGTGGCTCGCTGGCCTTCAAGAACGAAAATGAAGCGAAGGACGGCCATAACATCATCGGCCAGTTCGGCGTTGGTTTTTATGCGGCGTTTATGGTGGCGGACGTTGTAACGGTAACGAGCCGTGCCCTCGGCAGCGAGGAAGCGTTCAAATGGAAATCCGAAGGTGCAGACGGCTACACGATTGTGCCGGCTACGAAGGATACCGTCGGAACTGAAATCGTGCTGAAAATCAAAGACAATGCGGAAGAAGTCAGCTACGACGAGTTTTTGGAGCAATATCGCCTGCGTGCAATCATTAAGAAATATTCCGATTTCATTCGCTATCCAATCAAGATGGATGTTGCCGGACAACGTCCGAAGGAAGACAGCGAAGGCGAATTCGAAGAGTATTCTGAAGAGCAGACGATTAACAGCATGGTGCCGATCTGGCGCAAAAATAAAAACGAGTTGACGCAGGAAGACTACGACAACTTCTATATGGAGAAGCGCTATGGCTTCGACAAGCCGCTTAAGCATATCCACATCAGTGCAGACGGCGCGGTTGTATACAACGCGATTCTCTACATTCCAGAGCATACGCCGTTCGATTATTACACGAAGGAATTTGAGAAAGGCCTTGAGCTGTACTCTAATGGCGTGCTCATTATGGACAAGTGCTCCGACCTGCTGCCAGATTATTTTGGCTTCGTGAAAGGGATGGTCGACTCCGAGGATTTGTCGCTGAACATTTCCCGCGAGCTGCTCCAGCATGACCGCCAGCTGAGCCTCATTGCCAAAAACATCAAAAACAAAATTAAAAGCCAGCTTGTGAGCCTGCTCAAAGACGAGCGCGACAGCTATGAGAAGTTCTACAAAGCTTTCGGCAGACAGCTGAAATTTGGCGTCTACAACGATTACGGCGCAAACAAGGATACGCTGCAGGACTTGCTGCTGTTCAGCTCCTCCAAGGAGAAAAAGCTCGTATCGCTCGATGAGTACGTAGAGCGCATGCCGGAAGATCAGAAGTACATTTATTATGCTTCGGGCGCATCCATTGATCGCATTGAGAAGCTGCCGCAAACGGAAATGGTATTGGACAAAGGGTACGAAATTTTGTACTTCACGGATGATATCGACGAATTTGCGATTAAAGTGATTTTGAAATACAAGGATAAAGAATTTAAATCCGTTTCGAGCGGCGATCTTGGCATTGAAGCGGATCCGAGCGAGGAAACGACAGAGGCGGAAGCGACTGACAACAAGGATCTGTTTGAGAAAATGCAAACGATTCTCGAAGGCAAAGTATCCGGTGTTCGCGCTTCGAAGCGCTTGAAATCGCATCCGGTATGTTTGACCTCGGAGGGCGAAGTGTCCATTGAGATGGAGAAAATTCTTCAAGCGATGCCGGACAGCCAAAATGTGAAAGCGGACAAGGTGCTCGAAATCAACGTCAACCACGAGATTTTGCAGTCGCTCAAAACCGCTTTCGCCAGCGATGAAGAGAAGCTCGGCCTGTACACGAACCTGCTGTACAACCAAGCGCTGCTCATTGAAGGTTTGCCAATTCAAGACCCGGTTGAATTTACGAACGCAATGTGCAAAATCATGGTGTAACAGCCATAAGCATGCTTAAGAGGGCTTTCCCTAGAGCAGCGTTAAGCTGCTTTAGAGAAGGCCCTCTTTTTTATAGATGCGTTCTGTATATTTGGTGATGGCTTCATCATAATCGGGATATGCATACCCAAAGCTTGCTGCCACGGTTTTAGAGTATTTTCTAAACAGCTCATAGCAGGTGAATAGAGACTGCCACATGTTGGGGTAGCTATTTTCAGCATAAGTAGAAAGCAGCGCTTCCCAATCCTCTTCTGAAAGGTAACGGTTAATAAATTTAAAATTTTTCCCGACGCTAAAGGAATAGCCTTGCTCTATGCCAATTTGCCAAGCCATCATTCGCAGTAAATTAGGACGGGCAATTTCGCTTAAATGATCAATCGCGAATAGAATTTCTTCCCTCGCCAGGCCTTTTACAACGTAAGTAGAAACCATCCAAAATTCATTGCAGCAATCGTCAAATTCTTTTGCGGTTGGCGGCTTCGTCCAATATTGACGGTCAGTTGGGAGCACTTCATTTTGCACAAGCGACTGTTTATCAAGCAGCACCTCGACTAAACCGTCGCTATTCGTAAAATAATCTTCTATCTCGTCGATTGGAATTAGCGTCAGGTCGAGCTTATGCCCATCTTCAAAAATAATGAGATAGGAAAACCAATTGCCTAATTCGGGCGGGAATAGCTCCATATCCTCAGGCTTCTGCATCATAATCCGTTTTCCGAAGCTGTTCAGCCAATCCTCATTTTCCTTGAAAGCCTCCATATCGGTCACAAAATAGGAAACATCAAAATCCTGAAATAGATCAGGGACGATGTTTTTGTTGGTGCGTGAGCCTTCGAGCGTTGCAAGTACAATTCTCGAATCATTGGCAGCAAAATCGATAAGCAGCTTCATCATTTCCTGTTAGCTTCTCAATGGTAGAATACTCCATTCTAAATTTGTCGTTCCATTTGTTATATAATTTTTATAAAGAAAATTCTATTTTCATTATAGCTTACAGCTGCTTAGGCTACAGCCTACCAAAAAAGGAATCAGCTGCAATCACAATAGAACCGTTGCCTATTCTCAAGTATTCCGTTATAGTTAAACTAATTTCATACGAAATGCGGGTGCTGGATAAAGTCTGGCTGAGATAGGGAACTTGTTTTCCTGACCGTTAATCTGATCCAGGTAATGCTGGCGTAGAGAACATAACGAAACGTAGCCATTCGTGTATTCTCGAATGGTTTTTTTGTATTTCTCCGCAGAAAAACGCGGCTTTGTCTAGGGCGGTGTTTTGGACGAGCTGCGAGCATTGCTTTCCTTCAGGAAAGGGGAGAAAGTAGATGACAGAAGCGTGGATTGAAGCATTGCAGCAGCAGGTGGATGAGCGCCAGGATGAGCTGTTCGCACTGTTAGCCGAGCTGGTGGCGTATCCAACCGTCAGCCCTCCGGCACGCAATACGCTGGAAGCCCAGCAGTTTTTGGAGAAGCAGCTGCAAGCGAGCGGTTTTGCAACTGAGCTGTGGGAGGTTTACCCGGGCGATCCAAACGTGACAGCGGTAAAACGGGGCACCGATAGCAAGCGTTATCGCAGCCTGCTGCTCAATGGGCATATGGATGTTGCCGAGGTGGGCGACAGCGGCGGCTGGAAGCATGATCCGTTCAAGCTGTTGCTGGAGGATGGACGCGCCTATGGGCGTGGAACCGCCGATATGAAAGGCGGGCTTGCGGCATTGCTGTTTGCAAGCAAGCTGCTGACCGAAGCGGGTGTGGAGCTGAAAGGGGATTTGCTGTTCCAAGCCGTTATTGGCGAGGAAGCGGGCGAGGCAGGTACTCGCGCTTGTATGGAGCGCGGCTGCGAAGCGGATTTCGCCATCGTCGCTGATACGAGCGGGCTGGCGATTCAAGGACAGGGCGGCGTTATAACCGGCTGGGTCACCTTGCAAAGCCCGAAGACGTTCCATGATGGCATGCGTTCGCGCATGATCCATGCCGGAGGCGGCGTTCAAGGAGCCAGCACGATTGAAAAAATGGCAAAGCTGATCGCAGGGCTTCAAGATTTGGAGCGCCACTGGGCCGTGAGCAAATCTTATGAAGGTTTTCCTCCCGGTTCCAATACGATTAATCCTGCGGTTATTGAAGGCGGGCGCCATGCCGCTTTTATCGCGGACCGCTGTTCGCTTTGGATTACGGTTCATTTTTACCCGAATGAAGATTATGAAACGATAGCGTCCGAGATTGAAGAGCATTTGCTTGGCGTGGCGCAGGGCGATCCGTGGATGCGCCACAATCCGCCAACCTTCCGCTGGGGAGGGCGCTCGATGATCGAGGAGCGCGGCGAAATTTTCCCTTCGCAGGAGCTGAACCGTCAGTGGTCGGGGCTGAAGGTGCTGGAGCAAAGTCATCAGCAAGTGCTTGGCGTACTGCCCGCTGTTGGCATGAGCCCAAGTGTAACCGATGCGGGCTGGATCGGCAGGGAAGGCATCCCGACGGTCATTTATGGTCCAGGGCAGCTGGAGCATGCCCATGCGGTAGACGAGAGTATCGACATCAACGAGCTCATTTATTATACAAAAGTAATACTCGGCTTCATCGTCGACTGGTGCAACCGCCCGAAAGCGGAAGCGGAGAGCAGCGTGTAGTGAGTAGCGTGTAGTGAGTAGAGAGTAGTGAGTAATGAGTAGCGTGCAGTGAGTAGTGAGTAGTGAGCAGCGAGTAGCGTGCAGTATGCAGCATTTAGTGTGTAGTGTTCATTATGTAGCTTGTAGTTGTCGAGCGGACAGAGAAGCCGTTAATTTGTGAAAATCAACGATTTTGCCTTGTTCGCGGACTCAGATGCAGTTATTGGCTGCAAAAATCCTATAAAGTCCCCGTTTTTCACGGAATAGCGGATTTCCTGTCCGCGAACAAGATTAAAGTGGCCAAATCGCTGAAATAGCGGATCTCCTGTCCGCTGGCCCGACTGAATCGACTAAATCGGCTAAATCGACCAAATCGCGGATATAGCGGAACGTCAGTCCTCGAACATAAGTCGGATTAATGAGAGTAATGTTAAAGTAGCAGTTTTTATTGTAGTCAATGTATTTGAATAAACGAGATGAGCATATAAGAGAGAGCGAATCACTCTCTGTTAAATAAAAAGCCGGATGAAAGAAGGGAGCAGCGGAGTGAAAGGTTTGAGCTGGAGAAGCGCAGCGATCGAAAGCCAAACCTTTCACGTAGCGCAGCAGTCCTTTTTCATCAGGCGTCCGGAGGACATGATGAGCAAGTTTAGCGATAGATTATATCAGGCAAGCCGCGAAGTATGGCAGAAAAGCCACGAGCATCCTTTTCTCGTGGAAATGCGGGAAGGAACGCTGGATCCGCAGCGCTTCATCTATTATCTCAAGCAGGATTACGTCTATTTAATCGACTATGCAAAGCTGTTCGCCTACGGCAGTATAAAAGCTGGCGATATGGCAACAATGGTCAAATTCGCCGGGCTGTATCATTCCACGCTGCATGTGGAAATGGAGCTGCACCGCCAGTATGCCGACCGTTTTGGCGTGACGCGCGAGCAGCTTGAGGGCACGCAGCCTGCGCCTAGCAATATCGCGTATACGAAATATATGCTTGACGTGGCGGCGAATGGCTCGCTCGCAGAGGTTGTAGCGGCGCTGCTGCCGTGCATGTGGAGCTACCGCGAAATTGGCGTAACCTTCGCCGAATATCCGGGCGCATTGGAGCATCCGCTTTATAAGGAATGGATTCTCATGTACAGCTCGGAGGAGTTCGGAGAGCTGACGAACTGGTGCATTGGCCTAATGGACCAATTGGCAGCAGGGCTTCCAGAGCGGGAGCTTGCGAAGCTGGAGGAGCATTTTGTTATAACATCGAAGATGGAATATTTATTTTGGGATATGGCATATCGCGGGGAGGAGTGGCCAGTGTGAGCATATTGAAAGGTCAGCCGGGAGAGCAGGGGCTTAAAAAGGCGGCGGGGGCAAGCGAGACAGAAGCAGAAGCATTAGAAGCAGCAGTAGCAGACGCAGCAGAAGCAGCAGATGCAGAAGCAGCAACAGCAACAGCAACAGCAACAGCAACAGCAACAGCAACAGCAGTGAGAACGACCGCTTCTGCACATAGCGAAAGCAACGAGCCAGCAGGCCTTAGCGTCAGCGGACTGACGTATGCTTTTCCCGGCGGGCCGCCGCTGATTGAAGGGCTTGACCTGCATATTAAGCAGGGCGAGTTCGTCAGCGTGCTTGCGGCGAGCGGCATGGGCAAGACGACGCTGTTCCGGCTGCTGGCCGGACTGCTGGAGCCGCAAGCCGGCACGATTACGATTGGCGGCTTGAATCGCCAGCAGCAGGCGGCAAAGATCGGCTATATGCCGCAGAAGGATTGCCTTATGCCGTGGCGGACGGTGCTGGATAATGCCGCGCTCGGCATGGAGCTGGCAGGAACGCCGAAGAAGGAAGCGCGCCAGCGGGTGCGGGAGCTGCTGCCGGATTTCGGCCTCGCCGGAACCGAGGCGAAGTATCCGCATGAGCTGTCGGGCGGCATGCGCCAGCGGGTATCGTTTCTTCGTTCGCTGCTGGGCGGCGGCGAGCTCTTTTTGCTCGATGAGCCGTTCAGCGCCCTTGATGCGATGACGAGAGTCAGCATGCAGGAATGGCTGCTGCAAATATGGGAGCAGCACCGCAAAACGATTGTTTTTATTACCCATGACATAGATGAAGCGCTCCTTCTGTCGGACCGGGTGCTGGTGGCGGCGAAGGCGCCGGTTGCCGAGCTGGTGGAATATCCGGTGGCACTGCCGCGTCCACGTACCTACGAGACGATGCTGAGCGAGCCGTTTGTGGCGTTAAAACGCCAGCTGCTCGGGCATTTCGGGCATGCGCACACAGCGGCCAGCTTAGAGGGGGGAAGCCGATGAAGCGCTTTTTCAAAAAGCATATGCCAGTTGTGCTGTTCATCCTCCTGCTTGCCGTTTTGTGGGAAGCTGGAACGCGAATATTCCAAATTCCCCATTATATTATCCCGCGGCTGTCTGATGTGCTCGTCTCCATAGCGGAGAACAGCGGGCTGCTGGCGCGGCATTTCGCCATCACGTTAGGCGAGGCGCTGCTTGGGCTGGCGATTTCAATCGTGCTGGGAACGTTGTCGGCGATCTGGATCGACAGCTCATCTCTGGCACGCAAAACGCTATATCCGCTCGTTGTCGCCTCGCAGACGATTCCGATTATTGCGCTGTCGCCGATTATGGTCATGTGGTTTGGCTATGAAATAGGCAGCAAAATCGCCGTTGTCATGCTGTTCACCTTTTTCCCCATTGCGATGAATACGGCGGACGGCTTCCGCTCAGCGGACCCGGATATCGGGGAACTGCTGCGGACGATGGGAGCAGGCAAGCGCGAGCTGTTTCTCAAGTGGAAAATCCCTTCGGCGCTGCCGGAGTTTTTCACGGGGTTGAAAATGGCAGCGGCGATCAGCGTCGGCGGCGCCACGCTTGGCGAATGGCTGGGCGGCGAAGCGGGGCTGGGCATGTACACGAAGCGGGCGGCGAATATGCTGCGCGGCGAAAGTGTTTTTTCCGGCGTGCTGCTGCTGTCAGCAATGGGCATTATGTTATTTTTAGCCGTATTGGCGCTTGAGCGAATCTGTCTATCCTATCGGAAAGAATCGAAGGTAGGCCGGTAAGGGGGCCCCAAGGCGGAGTGCCGCTCAAGCTTTATGGCCTTTTATATACTATAATAGAACAAGAAAGAGGTAAGTTGTCTATGCGTAAGGAGAATGAAGGGAATCGTATTTTTACGAAAAATAAAGCTTCCAAATGGAAACGCAGCTCATGGGTCGCAGCATGTTTGGCTTTGACGCTAGCCATTATGGCGGGCTGCTCCTCGGATAATAAAAACACGGCAAATGGCGAGGAAGGTGTGCAGGAGCTGACGGTGCTGCTCGACTGGTATCCGAATGCGGTGCACACGTTCTTGTATGCGGCGGAGGAGCAAGGTTATTTCAAGGAAGCCGGCCTTAATGTGAAGCTCCAGGTGCCAGCCGATACGAATGATGCGCTTAAGCTGGTCGCAACAGGCAAGGCGGATCTGGCGATCAGTTATCAAATGCAGGTAGCCGTTGCCCGCGCAGAGGAAATTCCGATTGTATCGGTTGCCTCGCTTGTGCGCCACCCGCTGAACCAGCTGTTCGTGCTGGAATCGTCCGGCGTGAAGACGCCTAAGGATTTGGTCGGCAAAAAAATCGGCTATCCGTCCATACCGCTCGATGAAGCATATGTGAACACGATGGTGAAAACCGACGGCGGAGATCCATCAGCACTGAACTATATCGATGTAGGCTGGGACCTGATTCCGGCCATGACGACGAAGAAGGTTGACGCGATAATCGGTGGTTATGTGAACCACGAGAAGCTGCTTCTAGAGAAGGAAGGCGAGAAGCTGATCGCGCTGAATCCTGCCGATTATGGCGTGCCGGATTATTACGAGCTTGTGATGACAGCGAGCGAGGATGGCGTTGCCAGCAAAAGCGAAGTGTTCAAGAAGTTTATCGACGCTGCGGCTAAAGGGCAGGAATATACGGCTAGCCATCCGGATGAGGCGCTTCAGGTGCTGCTCGACAAGCAAAGCGCGGATTATCCGCTCGATGCCGAGATCGAGAAGCAGAGCCTGCAGGTATTGCTGCCGCTCATGGATGCGGGCTCCGAAGCTTTCGGCAGCCAGACGGCGGAGTCGTGGAGCAATGTCATTTCATGGCTGCAGGAGCATGGCCAGCTTACGAAAGAGATCAAGGCGGAGGATGCATTCCGCAACCTATAATGGTGGAGGGAATACGGCGTATGGACGAACGCTATTCAAGACAGATTTTGTTTACGCCAATTGGTGAAGCAGGGCAGCGCAAGCTAAGCGAAAGCGCTGTGCTTATTATAGGAATGGGAGCGCTCGGCACCGTTCTGGCCAATCATATGGTCAGAGCGGGGGTCGGGCTCGTCCGTTTCGTTGATCGTGATTATGTGGAACGCAGCAATCTCCAGCGCCAAATGCTTTACGACGAAGAGGATGTTGAGAATGGCTATCCGAAGGCGGTTGCCGCCGAGAAGAAGCTGCGCAAAATCAATTCCGATGTCAAAATCGAAGCGATTGTCGCTGACGTCACCGTTCAAAATATCGACGCGCTGCTGGCGGATATCGACCTTGTGCTTGATGGGACGGATAATTTTCAGACGCGCTTTCTGCTCAACGATGCTTGCTTCCGCAGCGGCATTCCGTTTACCTATGGCGGGGCGGTCAGCTCGCGGGGCATGAGTGCCATTCTCGTGCCGGGCGCTACGCCGTGTCTGCGCTGCTTTATCCAATCAGCGGACGCGGGCGGACAAACCTGCGATATGATCGGCGTTATTTCGCCAGTAGTGGATATTGTCGCTTCCTACCAAGCGGTAGAGGCGCTTAAATATTTGGTCGGAGCTGCGGATAAAAGAAGAAACAGCCTAATGACCTTCGATTTATGGCAAAATCACGCATTCGAGATGAAGCTGGGCGAGCCTGCCAAGCAGTGCCCTTGCTGCCAGCTGAAGCAGTATCCAGCTTTGCAGGTGGCAGAGCAGGATGCGGCAGTCTCGCTATGTGGACGCAGCACCGTGCAAATTTCTGGCGGCGCCCCGCTTCATTTGGAGCAGTGGCGGCAAAGGCTGGAACCGATTGCTGTGGAGCTTACGCATAACGCTTATTTGCTGAAAGCCGAGCTGCCGGAAGGCGAGCGGCTCGTGCTGTTCCCCGATGGGCGTGTGCTTGTGCAGGGAACGGAAGATATGGTCCGTGCCAAAACCTTATATGCCCGTTATATCGGAAACTAAGGAGCTGCGAGGAAATTAGTACCCGCTTTTGTCAATAAATTAGCGGTACTTTATTTCGTCGCAGTCTCCAACAGCGAAGGGAATGTGTGAATATGAAGGATTTTCGTTTATATGCGATTACAGGCGAGGAATTTCATCCGGGCCGCGATTTGATCGAGGTAATGGAGGAAGCGATTTACGGCGGCGTTGATATTATTCAGCTGCGCGACAAGTCGGGCGACAAGCCGGCGATTTTGGAAAAAGCACGGGCGCTCCGCGAGCTGACCCGCAAGCATGGCGTAACCTTTATCGTCAATGACTACATTGATATTGCGCTGGAAGTGGATGCGGACGGCATTCATTTGGGCCAGGGCGATGTGCCGCTCGTGGAAGCACGCAAGCTCGTGGGCGATAAAATTATCGGCATTTCCACGCATGCTATTGAAGAGGCGCTTCTTGCCGAGGAGCAAGGTGCCGACTACATCGGCGTCGGTCCAGTATTTCCAACCAAGACGAAGGTCGACGTTGTTGATCCGGTAACGGTTGATTATGTGCGTGAGGTAGCGGACAAGGTGAAAATACCATTTGTTGCCATTGGGGGCATCAAGCTGCGCAATGTGGATGAGGTTATTGCAGCGGGAGCTACGCGCATTTGTGCGGTTAGCGAAATTGTTGGCAGCAGCGATATTTCCGGCACCTGCCGTTCTTTTCTAGACAAGCTGGATAAATGGGGAGAGTCATAATGGAACTAGTCATTAACGGTGTGAAGCAGGAGCTGGCAGCGAAGACGATTGAAGAGGTCATTGCCCATTTTGAACTGACGGGCAAGCCGGTTGTCGTTGAAGCGGATGGAGCGGTGCTGACACAGGAGCAATGGGCAGCAACCGAAGTTCGCGAAGGCATGAAGATCGAGCTTGTACATTTTGTAGGAGGAGGCTGAAGCGAATGAAGCCGGATGTATGGCATATTGGCAACCGTGAACTAACGTCCCGATTTTTTATCGGCACCGGGCTTTTTCCAAGCCCTTATGTACAGAGGGAAGCGATTGAGGCATCAGGCGCAGAGGTGCTGACGTTCGCTATTCGCCGGATTAATTTGGAGGCGACCGAGGACGATTCGATTCTTCAGCATTTGCAAGGTCAATCGTATCAATATTTGCCGAATACTTCAGGAGCAAGCACGGCGGAGGAAGCGGTGCGGATCGCGCGTCTTGCACGGGCTTCGGGACTCAGCGACTGGATCAAGGTCGAGATTAGCGCCAATGAGCGCACGCTGCTGCCTGATCCGATTGAAACGCTGAAGGCGACGGAAATTCTCGTAAAAGAGGGCTTCACCGTCCTTCCGTATACATCGGATGACCCGGTCATTTGCAAGCGGCTGGAGGAAGCGGGCGCTGCGGCTGTTATGCCGGGAGCGGCTCCGATTGGGACGGGCCTTGGCATTTTGAACCCTTATAATTTGGGCCTTATTGTAGAGGAAGCGAAGGTTCCAATTATTGTCGATGCCGGGCTTGGCTCAGTCAGTGATGTGACCCAGGCGATGGAGCTTGGCGTGGCGGGCGTGCTGATGAATACACCGGTTGCGAAGGCAAAAGATCCAGCAGGCATGGCGCGGGCGATGAGGCTCGGCATCGAAGCTGGCCGTCTGGCTTATTTGTCAGGCCGCATTTCGAAGAAGCGTTACGCTTCGGCAAGCAGCGGTTATGAGGAGTTTAAGCTGAAATAACAGGATCATTCAACAAGGAAAGCTGGTTAGGACATGGGAGAACGGATTGTAATCATGGGCGGCGGCATTATTGGCTTATCCTGTGCGTTCGAGCTGCGAAGCCGCGGTCATCAGGTGACGGTGCTGGAAATTGGCAGCTGCGGGGGACAGGCGTCCGGAGCGGCTGCGGGGATGCTGGCTCCTTTTTCGGAAAATGTTGAGGGGCCGGATGACTTTTTTCGCTTATGCGCACAGAGCTTGCGGCTTTATCCTTCGTTTACAGATCGCGTGAAGCAGGTTTCCGACCTGCCTTTCGAATATACCGAATCCGGGAGCATGTATATTGCTTACCATGATGCAGATATTTTGGCGCTTGAAGGCAGGCTGCGCTGGCAGCGGGAGCATGGTTCGTCGGGCAGCCTGCTGGAAGGTGGCGACGTGTTTCGGCTGGAGCCAAAGCTGTCAGGCAAGGTGCGGGCGGCGCTGTATACGCCGGAGGAAAGCCATCTGTATGCGCCGCATTATGTCAAAGCACTGGAGCATGCCTGCCGCTTGATGGATGTTCATATTCATGAGCATTTGGAGCAGGTTGCGATTAAGGATTGGCAGAGCTCGGTCGTGCTGGAGGCAGCAGACGGACGTGTTTTTGAAGGGGATCGGCTCGTTGTATGCTCGGGAGCTTGGGCGCAGCAGCTGGAAGCAGCATTTGGCATTCGCATTCCAGTCTATCCGATTCGCGGGCAAATTTGCGCCTATGAGACAGTGGAAAAGCCCGTTCATCATATGGTATTTTGCAATCAGGGCTACCTCGTGGCGAAGGAAAATAATACGCTCGTATGCGGCGCCTCCGAGGATGTAGCCGGGTTCGAGACGAGCGTAACGGAGAAGGGCATTGAGCGCCTGCGAAAATGGAACAAGCAAGCTTTCCCGTTTCTCGAAACGTGGACGCCGTTCCACAAATGGGCGGGACTTCGCCCTTCCACACAGGATGGCTTCCCGCTGCTCGGCGCGCTGGCGCAATCTGGCCGCGTCGTGATGGCGGTAGGGCATTACCGCAATGGGATTTTGCTCAGCCCCGTTACAGCGCAGCTTGCGGCTGATAGCGTAGAAGGCAAGAAGATGCCGGACTTCATGCAGGCGTTTGCTCCTGAGCGGTTCAGTTAGACAGAGCAAGGCACAGCGAACTGGGGATGGAAGTGGAACTCTGCGAAAACGAGAATCGGTGGGCAAGCGTATGATCTAAAATATAAGCATTTATAAGTTTCATACTTATCATTAGGCTTATATTTCTCGGAGTGAAACGCGCCGCGCCGCCGAAGGGCGGCGTCAGCCGTTTCACCTTGGTTCGGCATTTGATGAAGAAAGGGGCAAAAACACATCATGAGCGTACATGGGAATGGACAGGCGCCACGCAGTGTCCCAACGGCATTGACGATAGCGGGCTCGGACAGCGGCGGCGGCGCAGGCATTCAAGCGGACCTGAAAACGTTTCAAGAGCTAGGCGTATTCGGCATGTCCGCGGTTACCGCGATTACGGCGCAAAATACGCTTGGCGTACAGGGCGTATTTCCGCTTAGCGTGGAGGCTGTCGTGCAGCAAATGCATTCGGTCGGCTCGGATATTGGCGTCGATGCGCTGAAGACGGGCATGCTGTTCAATAGCGAGATTATTACGGCTGTTGCGGCAACGATTGCCGAGCTTGGCTGGAAAAATGTCGTCGTAGACCCGGTCATGATCGCCAAAGGCGGAGCCTCGCTGCTGCAAGAGGAAGCCATCCGGGCGATGACGGACAAGCTGCTGCCCGTAACGACGGTCATTACGCCGAACATACCGGAAGCGGAGAAGCTGACGGGCATTGCGATCGTAACGGCGGACGATAAGCGGGAAGCGGCGAAACGGCTCGCTGGATATGGAGCAGGCTACGTCATTATTAAGGGCGGCCACGATACGGGCGAGGAAGCGATCGATCTGCTGTATGACGGCAGCGGCTTTACCGAGCTGGCAGGCAGACGAGTGGCGACGGCCCGTACGCATGGCACAGGCTGTACTTTTTCGGCGGCGCTTGCGGCAGGGCTTGCAGAGGGGCTTGATATGGAAGCTGCGATGCGCCAAGCGAAAGCGTTTATTCAAGCGGCCATCGAGGACGGCATTCAAATTGGCGGCGGGCATGGTCCGACCAATCACTGGGCGTACCAGCGCAGCAAGCGGGCATTGCAAGCTCCACTATAGTAGAAAAAGCTATGCGGCTTCCGGTTAGGTTCTAACCGAAGGTTGCATAGCTTTTTTTGAACGATAAGAATACATAAGCTTCACACTTATGGGCTAAGTCCAGCCCCAGAAAAAACCTTCACGGTCCCAGGCTGCTTTGCCGCCATGGCCTTTTTTAAACGCTTTTTTAACTTCCTTGTCGATCGACGTATTTCCCTGCTCGTTCACATAAATGAACTGCTCTCCAAAATGGGCTGTAATATGGGCAACGGCCTTCTCCTGATGAAGAATGCCAGCAAACTTCAGCTCTCCAAGCATCCAATCGGCTACATCCTGTGCGGTATGACTCAACGTATCTCTTCCTCTCTCATTCGCAGCTCTCGCCCACTATTATAATCAACCGCCGCGCATATGCCAAATTTACAGCAGGCTTACTCCAAAAGCGTCCACATAAACGGCAGTGCCCGTCACTTCGATGAGTGGTTCATCCTGCTGTTTAGTGACTGTTACCAGGACACGTCCATCCCGGCCTATTTCATGGCCTTGTTCAATGCATAGCTCAAGCGATTGTAGCGGTTTCTCAGCCAAATGCGCTGCATAATAAGCTCCCATTACGCCAGATGCTGTACCTGTAACGGGATCTTCAATCGTGCCGGAATACGGCGATGAAAAATGACGGGCGTGCATATGAGCGTGTGGATCATAGGTTTCCAGGCAAAAAGGGTGCAGAGAAGCACGCGGCATCTCCTGCAAAATTTCGGGGAACCGCTTATTATTTGGCTTCATACGGCGGAATGCTTCGAGACTTTTGATAGGAATTAACAGTGTCCATGTCCCCGTGCTTCCGTAAACAGTGGGAAGCTCTATCTCAATGTCGGCTTCCTCAATGCCCAAGGCATATGCCAATTGTGCATAGGAACCGTTAAAAGCCCGGAACTGCGGAGCCGCCTGCGTCATTGTGATTTGAAGCTGCCCCTGCTCATTCGTATGCAGCCGAACAGGGAGCACGCCTGCTTTTGTCTCAATCAGAAGCTCCGTTTTATCGCCTAACAGCCCCTTTGTTTGCAGCGCATAGATCGTTGCCATCGTGGCATGGCCGCAAAGATTAATTTCGTGGCCGGGTGTAAAATAACGGATTCGAATATCCGCTACATTCGATGGCAGCGGGAAAGCAGTCTCATTAAAGCCAACTTGCCCGGCGATGGCTAGCATTTCTTTTTCCGTCAGATCATTGCCTGTTAAAACGACACCCGCCGGGTTTCCTTTCCCCGGAATAGGGCTAAAGGCATCGTAATGATAGACGTTAATAGATGGCATATGTTTACTCCTTTATGAAGTCTCTTTCTCAGCAGGCCTCCAAAAACGATCGACTATTCGCCGGGGTACCATTTGTGTCCACAGCCCATGCAGCCATTCATAATCTTGTTTCTGCCATGCAGGCCAGTCAGTGCTGCGACAGGTGCAGCAAGGAAAAAGGAGGCCAAACATAGCAGGCCAACAATTACATAAATAGCCCCTAATAATCCCCCTGATGATTCGGAAAATCCGCCACCGCTGAAAGGGAACAAATATAGCATAACAACAGGAAAAGCAAGACCGACTATAAATAGCAGCACGGGCACAATGAGCATTAGAGCAAGCGTCACAAACAGCTTGGTCACACTGTAGCCTCTTGTTGTCATCATGACATGAGTGGACATGCATTTTACGCATAAAAGGGCAGGTGCAGCAGTAGTATCGGCATGCTGCTCGACAACAACTGAAGGGGGCTGGCTTCTGGCAGCAGAGCTGCTTCCATAATTAGAACTGCTGCGCATATTGCTGGTAGGACGATTCAAAGAACGATTCGTTTGTGCCTGCATATTACGGCTTGGAGGCCGGTTATTAAAACGATTATTTTGGTTTTGCAAGGATGTAGACTCTCCTTCTCATTTATTGCTCGTGCTGTTACATATCTGAACCTAGTATTCGACAAAGTTTCCCAATTTCCTTTCTTGTAGGAAGTAAGCGTCTATGAATACGATAGCAAGGCAAGGCATGAAAATCAGATGTCATAGGTTAACGCTTTATCCCATTGATTCCTTGTTTGATGGAGGCCTTCCATCGACATTTGTCGAAATGAGGGCGGAATCCCATCGTCGCGCAACTTTTCCTCAAATTTTACTAAACAAATCACCGTCTATAGCCGATATTTCTATTCATGAATAGCAATTAAATAAATAGGCGGGTGGGTCTCATGTTTTTCAAATTGTTAAGTCCTTTTACAGCTCTCATGTCCAAATTGAAGTATGCACAGAAGTTTGTGGTCGTCAGTGCTCTGTTTATGATCCCGCTGGTCTTGCTGCTTGTTCTATGGGTTAACGAGCAGCAAGGAAACATTGAGTATATTAAAAAAGAACATGACGGCGTCACTTATATTAGAGAAATGATGCCGCTTATGCTTCAGGTGCAGCAGCACCGTGGACTTTTCTCGGGCTTGCTGAATGGCAATACGGATGCCAAGGCAGAGGTAGATGCCAAATCTCAGGAAATTGCGGGCTTGATCCAAACGATAGACCCGGAGCTGCAAGCGTCTGGCATGGCGGGGGTGCAGGAGCTGTGGGAAGCATGGAAGCAGCAGTGGACAAAATTAAATGCAAGCAGCGCTGCGATGTCGGCTTCCGACAGTTTTGAAAGCCACTCTACGCTCGTCTCAGATTTAACCAATATTATGATTAAACTTGCAGATGAATCGGGACTTTCGCTTGATACGCAGATGGATTCTTATTATTTGGGTTCTATGTTCGTACAGCAGATTCCTGCGTTAATGGAGCATGCGGCGATTATTCGCGGCAAAGGCAATGGTGTGCTTACGAGTAAAAAAATGACGGATAACGAAGAAATTAAGCTTCGTTTGGAAGCGGAAATGATCAATTATTCTTTGACGAATATGAATAAGTCGCTGAGCAGCGCTTTAGGCTGGAATGAGGCATTGGTGCCATCCCTAGAGAAAAGTGGCGCGACGACCGCAACATCGCTCAAAAGCTTTGTAGCGCTTCTTAATACAGGTGTCCTTAACGGCTCCAACTTGAACATGAATGGATCGGAGTTTTTCAAGTCTGGAACGGCGACGATTGGTGTATTAAACGACTTTTATGTACAGGTGAATACAGAGCTTGAGCAGGTGCTCCAGCAGCGTATTGATGGGCTGACAGCCACTAGAAATATGCTGCTCGGCTTGACGGCTCTGTCCCTGCTGCTCGTTGCTATTTTCTACATGGCTTTCTACCGCAATGTAATGGTAACGGTGGCAGCGCTCCGAAATCGTGCGGATGCGATGGCGAAAGGCGACTTTTCCAAAGAATTGCATTTGGAAACGCGGGATGAGCTGCTTCAGGTCGGCCATTCCTTTAATGACATGATTCGCTCCTTGAATGTGCTGCTGCGGAGAAACCAGATTGTGTCTGAGCAGGCAGCGGCTTCGTCGGAGGAGCTCACAGCCATTTCACATGAATCGACGCTTGCGATGAAGCAAATTGCCGAGTCCATTCAGGGCGTATCCGAAGGAACGGACGTACAGCGCGTATCGGCGGATGAAACGTCGAAAGCGATGAATGAAATGGCGGTTGGCATAACACGGATTGCCGAAGCGGCTTCAGAAGTAGCGGACGCTGCGGTCAAGGTGACGGGCAACGCTCAAGTAGGCGAAGAACAGCTTGGACAAACGGTGCGCCAAATGAACAGCATTCAAGCATCGGCTGTCCGTTCAGGCGAGGTTGTTACAAAGCTGGATGAGCATTCGGTGCAAATTGGCCAAATCGTGCAAGCCGTTATGGCGATTGCCAAGCAAACACAGCTATTGTCGCTGAATGCGAACATTGAAGCGGCAAGGGCAGGCGAGCATGGACGGGGTTTTAGCGTCGTAGCCTCCGAAGTAGGCAAGCTGGCTGAGCAGACGAGCGAGTCGGTGCAGACGATATCTGAGCTGATCAGAGATATTCGGGCGCTCGTAAGCGAGAATGTGAAGGCGATGAGCGAGATGAAATCGGAGACAGCTTCGGGTCTGGCCTCCATTGAGCAGGCCAATACGACAATTGGCGATATTTTGTTTGAAGTCCGCTCGATGAGCGATCAAATTCAGGAAGTGTCGGCAGCTGCCGAGGAAATCTCCGCAGGCATGGAAGAGGTAACGGCATCGGTTGGCGAGGTAGCGAACATCTCGAATAAAACGTCGGATGAGGCCGAGACGATGGCCGCAGCTACGGAGGAGCAGCTTGCGTCGATGGAGGAAATTCAAGCATCAGCCGAAGCGCTGCGCGATATGGCCCAGCAGCTCCAGGACGATCTCAGTCATTTCGTGCTGAGCAGCGAGGACACGGAGCAAGCGAAGGCTGTATAGCACGGAAATATGGATAATGCTCGGGCTGTGCAAGCAGCCTGTAGATTATCCTTTTTTTGTATTCAGATCGAGTCGGATGGTAGAATGAAAGAAGGGCTGAAAAGAACATAAAGGAGAGCAAGCAATGAGATTTTTGAAAAAAACATTGATTTATATTTTGGTCGCTATCATTCTTATTTTTTTATTGAGAATGCTTGAGGTTAGTACTCCGGTATCGATCATCATTATATTTTTGACGTATGTGGCCTTAACGCTGGGCCCCTTATTTTATACCATTTTAGGGACAAGAAACCTGATGAAGATCGAGAGGTTTCTGCTCGCGAACCGCAAAATACCTAGCTACTATATCAATTATGCGGTAGCCAATCGTCTGGATGACGAGTTTGAAGAGAACATAGCGAAGCTGCTCAAGCAGTACAAGCAAAAGAATAAACAGGCGTTGTTCAAGACGCTTCAGGCTCACTACAATAAGGATATTCAGAGCGTCCTGCACGAAATCGAATTTATTCAGCCAATCGAGTATAGGTATTATTATCAGGCTTATTATTACATCGAGAGAAGAGAGTTTACGGAGGCTCATGACTATATAAATCGCATTTCCAAGGATTGGATGAAGCAATCACTGCTGTCTTACATGGAGTATAAACAGGGCAATCGGCCAAGGGCAATCGAACTGGCGGAGGAAGCGATGCAGGCCGCTCGGGGAATCCAGCTATATGTGATGGTGAAAACATTCGAACGCGAGTACCCGGAGCTAAGGCAGCAGATGGTGAAGTAACAGGTTGGTGAATTAACGTTTGCTGTTGTGGCCTCGCGGGGCACTCTGGTCAGGACGTATAGAGCCATATAGAGCCGTATAGAGTGCGAAGGGAAAAGATGTAGAACGGACCGCCGCTAAAGCAGCAGCGATGTCCGTTCTTTTTCTTTTTTTTGGGGAAAAAATGAGGTCGCTGCATTATAGATTTTTATGATCGTCTAATAGATTATTTCTGGGCTGATGCCGATTGACGATTAGCTGGGGGTAACCTATACTTGCCTAAATACAAGTAAACAACTGTGAATAATGAGTATAACAATATTGTATAGCTGATTACAAGGTGAAACGGCTGTCGCATTCCTTTGGCGGCGCGGCGCGTTTCAATCCGAGAAATATAGAGAAGGGATGGAACAATCCTATCCTTTCCTATATTTTAAACAAGGGGGTTTGAGAACAAATGGTACAGGTGAAAGCACCAAATCAATACGTAAACGAGCCAAATGCATGGACGGACGGCGGGGCAAAAATTGCAGAAATCGGCAACAAGCTTTTTATTATCGGTGGGGAAAAAGCGCTAGAGGCCGCGGCGCCGCTGCTGGCCAGCCTGAATACCGTCGATGTCACCTATCAGGTGCACCGTTTTTCCGGGCAGGTGACGACGGAGCAGATTGCAGCTTACTCGGAGCTGGCGTCGAGCCAGGATATCAACGTGCTGGTAGGAATCGGCGGCGGACGGGTGCTGGATTTGGCGAAGGCGGTTGCGGAACGGATTCATGTGCCGAGCGTGACGGTGCCGACGATTGCGGCAACCTGCGCGGCATGGTCAGCGCTGACCGTATTGTACGACGAGGAGGGCCGCTCGGCAGGCTATTTGCCGCTTAAGCGGTCGCCGCAGCTGGTGCTAGCCGACACATCGGTGCTTGCTGCTGCACCTAAACGCTACCTCGCATCGGGCATAGGCGATACGTATGTGAAATGGAACGAGACGGTCGTCAATGTGAAAAAGGTTCCGGCCGACCTTGATGTACGGCTTGGCGTCAAAACGTCGGAGCTGGCGGTCGAGGTGCTCGACCGCTATGCGCAGCAGGCGTATGCGAATGCAGGCGACGGCATAGCGTCGCCCGCATTCCATGAGGTTAGTCACGCCATTGTCTGGCTGGCCGGGCAGGTGAACACCGTATCGGCAGGAGGCGCACGCGGCGCTTTGGCCCATGCCATTCACGACAGCCTGACGCAGTTTGCGCAAACGCATGGCTCGCTGCATGGCGAGAAGGTCGCGTTTGGGCTCGTTGCCCACACGCTGCTGCAAGGGCAAACGGCCGAAGAGACGGAGCGGCTTGCAGCGAAGCTTGCTGCGCTTGGTCTGCCTGTTACGCTGGCGCAGCTGGGATTTGAAGAAAAAGCGGATCAAATCGCGTATGACATTGCCCATAAAGTGCCGCTCGCTGGAGCGAAAGCTGCTGAGCTGCCATTCGCCGTTCATCCAGCGGCAATCGCGGAGGCGATTATCGCAGCGGATCAGCTCGGGCAGCGGATTAGAAGCAAAGCAGCCATTTCTTAACAATAAAGGTACGCGATAAACGATAAGGGGAAACATTCCACACGAGATCTAGAGAGGCGGAAACAACCGTGAAAAACAGAAAGAGACAATGGCTAGGCTTAAGCATCGCAATCATCGTGGCGAGTCTGCTCGCAGCTTGCGGCAATACAGGGGGAACGTCGAATACAGATGCAGCAGCGAGCCCGGCTGCTTCATCTGAAAGCAGCAGCCCAGCAGCGGAAGCTGGGCCAGATTTGAGCAAAGTCACGCTGAACATCGGCCAAACGGGCTGGGAAAATCTAAAGATCGGCTTCAAGGAAGCCGGACTTGATAACACGCCTTACAAAATTGAATTCAGCGTGTTCCAAGGCGGCAATTTGCAGCTGGAGGCAATGGCAGGCGGACATTTGGATGTCGCTTTGACGAGCGAAATCCCGCCACTATTCGCAGCACAGGCGGCAAACGGCGGCAATTTCAAAATTATTGCGATTCAAAAAGGAAGCACGCTCCAGCAGGAGCTACTGATTCCCAAAGGCTCGACGGTGAAATCCGTAGCCGATTTGAAGGGCAAGAAGGTTGCTTACGTCAGCAGCACAACCGCACATTATTTTCTGCTGAAGATGCTTGAAGAAGCAGGGCTTAGCTGGACGGACATTGAGCCTGTAGCATTGTCGACCTCTGATGGCCTTAGCGCATTGATCGGCGGCAGCGTCGATGCATTGGCGAGCTATGGCAATGCGGTCATTTCGGGTCGACAAAATGGCGCTACGACGCTGGCGTCTGCCCAAAACATTTTATCCGGCAACTTCCCGATTGAAGCGACTCCGGCAGCAATTGAAGATCCGGGCAAGCGTGCAGCGATTGCGGACTTCCTGAACCGGCTTAACCAGTACAATGAGTGGATTCGTGCGAACCAAGAGAAGTGGGCAGGCATCGTAGCTGAAAATACCAAGCAGCCTGTCGAGCAGGCGCTTCAAACGCTGAAGGATGGCGAAGCCCAGCAGCCGACGAAGATTTTGCCGCCATCGGATGAAGCGATTGCTTCCCAGCAGGACATTGCCGATACGCTGCAAAAGGTCGATTTGCTTAAAAATCCGGTTGATGTGAAGACGATTTGGAGCGACGCTTTTGCCGACGCACTGAAATAATTTTAGCCTGAAAGGAGAGAGCTATATTTTGCGGAAACCATCTTACAGCTTCTGGACTTCCTCCTTCACGCCGTGGCTGCTGCCGATTCTGCTGCTCATCGCTTGGCATGTGCTGACGGTTACGGGTATTATTGCCGCTAACGTTTTGCCGCAGCCGCTGCAAGTGATTGAGGAGCTGATCACTTCCATCAAGAGCGGCCAGCTGGCTGAAAATATTGCGATCAGCGCCCGTCGTGCCATCCTCGGCTTCCTTATTGGCGGGGGCATCGGCTTCCTGCTAGGACTTATTAACGGTTTTTCTTCCAGAGCGGAAATCGTCATGGACTCGTCTATTCAAATGCTGCGCAATGTGCCGCATTTGGCACTCATTCCGCTCGTTATTATTTGGTTCGGCATTGGAGAAGAGGTGAAGCTGCTGTTGGTGGCGCTGGGCGTCTTTTTCCCGATCTACCTCAACACCTTTCACGGCATCCGCTCGATTGACCGCGGGCTGATTGAGATGGCGAAGGTGTATGGGCTGCGGGGCTTCGATTTGTATAAAGAAGTGATTTTGCCAGGAGCGCTGCCTTCTGTGCTGGTCGGCGTCCGGTATTCGCTTGGCATTATGTGGCTGACGCTCATCGTTGCGGAGACGGTAGCGGCAAATTCCGGCATCGGCTACATGGCGATGAATGCTCGTGAATTTATGCAGCTCGATGTGACGGTGCTGAGCATTATCATTTATGCGCTGCTTGGCAAGCTGTCCGACAGCATTGCGAAAATACTCGAGAGGCGGCTGCTCCAGTGGAATCCGAATTACAGCCGTGCGAAAGCATAGGAGGGGATGACATGACCGATAGCCGCAAAGGGGCGCAGCTCCAGCTGAGCCGGGTACGCAAGGAGTTTGCAGGCAAGGAAGTGCTAAGAGGCGTTGATCTGAAAATAGACCGTGGCGAATTTGTCGCCATCGTCGGCCGCAGCGGCTGTGGTAAAAGCACGCTGCTGCGGCTGATCGCCGGGCTGGATTTGCCGACAGAAGGCACGCTGCTGCTCGGCAGCGGCGAACAGCAAAGCGGCGGGACAGATATTCGCGTGCTGTTTCAAGAAGCGCGCCTGCTGCCCTGGAAGAGCGTGCTGGATAATGTGCGGATCGGCACGCCGGGCAAGGATAGGGCGAAGGCAGCGGAGGCGCTGGCGCAGGTCGGGCTTGCGGACCGCGCAGGGGAATGGCCGCATGTGCTATCCGGCGGGCAGAAGCAGCGGGTGGCGCTGGCCCGGGGGCTTGCAAGCAAGCCGCGCCTGCTGCTGCTGGATGAGCCGCTTGGCGCGCTCGATGCGCTGACGCGCATTGAAATGCAGCAGCTGATTGAGCGGCTGTGGCTGGAGCAGGGCTTCACGGTCGTTCTCGTTACGCATGATGTGAGCGAAGCTGTTGCGCTGGCAGACCGGGTTATTTTGATTGAGGAGGGCGTTATCTCGCTCGATAAGCGGATTACGCTTGACCGTCCTCGCAACCGGGACAGCGGATTTATTTATTTTGAAAACCTTATTCTAAACAAGGTGCTGGGCAAAGAGGAAATACCGCTGCAAAAGAAGGTCAGCTATACGATATAAACAGCGGTCAACGGACTGTTGCATTTGAGGACAAAGGCGTAGTTTATGCAAACTAAGCCTTTTTTTTATATTCTTTTCAATAATGGAGCAGCTGATATATGCTGCTTGGGGTCATTTTGCTCGCTTTTTTAGCAGCAGGTACTAAGATAAGATGGTACTATTTTTTCCAGCGAAAACAGGTAAGATAAGGCTATCAAACAAATAACCGCACGGTTATACGGGAGGACGCCTATTATGGAAAATCAGATGCCTGTTCGCAAATCAATGAACTTTTACCGCCGCCGGAATACACCGACTTATACGTTTATGGCTTGGGGAGCTTTTGTGCTCGCATTCGCCTTTGAATTTATCGGCATTTATACGCTGAACCAGCCGCTTTCGGTTCAAGGCTACTACGCCGTAACGGGAATACTGCTTATCATTACCTCGTTTACGCTCCAGAAGCTAGCCCGCGACAATGATGAGGATAAATTTCTGAAGGAGCAAAACCCTTCCTATCGCAACCGCAATACGCCAGCCTTTACGTTCATGGCCTGGATCGGTTTTATCATTGCTGTGCTGTCGCAATATATCGGCTTGTACACTTTAGAGGAACCCTTCTATGTAAAAGGCTACTACGCTATCGCCGGAGCTTTCCTGATTGTAGCCTGCCTCGTGCTTCAGAAAACCGTTCGCGATAACGAAGAGGATAAAGTGCATTTGAGCCCGGAAGAGGAGTAAGCAAGGGCGGAGTAGCGGGGCGGAGAACAGCTGCATTTCGCCTATCCCATAGTTTAGCGGCTTTCTAAGCGTCTCTCGCTTGGAGAGCCGCTTTTTTTCGTGCGCGCAGCCCAAGAGAGAATGATTATCCTTCATGTTATCCATAAAATGTCCATTTGTATGTATTGGTAAATGGGCATATAATTATATTAATTATAAAAAGATAATTATTATAATTAAATTGAAGGAGATGGCTACCATGAAAATAGGCGAGTTTCATCATCTTGAGCATGTGAAGGAGCAATCAGCTTCCAAGAAGACGCTGTGGATTACGCTGATGCTCACTTTGTTTTTCACAATTGTTGAAGTCGTTGGCGGGCTCGTATCCGGCTCTCTTGCCCTGCTGTCGGACTCGGCTCATATGGTTTCAGACGTCCTTGCATTGGGGCTGAGCATGCTCGCCATCTATATGGCGACGAGACGTCCGACGAAGCAGTATACGTACGGCTTTCTGCGTTTCGAGATCATTGCTTCATTTTTGAACGGATTGGCGCTCATTGTCATCGCGCTTTTCATTCTCGTAGAAGGGATAAAGCGGATCATTCATCCTGAGCCGGTTGATCTTGGCCTTATGCTCGGCATCGCCATCATTGGATTAATCGTAAACATCGTGCTTACGCTGGTGCTGAGCCGAAGTATGAAGACAGAGAACAATCTGAATGTGAAAAGCGCGCTGTGGCATTTCATTGGCGATTTGCTTAGCTCGGTTGGCATTATCGTGTCAGCGATACTCATTCGATTGACGGGGTTGTCGATTTTAGATCCGATTATCAGTATCGTCATTGGCGGCATTATTGCATTTGGCGGATACAAGATCATCCGAGAGGCGTATGTGATTCTAATGGAAGCTGTGCCGGAGCAATTTAATCTAGAGGATATTCGCCGTGATCTTAGAGGGGTGGAAGGCGTTGAGGATGTGCACGAGATGCATCTTTGGGCGGTGTCGACCGACCATTATTCCCTTACAGCACATGTGTTGGCGCGAAGCAACATTCAACCGTATTGTATAACGCTCGCAATGAATGAGCTGTTAAAAAACCGCTATGGCATTGTCCATTCCACGATTCAGGTTGAGCATGCCGCTATTCACGATCATGGGGAGTACGGCAAATTAGTTAGTGGCGGTGCGTTCTAGGGCGGGTATGCATACATAAGCAAGCCAGATCGTGTATGCAAACGTGAGCAGGCTAGATCGTGTATGCAAACGTGAGCAAGCTAGATCGGTATGCAAACGTGAGCAAGCCAGATCGTGTATGCAAACGTGAGCAAGCTAGATCGTGTATGCAAACGTGAGCAAGCCAGATCGTGTATGCAAACGTGAGCAGGCTAGATCGGAATGTAAACGTGAGCAAGCCAGATCGTGTACGCAAACGTAAGCAAGCTAGATCGTGTATGCAAACGTAAGCAAGCTAGATCGTGTATGCAAACGTGAGCAAGCCAGATCGTGTATGCAAACGTGAGCAGGCTAGATCGTGATCAAATTTAGCTTTAAACGTATGTAGGGCCTCTGCTAGTGTATATACTCTGAACAAAGATAGATTTGGCGGACACAGCAGCCGCTATTTCAACAGAATCATGGGCAAGGCACAGGCTGCGGACTCAGGAGCCGCTATTGTGCTGTAAATGACCATTTTGGCAGGATAATGAGGATGATAACGACTTTCCTGTCCGCTTACGGCCTGAAACCGGGCAAAAATCCAGAATAGCGGAACCTCAGTCCGCCAAAAAAAGGGTCAGCGGTCTCAAGCTGTTGTGTGGTCTAAGCAATAGGGGTCTCAGCAACAATCGTATGCTTCGGTTCTCAAGTCTTAGACTGGAGTCGTCAGATGAGATTGGCAGCAGTGCTCCAGCATCGAATAAGCTTTGGGCAAGAAGTGGCAGGCCCACACAGGTTTGAATACACACTCTAGTTCATCGAAAGAAAAATGCACTTCCCAGAGTAAATATTGGAAAATCCCATCTAAGCGGGCACAGATCCTATTGGATAAGTCCATGTTAGCGGGCGTCAATCCAATACAAGGCTGGGAGGTGCACTTTTGTTCTTAACCGTTAATGATTTCTCCGCCGTTGACGTGCATCACTTGCCCGGTGACATAGCTGGAATCATCCGAAGCAAGATAGACGTAGGCTGCGGCGAGCTCGGCAGGCTGGCCGGGGCGTTTCATCGGCGTATCGCCGCCGAATGTAGCCACCTTCTGAGCATCGAAGGTGGAGGGAATAAGCGGCGTCCAGATAGGACCCGGCGCGACGCCATTGACCCGAATGCCTTGGCCCGCCAAATTGGCGGATAGGGCGCGGGTGAAGGAAACGATCGCGCCTTTGGTGGCTGAGTAATCGATCAGCGTTTCATTGCCGCGATAGGCAGTAACCGATGTCGTATTAATGATGGATGCGCCTTGCTTCAAATGAGCGAGCGCCGCTTTCGTCAAATAAAACATGGCGAAAACGTTAGTGCGGAACGTCGCGGTAAGCTGCTCCGCCGTAATATCCTCAAGGCGCTGCTGAACATGCTGCTCAGCGGCATTATTGACGATAATATCAAGCTTGCCGAATTCCTTTACTGTTTGCTCTACCGCTTGCTTGCAGAAGGCTTCATCGCCAATATCGCCGGAAATCAGCAGGCAGCGTCTGCCGAGCTGTTCGACCTCCTGCTTCACCACGTTTGCGTCCTTGTCCTCTTCCAAATAGATGATGCTGACATCGCAGCCCTCCATTGCAAAGGCAATCGCTGCGGCGCGGCCGATGCCGCTGTCACCGCCGGTAATAATGGCTGCTTTGCCAAGCAGCTTGCCAGCAGCTTTATAAGTTTCGGATTTATAGACAGGCTGCGGATGCATAACGGATTCCAATCCAGGCTGCTGATCCTGATGCTGGGGCGGCAGCGTCTGCTTAGGCGTTTGTGTTGTAGATGTACTCATCCTAAAACCTCCTTGTAGTGGCGCGGCATGCGCCTGTAACAAAACGTTCTTATTGTGGAATAAATGAGCAGAGGTTATACATGATTTCTTTCATTTCACAGCATGCTGGCGATACCAGTCATTTGCTTCCCGAAGCACCTCTGTTCCGCCCGCCTTCATAAACTCATGGACGAAACGGTCAAAGTCCTCCAAGGGCTTCTCGCCAGTAATAAAGGCGACATAGGCTTTATTTTTTAACTTGATTAACTCAGCTCCATTGTCGATTAAAGAGGGAGTCGCAACTTCCAAAGCATTGTAGATGCCATCCTGATCGAGTCCTAAGGTGGAGGCCCATTGCTCTCTTCGTTCTTTAGGGATCAAGGGTACCGTCATACCCAAATTGGCGCCGATTGTATTTTGATAGTTGAACATGGTGTCAAAGGGAGGCAGCACAATAACATCTTCCTTCGATTCTCCAGCCCATGTCCAGTGCGTGCCTTTGATCCCGTATTTCATCGAGGTATATTCATCGAGATTGGGATTGGCGCTCACATCGTCCAGAATTTGCAGGATTGTCTCCATCTTCCCCGGCTCTTTGGCCGCGTCAGCCCCGATAGCGGTAAAGCTCATCAGCATATCATAGGCTTTGGAGCCTCGTTTTCCTTCTGGTCCACGAAAGGGTTGTCCGAACACAATTCGGGCCTGCGGATTGCCCGCTGTTAATTCCTTCACGTTAAACGTAGCTTCTACCGGAATCTCTTCGCCATTCGTGCTACCCTGATCCTTCATTACCCAATAATCTCCATTTTGAATCCAATGATAGTAATTCCCCATGGAGGTCATGCCGATTTTTCCATTGATAAAGGCATGGGACAGATGCTTGTAGCCGCCTTTATTTTCCCCGGTAACAAACTCCGGGTCGATTACGCCATCAGCGTACCATTTGCGAAGATAATGGAGAGCTTGCTTCATTTCCGGCTCCAATGCGCCGATAACGAGCTTTTCATTTTTCACCCCGAAGTAGAGCTGGTCTGCGAAAACGATTTGCCCGAATGCACCGAAAACAACATTCATTCCTTCCCTGGACAAGCCGTACGTATCTTTCAAGCCGTTGCCATCCGGATCTTCATTTGCGAAGGCATAGATGACCTTCTCAAAATCGGATAGCGTCTCAGGCACAGGCAGGCCCAGCTTATCCAGCCAATCCTTTCGATATACAACAGGTATACGGTAGATGTTTGTGGGGTTGATGACAGGAATACCGTAATAGTTTCCGCCGATTTTTCCAGCATTTTGATAAGCGGGCGCATTTTCTTTAATAGCTTTCAAAATGTTGGGGGCGTATTGCTTTAGCATCTCCTCCGGAATTTCGGCCAGCAAGCCTTGCTGTTGATATTTCAGGAGGTCCTGCGGCTGTCTGATCCGGAACAAATCGGGAATTTCCCCCTGTGCCAGCTTCATATCTAGTAAAGCTTCGTATTTATTGTTTTCTAAATCCCAAATATCCAGATTAACGTTGAACTTATTTTCCACGAGGCGAACCATCTCGGCATCGTCTGGAACAGGCAAATTCAGATGCATCGTCCAGGAAATGTTGTACTGCGGGGTGTCAGAAGAAATGGAAGGCTGCACTTGTTGTGCGGCAGACAGCTGCACAGAGCTCGTTTCGCATCCGCTAACGATGCTTAGACAGACAACTGCGATAAGGGCGGTGATACGTCGTAATTGCTTCTTATTCATGATGAGCCCTTCCTTGAATCATAGTCCTGGCGTGCAGTGCCATGCAGTGTTAGGCTAAAGCGGCTACGCTTGTTTAACGGTTTGGCGCAAATAATTGCCCGGTGTACACCCGTACTTTTCCTTGAATTTCTTAATAAAATAAGCCGCGGTTCCGTAGCCGACCGTACTCGCGATTTGCTCGATTGACATATTATTGTTCTCGATCAATGCTCGGGCGTTTTCCATTCGAAGGCTGGTGACATAGTCGGTATAGGTGATGCCGTTCTCATCCTTAAAGAGCTTGCTCAAATACTTGGGGCTAATAAACACCTGAGCAGCCACCTTCTCAAGAGACAGATCATCCGACAGATGGCTGCGCACGTATTGCTTGGCAGCCTCGACGCTAGAGATGGCTCTATCGTTATTCCGTTTCTCTATTTGCACTAGGAATGCGGTTATTGATTCAACCAGCCAATTCCGAAAATAATAAATGTTGTGAATCTCTTGATACTGATGATATACATCCATATTGCCTTGATCAGGGTATTTGTAACGGACGCTCTTCACATAATCGGAGTATACGAATACGGTATTTGCCAAAATAAAGTGGCAGTAATCGGCAGCGTACATGCCTTCCTGCATCGTTTTGACCAGCTGATCGACCGCCGTTACGATTTCACCGGATTGCCTAGCGTGCAATTTTTCTTTGAACCTCATAAGCATAGCTTGTGGAATTTCTTCAACACAGCTCTCCCGATCCAGAAGAGCGCGATCATTCAGAATCGACAGGTCCGGCAGAAAATAACCATATTTCATTAGGGTCTGAGCTTCGCTGTAGCTCTTGTAGACATCAATAATGTCCTGCACCCAGCATCCATGAGATATTTGAGATTCCAGCTGGAACTGCTGCTTGTTTTCCGTTAATAGAAGCTGGCAGAGCTGTTCCAAAAGCGCGTCACATTGTTTTTTTGCGAAAACAACGACTACAATCGTCTTGTCCGGCAGCTCCTCGGCAATGATGTGCCCTTCTGGCAGAGAAGCGCCCTGCAGCTGGGTAATCATCCTGTACGTCGTATATTGTTGATCTCGGGAGCTTAACCCGGCAAAAGCTTGATCTGAATTTACAATCATGCAGCAGTAATGGCTGTATGGCTGATTGATGCCTAAAAAGGGGAGCTCCTCGGCCAATTTCTCTGGGGTATAGCGGTTATGGAGCAGGTTCAGCAAAACATTGTGCCTAATAACCGAGCTATTGGCTTCAAGGGTATCCTCCAGGCTGCTGACCTTGTCGTTCAGCCTGATGAAGGCTGTGTCAATTAGCTTGAATTCATTGGCTGCATGGTCAGGCGTATGCCCAGACAAATCCTTTATTTTTCCCACTAATCGCTTGATCGGGCTGTAATTCGCTCTGGCAAAAATCCCGGATAATACGATTCCTAGCAAAAGGGCCATGACACAGATGCCCAGCACCAGCTTTTGTACAAAAATCAACTTTTGATAGAAGAAGCTGGCAGGCAGGGCGCTATATATTTTCCAACCGGTCGATGGCAGTGTTTGGTAGGAAACGGCATAGGCTTCATCCTGAATCGTATCGTTAAAGCTCCCGGCCTCCGCCTTGGACAGCAAAGTCTCGGTAAAGCTGGAGCTGTAAGCACTGTGCAAATCTGGGCTTCTGCTAGCTGAGCCCGATATCAGGCTTCCAGAACGCTCCAAAATAAACGTGCTTTCATATTGTGTAGGCATCATATTCCGAATAACCTCGCTAATCGCGCTTTCCTTCATGTCAATCGCAATGATAAGGTCGTTATTTTTGCCGGAGGCTTGGAATGGATAGCTGTGTGCGTAAGTAATTAAAGTTGCGCCTTTGCTATCGGGCAGACTGGAGTAAATATCCTGCGGAATCAACCGGGCAGGTGTCCAGAGATGGCTTTGCTTAGTGCCGCGCATCCCGTTCATCCAGTCGGCAAAAAATATGGCGCCGCTGCCTTGATCAGCATTAAACTTAAGCCCATAGTTCGACGAAAGCATTATATTTTGTTTAGGATAATACAGATGAACGGCATACACGATGTCCGAGCTGCCAGCGACTTCTGTCTTGAGCAGCTCCTGCAGGTCAATCGCCTTGCTAAGATTGCTTTTATAGGAAGAGTCGGCAAATAAACGGATATCTACGGTTTTGTCGAGAGATAAATTCAAATAAATTTGCTGAACTCGCTGGAGCACCGTGGCTTCAATCGTTTGGGCTGTATTTTCTAAAATCAGCTGGTTTTTGGTGCGCAGCTCCGCTTCGTAGCTTTTTGAGAAGTAGATATAGAAGACGGAGCAAAGCAGCAAAACGATGACAAGCACGATCGCTATATATGAAATGGCTAGATTCGCAAATACGGAGTTCCATTTTTTCACCGCTTACTCCCCCCCTCACCGCCTAGATTATACACCACAGGGTGGACGGACTTATACCCATTAATCAAATCTTAACATTAGGAGCAAAGGCGGTTGAAAATGGAAAAGCAATAAAAGAAAGGAGGAAGGAAAGTGGAAGGAAATGAGGAAGGAAAGGGCGGATGGCGAGGATAGAATACGATTTTTATACATTTCAGAAATTGTTATATTGAGCAGCGGCAGGGCCCAATGTTACGCTCGAAATCGGTTCGGAAAACAAAAAACGAAACGATAGGAGTAGACTCAACTTGAAAATGAAATCTACAAGAAAGTATCTATCTGCTGCTTTGGGCCTGTTACTGCTTTCCAATTCCGTAGTGGGGAATGCTGCAACCGCAGCATCAAATGGAGCTTCCATTGGAGCTTCCATTGAACTGCCGCCAGCTCCGGCATGGGGACATTTTGTAGACAACTACAAAAACAGCATTTCTGCTAACCAGTCGGTATATTCCAACCCAGTCATCGGCGTGCTGTCCGGGTTTCAGGATCTCTGGGAGCCAGGGACATCCTGGGACAATGGCACAAAGCTGAACAGCAGCGTGTTGGACTACAACATTCAATATGTAGCAAACATAGCAGCCACTCGTACAGCAGAAGATGAACAATTGGCTTATCTCGTTGACCGGAGAAACCAGTCGTATGGAGCGACTGAAGGTCTTGGCGCTCTGGCTGATGTATATCGCGACAAAACGGGAACATTTACGACAATTACGAGCATTCCAGATGATGCCACATCAGTCAAATACAACGACGGCAATGGCTCCAATAAAGCGGGCGATTCGGGTTCCGAGCTTGGCAAAATGGTAGACTTGATCGGGACGCTGCGAGGCAATTACGCATCTAGCAACCCGGCGAAAAACTTCTACAGCTATATGCGTCCATACCGCTGGGCTAATGATACTTCTATGATCGTGCCTACGCTGGTTCCTGCAATCAGCACAACGCCGGCTACGGATGGCGGTTTCCCAAGCGGTCATACGAATGCTTCGTATCTTGCATCTTATGCACTGGCTTATGCTGTGCCTGAGCGGTTCCAGGAGCTGCTGACCCGTGCTTCGGAAATGGGGAACAGCCGGATTATAGCGGGCATGCATTCTCCGCTTGATGTCATAGGCGGACGCGTGATGGCAACAGCGCTGGCAGCAGCTACCTTGTCTGACCCGGACAATGCGGCACTTAAGCAGGATGCTTATGATCAGGCGCATGCCCTTCTGTTGACTGAAACAGGTACAGCGGAAGATCGTTTCACTGACTATGAGAAAAATAAAGCGCAATTCACCCAGCGTTTGACCTATGGCTTCGATCAGATCCAATCTACAACGGAACCGATGGTTGTGCCTAAAGGCGCTGAGGTGCTGCTGGAAACGCGCCAGCCTTATTTGACGGGCGAGCAGCGCCGTGCTGTTTTGGCGACGACTGGCCTTGCTTCCGGCTATCCGGTACTGGATGATCCGGAGGGCTGGGGACGTCTGAATCTCTTCGCCGCAGCAGATGGCTATGGCGCTTTTGACAGCGACGTAACCGTGACGATGGATGCGAGCAAAGGCGGCTTCCATGCAGCGGACAGCTGGAAGAACAACATTGCTGGAGCAGGCAAGCTGACGAAGGAAGGTACTGGCGGCTTGAAGCTGCTCGGTGCAAATACGTATTCCGGGGGGACCCAGATTAACGCGGGTACGCTGGAAAGCGGCTCGGCAACAGCTCTCGGCAGCGGCGATGTCGTGAATAACGGCGGTACGCTAGTAGAGAAGGCAGCAGGAAAAATGACGATTGGCGGAAGCTTCACGCAAGCTGCGAATGGTACGCTTGAGCTTAACGTCGACAGCGCAAACGATGTGCTGGAAATCAAGGGAGCGGTAAATGCGAACGGAAAATTGCAGGTGAATTTTCCAAGCAGCTATGTGCCGACCGTTGGTTCTGTGGCTCTTATGAGCTATGGCGCTGGTCAACAAAATGGTCAATTTACCGCTGTTGAGATTAGCGGGGTACCGAGTCAATACAATACTCAGGTTGTTTATCAGGCCAATCAAGTGGTGCTGGAAATTACGAATAAGTCGAATTCGGGAGGCTCAACAGGCTCGGGTAATTCGAATCCGTCGACTCCTTCGCCGACACCTGCTCCAACGCCTACACCGTCCGGCCCTGTAGATCCGAACTCCATTGGTGTAACGGTGATAGCAAAGGCTGACGCTAATGGAAATGCAGAGGCTGTCATTGACGATGCACAGATTAAAACCGTGACGGAGCAGGCTCAGGCAAAGGAAGCAGGCTCAAGAATTGTGACGCTTACCGTTGAAGCGGCGAACAACGCTAAAGCAGTTGGCATCACTCTATCTAAAGCGGCTGTTACTAATCTGTCTAACGGCAAAGTAGATCAAGTTGTCGTGGTGACGCCATTCGGTACTCTTACCATCCCTTCGACTACGCTGAATGCGATAGAGAAGTCAGCAGGCAATAATATTAGGTTCGAGGTAGCGAAAAGCGAAGAAGATACGCTTACACCGGAAGCTAAACGGTTAGTTGGAACAAGGCCTGTATTGGATATTTCGATTGAATCCGGCGCTACCAGCCTGTCTGCCTTTGGCGGCGGCAGCATTCAGATCGATATTCCGTATACGCCTGCACAGGGCGAGGATACAAACGCTATTGTTGCTTATTATATCGACAATAATGGGAAGCCGAATGTTCTAAACCATTCAAGCTACAGTAATGGCAAGGTTACTTTCGTAACGAACCATCTGAGCCATTATGCTGTAGGCTACAATAAGATCAGCTTTAGCGACAGCAGCAGTCATTGGGGAGCTTCATATATTTCCTATCTGGCTGCGCGGGATATGATTTCCGGCAGCGGCAGCAACCAGTTCGCGCCGAACAAAAACATCACGAGAGCGGAATTTGCTAAAATACTGGCTGGTATTGCAGGCGCAGATGTGTCTGGCTTTACGACTTCTACATTTGGGGATGTCAAAGCCGGAGACTGGTACTTGCCTTATGTGTCTTGGGCAGCAGAGCATAAAATAGTTGAAGGCTCAAGCAGCAATGAATTCAAACCAAATGTATCGATCAGCCGCGAGGAAATGGCGGTTATGTTGAAGCGATTTACCGATCAGGCTGGCTTCACGCTCCCTAAGACGGCCAGCGCAGTCACCTTTGCTGATCAAAGCAGCATTAGCTCGTGGGCAGCAGATGCCGTTGCTTCGTTGCAGCAAGCAGAAATCATCTCGGGCAAGGGCGCCAATGCTTTTGATCCGAAAGGCGGCGCAACAAGAGCCGAAGCGGCGAAAATGCTAGCCGTGCTTCATCAAAATATAAATAAACAATAATATAGCGGCAAAATGATAGTCAGAGTGCGCAGAGAGCCCGGAAATAGGGTTCTCTGTTTTTTATCTAACAAAATGATTGACGATATCATTTGAGCTTAAGATAGTGAAGGCACAAGGGAATGTCTTCTAATGATGGGGAAAGACGGTTATTTAATGGAAAAACTCTGTTTTTTGCCTAGTGCCTGAAAATAGGAATCTATATACTAAAAAGGGATTTACTGCGCTAAGCAGGTGTCGAGCAAAGGAGGCTAGCTAGTTTAACCTGTGTTTTGTAAGCGTAACCAATTTATCTTCAAATCGAAAGGATGCGATTGATTTATGTTCAGCAACCACTCCAACTGGCTTAAAAAGACGGCCGCCACGTTAACGGGGCTTACGCTGCTTTGCGGCAGCACCGCAGGCGCAACTGCTGCGGGAACGACGGCTTCGGGACAAGCAGGGGCTGCCTTAGGCAAAGTACAGCTGGAATATTTGGATAGAGGACTTGTAGCTGTCGCTTCTTCAGGAAGCGTATTTCTCAGCTGGCGGCTGCTAGGAAATGAAGTAACTGGCTATTCCGCGGGCGGGATGACCGGCGCGAATTTCAACGTCTACCGGGATGGCGCGCTTATTGCGACGGTGACGGACAGCACGAACTATTCGGACCCGCAGGGCAGCACATCATCGCGTTACCAGGTGGCGGCTGTAGTGGATGGGGAAGAGCTGGCACGAAGCAGCGAAGCTAAGCCGTGGGGCGATGGCTATTACGATTTGCCGCTTAATAAACCGGCAGATGGGGTTACGCCTGTGGGCGAAGCTTTCACCTATTCGGCTGGCGATATGAGCGTCGGCGATGTGGATGGAGACGGGCAATACGAATATATCGTGAAATGGGACCCTTCCAACTCCAAGGATGTATCGCAGAAAGGCTACACCGGCGAGGTCATTATTGACGCCTATGAGCTGGATGGAACGCAGCTTTACCGCATAGAGCTGGGGCCGAACATTCGCGCTGGTGCGCATTATACCGAATTTATGGTGTATGACTTTGACGGCGACGGCAAGGCGGAAATGATGTTCAAAACGGCGCCGGGCACCAAAATAACGAAATACGATGGCAGCGGCGGCATCGCTTCCGAAAAATATATTACGATGCCTCAGGAGGATATTGCAGCAGGGTACAGCCATGATGATGATTACCGCGTGAGCAAGCAGGGCTATTATGAGCATGTCGTAAATATGTTCATGGACTGGGACAAGCATGAGGAAGTCGTAAACGGCAATTGGCCGGCAACGCTGGAAGAAAGCTTCGGTATTGCGCCTAAGTATGCGTATCCCCTGTCTCGCGAGGATGCGGAAGAGCTGACGGATTATTTTATGGACGTGTATGCGCCGGCGCGCAGCGGCAACAATAAGCTGCGTGATTTTGAAGGCTTTATTTTGAGCGGGCCGGAATATTTGACCGTGTTTGAGGGTGCGACAGGCAAGGAGCTGGAGACGATCCCCTACAAGCCGGGCCGTCATGACGATGGCCTTATGTGGGGCGACTATGCGATGGCGCGGATTGAGCCGGGCAACCGTGTAGACCGTTTCCTTGCAGGCGTCGCTTATTTGGATGGCACGAAGCCTTATGCGGTATTTGCCCGCGGCTATTACACGCGCTCGACGCTCGTTTCTTATGAATGGGATGGCAAGCATTTGCGCGAGCACTGGTTTGTCGATAGCGGCTGGGTGCCGATGACGAATCCGTTTAATGACGGGCCACATGGCAGACCGGGACTGAATCCGGCTTTTGCAACGCTTACGACGCAGGGTGCGCATTCGCTGAGCACGGCGGATGTGGATGGCGACGGCAAGCAGGAAATTATTTATGGCTCCTCGACGATTGACCATGACGGTACGCTGCTATACAGCTCGGGCGATATTTTGCCTCCGGGCAGCGCAAATCCGGGGACGTATGCAGGTCTTGGCCATGGCGATGCGCTGCATGTCGCAGATATTGATCCTGACCGTCCGGGCTTGGAAATTTTCATGGTGCATGAGGGCGGACCGTATGCCCCTTATGGCTACTCGCTGCGCGATGCTAAGACAGGCGAAGTCATTTATGGCGGCTACACCGGCAAGGATACCGGTCGCGGCATGGTTGGCGACATCGATCCGGATCATAGAGGGCTGGAGACATGGGCAGTCGGCACATGGACAGCAAATGGAACGCAGATCAGCACAACCTCTCCTGGAACGAATATGAACATTAAATGGGCGGGCAATATGACGACGCAAATTGTGAATGGCTCCTTGGAAGTTACACCGACGATTGATGATTGGAAACGCGGCAGATTGCTGACGGCTGCGGGAACCCGCACAAACAATCATACGAAGGGAACGCCTTCGCTCGTAGCCGATATTTTCGGAGACTGGCGGGAAGAAATGCTGGTGCGCACCGTGGACAGCTCGGCTATCCGTATCTATATGAGCACAGAGCTGACAGACCGCAAGCTTTATACGCTGATGCATGATTCGCAGTACCGTACAGGCGTAGCTTGGCAAAACACGACGTATAACCAACCGACGTATACGAGCTTCTATTTTGCTTCCGATACGAATTTCGCGAATGTGCCGATTCCAAATTACTGGACGCCGGTTGTGGATGACCGCAGCTCGGTCGGCGCTTCCTTAATCGGGCCAAACGCAATGGCAAAGGGACAAACGTTCGATGTTGTATATGCGCTGCAAAATGTGCCAAGAGGCATTGCGAAGCAAAACATCCGAATTGAATTCGATCCGACTGTATTGGAGCTTGTAAGAACGCCAGAATCGCTGGATACTGGCAGATTCGTCATTAACGAGCATTTAGAGGCTGCTGGCATTATCAGCTTGAAAGGCAGCCATGTTGGAGACGGTCTTAACAATCCGCTCGGCAATCTGTTCAAGCTGACCTTCCGCATTAAAGCGGACGCGCCAACTGATGTGACCGCGCTTGCGGTGACCAGGCTGATTGGCACGGACGGAGCAGGCGTGAATACGCAGCTTGCCGGCGATGTGCTGAATATTAAAGTTCACTAACACAATAGATAGGCCATTTCTGCGGCCGTTTATTGGAGCAACCTTCAAGGCCGCGAGTTCATGCGGCTTTGGAGGTTTTTTCGGTATTTAAGGGGTGTTTTTTGACCAGTAGATGAGAAAATCGTTTATAGTAGAGAGATAGAGTTGATAACGTGTTCATTGGTTCAGGTTTGCGGGTAATGATCATTAGAGTGTGGGGGCGAATCATATGCGAAAATTAGTATTTTTTCTAGGCGGGGCGGGAGCGGGCAAGACGACGCTGGCCAAGGCGCTGGCTCGGCGCAAGGGCGCTGCGATTTTTGATATGGATACGCTGCTGCGTCCGGCGGCCGAGGCGATTATGACGGCGTCGGGACTTGATCCGAAGGACCGTGATTCGGAGCTGTATAAGGTGCGCTGCCGCGATCTCGGCTACCGGATTACGATGGATGCAGCATTGGAAAATGTAGCGATTGGCACGGACGCGCTCGTCATCGGCCCCTTCACGAAGGAAACTGCTGATCCGCTTTGGATTGAGCAGGAGCTGTCGGCCATCGGTGCAAGCCTGCGTGATGTAGCTGTGCGGGTCGTACTCGTCTCCCTGCGGGATCAGGAGCTGCATCGCAGCCGGATACAGGAACGGGGCTTGGAGCTTGATGAGTGGAAGCTTGGCAATTGGGAAACGTTCAGCCGCTCGCTGGGACCGCGCAAGCTGAATTGGCCGATTCCAGCCACTTCGGTGCTTGATTTTGATAATTCAGGCGAGCTGAATGAGGAGAAACTGCTGCTGCTGGAGCGCTTCGTATATGGTGATGACATCGTAGAAGGGGAGTGAGGCTGCATGTCCTTATATTTCAGAGACAACTTATTCAATTCCGGCGGTACAGGCATTATGAATGAGACGGGGCAGTCTGCGGGATGGGTTAATCTGAAAAGTGCGTTTAGCACTTCGCTGGAAGTTTATGATGCCAATGATACGAAAATGTGCGAGGCGAAATTTCGTTTTTTCTCAATGAAATGGGAAGTCAGCGACAGCTACGGCGCTCCGCTCGGTGTGCTGCGCCCAAGAATGAGCTTCATGAATAAGCGGTTCGAGTATGATGCGGGCGAGCGCGGCTTTTATTTAATTGAGTCGCCAGCGTTTTCCAAAGAGTATGTGATTATGAACCGCCGTGAGGAGACGATTGCGAGCTTCGCGCAGACGAGCGGCTGGATGCAATCCGGCGCTTATTGCTTGTGGAACGAAACCCGCCAGCTCGGAGATTATGAGCTGATTGCAGTTATTATGGGCGTGAATGAAATTAGGAAGCGGCAGAGCAGTAGTTAGCATTTACATGAATAGGCCGCGATGCCTTAAGAATAGTTCTAAGCAAGCATGTGTGATTTCGGCACATGCTTCTTTGGCGTTGTCCACGTATAGTAGGAACGGGCAATATTTTCACTATAAAAGTGCTCGGGAAAAGCATGTTTCGTAATACTTCTGCCATGTTCATAAACGCTTGCTTCAAGGAAAATGAAGGAAGTAGTCAGGGGGGATAACATGTTTTTAACGATAAAAGCACGGGGTGAGCATGCAGATAAGCTTTCTTTCTTACTCTCCAAGCACCCGGATCATTTATATGAACGCAAGGAAAAAGAGGCGCGCGTGTGCCTCGTTTATACGATAAGCTCGCCAGAAGAAACCGAGGTACTGCTGTTTGCCGAGCCTGATCCAATCGATTTGTATAAAGGCAGCCCAGAGCACTATGATATTACGCATTATATTAATGACCGTGAATTTGTGGTCAGCAGCTTGTTCTGTACCTACATGCGATCCGCGTTGGGTACGGCTTTGAACGGCAAGCCGAAGGAGGATTATGCCCAGTGGGTACAGCATGCATTCCAGCTTGAGCTGTCCTTCGGGCCACTCGCCTCGAATTTGCCTGACCGGACAATTGAAGAGCTGTTCGGGGCGCTTGACTATGAGGTCGAAATTGAAAGGGCGGACATCGCTTATCCGTTTCAATTGAAAAGCCGCAGCTCGGCGCGGACTATTCGGCTCTCTGGCAAGCAGACGCTTCAGCTCGCCTTGCGCCAGCTGTTCATTATGCTGCCGATGCTGGACGACTATAAGCATTATTTTATTGGCGAGGAGGAGGCGGATAAGCTGCATCGGTATGGCGAAGGCTGGCTGGCAGCGCATCCGCAGCGCGAGCTTATTATTCGGCGCACGCTGCGTTTCAGCCCGCTGATTATGAAGTTTAATCGCGAGCTTGTACAAAAAACGGAACAGCGGCCGGAGGCTCAGCAGATACGGCTCAGCGCGTCTTCCCTAGCGGAAAAAGAAGAGGAGCCGCCGCGCAAAACAAGGCTGAACGAACTCCGTTATGAAGCGATAGCCAAGGTGGTGGAGTCGCTGCCTCAGCATGGGTCTATCGTAGATATGGGCTCTGGGGAAGGGAAACTTGCAGCAAGACTTGGAGGAGTGAAAGGCGTGAAGTCAATTGTGGCGGTAGAGCCTTCGGGCAAATCGCAAATTCGCGCCTTAGAACGTTTTGCAAAGCTTGAGGGCAAGCAGGGGACGATCGTTCCGCAGGCTGTTATTGGCTCGCTTTTTTATTATGATGAATGGTTGTGTGGCAAAGATGTGTTTGTATTATGCGAGGTTATTGAGCATATTGATGCCTTTCGGATTGATCAGGTTATCGAAATGATTGCATCGCGCTACAAGCCGCAGAGCTGGATCGTTACGACGCCGAATAAGGAATATAACACGCTGTATGAGCTGGACGATTATGAAATGAGGCATAACGATCATCGCTTCGAATGGACGCGGGAGCAATTCCGTGTGTGGTGTGAAAAATGGGGCGAGCCATTCGGCTATTCGGTCCATATATGCGGAGTCGGCGATGCGGATAGACAGTACGGACAGCCCACACAGATGGCTGTATTTACGAAGGTAGAGGGGGCTCAGCGGTCATGAGCGAACAGGGTAAAAGGGTGATTCGGCTCCCTCATGCCGGTATTGTATTGCTGGTTGGCCCATCGAACAGCGGCAAGACGACGCTGCTTCAGACGCTGATTGCAGCGGGTAAGGTCAAGCAGACGGAGGTTGTGTCTTCAGATCAGTTCCGAATGCTTGTTGGCGATGTGGAGTTTATGGATTGGACCAGCCGCAGCAAGCTGGAATCCGATATTATTTACAAGCAGTATCAGCATATTTCGGCAAAAGCGTTCGAAGCGATGGAGGGTATCATTGCGATGCGCTGCCGCTTGGATAAATTAACGCTGATCGATGCCACGCATTTATATGAGGAAGACCGCAAACGTTATGTGGAGCTTGCGCGGAAGCAGCACGTTCCAGTCGTTGCGCTTGTGCTGGATACCCCAGAGGAGGAACTGCTGCGCAGGGATAGCGAGCGCGAGTTTCCTAGGGGCAAGCAGCGGGTGAAGAAGCAAGCGCATTTGTTCAAGCGGTCGCTGCGCAGCTTGAAGCTGGAAGGGTTTGATGCCAGTTATGTCATAAAAGCAGCACAGCTTATAAATATTGCATTCGAGCGCAAGGCTAACCCGCTCGTTCATGAGGTCGGACAAGGAATTGATATTATCGGCGACGTTCATGGCTGTTTTCAGGAGCAGCTAGAGCTGCTGGGCAAGCTTGGTTATGCACCTGACGAGGCCGGGCTTTTCCGTCATCCGGAAGGCAGGATACCTGTATCGGTCGGCGATGTGATGAGCCGTGGGCCGGAATCATTAGCAGCGATGGAATGGTGGCGCAAGCATGTTGAAGCGGGACTTGCCTATATGACGGACAGCAATCATGGCTGGAAGCTGGCTAGATTTTTGGATGGCAGGCAGGTCGAGCTTAGCCATGGTGATGAGAAAACCGCAGCGGAGCTTGTGGAATATGAGCGGGAGCATGGTGAAGAAGCGGCGAATATGCTCAAGGAGCGGCTTCGAGTATTTTTGCTGCAAGCGCCCCCTCAGCTCGTCTTTTGCTGCGATGGCGTGAGACAGCTCGTTGTGGTGCATGCGGGCATTCGTGACAGCTATATTGGCAAACAGTCCGCTAAAATTCAGGACTACTGTCGATATGGGGAGTCCGATGGTACCGATGCCCAGGGCAAACCGCTGCGCAAGGAATGGTACAACGAACATGAATCCGGCGAGCTCATCGTCTGGGGACATGATCCGCGAGTCGAGCCGACGATAACGAACCAAACGATTAATATTGATCAAGGCGTCGTATTTGGCGGACATTTGACCGCATATCGTTACCCGGAGAAGCAGTTCGTACAAGTAAAGGCGCGTGAAAATTATGCCGGGGAAGCTCGCAATCCTTTGCTAGAGGGTCAATTGAATCGGTTCAAGCAGCCGAATTTGCGAAAATATATTGAGGGCTACTCGGTGCTGACATCCTCTTATGGAGATGTAGCGGTTCGGGGCGAATTCGTTAAAGCTGCGATTGATACGGTATCGCACTTTACGGTGCCGCTGGAGGAATTGGTGTATATTCCGCCAACGATGAGCCCGCCGCCAATGACGGCTGAGGATGAGCGGTTTTTGGAGCATCCGGTCGAAGCTTTCGCCTACTATCGTTCACAAGGCGTAGAGAAAATGATCATGGAGAAAAAACATATGGGCAGCAGAGCCATCGTGCTGCTGTTTCGAAATGAAGCCGCAGCAGTACCGTATGTCGGCCGTGAGACGCTGGGCGTCATTTATACGAGAACGGGCAGAGCATTTTTCCAGTCTATGCTTCAGGAACAAGTACTGCGGCAGCTGAATGGCGATTTGACGAAGGCGGAGTATTTTGACCGTTACGGTACGGATTTAGTGCTGCTGGATACAGAAATTGTACCGTGGAATTTAAAGGCGCGGGAACTGATTGCTTCGCAATATGCCCATGTGGCGGAAGCTTCGCTGATGGACAGACGAGCCAAGCTCGCCAAGCTGCGGGAGGCGAAAGATGCAGGCAAAGCCGTGCAGCACTGGATCGATGAGCTGGAAATCAAGCTGGGCAACGCCGAGACGTTCGACCAGGCGTTCCAGCAGTATTGCTGGGATACGAACGGGCTGGAAGGCATCCGAATTGCGCCTTTCCATACGCTGGCGCACAGTACAGCAAGCTTCCAAAGCGAACAGCACAGCTGGCATATGGAGCATGCACGAGAGCTCGCCGCTTGCTCGGAGCTGTTCATGGAAACAGAATACAAGGTTGTGACCGATGAAACCAGCGAGCTTGCGGCGATTCGGTGGTGGGAGGAAATGACGGAGCAAGGGCATGAAGGAGCTGTTATTAAGCCGGAGTATTTTGTCGCCAGACATAAGGGAAGGCTGATCCAGCCGGCCATTAAAGTAAGAGGCAGAAAGTATTTGCATATTATTTATGGGATGGATTATTTGCTGCCCGAAAACTTGCAAAGGCTGAAGCAGCGCAAAACAAGCAAAAAGGAGCGTTATGCGCTCAAGGAATTTGCGCTGGGGCTGGAGTCGGTTGAACGGTTTATTCGCAAGGAATCGGTGGATCGAATTCATGAATGTGTGCTTGCCGCTTTATCCATGGAGTCGGATTCGGTAGATCCGCGGCTTTAAGGGAAGAAGCGAGGATGGTTAAAAAAGCGGGAGCTGCTCTTGAAAAGAAGCAGCTCCCGCTTTTTTGCGCTCTATTCTTTTAGCAGACCGTAACCGTCTTCCAATAATACTCGTCCAAAAATGGCTTCAAGCTTGTAGGAGCTTGACCAGTCAGCTCTTGAACCGTTGTTGACGTCTGATCATATTCCCCTCTGGCCGAGGCGGTATCGAAGGAAGCTAATGCTTGCGCTACAGCATTCGGAACGCCAAACGATTCATACATGCCAACGAGCTGTGCGGTCTCGATTGGAATATAGACAATGTCTTTCTTAGCGATGTCACTCAATATTTGAGCGATATCATAACCGGATAGCGCTTCTGGCCCAGTTACATTCCGTGTGTGCTTGTCCGTGTTTGAGGAAGCGAGTGCAGCTGCGGCTGTATGAGCACAATCCTTGCGTGTCACATAAGCGATTTTGCCTTCGCCGATAGCAGCAGCGTATTGGCCTGTAGCGACCGTATGCGACAAGGATTGAAGCAGATTCTCGGCGTACAGATTGCTGCGAAGAATCGTATAAGACAGGCCGCTGTTCTTAATAGCCTCTTCCGTGCTGTAGTGGTCTCCCGCCGTTAAATTCGCTGTACCGGGCTCAGGGTTTAAGAACGATGTATAGACAATATGTTTTACTCCCGCATTAACCGCAGCTTGTATGGCATTCGAATGCTGCTTGATTCGATGACCCGGCACTTCAAGCGCATCCGTACTTACCAAAAGCAGACGCTGCACCCCGGTAAAAGCATCGGCCAGCGTCTCAGGCTGGTCGAAGTCCGCATGCCGTACGCTAACTCCGCGGTCGGCAAGATCCGAAAGTTTTTCTGGGGTGCGGGTAGCTGCTATAATCGGCCCATCATAATTTTCGAGCAGCCATTGAATGGCCAATCTTCCTAAATTTCCGCCTGCGCCTGTAACCAATATCGTTTCTTTTGTTGCGTTCATTTTGGTTTCCTCCTTTTCAATACGGCAACCTCATGCCTATCTACACTATACAAAAACGTTACTGACACTAGACTGTCAGTAACGTTTCAACATTTTTTCGATTTCTTTTTTCATACGGAGTTTGAAAGCTTCGGGCTCAAGGATTTTAACATCTGCGCCCCAGCCAAGGAGCCAGGACAGCAGATCTTCCGGTTGTCGAACGCGAAAGGTGACGTAGTATCCATCGGCGTTCAATCGGGCATTCTCCATATAATAGTTGTTTGCTATTTTCACTTTATCCGCGATGCTCGCATTAAAAAGCACATGGACGCTGACGTTGCGGTCATCCTTCGGCTGATAGTCGTGCAGGTGAAAGCTGCTAGGTAGCTGGAACGTATCATCCATAGTGGCAAGCTCTTTTATTCGCGATACCCGAAAATGGCGAATGTCATTCCGCAAGTCGCAATGGGCAACTAACAGCCAGCCATTTTGTTCATCAAGGACGAGCCCGTAAGGGGCAACCGTTCGCAGCATTTCATGTTTTTCATTCGCTTGTGCCGCTCGTTTGTGGTATTCAAAGCGGATTTTCTTGCCTTCAAGCATGGCGGTACGGATGGCTGCCACGTAAGCCTTCTCCCGTTCGCCTATTTCTGGTTCATTTTCTTTGTGAAGAAGAAGGATATTATCGCGTACCCGATCCGCTTCGTCGCGGATGGGCTCCGTTAATACAGCTTCGATTTTCCCGTGTGAAGAGCGGGCGCTCCTGCTGTAGACAGGATCAAAACGCTGTTCTACAAATTCGGCTCCAATCAAAAGCGCTGCTGCTTCTTCTACAGTAAAACTCACTGGCGGCAAAAAATAGCCATTCATTAAGGAATAACCTAATCCAGTCGCACCGATGATGGGCACACCGGATTCACTTAACACTTGAACATCCCGATAAATCGTTCTAGGACTAACTTCCAGCATCTCTGCCAGTTCCTCAGCCTTCAGCACCTTGTTTCGCTGCAGCTCTAGAACGATCGATAACAAGCGTTCTGTTTTATTCAATTTGCAGCGGCCCCCTTTATTTAATTTTTTTGAGCAGCCGCATTAGTTCATCATATCTGTTGTGGTTTCGAAATACCGGATAAGGCTCACTTCGGTAGCTGTAATTTTGAAGTTTCCCTGCCAGATTTCAACTCCCCCTCTTATAGAAGATTCAACGGATTCTCTAATATAGCTGCTGTATTTGCCGTTCTTAGAGCCTCTGAATCCTGGACTATCATAGATAAAACAAGTGAACAGTATAGCTCTATCATTTTCTTCTAAGCTGGCTTCAAGCTGGCCAATATGCTTAAGGAAACGTTCGAAGGAATTGAATTCACTTCCTTTTGCGGTCGTGATATGGTCTTTTTTCTCAACCTGTAAAGTTGTAAGCGGGGTCTTGACCTCGATGTAAGTATTCCCTACAAGAAAATCAAGCTTGGAATTGCCGAGCTTTTGTTCCCGTTTCACGCTATCACTGCTGACCATAGCAGAGAGCTGGCCATTTTTCAGAAAATGTTCCACATAGCGGTTTGCCGCATTTTGATTAATCCCGATCCAAGATTTATTTGGCTCAGACAGCAAATCGAGTGAAATGGCCTCTACGGTGTAGAGGGTTTTTCTGGTTAAGTCTTTGCTCTTGGAAAGCAGGCAGGGAATATCGCGGAATACGATGCTGCCTATGCGTCCTGTAGTAGGACAGTGGCAATCATAAATGACGCCGTCGATCGCCACTTCCATAATAAATCGATTTCTTCTTCGAAGAATCAAGCCTTCAATAAGCGGTGTTTCAAAAATAAAAGCGTCGTTGTTCATGTCCATTTTGAAAGTGTGAGCCTCCCTTTCGTAACTATACGTTGAATATACAAGAACGCTACTGACAACAGATTGTCAGTAGCGTTCTTGTATAAACATATGGGAAGGAATAGCCTAAAAATCATTCAAAGGGTTGACAAATGATTTAATAATGTCATAATGATAATATCAAATAGAAAATTAAATCGTAGCAGGAAGTGAAGCACTTGATCGAAAATGAATCCAATTATTCGCCGGATCATTACCGAACGCCGGACGGAGCGCCGACGGACATCGTGATCTTTACGATTGTTTCAACCCAGCGCAGCAAGGTTAAGAAAGCTTTGCCGCATCATGAGCTGCAGGTGCTGCTCATCAAGCGTAACATTTGGCCTTTCGAAGGGCAATGGGCGCTGCCGGGCGGTTTTACACTGGAAACGGAAACGGTGCAGGAATGTGCCAGACGTGAGCTTTTGGAAGAGACGCAGGTTATCGAGGTTCATCTCGAATATTTTAACGTATATAGTGCGCCTGGACGCGATCCGCGGGGCTGGATGATTTCACATGCATTTCTTGCACTCGTGGGTGAGCAGCAGCTTGCAAATCGGCAGGCGGCGGTCGATGCCTCGGAGGTGCAGCTGTTTCCGGTAGAGGAGGCGCTGAAGCTGCCGCTTGCCTTTGACCACCGCATCTTAATTCAAGATGCGCTGATTCAAATTCAACGGAAGATGCTGACGACGACGATAGCGAAAGCTTTTTTACCGGATGAATTCACGATTGCCGAGCTGTATCAGGTCATACAAGCGGTCGTGCCGGATTTTGCAGAACAAAACTTTATTCGGAAAATCACCTCGACGCAAAGCCGCAGCGGCATTATTGAGAAAGTCGTGGATGCGGCCGGGGCGTTAAAGTCCTCCAATCAGTATTCGCAGCGCCCGGCTCAGCTATACCGGTTTACGGGGCTAGAGCCGCAGCTGTCGATTTACGGATAAAAGATAGAGTAGAGATTGTAGAACGATTTGAGCGTATCAAAGCGTACCGGAGCGGAACGGCAGATTTAGAAGGTAACTACGAAGCAGCGAGGAGAGTGAGCAGGATGATCAAGCTGAATGGCGTGGAGCTTGTGTTCAAAACGTTCCCCAACGGGGAAACGCTTGTCGATGGTGATGCGATTACGGCATTGATAGCCGAGCAGAATACGCTTGCTTTTAAATATGACAATGACAGCGACTTGATTAAGCTGATGTTCGTGAAGCAATATTTAGACAACCGGAAGGTGCAGGCGGGCTTGACGATTGCTTATATGCCCTACAGCCGGATGGACCGGATTGAGGGAACCTCTGTTTTTACCTTGAAATACGTAAGCGGCCTGATCAACTCCTTGGCATTTGAGCATGTGACGGTGCTGGAGCCGCATTCCGATGTGACGCTAGCGCTGCTGAACAATTGCTCGGCACGGTATCCGACGATTGAGCTGCTGGACCTTGTCGTTGAGGCAACGGGCTTTGACCGTGCGTCCGACTATTTATTTTTCCCGGATGCGGGGGCGCAGAAGCGCTACAGCAAAGTTCGCGGCTATAACGAGCTGGTCGGCTTTAAGGCGCGGAATTTTCAGACGGGCGAAATAGAACGGCTTGATGTAGTTGGACAGGTGGCAAGCGTTGGCTTTAAGGCGATTATCGTCGATGATCTTTGCTCCTACGGGGGAACGTTTATGCGCAGTGCGGAGAAGCTTAAAGGCTTGGGCGCGGCGGAAATTTATTTGCTTGTAGGGCACTGCGAGCCTTCGATTCATAAGGGCAAGCTGCTCGAATCGCCGCTCGTCGATAAAGTGTTTACGACCAATACGATGCTAAATGAAGCGGGACATGAGAAAATAAAACTTTTTGAATGGGGAGAGGTTTAAAATGACGACGAAGACAGCTTACCCTGCGACACTGCTATGCGATTTTTATAAAATCAGCCACAAAAACCAGTATCCAAAAGGGACGGAACTCGTCTACTCGACCTGGACCGCCCGTACAAGTCGGCTGGAAGGCGTGGAGGAAGTGGTCGCCTTTGGTTTTCAAGCCTTCATTAAGGAATATTTGATCGACTATTTCAATGAGTATTTTTTCGCAAGAACGAAGGAAGACGTTGTGGAGGAGTATCGCAGAGTGCTGAAATTTGCGCTGGGCGATGCTGATCCGGATGCTTCGCACATCGCTGCGCTGCATGAACTCGGCTACTTGCCGATTCGCGTTAAGGCGATTGAGGAAGGCTTAATCGTTCCGGTTAAAGTGCCGATGCTGACGATTGAAAATACGCATCCTGACTTTTTCTGGGTAACCAATTATTTGGAGACGCTCATGTCGTGCCAGCTTTGGATGCCGACGACGAGTGCGACGATAGCTTTCGAGTACCGCAAAATATTGGAGCAATACGCTTTGCAGACGAACGGCGATACGTCGGGCGTGCCTTTTCAGGGGCATGATTTTTCGATGCGGGGCATGAGCTCGCTGGAAGCGGCGAAGGGCAGCGGCGCCGGGCATTTGCTGTCGTTCACGGGAACGGATACGGTTCCGGCGATTTTGTATCTGGAGCAATTTTATGGCGCGAATATGGAAAAAGAGCTGGTAGGCACCTCGATTCCAGCGACCGAGCACAGCGTCATGTGCGCCCATGGCACCGATGAAATGGCGTCGTACCGCTATTTGATCAATGAGGTGTATCCGAATGGATTCGTCTCGATTGTCTCGGATACATGGGATTTGTGGAGCGTGCTCGATGTGGTGGTCAGAGGGCTTAAAGAGGATATTCTCGCCCGCGACGGCAAGGTTGTCATTCGCCCGGACAGTGGAGATCCGGTCAAAATCATTTGCGGCGATCCCGATTCGCAGCATCCATTTGAGCGCAAAGGCGTTATTGAAATTTTGTGGGATATTTTCGGCGGCACAGTGACGGAGAAGGGCTTTAAGCAGCTCGACAGCCACATTGGCGCGATTTATGGGGATGCGATTACGATCAGCCGCTGCCGCGAAATTTGCGAGAAGCTGGCGGCGAAGGGCTTTGCTTCCACAAATATGGTGTTCGGTATCGGCTCGTTCACGTACCAGTACAATACGAGAGATACGTTCGGCTTTGCGCTGAAATCGACGTTTACGATTATTAACGGCGAAGAGCGCAAAATTTTCAAAGACCCGGCAACCGATATCGGCAAAGTGAAAAAATCGCAAACCGGACTCGTGCTCGTAACCGAGCAGGACGGCGTGCTGACGCTCACTGACGATTTAAGCGTGCAGCAATATGAGGCAAGGAAGCACGAAGACGCGCTGAGGACGATTTTTGAAAATGGCAAGCTGGTGCGTGAGCAGGAGCTGGCAGAAATACGTGCGAATTTGCTGGGGAAGCTGTAGTATGCCTCGCCAATGAGTGAATGAAACGGAATGAAACTGAATGAAACTTATCATTCGAGGGCTTGAGTTCAAATATGAAATGATACAAATATGAAACGATGCAAATGTTATTGGAAATGCGAGCAGACCGCCCGAAGGGGGCGGTCTGCTCATTTGGATATGGATTAGAGGTAAGGAGATCACCTTAACAAACCATTTCTCTCTATTCGAGCTATAGGGCAGCTTAATAATCCAGGAGGCGCCCATTATCATGCCATTGACCGTACATTTTATTTTCTTTCGTGTTGGCTATAAATTTGTCTAATCTGCTTTCAAATAAGGATGGCTGATTTTTATAGCTTTGTATCGTATCGATTCGAACTCTTTGATAAAGAGCTGGAAATGCGCTGAAATTTTCATATCCTTGCGGGTCTTCTTTCAGCCTTTGATCTATAACGCGATCTATTTTAAAGGAATGGGGCTCCATATCAGGAAGCACCTTTCTTCCTTCGTCGCTCATTAATCCCAGCTTTTCGAGGCGGCGGACGCGTTCTTTATTCAATTCAGTCCATGAGCTTTTTTTGCTTCTAGGAGATAGTCTCTGCGCCAGCTGGGATTCAGAAATTTTCTTTTTTACCCCATCAATCCATCCAAAGCACAAACATTCCTCGACTGCATCCAAATACAGCAACGTATCCGGGTTTGGCGCCATGCTTACGACTACCCAACAAAATTTTTCGGTCTGTCCGTTTTCCTGCAGCCAAATTCTCAAAGCTTCTCGCGATGTTATTGCCAATAGATTTTCAATATCGATAGACAAAGTAAGTTCCTCCTTTCTAGGTATGGAGAGTCGTTATTATCATTATAATGCCTGTGACCCTAGTCGATGTTGAAGTAATAAGCAAGACGATGTAAGGATACTGGTCTCCATACTAGAAAAGGCGATTTATTTTTCGCAGAAATTATTTCATAGCTACAATAATTACACTAATAATCAAACCTGAAAGTAAAAAATAGCTTCCGCTAATTAGTCCGTATAACAGCGGGCGAGGCATATTTGGGTTGATCGCCGTATTGACGGTCGTTGAAGCCAACAATCCAACACCAACAATGCCACCAAAGATTAGCGCATTAACCAAGGATTCGATATCGAAAGCATAGATCAAAATGGCCATGGTAACTGTAGTTGCTAAACCACAGACAAATGGTCCCGCGATAAAAAGGGGAGCTGGTTTTTCAGTGGGTGTTCCTTCTTTTCCTAATGCTCGAGCATAAGCCTTCCCAAAAATAATAGTAAACCAAACGCCTCCCAAAATAGAGGTTGCTAATGCAGCTAGCAGAACGGCAATCCAATTAATCTCCTGTAAGACATTGAACATGATTATTTCTCCTATTCGAAAAATCGTTTTTTTTGTATAAGGGTGCGTGTTTGTAAAAGCAAGCGAGCCAGCTGCTGATCGATTGTAGCTTCTCGCGTATTCCTGCTACTGGCGGGAATGCTTCTCCACATGAATGTAAACCTACACTATATACCGCAAGGCAGTTTCGAGCTTAGGGCTTCGGAATTTTCCGTATCAGGGGCTTGATCCCTGCACAAAGATAGATTTGGCGGACACAGCAGACGCTATTTTAAAATAACAATGGGTAAGGCACAAGTGGCGGACTCAGGAGCCGCTAATGCGCTGCCAAAAGCCATTTTGACAGGATAATGAGGGCAATAACGGATTTCCTGTCCGCGTACGGTCCGAAATCGGATCAAAAGCCAGAATAGCGGAATCTCAGTCCGTGAAAAAAGGAATGATCTTCCAAATCTGCGAGCAACTCTATTTTTCATACACATTTACTTTTACCAAAAAAAGGGAGTGGTCGTTCATGGCAAATGCATGGCCGAGCTGACGCAGCATTGTAGAAATATTGCCCATGTGGTAGGTTGTGTGGTTGATCCTATACAGTACCATTTGCGATATGGGAGTTTCTTGATTCTCCCGAAAATAGTTTGATTGGCCATGTGTGATATTCAAACATTTGTACCGGATGCTTCGACATTCATAACGTCTCCTTTTGACTTCTCATAAATTTTTGATTTTGTTTCTGTTGTTATAATAAAAAAAGAAGTATGACAATAGTTCGTCATACTTCTTCATAGAGTTGGAGTGTATTTTGCAGTTGTTTTTTTAAGATCCCTCGCAGTGCATAGGGCTCAAGGACTTCTGCGCCACTCCCAAAACCCAGCAGAATCGACCAAAGCCAACGGGCTTCTAATGGCTTATAAACAGGAATTCGCATCGTCATGCTTCCATCGGCGTGAAATTGTTTATCAGCCTGGTGAAATTGATCCATCACTTCGGCCAAAGCCTCCGGCCCCACTCGAATTACCACATCTTGCAGCTGATCGTGCCATTCTTTAGTTGAGATAGCAGCTTCTTTAGGTGCCACTTGATGTGGCTGAAAGCTTTCCTCGGTCAAAAATAAATTCATCATCCGGGATAGTCGAAACTCCCGATAATCCCGCCGTGTTCGGCAGAATCCATAAACGTACCAATTGCTATATTTGAAATGCAGCCACATCGGCTCCATATCCCGGGTCGTACGTTCATTATTTGCATTGATATAGTCAAAGCGGACGCTTTTTCGCTTCGTAATGCCTGTGCGCAAATGGCGAAGTGCGTCAGGTTCCGTCCGGCGCGTTTCAAGATCGACAGATAGGCTCGGGGTCTGATGCTCGGGCCCGATTGTTTGCAGCCGTTCAATGGTTCCCTGCGCACGCTCATCGTCAAACACGGTGGCGAGGCTGCTGAGCACGGTGATCAGCGAATCGACATCGTAAGAACCGAGCAAGCTTTTATCCATTTTGTAACCATCCATTATGCCATATCCGCCATGCATTCCCTGATAGGATACGACCGGGAACCCCGCAGCACAAATCACATCGATATCCCGATAGATGGTTCTTTGGGAAACTTGAAACTCTTCAGCCAGCATCGAGGCAGACAAAACTTTGTTATTCAGCAGCTTGTAGATTATGGAGATCAATCGCTCCAATTTCATTTGCATCCCCGCCTGTTAATTCATTTCATACTCATGTTCGTTATTATATCATAGGTGTTTTCATGATCGTTGTGGGAATGGCATACTGCTATTTAAGAAGTAGCCCTAACAACAGGTAGTGAAGTTTTTTCAAGATTTCTATATAGTTTGACGATTGATGAATAATTGCTCATATGTTAAGGTGAATTGAGATTTCTTCTTTAAATTGGATGTAAAAGCTTTTGTACGAAGCGCTGCAATTTTATGAATAGTACAGGGGGCAGAAGCAGGATGAAGAAGAAAAATGTGAAATCAAGGACATTAGTTTGGTACACCTTAGTCATTGTCGTTGTTTTTATTGCGCTGTTCGCCATTAACGAGATTTCCAAAAGCCGGACGGGCATCGAGCAGGAAACAGCAGAGGCTCCGCCCATTTCCAGCCAGCCTACATGGGGGGATAAGGCCGCCAAGGTTTCTATCGTAGAGTTCGGAGATTACAAGTGCCCGTCCTGCAAAGCATGGAGCTCGCAGATTTGGCCGCAATTAAAGAAAGATTATGTAGATACGAAACAAGCCTCGTTCTCGTATGTGAATGTTCTATTTCATGGGGCAGAATCAGCATTAGGCGCTTTGGCTGGGGAAGCGGTGCTTGAATCGAATCCGGACGATTTCTGGCATTTCCATGAAGCTTTGTTTGCGGAGCAGCCGGATGCAGACCATGACGGACTTTGGATTACAGTAGAGAAGCTGATGCAGGTTGCAGAGGCGTCCGTTCCGGATTTGGACAAGGACCAGTTCAAAGCCCTGCTGAGCTCGGAAGAAATACAGGCACGGGTCGATCAAGATCAGCAGCTCGTGAAGGATTTTAATATTTTGCAGACTCCGACCATTATGATTAACAACAAGAGAATAGGGAATCCGTTCGATTACGAGGCCATCCAAGCTGTGATTGAACAGGAGTTGAACGAGGCGGCAACGGAATAAGATTAGTTGCTTTCGGGGGATATGGGGAACTAGTCGCGAGCTATACGATATGCGACAATGATGCATGGAAATATGGATTGGTGAAGGCTTGGTTCCATTCACGCACTCCTTACATGTGGAGTGCTGTGTGTCGGTTGTAAGGATGCACTATTTAAGTAGCTCATTTACCTGATTTATTATTAAGCTTAAGCAGAAAAAGTGCTTAAGCTTGTTCTAATTTTTGCAGCTCCACTGACTCCGCAGATGATAGCTGTAGGGGCATAGTGAATCAGCTTAACTGATTGTTGGGTTTTTACAAGTATGAATCGCTTGCGTTCAATCGGATAGGAGATGATACGTGCCGCTCTCAGGCTGCGAATCTGATTTTATTTAACCGGCTTACGAATGGGCAGGGAAATGTACCTCTATTTTTCGGGATGTATACACCTATCGTATCATGTACTCATTATTGTTTAAACTAAAATTAAACTTTATCATCGATGGCTACATTTTATAATAGAGAAAACGGATTATTAGGGGGAAAGAAGAAAATGGAGCTTATAAAAGATGAACGACGATGGTATGGAAAAAGCTGGTGTGCACTGGGTGATAGTATTACAGCAGCTAATGGCTATCAACCCTTGGTAGGTGCGGCATTAGGCTTCTCCGTTATTACGAATGCAGGACAAAACGGATGCCCGCTTACTGCAGGCGGTGACAAGGATTATGGTGCAACCGTGCATATAGGACGCAAGATGGAGCTTGGTTATGATTGTGTCACTATCTTTGCGGGTACCAATGATTTTCGATTGGACAAACCTATAGGACGGAAGGAAGATCGAAATATTCATACGTTCTATGGGGCATATATCGAATTAGTCGAGGATATTCTTGCGAAAAATCCCGCATGCCGTCTGAGCTTATGGACGCCTCTGCAGCGTGATAAGGACGGCTTTGACATACACTCCATCAACCAGGCTGGCCATCGACTGATTGATTATGTCGAGGTCATTCAGGAAATAGGCCTTGAATATGCTTTGCCTGTGCTGAACTTATATGCCGAGAGTGGGTTCAACCGCTTCACACTTTCCGTTCTCACTTCAGATCGTTTGCACCCTAATGAACAGGGCCATGCGCGTATTGCCTCGATGGCAAGCAGCTTTTTGGCGCGACTCTAAAATCACTAAAATCTCAGAACCTACGCGGCGTTGTCTGGATTCAAGAATACAAGGGGAGAAAAAATAGTTGGGTCATAGATAGTAACAGAAAGGGACAGATACAAATATGTAATGAGGAAGCCTCCAAAACCTCAGTGAGAGTTGTGATGGAGGCTATATTTTCTTATGATTCGTATTCCATAGTGCAAAGATCAAAAAATGTCTCTACAATAAACGACATGAGGCAGGCTAAAAGATCCGATGGCTCCAGCCGTTAAGCTTGGCGAAGGCCTCCACGAAGTAGTAGTCTCCGTATATAAGCGATACATTGATGTTGGCGTTCTGAGGCTTATGCCCGGTGCCTTGGAGAAGAATCGCTTCATGGTCCGGATTGTCCCAGGTCGCATAATTCTCGCTAAGTGAATACAGGATTTTCTCGGCAGCCGCGTTATAGATCCTGCGTTCCGCGGATGGAACCAGCTCAGCAAGTTCGAGCAGACCTGATGCTGCGATGGCGGCAGCGGAAGTATCGCGCGGCTCGTTTTCTATGTTTTCTACGCGGAAATCCCAATACGGCACATAGTCTTCCGGCAGGGCAGCGACAAAGTAATGCGCTACCCGCTTCGCCGCGTGCAAATAACGCTCAAGTCCGGTGCATCGGTAAGCAATCGCGAGGCCATAAAGGGCCCAGGCATTGCCTCGGCTCCACGCTGAGGAGCCGGAAAAGCCTTGACCGCCCAGCGGTTCTATAAACGCGCCCGTCTCCGGATCAAAAGATAAAATATGACATACCGAGCCGTCCTCGCGAATGGCGTAACGGAGGAAGGTGTCCGCGTGACGTATCGCGATATGCTTGTAACGCGGGTCGCCGGTCATGCGGCTTGCCCAGAACAACAGGGGGATATTCATCATGCAATCAACAATGGCCCAGCCGAGCGCCTCTTGCTCGTTCCACGCACGAATAAACTCTCCATTCACGTTGAAGCGGCCCGCGAGGAAGTTTGCCGCCTCCAAGCCGTTTCGCAGACCTTCCTGATTGCCCGTTAATTCGTATTTAATGACAGCAGTCGGCAGAAACTGAAAGCCGACATCGTGATGCAATTGTACGGGATGCTCGCAGAAGCAGCGCTCCAGCTTAGCGTCCCATTCCCAAGCGGCTGCCTTGAATGACTCTTTCCCTGTTGCATCATGCATAACCCAAAGCAGGCCGGGCCAGAAGCCGGACGTCCACCAATTATCGTCTGTGCTGTCATAGATGCCGTTGGCTTTTGCCACATGAGGCGTTTTATCTCCAATTTGGTTTATCATGCGCTCTACCTTTTCGGTTAATTGCGCCAATGTTTTCTCTTTGTATGCCTGATTCATTTAGTAGTAAGCCCCCTCGTTACCCATTATTGTGGTTAAGCTGCTTGCTATCATTATAGTCTCTGACAAATGGACAAAGTTACGCTACAATGGTTAAAAATGTTGTTCTGTTGACTTGTTGAAATGAAGGGGTGCAGTCAATGAAGGGGACGCTGTTTCAGGAAATGGACTACGGGGGACTATCTTTTCTTTGGTCATACCGCAACTGGTCGCAGCAAGATTTCGAAGGGTATTATCATTGGCATCGGGGCTTCGAGGTGTTGGCTGTGCATCAGGGACACGGCTCGGTTACCGTCAATCAGAAGACGTACGAGCTTAAGCCGGGCATGCTGTTTTATTTTCAACCCTATCAGCTGCATAATGTCTATGCGGAAGTGGATGAAAGCCGGCCGTATGAACGCAGCGTTTTTCATTTCGACCCTGTATTTATGAAGGGCTACTTAAAGCCGTTTCCGGCTCTTTATGACGTCTATAAACGAATGCTTCAAGGGCTTATCGCTTTGCAGGGCATAGATATGATCGATTGCAATGAAGAGTTGAATGCCGCTTGCTCCGCATTCCAGAATAGCCAGCTCGCTTCCTCCGCCAGCAGCAAGGATGAGCAGAGCGCGCTCTATTTGTTGAAGGTGCTGTCATTAATTATACGAAAGGTTATTCCGGGGCCCAGGCAGGAGGAACATATGAAGCCGATTCGCCAATCGGAACGTGTTATGGCATGGATTGAAAATCATTACGGGGAGCCCTTTCAGCTGGAGCTGCTTGCGGACGAGCTCCACATGTCAAAATCTTATTTGTCCCGGCTGTTTCGGCAAGAGACGGGTAGCAATATTACGGGCTATTTGACAGCCCGCAGAATGCAGCAGGCTTGCAGTCTGCTTCAAACGACGAACAAATCCGTAGAAGTGATCGGCGAGCAGGTAGGGTTTACGAGCACCTCTTATTTTATTAGCCTGTTCAAACGGATTATGGGCGTGTCTCCGCATCAATACCGCCTGAGGCTGTAGCGGGGAGCAGCGGCAATATATAGCTGCTTCGTTCCAATTAAGGATTCTCTGCCTTGTGAAGCTGATTCCGAACACGGTATTTGCTGGGACTGGCGTGAAAATGAGCCCGGAAGGCGCGGCAGAAATAAGGATAGCTGCGAAACCCGGAGGCTTCGGCGATATCTTCCAGTTTCATGTCACTGTATAGAATTCTCTCTGAGGCAATAGACAGCCTGATCTCAATGACATAACGCATTGGAGATTGCCCGAACGCTTGCTTGAACAAGTGGGAGGCTGTCGATACGCTGATGCCGTAACGTTCTGCGATATGGGTCAGCGTCAGCGGCTCGGTAGCATGCTTCTCCAAATACTGCTTCATTTTGTAAGGAATGTTGAGCTCCGGCCTGGAGGCCGTCGCCGTCTGCTTCCGTATTACATATCTCTCGATAGTTAGACATAAAACTTTGATTAAAGCGTCTAACATTTCCGCATTATCCCCATGAATATTCCGCTTCTCATAGATCAGTTTTCTCCACAATGCCAAGAAGTCTTCTGCCGTATCCAGATGAACCTTGCTTGGAAAATCGTTCCGGCTGCACCACTGCTGAACCCATGCTTGGCTGCAGGTTAAGTAGTAATCGGCGCTCTCAATTGGCTGAGAGGCGTCAGCGTCTTTATCGGCCTCAACCACTAGCCGGTAGTATTCCCCTGGCTTGCGGATGATCAGATCGCCGGGCTGCACAACATATATCTCATCGTTAATCTCGACACGGCATGTTCCTTTTACCTGGAACCGCAGGAGCAAGCGATTGTCAGCTGTGCCCTTTTGCAAGGAGCCGGTGAATGGTGATGTATGATGAGAATAACCGGTCAACAGGCAATCGATCCACGATGAATCTATCATTTGCTGCCACCTCCAAGTGAGTAAATTATTACTACTATCATAAATGTTGCAAAATAAGTCAACAAGCAGAGAATCGGATATTCACATCTAAATCAATTGTCACTATACTGGGGATTAATTAAGTAAAGGAGATGGTAGTTTGTTAAAAGATAAGATTGCGGTTCAATTGTATACGCTTCGCGAGGAATGCCATGTGGATTTCCCTGGAGTTCTTCGTAAAATAAGTAAAATTGGCTATGGCGGTGTACAGTTTGCGGGCTTTCAAGGCTATGACCCGCAGGAACTCAAAGCGGTTTTGGACGAAGTTGGATTGAAGACCGCGGGCATGCATGTTGGTTTCCATGACATTGTTACGAACACAGGCAAAGTGGTCTCGGACGCCAGGCTGTTCGGCACGCGGGATATTATTTGCCCAAGTATTCCCGCTGAGCTGCGAAATGAAGGCGGATACAAACAACTGAAGAAAGATTTGAATGGTATTGCGAAGCATTTGAAGGGCGAAGGCTTCCGAATCAGCTATCACAATCATGCTTTTGAATTTGAAACGGTGATAGAGGGGCAGGACGCGCTTTCATACTTACTTGAGGCTGCTGTAGACAATGAAATCCTCGCAGAGTTGGATGTATATTGGCTTCAAAAGTGCGGTTTTGAGCCAGCATCATTCTTCAAACCATATGCGGGCAGGATGCCGATTGTCCATATGAAGGATATGACCGCAGACGGTGAGCAGGCATTTGCGGAAATCGGTACAGGATTGATTGAATTTGAACCGATTATTCGCTGGGGAGAGGAGAACGGAGTCGAGTGGTACGTAGTAGAACAGGATGTTTGCAGAACAACACCGATGGGCTGCGTGCAAACTAGCTTTAGCAATCTATATCAATTAATGTCCAATTTGCAACCGAATCAGTTCGGTGAAGACTGAGAACGCGACTGCCGAAAAGGCGAACCTCAGTGAGCTGCGAATCGAACAACCGGAACAGCTTTGCTTGCTTTTTTTGTAGAGAGAGCTCAGTTCTTCCGAACATCAAACCATCCGGCGCTTCTCAGCTGAAGCGCCGGATGGTTTGCCCGTTGTGGAAAGGGCCGGCAATGCGGATATGCTCATAGGGCTCGCCCTGGTTGGCGAGGCGCCACAGCATTTTCTCAGCCGCTTTATATCCGGTCTCCCTGATCAGAAGCTGGGGGCGGCTTAAATGCGGCAGCGCCGCCACCGGTCCGTTGGCCAAGCCGACTAGGGAGATATCCTCCGGGATGCGATAGCCGAGGGAGGTAAGACTGTCGTACAGCCTTACGATATCTTCATCGATGGCGGCAATGATTGATGTTGGTTGGCTGCTGCGCAGCTTGTCAATCAGCATGAACTCGTCCCAAACGTCCGTTATATGCAGTTCTGCGTCATGATCCAACTGAAGCTCACCCATCATTTCCTCAAACGCCTGCCATCTTCTTGTATACCCTCGCTGGCTGTGAATATCTCCTACGTACATAATACGGGTATGGCCAAGCTGCGCGAGCCGGTCCACGGCCAAGCAGACGGCTTCGAACACATCCCAGATTACGCTGTCGATTCGGGAAAGCGGTCTCGGATAATTAATCAGCACCTTGGGTAAAGGCAGCTCGAACAGCTTGCGCTCTGTGGAGTCCGAGAGCAGTCGGGGTGCGATGAACAGACCGTCGGCCGTCGGCAAATTGCGCTGCTCCATCCAGTCCGAGAATGCGTGATCCGGCACATCCTCATCCAGCACATAGCTTTCCAGTCGATGCTCCAATTGATCGAGCCTCTCTCTTATCCCCTCTGTCAACAATACGTTGTAATTCATAGATTGCCGAGACTGTATCAATACAAATCGAAATTGGAAGGTTGGATAGGGCGTGATGCCGCGGCTGACCATCGCACGTGCCTGAGATACAGTCAAATAGCCGCGTACGAAGGCTGTTCGGATAATGCGGCTTCGCGTTTCCTCTGACATGCCGGCTCGTCCGCTCAGCGCTTTGGATATGGTCTGAATCGAAATACCAAGTTCTTTGGAAAGATCGTGCAGAGTAATCGATTTACGAGTTCCCAATTTCAAAACCGCCTTCCTCTTTTCTCCGTGTGGTTAGGGGATGCGAACGTAAAGCCATTGTCCACGCTAACGCTTGACAGCTCTATTTTAAACTAAAGTTGAACTACTTTAGAAGTCCCCCGACTCCTATAATGAAAATACTTTCAGAGGAGGGGTTAAGTGTGAGAAAAATAGAGACGGATATTGTGGTATGCGGCGGAGGGCCGGCGGGGATTAATGCGGCGCTGGCAGCTGGAAGGAGCGGGGCGCGAACACTTCTAGTTGAACGATACGGTTTTCTTGGGGGCATGTCGACTACAGCTTTGGTCTATCCATGGATGACCTTTCACACGATGGATGGCAAGCAGGTCATTGCCGGAACGGCGCAGGAAATTGTAGACCGCTTGATGGTCGAGGGGGCTTCGCCCGGTCATGTTCGCGATACGGTAGGCTTTGTAAAGACGATCACCCCTTATGATCCTGAAGTGTATAAGGTGTTAATCATTGATATGCTGCGCGAGGCGGGTGTGAAGGTGCTGCTGCACAGCTTCATGGACGAAGTGCAGACCAGGGACGGCCTCATTGAAACGGTACGATTGGCTACCAAGTCCGGGAAGTACGAAATTTCGGCATCGCAGTTCATCGATGCGACAGGGGATGCCGATCTTGCCTATCTGTCAGGTGCGCCGTGCTTGCAGGGACGCGACAGCGACAATTTGACGCAGCCGATGACGATGAAGTTCCGAATGAGAGGCGTTGACCTGGCGAGAGTTAAACGGTATATGATCGACCATCCGGACGAGTTTTACAAGAAGACGCCTTTCGATGAGCTGGAGGAACTGCCATTGACCGGCGTATTGGGTTACTTCAAGCATTGGAAGGAGGCTGACCTGCCCATTAACAGAGACCAGGTCCTTTTCTTCACAGGTCCGGGACCGGACGAAGTGCTTGTCAATACGACTCGTGTTCAAGGGCTGGATGGAACTGAATTGGAGGATTTGACGGAAGGAGAGGTGCAGGGCAGGAAGCAGGTGCGCATGGTCGCGGATTTCATGACCCGCTGCTTGCCAGGCTTCGAGAACGCTTCCATCTCTTCGGTCGGAGCGCAAATCGGCATACGAGAGAGCCGCAGAATAGACGGCTGCTATTCACTCCAAGTACAGGATGTTGTAGATGGACGCGCGTTTGATGATTGCATTGCACGAAGCGGCTATCCCATCGACATTCACGATCCGTCCGGCAAGGGCGTACAGGCCGCATGGGTCAAGGGAGACGGGGCATACGATATTCCTTACCGCTGTTTGCTGCCAAAGCGGATTGACAATCTGCTCGTGGCAGGCCGCTGCATTTCGACGACGCATGAGGCGCTGGCAACGACGCGTCTGACACCTAGCTGCATGGCGACGGGACAGGCTGCCGGTACGGCGGCAGCAATTGGATGGGAGCAGGGTATATCACCGGGAAAAATCGACATTGGACAGCTGCAGGAGCGTCTAATTCAAAATGGCGCGCTGCTGCGCAGTGGGCAGACTGTATAGCTCGCATCCGCCAGCGAGATAACGGCCAAATTCAATTGAAGAAATAAATGGAACATGGTAGACTTTTTCATAAGGTCGCCTCGTATCGGAAGTTTGTTGGAAAACAAACATTCTACCGGATGAGCGGCCTTTTTTTTTACCGTGTGATAGTATATGTTTGCGCTTATAATCTGTCAGGAGGAGTCGGTGAAATGAAGCGGTATATTTCGATACGAGCCAAATTTATAACCATGTTCGTTCTGCTCATCACCATTCCATTCCTGATTAGCGGAATCAGCACTTACAATAACTTTGCGGAGGAAACCGAAAAAAACTCCAGAGCGTACTCCATGCAAATTATGAATCAAGTGAAAATTAATTTGGAAAATACGATAAAAGGTGCGGACAGAATAACGGTGGCTCCCTTGTATAACGAAGATGTGCTGCGTATTTTGGAGAAGCACAGTTATGAAGAACCAGGCGAGGAGAAGCTTATTCCGTCAGCGGAAATTACCAAAATGGCAAGAGTAGCAGCTTCGCTCACATTGGATCAGCCTGGAATTGAACGAATGATTTTTTTTACCCGCGACGGTATTATGTACAGCGTTCAAGAAAAACTGACACAGCGTTATTGGAACGAGAAAGGAAATGGCTGGATGCAGGAGGTGTTGGATGCTGAAGGAAGGCTTGTCATCATCGAACCTCACGAGACGACTTATTACAAACGATCGGAGCGGGTAATTTCCGCTGCCAGAGCATTGAATCACCCTGCAACGGGGCAAAGCATCGGGGTCGTCAAAATTGATTTTAACATGAAAGAGCTCGAAGCGTTATTGTCAGAAGTATGGCTCAGCGACAACAGCCAGTTTTACTTGACAAAGGATAACGGCGAGCTGTTATTTCCGGATGGACTGGTTAATTTCCCGGATACCGGTCCGGGGGACGGAACGATAGATTGGAATGACCAGACTTATATGTACACAACCATGCACTCCAAATCAACGAAAGTGAATATTCACGGACTTATCCCGATGGCCGATTTGCAACGGGGAGGCAAGGAAATCGTCGGATTTACGATCCTCATTTCAGTAATATCGCTTATCATTGCCTATTTGCTTGCGATCTTTACGTCAGAGCGGCTGGTCAGGCCGATTCGTTATCTTCAATCGCGCATGCGGCGGGTAAAGGACGGGGCTTTCAGCGAACGGGCAGATTTGAGCTTGATGAATCGCGATGAAATTGGGCAATTGGCCCAGGGTTTTAATCTGATGGTGACGGAAGTGGAGCGGCTGGTCAAGGAAGTATATGAAACGAAGCTGCGCGAACGCGAAGCCGAGCTGTCGGCTCTGCAAAGCCAGATTAATCCGCATTTTCTGTACAACACGTTGGAATTGGTAAGCATGCAGGCGCTGAAGGAGAGAAATCTCGAAATCAGCGACATTGTTGCCAGCTTGGGGAAAATGCTGAGATACACGGTTGACAAGCAGGAACGGCCGGTGCAATTGAAGGAGGAGATACGGTTCGTTCACGCCTATTTGCAAATTCAGTTATCCAGACATGGCGAGAAGCTGTGTTCGGAAATGTATGTGGATCCGTCCTTCGAATCTTGTCTTGTACCAAAGCTGCTGCTTCAGCCGCTGGTTGAGAATGCATTGGAGCACGGAATGGGGAATAGAGGATTAACGATAACGATCAGGGCATCCGTGCTGGATCAGGATTTGCTCCTGACTGTACAGGATAATGGGGTGGGGATGCCGACGCAACGTTTATTGGAGGTTCGCGAGCAGATGTTGTGCAAGCCGGAGCGGGACGGCAGCCGTCCAAAGTTTGGAGACACACTTAAAGGCTATGCCATCAAAAATATTCACCATCGCATTCAACTGCTTTATGGCGTGGAATACGGCTTAAGCGTGGAGAGCGATGAGGCTTCCGGAACACTATGGAGAATCCGGCTGCCATTACGTTGGGGGGAATTAGAATGTACAATGTGATGCTGGTAGAAGACGAGAAGAAAATTCAAGAAGGGTTAAAGATAATGATAGAGGAAGTGATCGGCAGTTACAGGGTAACCGCAGAAGCGGAGCACGGTTTCGCTGCGCTGGAGCTTCTCAGAATGCAGTCGGTGGATTTGCTGATCACGGATATCCGTATGCCCCAGATGAACGGAATCGAGTTATTGCGGCATGTCCGGGGGGGGTATCCCAACCTTCCTGTATTAATCATCAGCGGGCATGAAGATTTTACTTATGCCAAGGCGGCGATGCGTCACAATGCGTCGGATTACATCCTGAAGCCGGTGGACCGGATTGAGCTTTCCTATTTTCTATTGAATTTGAAAGCGCGGCTGGACCGCGAGCGGGCGGTAGAGATGCCTAACGCCGAAGCAGCCCATGAAGATCTGACGATTCGAAGAGTGAAGGAACTGGTCGCCTCTTGTCTGGATCAGGATGTTTCACTTCCATTCATCGCGGAGCAGGTGCATTTGAATCACCAATATTTATCCACATTGTTTAAAGTGAAAACCGGGCAAAACTATTCTGATTATGTGACGGCCTGCCGGATGAGTAAAGCCAAGGAGCTGCTGACCCATACACATCTGAAAATATACGAGGTCGCAAACCTTTGCGGCTATGCCAGCGCCAATCACTTTATGGCCGTGTTTCGGCAGCATTGCGGAGCGAAGCCTACCGAATATAGAAAAAGGCCGCTGAACTAAGGCCGGTTAGATCATTGAGCACAAAACAAAACAGATGCTATAAATATCGTAGCTTTTCTCGAACTTGCGTTGTTTTTCACTGACAGGCTGACTTGTATACTTGTTATTAAGCGCTTCTAATTGGTGCAGAGACTTCATGTATTGCGACAGAATGATTGCATTCGGATATTCGGGAGGTGTAAGAGGAAATCTGGTCTGGGTTTTATTGGAAGCGCTTACAGTGAGACTGCAAGAGAAGAGCAAATGAAATGACATGAAAGAAAGGATGTGGTGGATAATGACTATTCGTACAAAAAGATCTACAGCGTTATTATTAATCCTAAGTATGCTGTTCACGGGTTTAATGGGCTCGAGCCGTGTGCAGGCCGAAGCCGAAGCGGAGTCTGCTAACCGGATCGTATTCGAGGATTTCGAGAACGTCGCTCCGGACGATTACAATGTTGAGGTGGAACCGCCATTCGCTGTTCACGTCATGGAGACGACGAGCACAACTGTCAAGCTGCAGTGGAATCCGTTGCCAAGCTCTGATGTTAGCCAATATGTGATCTACAACGGCGACAGTCCTGCGGTTTCCGTAAGTTTTTCCACCTATGATGCGAATGGCGGTCTATATAGCGCGCTTGTGTTCAATCTGGAGCCTAGCACCGAATACGCCTTTACCATAAGAGCGCATACGACGACTGAGTTGACCTCTGTGCCGAGCAATGAGGTGATCGTATCCACACCGGCACTTAGCGGTGCTTCAGCAACCCCGCTGACGGTCGCGGGTTATCGGGCCAGCGGCAGCGATTCCAATATTCCGGAGTATGCCATTGACGGCGATATTCAGACAAGGTGGTCGGCGTATGATGACGGGCAATGGATCGAACTGGATCTGGGCTCGGAACAGCTGGTTTCTTATCTGGGAGTTGCTTTCTACCGGGGAGACAATCGCCGTAAGACCATTGATATTGAGGTTTCGAACGACCAGACCAACTGGACCCGCTTATACAGCGGCGACAGCAGCGGCACGACGACGCAGGTTGAAGCCTTTGGTTTTGAAGCCTCCACTGCCCGTTATGTACGGGTTGTCGGGCGCGGAGCAAGCGAATGGACAAGCATAACGGAAATTCAGGTTTACCCTCCCCATGTGGACGGGGTTATATTAAGGGATGTGGAGATTCCACCAACAGGACCGGATCCGGATTCCCCAATTCCGACAAAAGCTGGTCTCTATTATGCGGATGGCACACCGCATGTGCCGCATGAGGCTCAGGCAGTGACTGGTTCTACGTATAATGTCTTGGACTTCGGCGCCGATCCTGCCGACAACGGAATTGATGACGCTCAAGCTATCCGGGCTGCACTGGCTGCAGCGACGCTTGGGGACGAAGTTTATCTTCCGAACGGACACTATCAATTAACGAGCACAGATATGGACGGAGTTACCCATTTCATTATGAAATCCGGCGTGCAGATGCGCGGCGAGAGTCAGGATGGCGTTCTGCTGGTCTCCGACCATGCTAATGAACAGGAAGAATATGCTACGGTTGAAGGCATCGTATTTCGCATGGCTGGACAAAACAATATTAAGATCAGCAACATGACAGTTACATCCAGCTGGGACTTGAATTATTCAACGAATACGTCGGTTGCGAATCCGGATCGGGGCGGACCTAAGCAGGTGATCATGATTACCGCCGCTTCCGGCAAACCGTCATATAACATTACGCTGGACAATCTGACGATCGAGAAGTTTCAACGGATCGGCGTTGTCATTACGAACAGTCATGATGTCATTGTGGAAAATTCGCTTTTTCGCAACGCGACGAACTTAGCCGAGGGCGGAAATGGATATGGCGTGTCCATCGAAGGCAAGTCCAAGGAAAGTCGGCTCGGCAGAGAGGACGATTCTCGTTTCAATGTCGTTCGCAACAACGAGTTTATCGGTCCCTATCTGCGTCACGGAACGATGGCGCATTCTTACACGCATAACAATCTCATTGAAAACAACTACTACTTGAACTCGGCATTAGACGCTATTGATTTCCATGGAGAAGACGAGTATATGAATGAAGTAAGCGGCAACCATATCGTTGGCGGCGGCGAAGCGGCTGTCGGCGTTGGCAATCCGGGCGCTACACATGATGCCGCGGGACCTGGCAATTATATTCATAACAATTTAATCGAGAATGTGAAACGGTATGGGGTACAGGTGTATTTGGGATCTCCGGATACGATTATCGAGAATAATACCATTACCGGATTTACGAACGCGGGGAGCCAGGGAATACGTCTGAAAAATGCGCCCGGAACGAAAGTGAAGGGCAATCAGATCGTGAACAATACGGCTCCCGACTTCTGGGGCATAATTGCCATGAAAGACGATGGCGATCCGACCAACGCCGGGAATGGCGCAGGAATACCCGAGAATATTGTCATTCAGGACAATCATGTTACGGGGAATACGAATGGCGTTATGATCTCGCACGGTACGAATATTCGTCTCTTTGGCAATGAGATCAGCGGAAATAATGGGACGGATTATGAGAATCAAGTGGCGGTTTCCGAGCTGCTGTCGGCAACCAAGGCGGCAAGTGTACAGAAAAATGCTCAGAACGCCCCGGTTACGGATCTCTTACAGATTAAGGGTGGAGAAGATAGCGAATCGGCGAGGAGCTATCTGCAATTCGATCTGAATCCCATTGAAGGCAAGCTGGCTACCGCCTGGCTCTATGTTTATGGACAGGCGCTGGAGAGCCCTGCTGGAGAGACGGGAGCTGCAACTTCTCTCTATGCAGTGGACAGCAATGACTGGGACAGCGATACAATGCAATGGAATTCGTACCAGTCTCCGCCAGAGCTGGGCGAGAAGCTCTCGACTGTGCAGCTGAATAATAACGGCGAGAATGTCTGGTATGTATTCGATGCGACTGTGCTCTTGCAAGAACGGCTGGATGGAGATCGGACGATATCGCTTGCTTTTGCCCAGGATGCCGATCAAATCGGTTACTTGACGCAGCTATATAATGGAACCGACTCCAGCTATAGGCCTTACCTGCGGGTTGAAACTTACCCTCCCGTCGAACTTGCGGCCGTAGCGGTAAAGGCGGATCGTTCGCAGCTGGTGCCGGGCATGACTACCCAACTGCATGTGACCGGCACATACAATACAGGATCGGAGGCTTCGTTGGAAAATGCGGACATATCTTTCATAAGTCTGACGCCGGATCTAGTGACTGTTGATCATACGGGCGTGGTTACCGCGCTTCAAGCTGGAGAAGCTACATTGCAGGCAGCTGTCGTCTTGGATGGCGTTGCTCGCACTGGAACGTTCGTTCTTAATGTAACCAATAATCTAGCGATTACTGCGCAGTTGTCGGTCGACTCCACGTTGGGTACAAATACAAAAGATAGAGTACTTGACGGAAGCTTGGAAACCCGCTGGATATCAAACGGCTCCCAAGCGCCTTATCTGATGCTGGACTGGACAACGGAGCAAACGATCAACCAAGTGAAGCTGTGGAGCGGACATGTGCCGGTTATAGGCTCGGCCAACTGGCATGTCAGAGATTTTGATCTGCAGTTCTTGGAAGACGGAGAATGGAAGACGATAGCCGAAGTCCGAGATAATGATCAGGACGCTTTTTGGGGTCAGTATACGATGTTGAATTTGGAAAATCCCATCGTGACGACTGCCGTGCGCTTCCATTTTGTCCGTCCGTCATGGGGCAATGGCAATTCGAATGATATGATGGCCAGAATCAATGAGGTGTTTGTCGGCTTCGTCAACGATTAGGGACCATCTCGGCCTAAGTCCTTGTCACGCGGGCTTAGGCCGAATTTCTGTTATATACCTGATTCTATTAAAGTACTCGAATTTACATAGTTTTTCTCGATTTCGTGTTATTTTTTCTGGGAGCCATCAAATTTATACTAGTAATAGAAAGCGATTACAAACATTGAGAGGGGCATAAAGATGAAGAAATACGGGTTAGTCTTGCTGTCTGTTATTTTGCTGCTCGGCTTGCTGAGCGCATGCGGAGTAAATGGAAAGAACAATAATGGCGCCGCAAAGGCAAACAAGGAAAATGCGAACAATACGCCGAGTGCGGAAGTGGCTGCTGAATCAAAAGATCCTGTGGAGCTTGAGATGTCCGTTTGGGGCAGCGATGCCCAGGTGGCATTGTATGACGAGCTTGCTGAGGAATACAATAAGCTCCATCCGAATGTGACAGTCAAAACTACCGTGATTCCGTGGGCGGACTACCAGCAGAAACTGGCGATCATGGCAGCGACCAAAACTTCGCCTGATATCGTATGGATCTCAGAGCGCATGATTCCGCAATTTATGAATGGGGGCCAGCTGCTGGATATTTCGTCCGTGAAAGAGGATGCGGCTTATGCGTTCGATGATATACTGCCATCCACGCTCACTGCATTTGAAAAGGAGGGCAAGCTCTACGGCATTCCATTTTCTACGCCGCCTCAGGTCGTTTTCTACAATAAAAAGCTGTTTGAAGCGAATGGATTGAAGTCGCCAATGCAGCTTTATGAAGAGGGCAACTGGACTTACGATGAGATGGTCAAAGCGTCCGAAGCGATATCCAAACCGCAAGAAGGGGTATACGGCGTGAAGTTCATACAAAGTTCCTCCAACTGGTCCGATAATCTGATTCCATTGATTTGGGCGATGGGCGGCGAAATCTTCAACGAAGACACAACGCAATTCGCTATGAACACGCCGGAGACGGCCAAAGCGATCAATCTCTTTAAAGGGCTGATCGATAAGAAAGCGCATCCAAGCATCGGCGAGCAGTTAACTTTCGATACAGGTAAGCTTGGTATGGCGTTTGAGAACGTTACCCGTACAAGCGCTTACCGTGACAAAGTCGATTTCGAGTGGGATATTGCTCCGCTTCCGAAAGGCGACCATGGCGTCACGGTGCCTATCGGCTTTGGAGGCTATTCGATCTTCAAAGATGCAGAGTATCCGGAAGAAGCATTGGAATATTTAAAATTTATTAGTAATAAGGAAAATGCAGCAAAAGTAGCCCAGTTTTTTGTGCCGCAGAGAAAGTCTGTCCTTTACTCCGATGAGTATCTTAACAAGTTCTCGTTCCCGACTGTTGAAACGATGAAAGTGGCTGCATACGATCGGTTGGCCGAAGGTGAAATCCGGCCTTCCCATCCGAACTGGGTCAAGATTGACGAGCAGGTGACATTAAACCTAGACGCGATTTTGCTCGGTTCCAAGACAACCGAGCAAGCGTTGAAAATTATGGAAGACAGCATTAATCCTCTATTGAAGTAACCCTCCTGAACGGTGGAGTATTGCGAGATCGCCATATGAACAATAGGGCGATCTCGTATATTAAAGAGAGGGTTTCGTCATATTCACAACAGGAGGTAGGCGCAAATGGCCGGAGGTAAGCCAGCAGGTTTAGCAACTATGAAATCAAAAGAAATGTGGGCGGGATATTTGTTTATACTGCCTATTGTGGCGGGATATTTAATCTTCCTGTTTGGCCCGATCGTTTACGCTTTCGTGATGAGCTTTACGAATTGGTCGTTATTTGGGAATAAGGCGTATATTGGTTTGGATAACTATATTTACGCCATGCGCGATGATCCCGTCTTTTGGGATACGGTCGTTAATACTATATATTTCTCTGCGGGTTTGGTCCCGCTGAACATTGTATTATCGCTTTTGCTGGCCATGCTGTTGAAACGGAAAATATGGGGCATTGGCTTGTTTCGGACTGCGATCTTTACGCCGGTAGTCGTTTCCCTCGTGGTTTGGGGGATCGTATGGAAGTTTATTTTCTCTACGGACGGCGGCTTAGTCAATCTGCTGATCCGAACGTTTGACGGAACGGAGATTCCCTGGCTTTTCTCGGAAACTTGGACGATGCCTACCGTTATAGTGGTCAGTGCGCTTAAAGGTGTGGGCATGAACATGGTCATCTTCCTGGCCGCTTTGCACGATGTGCCAAAGGATTATTACGAGGCTTCCAAAATTGACGGCGCTTCGCGCTGGGAAACCTTTAAATCCATTACACTGCCAATGATTACGCCAGCCGTATTCATGGTAACGATAATTACCGTTATCGGTTCTCTTAAAGTGTTCGGACAAATCTATGTGATGACAGGCGGAGGTCCGGGAACAAGCACGTACGTGATGGTCTTCTACATTTTCAAACAAGCGTTCCGCGCCTACGAATTCGGTTATGCATCGGCACTGGCATTTATTTTGTTCAGCATTATCCTGATTCTGACTTTGATACAGTGGAAACTAAGAAAGAGATGGGTACATTATGAACAATAAAAAGATAACATCCAACCTTGCATCCTATCTGGTTCTAACAATCGTTTCCCTCATCGTGTTGTTCCCTTTTTTTTGGATGGTCAGCACATCCTTGAAGACGGAATCCGAGGTGTTTCTATTTCCCCCCCAGTGGATACCCGCAGCTTGGGAGTGGATCAATTATATTCGCGTGTTTACGGAGATGCCGTTTCATCTCTACTTTTTTAATAGTATGTATATCGCGGTGCTCGTCACGGCAGGCACTTGTTTATTGTCCGCATTGGCAGGCTATGCGTTTGCCAGATTGCACTTTCCATTCAAAAACGCGATCTTTCTGTTCCTGCTCAGCGGGATGATGATTCCCACCGAAGTTACGGCCATTCCTTTATTCAGCTGGATGTCAAACCTCGGATTCATCGATACGCATATTCCTCTGATTTTTCCGCCAATGCTTGGATCGGGAGGGATGTTTGGAGTATTTCTCGTACGTCAGTTTCTAATTACTGTTCCTATTGAACTGGATGAAGCAGCCAAAATGGATGGGTGTTCGCCGTGGCGCACGTTCAGGTCGATTATGCTCCCGATCGCCACACCCGCATTGGCAACCGTAAGCATCTTTACATTTATGAATAGCTGGAACGAGTTTTTTGAACCGCTTATTTATTTAAATACGAAGGAATTGTTCACGCTGCCGATCGGCTTATCCATGCTGACTACGGATGCCGGAGTGGACTGGCCGCTGCTGCTTGCCGCTTCGACCATAGCAACAGTCCCGATTCTGCTCGTTTTCTTCCTGGCTCAAAACAAGTTTATTGAAGGCATTGCCAATACGGGCTTGAAATAATGCGTTTTCTCCAAAAAGGACTGATACCTAATATACATGCAGTAATTTTCACATGCGAACGTCAGCCTAATAATGGACTGACGTTTGTATTTTGCACATAAAATGCCTACGGTTAACACAACTCTGATCCTCAAGATGATAAGTTCTTTAATTCTAGCAAGTTGATTCTCCCCTTAATTGATGACGAAACACAATCCCCGTGTCATACCGATCAATACAGCGTTATAATTAATATCCCGTACATGCTCATAGCTAATGCGATGACATCAGGCACAGCATAATGAATAGACAGTTTTGAAATTTCGACTATAAACCCCCATGTTACATTAGAGTCAACTAGGTGGAGTACACCTAATGAAACGATACTATTCGATTGGCGAGATGGCTAAGTTGGGCCATATAACGATTGCAACACTCCGACCGACATTATGATCAAAACGGCTTACTCACCCCAGCTAAAGTCGATCATGACATCGGATATCGATAATACTATGCGGGTAATGAATTAATTGTATTTACTAATGAAGTTTTTCCGGGAATGAACGATAAAGCGGTTTCCCTTTTTTCCGAAGGTGATACCGCGCTCTTTAACAATGTTGTAATCAAGCACTTGAGTAAGACTAAAATGCTAGATAGCGTTGTTCGCAGCGAAATATCCCATCATCATTGTCATCACGACTCCATGAGTACCAATAGCAGACAACGAATTTTGAATCAGAACACATCTTTTTTACTAATGGGACACTTCCTTATCAGGCATTATTTTATCATGAAAGTAGTTGAATTTATTTTGTGTGCATAACGAAAATTTTTTTCGTAAACCACTTACAAAAATAAAGCAAATATATTATAATTACAAACATAGAAGAAAGCTTGTAGGCCGCTTTACATAAAAATGATTTTCAAAGGGAGCGTTTGAACATGGGAGAACTTAAAACGATTATCGAAAAACGTCGTTCGGCAGTGAATTTTGTGGAAAATGTAGCGATATCGGAGGAGGAGCTTCAGCAGCTTTTTTCACTAAACCGCTTCGTTCCTTCGGCCTTTAATTTGCAGCACAGCCACTACATCGTGGCGACATCCGAGGAAAGCAAAGAAAAAATCTATGAAGCTTCCAAACAATATAAAGTAAAAAATGCTTCTGCGGCCATCATCGTGCTTGGTGATACGAAGGCGCACCTTAATGTTGGAGAGCTGAACGCAGGGATGCTCGCGCTGGGCATGATGAGCAAGCTTGATTATGATCAGGAAAATGAAAATGTGATTCAGTTTTACGAATCGCGCGGCGAGCTGTTCCAGCGGGACGATGCGATTCGCAATGCGAGCCTGTCTGCGATGCAGCTGATGCTGATCGCCAAAGACCAGGGCTGGGATACATGCCCGATGATTGGTTTTGACGCGGATAAAGTGCAGGAGCTGTTTGAAATCCCCGAGCGTTATGTGCCGGTTATGCTCATAACACTGGGCAAAAGCGATCCGAACAAAGAGCGCCCGCGCGGCTACCGCAAGCCCGTTAATCAATATGTGAATATGAATGCTTTTCATTCTCCTGATACTCACTGAAATCAATAATCTCAACCCTTCCTGTTCATGCGAAAAAGCTGCCTCCACTAAGGATGCAGCTTTTTTGCGTGCAGTTATACTAGGTGGGTATGCAGACCAGAGCTATTCTGCTGTACCATGCTTAGCGTTTATTCAAGGCCAATCTCATTTTGCGATTCAGTTTCAGGGGTGGGGTACGGCAGCATGCGAATGTTGCTGAGAACACCGTTGCTAAGAACACCGTTGCTAAGAACACCGTTGCTAAGAACACCGTTGCTAATACCACTGTTACTGAGAACACTTTTGTTTAAATCACCCTTGATTAGACCGCGCAGCAGCTTGGGAACGCTCACACTTTTTTGGCGGACTGAGTTTCCGCTATTCTGGCTTTTGACCCGGTTTCAGGCCGTAAGCGGACAGGAAAGCCGCTATCACCGTCATTATCCCGTCAAAATGGTCATTTGCAGCACAATAGCGGCTCCTGAGTCCGCCACTTGTGCCTTAACCCATGATTCGGTTGAAATAGCGGCTGCTGTGTCCGCCAAATCTGTCATTGTGCAGGGAGTTACCTTTGCCTAAGCTTCGATCTCCTTCTCCTGAGGCTGCTTCGTATAATACAGGCGGAACACCAGGTCCTGATTATGGTTGCCGAAGCCGGAGCCGAACAGCGTGACGCCGCCAATATGCTCGGCATTTTCCTCTACGGCGATGCGGAACGTCCACTGGTTGCTGCGGATATCAATATCGTCAATCGTCACATCGGACAGCTTAATGCCATCCATGAAGGTGCCTTCCTTCTTCACGATCAAATGCTTGAGCAGCCCATGCTGATTGACGCTTTCGAACCACCATGGCGGATTAAGCTTGCCTTTGCCCCCAAAGTCGCCGGGGCTCGTCCACATGCCAACCTTCATGCCGTTGAAAAAGAAGCTGATATCCGAAGGCCAATTGTTGTTCGTAAAAGGGGCCTCCGAGGAAATTTCCATTGAAATTTCGAGCTGCTCCGGATTTTCGCTCCCAAGCATGTAATTAGGCATCTTGTATTCAATATACCCTTGCCCAAACCACAAAATCTTCGCATTCAGCCGCTCTGGATCAAGAAAATGCCTCGGATCGTCGAAAATGCCGATGATGGAATCCCGCGTACAAATGCCGCAGGTTGGCGAAATGTCCAAATCGGTAAAATGGCCAATCGAAATATCCGTTCGCCGCACCTCGCGCGGAATCACATCCTTGATCGGAAACATAATTTCCAAATTATCGATGCTGAGCGAGCAAACCTTCTGCGCTGCCCCGCCTTTGCCGGGCGTCATCTCCGAGTGAATAATGTTTGCTTTCTCAAGCTTCTTGACATGCATCGTCATAATGGCGCTGCTAAGCCCGAGCGCTTCGGCAAGCTCGCGAATATTCATCGATTTTTGCGATAGAAGGTGAATGATTTGGATGCGGACGTTGCTGGATATAGCCTCGAATACAGGCAAATATTGTTCGGAAAGTTCTATTTTCAACGTGGCGTCCTCCGGAAATTGAAATATTAATGAATATGTGAATAACACTGATTGTGACTAATGATACATGATTTGGCCAAAACAGACAAGGAAACGCCTTCAAACAGGCATAATCTGGTTGACAGCGGCGTAAAGCTGTTGATATATTAACATCGAAGGAAGTAAGTAATATATTTATGAATAATTAACAAAGGGGTTTTGATTATGATGGAGCAGCAGATCCAAGCCGAGCAATCTTTCGTCAATCCTATTATACCGCAGCGTGCGGATCCATGGGTATATCTCCATTCCGACGGCTACTACTATTTCACGGGTTCCGTTCCGGAATACGACCGCATTGAGCTTAGAAGAGCGCGCACAATCCAGCAGCTGGGGGAAGCAGAGCCAGTTGTCGTCTGGCGAAAATATGCCGAAGGACCGATGAGCGCGAACATTTGGGCGCCGGAGCTGCATTTTGTTCAGGGCAAATGGTACATCTACTTCGCAGCGGCGCGGACGACGGAGACGGTAGAAGGGCTGTTCGACCATCGCATGTTCGTATTGGAAAATGAATCCGCCAATCCGCTCGAAGGCCAGTGGGTTGAAAAAGGGCAGCTTGTCGCCAATTGGGAATCGTTTGCGCTGGATGCGACAAGCTTCGAGCATAAGGGCACGCAATATCTCGTCTGGGCGCAGAAGGATTTGGCGATCGCAGGCAACTCTAATTTATATATTGCGGCGATGAGCAATCCTTGGACGATGAGCGGCAAGCAGGTTATGATTGCTCAGCCCGAATACGAATGGGAGAAAATCGGCTTTTACGTCAATGAAGGAGCTGCGGTGCTGAAGCGTGGCGGGACGATATTTATTAGCTATTCGGCCAGCGCAACCGATCACCATTATTGCATGGGACTGCTGAGCGCTTCCGAGGACAGCGATTTGCTCGACCCGGCTTCATGGAGCAAGGCGCCGGAGCCTGTATTTGTAACGAGTGAAGAGAACGGGCAATATGGACCTGGACATAACAGCTTTACGGTGTCGCCGGATGGCAAGCAGGATATTTTGATTTACCATGCCCGCAATTATAAGGAGATTACAGGGGATCCGCTTTACGATCCGAATCGCCACACGAGGGCGCAAGTATTCGGCTGGACAGCGGATGGTAAGCCTAGCTTTGGCGTCCCGGTGCGGGACGGCAAGTAAGAAGCTGGCTGAGCGCAAAGGAATTCCAAAAATCAAACAAATATAGTTGACAATGTAAGCGCTTTGAACTATTATCGTAAATAATAAAAACATTAATGATTAATACATATATTATTAATGTTTGTGAAGCAATAGGATTAATAAGGCGCGATACAACGGTTGAAAGGCGATTTTGACTTGCAAACGGATGTGTCGCGTGAGTCAGCACTGTACTTATACCATCATGATGCAAGGCAACTTTTCGAAATTGTGAATACGTTTTCATTTTATGGAGGAGGGTTTGAGGATGAAAAAAAGTTTACTTGCAACAATGGCAGCGACGATTGTGCTGGGGGGTGTTATCGCGGGCTGCAGCAGCAATTCGCAAACAGAAGGAAGCACCGAGACTGGGCAGGGCGGCACGAAGCAAATCAGCTTCATGTTCCGCGGCGGACCGGAGGAGCAGAAGGCGTATGAGGCGACGGTCAAGAAGTTTGAGGCCGATCATCCTGATGTAAAGGTGAAAATCATTACGACAACGGGTGACCAATACGCGACGAAGCTGAAAGCAGCCATTACGGGCAAAAGCGTGCCGGACGTCTTTTATTTTGACCCAGGCGATTTAAGAGCTTATGTGAATGCGGGAGTATTGAAAGATATTACGGAATACGTGAAGGATGTCGACTTCGATAACCTATGGAAGCGTGGCGTAGATATTTACCGCTATGATGGCAATAACGTAGGCCAGGGCAGCATCTATGGCTTGCCGAAGGACGTGGGCCCGTTTGCGCTCGGCTACAATAAAGACATGTTCACAGCGGCTGGAATCCCGTTGCCGGATAAGGAAAAGCCGTATACATGGGACGAATTCATCAAGGTCAATCAGCAATTGGTGAAGGATACGAATGGCGATGGCAAAATCGATCAGTACGGAACGGGCTTTAATGTCAACTGGGCGCTGCAGGCCTTCGTCTGGAGCAATGGGGCAGACTGGCTGGACGCAACGAATACGAAGGTGACGATTGACGATCCGAAGTTCGCGGAGGCGCTGCAATATTTTGCCGATATGCAAAATGTTTATAAAATTACGCCATCCATTGAAGATGCGGCGACGCTTGATACGTATCAGCGCTGGATGAAGGGCGAGCTTGCCTTTTTCCCGGTAGGTCCATGGGATCTTGCGACGTATGAGACGCTGCCTTTCGATTATGATTTGATCCCTTACCCTGCTGGCTCGACCGGCAAATCCGCGACCTTCCTTGGCTCGCTTGGCATCGGCGTATCCAGCGGCTCGAAAAATCCGGAAGAAGCGGCACAGCTCGTAACGTATCTGACCGCATCGCCGGAAGGCATGCAGCAGCTCGTTGATGCGAAGGTGCAAATTCCGAACCTGATTGATATGGCGGAAAAATGGGCCGCAGACACGACGACGAAGCCTGAAAACAAAGCTGAATTCCTCCGTATCGTAGAGGATTACGGCAAGCCAATGCCTAACACGCTGACATACAACTCCGAATGGTATCAGCTGTTTTTCACCGATATTCAGCCTGTGCTTGATGGCAAGGTGACAGCAGCGGACTACGTGAAGGCGGAGCAGCCGAAGATGCAGAAGCTGCTTGATAAAGCGGTTGAGCAGGAAGCGAAATCCAAGAAATAATGGTTGCAAGCAGAAGCTAATCTCAGTACCGGAAGGACGGAGGACAAGCGAAGCACGGTCCTTGGTTTTCAAGGGGCAGCTGCAAAGAGTGCCTGTTCCTCTGGCTTCCGGTCATTTTGAGGGGTGAAACATGAAAGTAAGGTCGAATCTTTACCGGAAGGAAGGCTATTACGGGTATTTATTCGTGCTGGCGCCCGTTATAGGCTATCTTTTGTTTACGCTGTACCCGCTGCTGTACTCCCTATATGGTTCTTTTACCGATTGGGATGGGCTCGGGCAGATGACGTTTATTGGGCTGGACAATTTTAAAGATATTCTCGCCGATGAGCTTTTTTATAAAGCGAGCTTTAATACGATTTTTATGATGATTGGTATTCCAATTGAAATTACATTAGCGCTGCTGCTGGCGATGGGCCTGAATCGGAAAATGTTCGGCACGACAACGTTCCGGGTCATTTATTATGTGCCGGTTATTTCTTCGCTTGCAGCGGTATCGATACTGTGGCAGTGGGCTTATAACGGCGATTATGGTCTGGTGAACCAGTTTCTAGCGCTGTTTGGCTTTGAGGGCCCGAACTGGCTCACGGATAAGTATACGGTAAAGCCTGCTCTTATATTGATGATGATCTGGAAAAATATTGGGTATTCCATGCTGCTTTATTTGGCTGCGCTGCAAAGCGTACCGAAGGATTATTATGAAGCGGCGCAATTGGACGGCGCGAATAGCTGGAAAATTTTCTGGAACATTACGTTCCCGATGGTGAAGCCTGTCACGTTCTTTATCGTCGTAACGAAAATTATTGGGGGAGCGCAAATTTTCACTGAGGTTAACATTATGACGCCGACGGGCGGGCCGGAATACAGCTCCGCAACGGTCGTTTTCTATGTATGGAAGAAAGCGTTCGAGAACCTGCAGATGGGCTATGCCTCGGGGATGGCGATGCTGCTGGGACTGTTTATTTTCGTCATTACGCTCGTGCAGTTCCGCATGAATGAACGTTCCTCGAAGGATATGGAATAAACTTGCCGGCAGGAAAGGAGTGAAGCCTGACTTATGCTATCGTTAAAAAGATTCAATCTGACCGATTTGCTCGCTTTTATCGTCATCAGTATCGGTGCCGTCTTTATGGTTGCCCCGCTGCTGTGGACGTTGTCGACCTCCTTCAAGTCGAAGGCGGAGGTTTTTGCGCTGCCTCCGGTATGGATACCGGAAACGTTCCATTTTGAGAAGTATATCGAAATTTGGGAAAAGGGCCCGCTGCTGAGCGGTATTCAGAACAGCCTGATTATTACGGTGTGCGTGACGATTATCGGCACATTCACCTCAAGTCTGGCGGCGTTCGCCTTCGCCAAGCTGCGTTTTCCTTTCAAAAATATGATTTTTCTGCTGCTGTTATCCGCCTTAATGATTCCTTACCCGGCGGTCATGATTCCGCAGTTTATTCTGTTCTCTGAATTTGGCTGGGTCGATACGCTCAAGCCGCTAATCGTGCCGGGATTATTCGGCAACATTATGATGATCTTTTTTCTGCGGCAGTATTTGACGAGCGTGCCAGGGGCGATTATCGAAGCGGCAAAAATAGATGGCAGCTCGTATTTCGGCATTTTCTCCAAAATCATTTTTCCGCTTATCCGTCCAGCTGTGGCGGCACAGCTTATTTTATGGTTTATGGCGGTATGGAATGATTATTTGGCGCCGATTATTTATTTGAATTCGCCGGAGAAGCAGACGCTCCAGCTCGTCATTGCGAATTTTAACGCGACTTATGCGATTCAGACCGATTATGCGCTTATTATGGCGGCTTCGTTCATTGCGCTGCTGCCGATGCTTATTATTTTTCTCGTATTCCAGAAGCAAATTATTGAATCGGTTGCCATTTCTGGCGTGAAAGGTTAGAGCCGCCTATGAAACGATATTTTTTAACGATAACGGCAGTTGCTACGGTTTGGCTGACCGGCTGCTCGGGCGAGGAAGTGGTTTATCCGCAGGCGCCGCCTAGCTACCCGATGTATGATACAGCGAATATAGACAATGAGCAGGGCTGGAATATAAGCAATGTGCATGATCCTTCTATTATTAAGGAAGGGGATACGTATTATATTTTCTCCACGGATGTTAAGGTCGGAGGAGCGGCAAAACCAGGACTTATGGTCAGAAAATCGAAGGATCTCATGAACTGGGAATGGGCCGGCTATGCGCTTGATGGTGTTCCAGCGGAAGCAGAGGCGTGGACGGGGGCAACGGGCATGTGGGCGCCAGAGGTGGCGAAGCTTGGCGACCGCTTCTATTTATATTATTCCGCGTCGACCTTTGGCTCAAATCGCTCGTTTATTGGGGTTGCAACAAGCGATTCACTGGAAGGGCCGTGGACGGATCAGGGAGAAGTCATAAAGACGGGGCCTGGCGACGAGCCGAATGCCATTGATCCTAATATTGTGAAGGATGCCGAAGGCAAGCCTTGGTTCGTGTATGGTTCTTTTTTCGGAGGCATCTATGTATCTCCACTTGATCCGGCTACGGGCAAGCTTAAGGAGCAGGGCTACGGGACGAAAATCGCGGCTCGCGCTGCCTCGGAATCGGGAGCAGTGGAAGGTCCCTATATGATTTATAATGCTGAGCTCAAGCAATATTATTTGTTCGTTTCCTATGACTCGCTCAGTCAGGATTATAATGTGCGGGTAGGACGCTCGGCGTCGATAACAGGGCCTTTTCTCGATTCCCTCGGCAGAGATATGCTGGATACCGCTTATGATCCGACCTTCGATGTCGGCAACAAGGTGATGGGCGGCTACCGGTTTGCGGAAGGAGAAGGCTGGATTGCTCCCGGCCACAATTCGATACTGCAGGACGGCGATAGCGATTATATCGTTCATCATGCTCGCCCAGAGCAGGATTCGAACTGGATGTACTTGCATGTGCGCAAGCTGCTTTGGACTGGCGATGGGTGGCCGGTGGTGTCGCCTGAGCGATATGCGGGGGAACAACTGCAAACGATACCTAAGAGCGCGCTTGCGGGCACATGGGAGCGCATTGTGCACGAGAAATATATAGATGGGCCGATTGATTCAGAAGCGATTGAGCTGAGAAAAGACGGCAAGATTGGCGCTGAAGAATCAGCAAATTATTGGGAGTTTGATGGCGAGCATACGGTGCGCCTGTATTTTCAAGATGAGGATCAGACGAAGGCGGGGGTTGAAACGGTGCTGGTGCTGCCAGCATGGGACTCAGAGCTGAACAAGCCTACGCTAGTATTTACCGGAATGGATGACAAAGGGCTCGCAGTCTGGGGAAAACAGATCAGATAGCAGCCACTCGCGCTGTGCAGCCTGCGTTTAATTGCGGAAATATCTCTATAAAATTGGATAGCGGCACCCATCAAATGGGTGCCGCTGTTTGTGTATCGTATATTTAACCGGGCCTTCAGCAACATGAATGGCCATTATATCCCTTGTTAATCTTGCAAGACAGCATAATCTTGCCTCGTAACCTAACTCCAAAACAACGGAAGCCCTACCTCTCTTCCATCCTTGCGGCTCCTAGACCGCGCCAGTGTGAATCAAAGCTCGTACAGCACGAACGTGAGAATTCAGAAATGAACAGAAAAGAAAATCCAGAAAGAAGATCAAAACTGTGGAAAACATTGAATCTCTAGGAGGGATATTTGGGGGTTAAATATAACACATCAAAGATCATTATAGCCTATATGAAGAACAATTGCAAGAGGGGCGAAAAGATACCTATATATGTATGACTTTTGCCTATCTGGTTACGCTACTTTAAATACAAAATTCACAAAGTTTGTTCCACTCCCCGGGTAAGAACAAACAAATGCAGGAGGCGAAACCTTTTATGCAAGATTGGTTGGAAATTACGCTGCGAACGTTGTCCTCGGTCGTTATTTTGTTTGTCATGACCAAGCTATTGGGCAAACGGCAAATTTCGCAGCTGTCGTTATTCGAGTATATTACGGGGATTACGATGGGGAACATTGCTTCGTACATTTCACTGGATCTCGATAATGAATGGTATTTGGGTATTGTAGCCTTGCTCGTATGGGTCATTGTGTCCGTAGGCTTCGAGTTTGCTACCATGAAGAGCAAGACGCTTCGCAACTTTATCGACGGGCAGGGAACCGTGCTTATCCGAAGAGGAAAGCTGCTGCGAAAAAATTTGCAAAAGGAGCGTATGACGCTCGATGAGTTTCTAGAGCAGCTGCGTAAAAAGGATGTCTATCGGATGGCGGATGTGGAATTTGCTATTATGGAGCAAAGCGGTGAAATTAATGTGCTGCTGAAAAAGGAACAACAGCCGCTGACCGCTGATATTCTCGGCCTTCAAGTAGAGCCGGAGGCGGAAGCGACTACGATTATTATGGATGGCAAGGTGCTCAAGAAGTCGCTCCGAGAGTCAGGACTTGATGACAACTGGCTGAACAAAAAGCTGCGCGATCAGCGAATCGAGCTAACGGACATCTTTCTGGGTCAAGTCGATGATCAGGGTGAGCTGATGATTCAGACGGGCACCAAATCCATTGAGCCAGCTAAACCGACGAACCCCAAATCACAGCTGCTAAGTATAATGAAGCAATTTGAGGTGCAATTGCAGCTTCAGGATCAGCTGTCCTTAAATGAAAAGGATAAATCTGATTATCAAAGTGCGGTAAACAAGCTGCAATCGCTTATCGATAAGAAATAAGCCGGACAGCAGCTGACGCAAAGGCATACATTGAAGCAAAAACGGCTGTTCAATGCAGGCGATGTATTTTAAAATGTACGGAGGTGTATATACATAACGATAAGGGGCGGGCTATGAGACAGGTTTTATTTTTGCGCGCATACAATTACTTCTATTTCTCGCTGTTTGCATTATTTCTCTCCTTTCTGCCTATTTATTTGGCTGAGCGCGATATTAGCGCCACGAATATTGGGTTGATGCTGGGGCTGGGCAGCCTCATTGGGGTCGTATCCCAGCCGCTCTGGGGAATGATTAGCGACAAATACAAGGTAATCAAAAAGGTTTTGCTGCTGCTAATTACGGTATCTGTCGTTATCGGCGGACTGCTCTATCGTTCCACGGAGCTGGTGCCGTTGTTTGTAGGCATTAGCTTGATGTATTTCTTCTTCATGCCGACGGACCCTTTGGTTGAAAGCTTCAATTATCGTGTGTCCCTTCAATATAAGGTCAATTTCGGCTCGATCCGAATGTTTGGCGCGCTTGGTTTTGCGATGGCCTCTTCCATCATCGGCTATGCAGGCAAGCACTATGGCATCGGCAGCTTGGCGGTATTATTTCTCGTGTACGGGGTCATCACCTTGCTGCTGTGCAGCCTGCTTGCTGAAGTGCCGGCAGCTGCCAAGCCGATTGCGCTTAGGGAAATCGGCTTGTTTTTCAGAAGCAAGCAGACGCTATGGTTTCTCGGACTTGTCCTGTTTCTAGCAGTGCCGCACCGGATGAATGATAATTATATCGGCCTATATATTAAAAGCTTGGGCGGCGATGTCCAGTTAGTCGGGCAAGCCTGGACCGTTATGACGATTATAGAAGTTGTTTTTTTCGCCATTAGCCATTATTTCATTAAACCGGAAAAAGAGCTTGCTGTTATCGCGGTTGCCGCTAGTTGCTATGCCTTGCGCTTTGCGCTGTCTGCTGTCGTCACTGATCCTGCTGCTCTTATGTGGCTGCAACTGCTGCAAGGGGTCTCCTTTGTGCTTTTTTACGCGGCGTCGATTCAATATTTGTATAAGCTTGTTCCTGAGGAATGGAAGGCAACGGGCCAGACGGTGCTAGCGGTGCTGCTTTTTGGAGTATCGAGCATCATATCGGCAACCGCCGGAGGGTGGTTCATTGATCAGTATGGCGGGGCGAAGCTTTATGGGGCAATGGCTGTTTGGTCGTTTGCTGCCATGCTGCTATGTCTGTTCATTATGCTGAAACAGAGAAAAGGGGACCCTGCTTAAAGGTCCCCATTCATCATTGTTGCGTTGCATCAGCATATATAATAGAAGAGTTTTTTTGATATACAAATGCGAGGCTCATCTTTATGGTGTTTTTTTGGAAGTAATTGGCTTAGGCATTTCCTGGCCCCCGACGAATTGATATTTCACCAAAGTGTTGAAAGCATCCACATGCGGGGTCAGTGATCGTCCTCCCCACGACTCCACTGCATAATCATTCAGCTTATTCACGAAATCCATATTGGCGGATATGTGCACCTCCTGCACCATCGGGGCAAGCTCGCGAATACGCGTGGCGATCGTTTGCTTAAGCTCCGGGGACAGCTCATTGTGGTCGTTGACCGAGAAATACGACTGATAAGGCTTGACGAGCAGCCGATTGTCCTCAAGCGGGCTGACACGGCTCGTGTTGTAGGCGTCCTCCGGCTGCCCGCCGTTCAACTGCTCCCGATTGCCGCCAGCACCTCTTGTACCGACAGCGGTCCAATCAAGCACGATGCCGACATAAGCGTTTTTGTCCGTCAGCATGACGTTCGCCGCAGCTACGCCATTTAAGTTGGTCACCTTCTTAGACAACGTATTGCTGTATTCGAAAAAAGCATTGTCATGCTGATGCGGATTGTTCGTCGTCGTTCCATACATTTTGCTGCCCAGCATTTTCGGATCGCCGGCTTGCCTGCTGCCATAATCGTAGTCGCTGTCCTGTACCCGCTGCTCGTAGTTGCAGGCAGCCGATGAGCATACGAGGAGGGCGCTGCATAATAACGCATAAAACATTCGTTTTTTTGGCATTTAGATGTCCTCCATTCCTGCTGTAATAAGAATAGGGTTTGTAGGGAACGATTAAATATACGCAGGAAAAGCTATACAGATTTGACTTTGTGAACGGAAAGCCCACGATTCTCGAAAAAAGCGCTTTAAAATAACGAATTTGACAGCTTTGCGAACAATTTGTGAACTCTCTGTGGAACATTGACAAATAAGGGCTTCAACTTTATATTTAATAAGGTATTAAGGTCGCAGAAGTTGTCATTTTTTATTAGCTTAAAAACAAGCAGTTTGCCACAATTTCGGGGTGTTTACAGCTGCAAAAACGTCAAAAGTGGGGTTGATTATTGATGAATCGGTGGCAGTTTTTTAAACGGCTTGCGCCGCTTCTGGCCTTGATGGTATTGGTGCTGTCAGCATGCGGACGAGCAGATCTATCCGCGCTGAATCCCCAGGGGCCCGTAGCGCAAGAGCAATTCGGATTGATGAAGCTCGCATTTTCAATCATGATCGGTGTAGTAGTGATTGTATTTGCACTTTGTTTGTTTGTCATTGTCCGTTTTCGCAGACGTAAGGGAGATAAGTCGATTCCCAAGCAGGTCGAAGGTAGCCACAAGCTAGAGATTATTTGGACCGTAATTCCTATTATTCTCTTGATTATTTTGGGTGTTCCTACCGTTCAGACCGTATTTAACCTGTCAAAGGATCATTCAAACGATCCAGATGCGGTTAAAGTAATAGTAACTTCACATCAATATTGGTGGGAATTCGAGTATCCGGATCTGGGCGTCAAGACGGCGCAGGAGCTGGTTATTCCAAAAGGCAAGACCATTACAATTGAAGCGAAGACAGCAGACGTGCTTCACTCGTTCTGGGTTCCTTCCCTTGCAGGTAAAATCGATACTAATCCTGGTGGTTCAACAAATAAAATGTTCTTCTCGGCACCAAAAGAAGGCGTTTACTTGGGCAAATGTGCCGAGCTTTGCGGACCTTCCCACGGCTTGATGGACTTTAAGGTGAAATCGGTTGATGATGCATCGTTCGACCGATGGGTAGCAGCGCTTCAAGCGCCAGTAGCAATGCCAAGCGATCCGGCAATTGCCGCTGCTTTCGAAAGCAAATGTCTCGTTTGCCACGCTGTTGGCGACAAAGGCGGACCATTGTACCCGAATCTTACAGGTATCGGAAGCCGTGATTCCGTTGGTGGTATCCTGATTAATACAGATGATCCTCAGTACTCCAATGAAGGTTCCACTTATGACAATCTTCATCGTTGGATCGAAAATCCAGATGACATTAAACCTGGCAATCTGATGGGCAAGATCGATCTGACGCAGCAAGAGCTTGATGGTATTGCGAAATACTTATCGGAATTAACATTGGACTACGAAAAATAGATCATCGGTGATGAAAAGGAGGTACCAACTTGGCTCAAGGACACGCGGTTAAGCGTTACTCTGGTCTGATGGACTGGTTAACAACGGTTGACCACAAAAAAATCGGTATTTTATATTTGATCGCCGGCGGTTTTTTCTTTCTGGTCGGTGGTTTGGAAGCACTTCTTATTCGGATTCAGCTTTGGAAGCCGCTAAATGATTTCGTTAGTGCGGATACATACAATGAGCTGATTACTATGCACGGTACAACAATGATCTTCTTGGCTGCGATGCCGATGCTATTTGCTTTAATGAACGCGGTCGTGCCGCTGCAAATCGGCGCACGCGACGTTGCGTTTCCTTTTGTAAATGCACTTGGCTTCTGGACGTTTTTCTTCGGAGCCGTATTATTGAATGTCAGCTGGTTTACAAGCACAGGTGCGCCAGCCGCCGGCTGGACGGCTTACGCACCACTTTCGGGGCCGGCGTTCAGTACTGGCCATGGGATGGATTATTATGTCTTAGGTCTCCAGATAGCGGGTATTGGTACGCTTATCGGGGGGATTAACTTCCTGGTAACGATTATTAATATGCGTGCACCTGGCATGACCTTCATGCGGATGCCGATGTTTACATGGGCTTCGTTCATTACGTCGGCGCTTATCTTGTTCGCTTTCCCTGCACTTGCTGTAGGTTTGGCGGCACTGATGTTCGACAGGGTATTCGATGCCAACTTCTTCGACCCTAACAATGGCGGTAACGCTGTACTATGGGAGCATATTTTCTGGATTTTCGGACACCCTGAAGTGTATATTCTCATCCTGCCTGCCTTCGGTGTTATTTCCGAGGTAATCAGTACATTCTCGCGTAAACGCCTGTTCGGTTACAGCTCGATGGTGTTCGCGACAATTCTGATCGGCTTTTTGGGCTTCATGGTATGGGCGCATCACATGTTTACGACGGGTCTGGGGCCTGTAGCTAACGCATTGTTCTCAATAGCAACGATGCTGATTGCAGTGCCAACAGGTATTAAAATCTTCAACTGGATCTTTACAATGTGGGGCGGATCGATCAAGTTTACGAGCGCTAACTTGTATGCCGTTGGATTTATTCCGACCTTCGTAATGGGCGGCGTTACAGGCGTTATGCTTGCAGCTGCGCCAGCGGATTTCCAGTATCACGATACGTATTTCGTAGTTGCGCATTTCCACTACGTTATCGTCGGCGGTCTGATTTTAGGTATTTTCTCCGGTCTTCACTACTGGTGGCCTAAAATGTTCGGTCGCGTGTTGAATGAAACGCTTGGCAAATGGACGTTCTGGATGTTCTACATCGGTTTCCATCTGACATTCTTTATTCAGCATTTCCTCGGTTTGCTTGGTATGCCTCGTCGTATTTGGACGTACCTCGACGGCCTTGGATTTAATGAAATGAACTTGATTAGTACAATTGGTGCAATCATGATGGGTATTGGTACAATTATGTTCTTCCTGAACGTAGTTATCACTAATGCAAAACCACAAAATGCAGCGGATGATCCTTGGGAGGATGGCCGTACGCTGGAATGGACCATTCCATCGCCGCCTCCAGAATATAACTTTAAGCAAACTCCGCTTGTTCGCGGCTACGATGCTTATTGGAAAGAAAAAATGGATGGACACAAAGGCATGACGCCTGCTGAGCCAATTGGTTCGATCCATATGCCATCTCCTTCTATTCTGCCGTTCACAATGTCGCTTGGCTTGTTCATTACAGGCTTTGGCCTGATGTATTCGAGGGATTGGACGTTTATTACAGAACATATCGGTTTCTATGTTGCCGGTCTTGGCCTGTTAATAACGTTCGGAAGCATGTTCCTTCGCTCGGTATATGATGATCATGGTTTCCACATTGAGCCGGAAGAGTTGGAAGACAAGGGGGTTAAAGCATGAGTACACATTCACATGCAGAGGGGCATCTCCCTCATGAGCCCGAGAAAGCCACTCTTGAGGGCCGCAATAAAGTATTAGGCTTCTGGCTATTTCTTGGCGGTGAAACGGTTTTGTTCGGAACGCTGTTCTCGGCGTTCCTTGCCCTTCGCCATCAAGTGCTGGATGGACCGCAGCCAAGCGAGCTGTTCAAGCTTTCGCTCGTTGCAGCAGCAACTGCTATTTTGCTTACATCAAGCTTGACTAGCGTATTTGCTATCCAAGCGCTGCATAATCATAATGTAAAAGCTTTGATCAACTGGTTAATCGTAACCGTTGTGCTCGGACTTGGATTCCTAGGACTTGAAATTTATGAGTTTTACCACTATGTGCATGAAGGGCATGGCTTTACGACAAGTGCGTTCAGTTCTTCCTTCTATACGTTAGTCGGATTCCACGGTGCCCACGTTGCGTTCGGTATTTTCTGGATTTCCAGCATTATCGGACAGTTGATGAAAAAAGGCCTTACGGTTGTTACAGCTCCTAAAGTGTATGTTGCAGGTATGTACTGGCACTTTATCGACGTAGTTTGGGTATTTATCTTCACCGTCGTTTATTTGATGGGAAAGGTGGTCTAGCCAAATGGCAAGCAATCACTCGACAGCTGAAGAGCAGCGTCCAGTTCGCCACAACTCAGAAGGACCGAAGAAGCACATTATTGCCTTCATTTTCTCCATATTGCTGACACTCGTAGCATTTGCTGCGGTAGCGGCTGGCGAAATCAATAAAAGCTTTATCTACATCATTATTATGGGTTGCGCTATGCTCCAAGTGTTCGTGCAAATGGCATTCTGGATGCATATGAAAGACCGCGGCCACGTTTTTGCTACGGTCGGCATTCTTATGGGTGTATTTATTGCATTTACTTGTATCGTTATGGCGGAATATTGGGTTTGGTGGTAATAGAGATTTACAATTGCACAGAGGAGGGTTCCCGGGTGGGTTCCCTCCTCTTTTGCAGAAGATAAAGGGAGGTTGCAGCCATGCTTGGCCTGGAATATTTCAGTTTTGAAGAGTTGTGGACCCCATGGTATATGTTCGGTACAATTGCTGTAATCATTTTGTATTTTTATTTGAACGGACCATGGCGGGAGAAGCACGCACCGCAAGAGGTGTCCGCAACAGGCAAGCAGCGGTTTATGTTTGTTGTTTCGGCTATTCTCTATTATTTGTGCAATGGCGGGCCGCTTAATTTCCTGGGACATTTAATGTTTACCTTCCATATGTTCAATATGTCGATTTCTTATCTCATTGTGCCGCCGATGCTTATATTATCGATACCCGCATTTATGTGGCGCAAGCTGTTTGCTTCGAAAAAATGGCGTTCACTCAACTTTCTAATGAATCCTATTTTATCGCTGCTGCTGTTTAATCTATTATTTTCTTTTTACCATGTACCAGTCATACATGACTTTGTCATGACCCACTATACGATTCACCGTATCTATTATTTTGTTATGCTAATTGCTGCGATCATGATGTGGTGGCAGATTGCATGTCCTGTGCCGGAATGGAATCGCCTGACGGATTTGAAGAAGATGGCGTATGTTTTCGCGAATGGCATTTTGCTGACTCCCGCGTGCGCCTTAATTATATTTGCAAGCTCTCCCTTATATGCGGTATATAATGATCCAAACGTCTGGGTTCAGGCGATGGGGTATTGTGTGTCGGGCGATCCGACGCGGCTGCTTACGATGTTCGACGGTCCTCAATTTTTCAATTTAATGGAAGTGGTAGAGGACCAGCAGCTAGGCGGCATCGTCATGAAGCTATTGCAAGAGTTGATGTACGGGATTATACTGGCGTATATATTCTCACAATGGTACAAGCGTGAGCATAAAGAAGACGATTTGCCCAATAGCAACACAGGTACGGCATAATATACAGGCGGATTTACTATTTTACCGATATAGGTGGGATCGACATTGGATTGGTATTTTATTCTCCCTACAATAAGCACATCATTTATCGTTATTAGTGCGATTCTGGTTGCGATTGGTTGGGGACTGATTATTAAGCGTAAAGTTGAGGCGCATAAGAAAGTGATGATCGCAGCTGCAATTGCAGCCATCATCTTCTTTATTATTTACTCCTCGCGAACAATAGTTGTCGGCAATACGACATGGGGCGGACCCGACAGCATGCATCTCTATTATGTTGTCTTTCTGATTTTCCACATTACGCTTGCGACGGTAGCAGCGGTATTTGGCATTACGACGCTCGTGCTGGGCTTCAAGAGCAAATATGCCAAGCATCGCAAATGGGGCCGCGTAACGTCGATTATCTGGTTTTTCACAGCGATTACGGGCGTTATCGTTTATGTCCTGCTGTATTTATTATATCCAGGCGGCCATACGAAGCCGATGATTGATGCTATATTTGGTCTATAAAGTTCATATTACAAGGAAGCCGCGAAGCTGATTCGCGGCTTTGCTGTATTAAAGGGGGATTTGCCTTGTCCAGAGAGATTCGTTCAGATGAGCTGGCGGCGCTCAAGGAAATTGCGGAGATGCTCAATTCGATGAATGATATGAAGGTTATGCTGAATGCGGTACTGGTGAAGCTTCTTGAGGTTACCAGCTTTACGACGGGCTGGATCTTCTTGCTTGATGAGCATTCAGACAGCATATGTGCGGCCGCGCAAAATCTCCCCTCAACCCTTGCAGCCAACGATAATGCAGCAATGTGCGGAGAAGGCTGCTGGTGCACCGAAAGCTATCGCCAAAACAAGCTGAATCGTGCGGTCAACATTATTGAATGCTCCCGAATTGTATATGCTGCGGAATACAATGCTGGCGATAAAGGCGGCTTGACGCATCATGCGACGGTACCACTGAAGGCAGGCGCGGAGAGCTTTGGATTGCTGAATGCTGCGCAGGCGGGCAAAGAATTTTTTTCAAATGAGGAGCTTGCCCTGCTGCAGGCAGTTGCGTACCAGATAGGCACAGCGATTAAGCGTATCCGCCTATATCAGGCACAGGAGCGAAATGCGCTGCTCTATGCGAAGCTTGGCGAGGTCATTACGCGCATCCATGCGGTGCAGGACATTAGCCAGCTGCCCTTGAAAGCGGTTGAACATATAAGCGCTGCTTTCGACTGGCCGCAAATTGCATTATTCGTCTATGAGCAGGACAAGCTTTCGCTTCGAGCTTATTACGACGGGCAGCAGACGAGGGAAGGCTGGCAGCAGCTCGATTGTGGAAACGGGGGAGTTGTGGCTGACGCTTTTCACCAAAATCGTCTTGTCGTTGTTGCAGATAGCAAGGAGGAAGCAGTCGTCCCGCTAACAGCGAAAGGTCTAAAGGCATTCACATCGGCTGCAGCGATTCCGCTGCGAAGAGGCAGCTGTCCCTATGGTGTTTTGTTCATTAGCAGTAACGATAGTGGGCAATTCGATCATTATCATGAAGAATTTATGTATGCGCTCGGTGAGCATTTGACGCTCAGCATTGATAATTTGAGAGTAAATGAACAGCGCCGGGAGCTTGCCCGTATGGAGGAACGAATCCGAATGGCACGGGATTTGCATGATTCGGTGATGCAAAAAATATTTTCGCTGTCTTTTATCGCCAAAGGGGCAGAAAAGATTCTCGGCGGAAAAGAGCCGATCGTGGAACGCTCGCTTCAGGAAATGGCCAGCTTGTCGCAGGAAACGCTGGGGGAGATGCGGACGCTTATTTGGCAGCTGCATCCCGCTGGTCTTGAGAATGGTCTGCTTCCTGCGCTTAAGCAGTATGGCGAAAGGATGGACCTTGTCGTACTTGCAGAGGCGGAAGGGCTGAAGGAGCTGCCCCGTGCGCTTGAAGAAGGCTTATGGCGGATTGGCCAAGAAGGGCTTAACAACATTCGAAAGCACTCAGGTGCAGAAGCTGCCTATATTCGGCTTGTGAAATCAGAGCGGGAAGTAACGCTGGAAATTGAGGATCATGGTCAAGGCTTTTCTCCTAAACAACTGCAGGGACAGACGATGGGGATGCTGTCTATGCGCGAAAGAGCAGAGGCGCTCGGCGGTGAGTTTATCATTCATAGCGAAATGGGGCAGCGAACCGTCATTCGGGCGAGCATACCGCTGGCAGCAGAGGAGGGAGGATGAACGGTGAAAATTAAGCTTTTACTCGTTGACGATCATCAAATTGTTTTGAAGGGCATCGCTTTCTTTCTAAATTTGCAGCCGGATTTTGAAATTGTCGGAGAGGCAGCCAACGGGAAGGAAGCAGTGGAGAAAGCGGCCGAGCTCCAGCCGGATATGATCTTGATGGACCTGCAAATGCCTGTCATGGATGGGATTGAGGCAAGCCGAATCATTGCCGAGCAGCATCCAGCGATTAAAGTGCTGGTGCTGACCAGCTTCGCAGACCGCGGTCATATTGTTCCTGCTCTTCAGACGGGGGCGATTGGGTATATGCTGAAGGATGTCGCACCGGATCAGCTGGCGGAGGCGATACGCAGCGCTTATAAAGGCAATATTCAGCTGCATCCCGATATTTCCAGCGTGCTGATCGGGGGTGGGACGCCAGCTGGACGGTTTGAAAGAACAGAGGATCGTTTATTGCATCCTCCGCTCCAATTACAGGCGGAACCCGATTCAACACGCGCTAAGTCCGATCAATTAGCCTTTACATCGCTAACGCCTCGTGAAATAGAGGTGCTTAGGCAGCTGATGAAAGGGAAAAGCAATAAAGAAATTGCCCGGGAATTAGTCGTTGCCGAAAAAACAGTCAAAACCCATGTCAGCAGCATTCTTAGCAAGCTGGATGTAACCGATCGAACACAAGCCGCGCTGCGCGGTATTCATTATTTGGGCCCAGAGTCGTAAGACTAGACCTAAGCCCTCTGAGACTCAAAACGGGCGACTTTCATGCTATTGGCCGATGATTTGTAAGAAAAAGGCTTGTAAAATAAAGCTTATTACAAATACACAATTGAGAAGCTGCCCGCATTGAGCGCTTTTTTACGGAGGGAATAATTATTATGAGCACTGTACTTTTTGTGAAAGCAAATGATCGTGGTTTGGACCAAGCAGTGAGCGTGAAGCTCTATCAAGCGTTCCTAGATACTTACAAAGAGACACATCCAAATGATAGCGTTACGGAACTGGATTTGTTCCAAGAAGAGCTTCCGTATATGAATGCCAATATGATTAACGGCAATTTCAAGGCGCCACGCGGCTATGAGCTGACACCAGAAGAGCAAACAGCGGTTGACGTTTCCGGCAAATATATCGATCAATTTCTTGCGGCGGACAAAGTTGTTTTCGGTTTCCCGTTGTGGAATTTGACGATCCCTGCTGTGCTGCACACCTATATTGACTACATTTACCAAGCAGGCAAAACGTTCAAATATACCGAGCAAGGTCCGGTTGGCCTTATTCCTGATAAAAAGGTAGCTCTGCTGAATGCAAGAGGCGGCGTATACTCCGAAGGTCCAGCAGCGGCAGCTGAAATGTCCCTCAATTATGTCCGCAATATTATGCAATTTTTCGGCGTAACGAATTTCGAAATCGTCATTGCAGAAGGCCACAACCAAATGCCTAATGAAGCGGAAGCTATTGTTGCGCATGCAATCGAAGAAGCGAAAGCAGCAGCAGCACGCTTCTAAAACAGCAGCACATCCTACATTTTAAAAGCTATAAAGCCTTGGCCAGAGCCTAATAAGCTCATGTCCAAGGCTTTTTTTGATTTGCCGCTTAACAAACATGGCTAGGCAGAGCCCTTTTTCAAAAAAAATGCTGGGATGGATTGACAACCGATTTAAGTGTGATTATACTGTGTATAAAGATATATACAGTATATAGAGTGACTGGAGGAAAACTTGTGAGTATGTGGCAAGGGGCATGGCATATTTTAGTTTATGAATTGCGGAAAACACGATGGGGTTTTCTAGCTTCGTTTTTACTAGCTATATATATGGCAATTGTGTTGGGGATGTTGTACCAAATTAACGAATTGGATGTTTCGGCAGGTGAATATTGGGCGATCGATTTTGTTTTTCTTACGACGCTGCCTTGCCTCGGTTTTGGGCTAAGCCGCTCTAATATGTTCTGGTTCAATGATACCTATAGTGGCAAGCTGGCAGAATGGCGTACGATGCCGATTACAGTACCGCAGATTATATGGGGGAGAATACTGCAGCTGGCGGTTATGCTTTTCCCGATGCAAATCATTTTCTTCCTGATTCAATATTTTTTAGTGGATGGCTTAAGTGAGGCAATTTCTCCGGGTGCTTATCTTTTATATGGACTATTCTGGTTTTTCTATTCGCTTGGCTTTGCTGCTACGTATGCCATTTGGGAATATGGCTTCACGGGAAAGACGTACATGCTCGTGTGTGTGCTGTACTGCATTGTGTTTTTGATCATCAGCGCTCTGCTCAGCTTTAATGGCATTTCGATCGTCAACTATTCGCTGATAGGAATTGGAAATGGGGAGTGGTGGTATTTGCTAGTTGGGATGCTAGTCAGTATGATTGGAATCACCATTAGTTATAGAGGTCTAAAACATCGGCTGGAGACGCGCAGCTTTAAATAGGCAATTGAGTAAATAAGCAAAGAAGGTGAAGCCGTGTGGCTGCCGATTCAAATTAATGAGCAGAGCGCCGAGCCGCTTTATTATCAAATAGAAGTCCAGCTGAGAGCGCTGATTGTCAGTGGGCAATTGTCAGAAGGAACGCTGCTCCCCTCAATCCGGGAGCTTGCACAATCGCTCAAATGCAGCGTCATCACGGTACGCCGGGTTTATCAGGACCTGGAGTCGGAAGGGCTGCTGCGAACGAGGCAAGGAACGGGCACCTACGTTGCGGCGGTTGAGCAGGATGATCGTGACCGATACCGCTTAGTGGCTGTCGTCGAAGCATTCGAGGCGGCGATAACAGCGGGACAGCGGGTGAAGTGCTCACGCGAGGAGCTGGAACAGATTTTTCGCGAGCAGCTGGAGAAGCATTTTAAAGATCAAGCCTAGAGGGAGGACAAGAGATGAGCAACGAGACGGCTATTCATATAAAAAAAGTTGAGCTGCGGCGTGATCGGTTTCAGCTAGGGCCGCTTTCATTGGAAGTGCCGAAGGGATACGTTACTGCAATTGTCGGCCCGAATGGTTCAGGCAAAAGCTCGACCTTTCGGATGCTGCTGGACTTGATCAAGCCTGATAAAGGCGAGCTGAGCGTACTTGGCCATTCCATTGCAGACCAGAAGGATATCGACTGGAAAAATAAAATCGGTTATGTGCCCGAGCTGTTTGGCAGTCATGAGAATAAGCTGAGGGCTTCGGATAAGACCGATTTTGTGCAAAAATGGTACCCGAATTGGGACGTGAATTTGTATCGTGAAATTTTGCGAATGTTCGAGGTCGATGACAGCATCAGGCTTGGCAAAATGTCCAAAGGGACGCGGCGCAAGTATGAGTTTGCACTTGTACTCGCCCATCATCCCGAGCTGCTGCTGCTTGATGAGCCTTCCTCTGGCTTCGATCCGCTGGCTTGGCGCAGCATGATGAGCTTTTTGCACAATTATATGAATGCTGGAGAGCGAACGATTCTTATGGCCTCTCACATTGTGGATGAAGTAAAGCGTCTCGCGGATTACATCGTCTTTATGTCGCAAGGCCGCATACTGGGCATGTACGAGAAGGATGAGCTGCTCAGCAGCTGGCATATGTTTTATGTGAATGGCAGAGAGCTTGAAGGCAGGGATGTGAGGAGTATTCCCGGCCAATGCGTGGTGGAAGATGCAGGCTGCGGCAATCTGCGAATCATTACGCGGCAGGCACTGGAAACCGAGCGCTGGCTTGAGCAGGCGAGCATCGAGATCATGGGGCGGCAGGCGCTCGACCTTGATGATATTTTGGCCGTATTAATTGAACAGGACAGACAGCATATTAGAGCTTGATATCAAGGAGGAGACGACAATGAAGCCACTAAAAATTGAACAAATCTATAAGCAGTATGGCGATAAAACAGCAGTAAATGGCATTAGCCTGGAAGTAGGAGAAGGCGAAATTTACGGCCTGCTAGGTGCGAACGGCGCGGGCAAAACGACGACGATGCGAATGGTGCTGGGACTTATTTTTCCCGATGGGGGCCAAATTTTATATAACGGCAAGCCTTACAGCCATAATCAGCTGCAAATGCTCGGTTATTTGCCGGAGGAACGGGGGATGTATCCGCGTGTTCGCGTAAGCGACCAGCTGCTTTATTTGGCGAAGCTGCGGGGGATGTCGAAGCGGGATGCTGATCAAAGCTTGAAGTATTGGTTGGAAAAATTCGGCGTGCCGGAATATTACAACAAGAAGCTGGAGGAGCTGTCGAAGGGCAACCAGCAAAAAATCCAGTTCATTGCCTCGGTCATCCATAAGCCGAAAATCGTCATTTTGGATGAAGCCTTTAGCGGGCTTGACCCGGTGAACGTGGAGCTGCTTAAGGCAGCGGTGAAGGAGCTGCGTGAAGAAGGTACAACCATGCTGTTCTCGACACACAGGATGGAGCATGTGGAGGAGCTGTGCCGCAATATTACGATCATGCACCGCTCGAACGCGGTACTGCAGGGCAACCTTAAGGAGCTTAAGGGCCAATATCCTCGCGAGCGCGTCATGCTAGGCACCGAGCGCACCGTGAAGGGGCTTGAGACGCTGGAAGGCGTAACGAATGTGCAGCGCAATGAATCGGGTTACGAGCTCCGTATTGAGAACGAAGCGGCGGGCGGGCTTATTTTACGCCATGCGATGGAGCAAACGGAAATTAAGCGGTTTGAAATTATGGAGCCAACCCTAAACGAAATCTTTATAAAATTGGTGGGTGAAAAGCATGAGTAATTTTTGGACAGTCGTCAGCTTCACCGTTCGCAATAAGTTTCGGACAAAATCCTTTTTGGTTATGACGTTGATTTTTGCAATTATTATTACGATTGGTGCTAATCTGCCTTATCTCATCTCCCAGTTTAACAATGACGAAGTAAAAACCACTTCTATTGGTTATATCCAGGCGGAAGCGGGCAGTGGGGCAGAGGGGACTAAGCTTGCGGAGCAGCTCAAAGTCTATTATTCGCAGCAGGAGCAGACGAATGTTATGCTGGTTGATTTTGCGGATACGGGTACCGATGCGGGTAATGAGCAAGCACTTAAGCAGGGCATTATCGATCAGAAAATTAAAGGATATTTGACCTTTGGCGACGTTCAGGCAAACGGGCTTCCAGCTGTAACTTATAAATCCGAGAAGCTGCTGGATGAATCTACAACCCGTTCTCTGCAAGGAGCGCTGCAAAACATACGCACCGAAATGATTTTCAAGGAAGCCGGACTGAGCGAGGAACAAAAGGGACAGCTGTTCGCGCCGGTAACGATTGATACCATGCAAATTGCTGCTGAAGCGGGAGCAGGTTCCAATGCAGAGGGGCTGTCCCCAGAGCAGCAAGCGGTCAATATGGGACTCGTATCGATTATTGTCATTATGCTGTTCTTTGTTATTATGGTGACGGGGCAGCTGATTGCGACAGAAATTACATCGGAAAAAGGCTCGCGGGTTATGGAAATTCTCATTACCAGCGTATCGCCGTTGACACAAATGTTCGGAAAGGTGTTCGGGATGTTCCTCGTCGGCTTGTTCCAGCTGGTGCTGTATGGAGCCGTTATGATCATCAATTTATCGATGCCGCAAAATAAAGATGCGTTCACGAATTTGAATATTCATTTCGACCAAATTGATCCGTCGCTGATTGTGTATGCGGTCATCTACTACTTGGCAGGCTATTTCCTGTATGCGATGCTGTATGCGGCAATCGGTTCCATTGTGAGCCGGACGGAGGATCTGGCACAGGCAGTCATGCCGATTACGATTTTATCGCTGGCAGGCTTCTACATTAGCACATTCAGTATTTCGAATCCGGACACGATGCTCGTGAAAGTCGCTTCCTATGTGCCGTTTTTCTCGCCATTCGTTATGATGCTGCGAATTGGGCTGACGAACCCGCCAGTGTGGCAGGTGCTGCTGTCCTTAGGCATTTTGTTCGTATCGATCTACATCTTCGGCTGGCTGGGAGCGAAAATTTATCGCACCGGCGTCCTAATGTATGGCAAGCGCCCGACGTTTAAGGAGTTGCGCAAGGCGATGCGGGCTTATAAGGTTTAGATTGTTTTGATCATGTGTGTAGACTTTATTTAATAATGACGCTAATTTTATAGTGTTTTGTCGTTACAAAAGCCAGTAGCTAAAAAAGCCTGATTCTACTGGCTTTTGTTAATCAACGGTTCAGATAGTTAAAATGAAGAAAAGTGAGGATTGACGAGAACGGCCTCAATGCTCTGAGTAGAGAGCCAACGTGCCAGAGGCGCTCATTTTTGTTCAAACTCCAAATTATTCGTATTACAGGAATTCTAACGGTCAGGTTATTTCTAATGGCTAAAACATTAGAGGAACTTGAAGGGGGAGTCTGGTGGGAACCTCAAATGAATACAGCTGAATAAAAACATGACGGCAGTTGGCCACAATGTCCTATGTGAGTAATAATTTAAAGTTCAAAATTGAAAATATAAACAGAACAGACCTGCCGATATTTTCATCCGGCAGGTTTGTTTTCCGTTAAGCGATATTTCACTAAATTAGTGGTTCTTGAATCAATGTTGCGAATTTAAATTGGTGAACATGACCATCATTTAATGTCGTTTGACCTGTTACAAAATGTACGTGTTTACCATTTCCTACTGGAATTGCAGGCCCTGTTTTAATCTTTTTCAGTTTATGAAAATGGTTAAAGAAATCCGTTTTCGTCAGATCGATTTCATGGATATGGCTTTTTCCTACTCGAATCGCTTGGCCTGTAACTCCAGCGAAGCGATGGTTATGTCGATCATCGCCTTCTTCAGCCAATTTAGTACTACCTTCAAATTCGTGTACGTGCCGCTGTACCTTTTTACAATTTTTTGTTTTCTTCCTTACAGGTCCCTTTTTCTGCATTTGTGGCATGCCTCCTCATGTTGATGTGCTACACCACATTCTATTAATGAAAACAAATATGAGTGCTAGGCAACTATCAATGGTTAGGAATTCAGCCGATTAAGCTCATTGACATGACGTCAAAGAGGGCCAGTTCGACGTTATATGGGATACGTATCAGAAAGATTTGATCGATGCGGGCGTAGAGAAGTTGGAAGATAGCTACGGGGCTCTAGTGAAAGATCGCTTATCATTATGGAATGATTAATCGCATTATATGACATGGAAGAGCCTGCTAACGCAGGCTCTTTTGCCGTCTTCATAGCTGAGTTAGGAGCTAATATGGGTTTCATTATTATCAGGTAGATCTTCCAGCATAAACGTTAAATTGGAATTGCAATCCCAGACCATTCGACTTCAAAAAGGATTTGATCGTTTAATGGGAGACGTCTGATTTTATTATTTCATCCATTCCTGGACTCGTGCGTTTTGATGAGAGAAAACAAAGAATCAGTGAACGTACATTTGATCTCCTTGTAGTAGACGAAGCGCACTGCCTTAAAAATCACACCACAGCTACATACAAGTTTATCTACAGTATAAGTAAGATAAACACATTACTTATGTCTGCTACACTTATCCAAAATGATATTAGAGAACTTTATAATCTCGTGAACATATTAAAACCAGGATACTTACGTAGTCGAAAACTATTCAGAGAAAAGTATGCCTCGAAAGACGCTGAACGCTTTGTTGAAACAATTAAAAAACAAACAAATGACCAACTACAAAATGAGATCAGCCGGATAAATGACTATTATGATACCCTCATTGCTGATAATCAAACTGGAGAAACGTCAAAAGGTAATGATCCCAAGACGGAAATTGATTTACTGTTCAAAGAGCGAGAGGCACTAATTCACCAGCAAGAAATAAAATTTTCGATGTCAGAAAATGAAGTATTGATCGAACCAGTAGCTATATTGGTCGTAAGAAATATGGTTGAACATGCGACTGTACGAATCGAGAATGCAGCTGGCTATACTCAATTAAAGGTACATGGTGACAAGCCAGTAAACGTTCAGTGTCTGATTAGTAGCTCTACAGAAGGCCCTTTTACAATCACTAATGATCATATTGTTGTTGCTGAAAAACATACCTTTGTATGTACGGCATGCAATAAGCTTTTTGATGATAGAAAGTTGAATAATTGCAAGGTATGTATAAATTCTATTTGTCCTTCATGCATGACTGAATCAAGTGTAACAAAGCTGCCTTTATGTAACACTCATCGTATCAATTGCCATACATGCTTACAGTCTTGTGCTAAAGAAGAACAGCATCTTTGCACAAATTGCGACCAATTCTATTGCCGCAATTGCAATCCTGGAAACTTGTGTTCTTTATGTAGCTCGATAGCTCCCATTAGTACCAAAACGCCTACCGTACAGCATATCTTAATGACTCTACCTAATTCAATCAAATCAAAAAAATTTGAGTATGCCGAGAAGGGGAACCGAATTGTTCTATTAGGAAAAGGTATCTTATTTAAAGAGTTTTTTCTCACTTATGATAAAAAAGAAGATCGCATTGTGGAGATTCAAGAATTCGGATTATTTAATAAAAAGAAATAGTATTTTGTACATGAAAAGTCATTAATAATGGGAGGTAGTAAAGATGAGCAAAGCCATGCAATCTGCATTAGATAGGGAAATTCAATCAATTGATTCGGATGAATTTGGTCATCGACATTACTCGTGGCGGTGAAAACGTAAAGAGAGCACTGCTACGACATGTTTATCTTGAGCTAGGAGGGAATGAAGAGGAACTTAAAGATAAACTATATCACCAATTGTCAGTACCTACTCAAAAGAAAAAAACAATGAGAGAATTATTTTCTGATTTATTCGATCGAGGGTTATTCATGCCTCTTCAGATCGTAATAAGCTTTGCAATTATTTTTATTATGGTATGGCTTTTTACTTATAGTATTAATGAGAGTTGGGTTAGAGGTGCGATTGTTGCTGTTCTTACAGCAAAGTAGACACGGAGAACCGAGAATCGGATAAAATAGACCTATCCAAATTCGAGGTGAACGAAGTGACAAAGAAACATTACGATCAAGCCTTTAAAAGACAAGTCGTCCAGATGATTCAAGAAGAGGACAAGGCCGTCAAAGCGTTACAAAAGCAAATCCGTGACTTGCATGAAGAAAATGACATTCTAAAAGGCCATGCACTACTTTGCAAAAGACCGACGCTGATGCCCGAAGGTTACATAGATGCTTCATAGACAAGGCAGGAAAGTTTCGGAGAAGACCGTCGCTCGAATGATGAAGGAGCAGGGGCTGAAATCTCGAACCGTTAAAAAATATAAAGCGACAACGAACTCCAAACATAACCTGCCCGTTGCTGAGAATGTACTCAACCGCCAATTCAGGCCCAAGGCACCCAATCAAGCTTGGGTGACCGACATCACCTACATCGCTACGGATAGAGGTACAAATGCGTACGTACTGAAATGCAACTTGATCCCCTCGGTCTCATGTGGTTACTCTATTGACAGTAATACGAAAAGTAATTTAAAATCCCTCGAGCCAAAGTGAAACTAAAATGATGTATAATAACGCTGTAACAATTTAATAAAAATGAAGCAGTATTTTTTATATTAAATATAGCATGATCTGAGGTGCAAGATGAATCGGTTATTACTCGTAGAAGATGATGAAAACTTGGTATTTGGTATACAATATACGCTATCCAGTGAAGGATATACTGTCGTTCTGGCAGGCAGCTTGGAAGAAGCAAGGAATAAGCTTCAGGCAGACCCCATCGATTTAATTTTGTTGGATGTCAACCTGCCTGATGGGTCAGGATATCAATTGTGCAGTGAGATCCGGGCAGTCTCCCAGGTGCCCATTATTTTTTTGACAGCTTTGGATGAGGAAGCGAATGTGGTTGTCGGACTTGACCTAGGAGCGGACGACTATGTAACCAAGCCTGTCCGAACCAAAGAGCTTATTTCACGAATCAAAGCGGTATTGCGACGGAAAAACCAGAGCAAACAAGAAGTGAGCATATGGAAATCCGACAACATTCAACTGCGTATTTTAGAAGGAACTGTACTCAAAAATAATACTGAAATTACACTGACGGCGCTTGAATATCGACTATTACTGATGTTAATCTCCCACCCTAAGCAGATATGCAGCAGGAGTTCAATTTTGAACCATCTATGGGATCTTTCGGGCGAGTTCATTGATGATAATACGCTCTCAGTCCATATCCGGAGGTTAAGAGAAAAAGTGGAAGACATTCCCGCTGCACCACAATATATCGTAACCATTCGTGGGATCGGATATAAATGGAACGTGGAAGTCACAGGGAAATGAACATGATCGAAGTACTGCGTAATCCAGAGTGGAAATCCATCGCCGTTAAAGTGCTTGCACTGCAGGTTCTTTTGTCGTTATTAATGTTCTTTTACATGCACCACCAAGTCGAGAGTATCAATACAACCATTGTGAATCAAAATACCGCCCTGATCGGACATCTGTTGATGAAAGAGCCAGGGTTGGAAAATGAGGTGATTCACTTTATCACCCAAGGAGCTAAAGCAGATGAACTCGCTGAGGGCAAACGCATCCTCGCGCAATACGGTTATCAGGGAGATATCCCCATAGAAAATCAGCCAGTACTTTCGGGAAGATCATTACCCTTGAAAACAGCGGCTCAGGTATTGCTACTCCTAATCCCGCTCATGTTATTGCTGCTATGGGAATACCGCAAATTGTTTGACAAAATCAGAACGATTTCCTACGCAGCAGAGCAGGTTGTGGAAAATCAGTTTGACAACCTACTTCCCGAGAATGAGGAGGGAGAGTTCGGCTCGTTAGGCCGAAGCTTCAATGCGATGGCCGGAAGGCTAACCAACAGCCTGGAGCAACTCCGACAGGAAAAAGCCTTTCTGCGAAACCTGTTATCCGATATTTCACACCAGCTCAAAACGCCTCTTGCTTCCCTCATAGTGTTCAATGAAAATTTGCTCAGCGATCCCGGGATGGAAAAAGAAATGAGAATGACGTTTCTGGAGCGAAGCCGGCAGCAGCTTGACCGAATGGAATGGCTTATCGTGAGCCTGCTGAAGCTGGCGAGGGTCGAAGCTGGGGCCATCGGGTTTTGCAAAGAAAGAATCAGGCTACGGGAGTTAATGGAGAGTGCTGTCTATTCACTCCGAACAGTAGCAGAGCAAAAGCGACAGACCATCACAATTCGCGGCGGGGAGAATGCGTTTTTGCAAGCGGATGAAGAATGGCTGAAGGAAGCCCTTATGAATTTGATTAAAAATGCACTGGAGCACACCCCACAAGAAGGGGAGGTCCGTATTAAACTGGAAGAAAACGCACTATTTAATACGATCGTTATCCGAGACACAGGCGAAGGCATCCATCCCGATGATCTGCCTCATATTTTCAAGCGATTTTATAGAGGAAAGAACCATAACAAGCCCCATAGTTTAGGCATCGGTCTGGCTTTGACAAAATCGATCATCGAGGAACAAAACGGGATTATTACGGTGGAGAGCGTGCCTAGAGAGGGTGCTACATTCAGAATTTCGTTTTTCAAAAGATAATGAAGTGAAGAAGAAGCTTACGAAAATGTAAGCTTCTTCTTCACTTCATCGTAAGCTTCCACACCTATAATAACAATCAAGCAATGTTAATCACACAACGGAGGTACAACAAGGTGGAAATTTTGAAGACCGATAATTTATGTAAATCATATGGAAGTGCTGAGGCCAGAGTGGAGGCGCTGAAAAACGTTAATCTGTCCGTCAACCAAGGAGAATTCGTTGCAATCGTGGGCGCCAGCGGGTCTGGAAAAAGTTCCTTGCTGCATCTGCTCGGGGGCGTCGATCAACCGACAAGTGGTCAAGTCTTTATTGATCGTATGGATTTGTATTCACAAAGCGAGAAAGAACTCGCCATATTCAGAAGACGTAAAATCGGTTTTATTTTTCAATCTTACAATCTGATACCGGTCCTATCCACGGAAGAAAACATTAAGCTGCCAATGCTGCTGGAGAACAAAAAAGTGGACGAGGGCTATCTCGAAGAATTATTGAGCGTGTTGGGACTCAGCGATCGAAGGCAGCACCTTCCGTCCCAATTATCAGGCGGGCAACAGCAGCGAACTGCAATTGGGCGCGCATTGATTAACAAACCATCGATTATACTGGCCGATGAACCCACAGGCAATCTGGATAGCAAAAACAGTAAGGAAATCGTTGATCTGCTCACCTTCTCTGTCAAAAAATACAATCAAACCTTGATTATGATTACGCATGATTTGAATGTAGCCCAAAGAGCGGACCGCGTTGTAAATATAAAAGATGGTACACTCATGCAGCAACCCGGGGTGAGCGATCGTGAATAAGTATACCAGTCTTACCCAGAAGTATTTGCTCGGGCAAAAAAGAAGGTCACTGCTCACCGTCGTTGGTATTATTTTGTCTGTGACACTACTTACAGCCATCGGAACCATTGGCCTTAGCTTTAGGGACAAGGTAGTTCGGCAAACCGTTCAAGAGTATGGGAATTACCATGTTTCTTTTAACGGAATACCCGGAGAAGCCATCTCTAAAGTTGTCAATCATGCATCGGTGGAGAGTGCCGGAATTGTTAGTAGGGAAGGATATTCGGTCCTTAGTAAAACGAGTGAGAAAGAGAAGCGAGAAAATCCATTTGCTGCGCCTTATCGGTATTTGAATCTCAAAGGTTATAACACCGATGCGATGAGCAAACTCCAGATCCAGTTGGATGCGGGCAGACTGCCCAAGAATTCGCATGAAGTTATCCTACCGACGTTGAGTCTGGATAGCTTTCCGACGAAACCGAAACTGGGTGATTCGATTAAGCTAACTCTGGGAGAACGGATTGTCGCATCAACAGGGGAGATCAAACCAATCAATGGTTTGGGAGATCTCGGCTGGGATCAGGATGAAGGTTTTCGACCCCAAACAGAGAGGGAATTTACCGTCGTAGGGTTTAGTAACCCAGGCATTAAGGGTTCCTGGTCGGCCAACTTCATATTATCGGCGATCACTTACGAAGATAACCAAGCGATCGAACCAGATAAAAAATATTTCATTTACGTCAAAATGAAATCGATGGATCAAATCGAAGCAAAGACAAAAGCTATCCTTTCATCACTGAATATTGAGAAAGTGGATCAAGGTTCTGCCATAAAACTAGATAGGGCTATCGACATTAAAAATGTTCGGATTGAGTACAATAATGAACTGCTCAAGTTATATGGCAAAAGCATCTACGAAGGTGTAAACCATAGCTTACTATACGCATTCGCTGCGATCATACTTATTATTATGGGTTGTACGAGTGCGGTAATTTATAACACGTTTCATATTTCTGTCTTGGAGCGCACTTCCCAATTCGGTATGCTGCGTTGCATAGGAGCTACCCCATCACAAATACGCAAATTAGTTCTCAAAGAGGCGACAATTCTCAGTCTGATTGGCATTCCCATAGGACTATTCACGGGAACTGTCTTTATGAAGCTACTGTTTTACAACATTAGCTTTTTGGCACTAGGTTTTCTGAATGATATGCAAATGGTCATTTCCCTACCGATCCTGATGATTGCTGGTGCACTTGGACTGCTGACTGTGTATCTTTCTGCGATCGGACCGGCTAGACTGGCAGCCAATGTATCCCCACTTGAAGCGATAAATGGCTTGGGCAGCACAAAGGTGGACAATGTAACATCCATCCGTAAATCGATGCTGGTGAAAAAGCTGTTTGGTATGGAAGGCCAATTTGCTAGTCGAAACATACGACGGAATAAAAAACGTTTCCGCATCACAGCCTTTTCCATGGTTATCAGTATGCTTTTATTTATTGTCTTTAGCGGCTTGACAGAATTCTTAGGACAGACGTCTCAATCGGGGATCGAATATTCCTACTCAGTTCAATATGAAGGGAATTCCAAGCGGATCGATGATTCCGTATATTCAGATATTGTCAAAACTGACGCAGTTGAACATGCCTATAAGTTATACACCCATCAAGTGATGGCAATCCTTCCGAAGGATAAAGTGAATCCCAAATACTATGAACTCAGGAAGGGAATGTATTCTGTTGAAGAAGGAGAGGGGTATCGAACGGACAACAATTACCTCCAATCCTTCGGAGATAACGGACTCGATGCTCTGAAATCCAAACTAACGGCTGGCACGATCGACAAGGATAAGATGAACCAGGAGAATGGCGTCATTCTCAATCAGAAGTTACGAATCATAACGACGGAGGAAGGCAAACAGATTATCATCGACCAAACCCAGTTTAAGGTTGGGGATCATATCCAAGTACGTACTTTAGAGGGGGGGGATCAAAAATACAAGACACTGACGGTGACTGGAATCGTTGATCAAGGGGTGTTATCGAAAGATTATAATGAGAGTGCTATGCTTGAATTCATTACGACACCTGAAGTCATAGAGAAAGTTACAGGTAACGATGCTTATTCAAGGATCTTTATTCTTGCGAAAACCGATACTTCCAACAAACCGATCACGGATTACCTCAAGTCCCTAACCGAAAAAGACGCAGGTTACAGCTATATGGATAATGTGATGGCGCGTGCAAAGGCCAAAAACGATGCCACCACAGCAAGCATCTTTTTGTATGGTTTTATCGGTGTAATTGTCCTTATTGCATTCCTGAACATATTGAATACCGTCAGCACAAATCTCATTCTGCGAACCAAAGAATTCGCGGTTCTCAAGGCCATTGGCATGACACATAGAAATGTAGGCAAAATGATCTTGCTGGAAGGATTATTTTACGGCATGTACGCTGCAATTTACGGCAGCACCCTCGGAACGGTTCTGAGTTATGGTTTGCATCGGCTCTTAAGAGGTGTATTGGATATAGACTGGACAATTCCATGGGGTAGCATTGTCCTTGCTTGTGCAGGTGCCATAGCAACAACGCTGATTGCCACAGTTTGGCCAATGTATCGATTAAATCAAACGAGTATCGTGGAGGCTTTGAGGAAGGAAACATAGAAAAATATAAAACACAGATCGCTTAGAAAGTCGCATAAGTAGCGGCTTTTTTTGTTTTAAAGATAGATTTTTTTGTCTTTGGATGAGCGCAAAAACTTGATGTGAAAAAGTAAAAATAGTCAGCAAAATGATCAATGCTTTTCCAGCATCTCAGAGAAGATCAAACAAGCAAACTTTTCATTTGTAGCTAGTTGCAATAGATAGTAAATGAAATCTCTCTCAATTTTACTCAAAAAAAAATAAATGGGGTTGACTTTTTCTTTAGTTGAGGGGGGGACTTGACACGCGTGTGTTATGATCGAAAAGTTGGAAGTTCTCCTCTACTTTATTTGGAAGTTCTGGGCTATAACGTTCGCTTCCGAGTTTACTTTTAGAAAGATTTTAGAGAGAGAATGAGATAAAGATGCAAGAGGAGGTTCAGATATGGAAATAACTCAATGCACTGCCTGTTACCGTGGTTCTGCTGCACGAGCTTTCTAATAAAGGTATTCTGTACTGCGTAGTGTCATGCGGTGAAAATTAGAAAGTCTTAGAGGAGTGAAGGTTTTGCAATCAGGAACTATTTCAGAAGAGCAAAAGGTCCCAAATGTTAAAGTTTTACCCATAATGTTTGCATTAATGCTTGCAGGTATCATAGGTACGTTTAATGAAACGGCAATTAATATCGCTATCAGTGATTTAATTAATCAGTTTGCGATTACGGAATCCACAGTCCAGTGGTTAACAAGTGGTTATTTACTTACACTTGGAATTTTAGTTCCACTTTCAGGATTATTAAATCAGTGGTTTACAACGAGGCAACTTTTCCTGACATCCGTCATTATTTCAATTATAGGATCAGCTATTGGTGCTATGGCAGGAAGTTTCGATATATTGCTGTTTGGAAGGATACTTCAAGCTGCTGGAGCAGCTCTACTCTTTCCATTGATGTTTAATACTGCTCTCATTATATTCCCAGCTGAGAAACGTGGAAAAGCGATGGGACTGGTTACTCTTGTGTTTACAGCAGGACCTGCTTTAGGTCCAACCACCTCAGGTCTATTGATTGATAATCTGAGCTGGCACTGGATATTCTGGGTATCGTTAATGACACTGGTGGTTGCTTTGGTAGTTGGCGTTACATTTATAAAGAATGTAGCACCAATAACTAAACCACGTATTGATATATACTCTTTGGTCTTGTCGACAATTGGTTTTGGCGGACTTGTTTACGGTATTAGTACTGCTGGAGAGGGAGACCATGGCTGGAGTAACCCTGTGGTCATTATATCTCTAATAGCTGGTGCTATTGCATTGATACTATTTGTCATTCGCCAAATGAACATGAAAGAACCACTTATGAACTTAAGAACGCTTAAAAACCCGATGTTTGCTATCGGTACGTTGCTAGTATTCATTTGTATGAGTGTTGATCTCGCAGCCATGTTTATTCTTCCTATGTTTTTGATTCGTGTTCTTGAATTAAGTGCTTTGACAGCTGGGCTGACTCTTCTTCCAGGCAGTATCATTTCAGCTGTGCTTTCTCCAGTTGTAGGGTCACTCTTTGACAAATTCGGACCTAAATTTTTGGTGGTTCCTGGTCTAATCTTAACTGGGGCCACCCTATGGTTCTATTCTGATATTACGGTTGCATCGTCAATCACTTTAATTGTCATCCTGCATACCTGCCTGATGGTTGGAATTATTATGGTGTGGATGCCTGCTCAGACGAATGGGCTTAACCAGCTGCCCTCCGAGATGTACCCGGATGGTACGGCTATTATGAATACGTTGCAGCAAATTGCAGGAGCGATCGGTATTGCTATGGCGGTTAGTGTCATGACAACCGGAATAGCAGACTTTATGAAGAATGTTGCTGATCCTTCAAACCCAGCTAATGCAACAATGGCATTGACTGCAGGTATGCAAAACGCATTATTCTTCACGATGTTTGTAGCCCTTGCCGGCCTTGTTCTTGGCGTATTTGTTAGACGAGTGAAGGTTCATAAGTGGTCAGGAGACTCCGATTGGTCATAATGCTTGTCTTGAAGCATTATTGACCTAACCATAGGATTAATAAAAGATGTAAAAGCGAATAGATGATTTACGAATATCTATTCGCTCCTCTTTATCATTCCATTGTATGTTGAATTAGAATAGTTTGAGAGTCTTTTAACTCATGATCCATATTAAAACCTAATACGTGTAAAGAGGAGAGTGTTCGTAATGTCAAACCTTAGTAAAGTAATTTCACTTACCGATGAAGAGCAAAAACTTCTCCAGAATGCTACGGAATTAGTTCCATTTTTAAAGGAATATGGTACGAAAATTGATAAAGACATGCACATACCGGAAGAAGTTATCGAAAAGCTTTCAAGTGCGGGACTCTTTAAACTTAGAACACCGAAGAAATATGGTGGATTTGAAGTTAGCATAAGAGCAATGATTGAAATTGTCTCCGAAGTGGCGAAAGGCAATGGTTCTGTTGGATGGGTGATTCAAAATATAAACGGAAATAACTATAGTGCCTCCCAACTACTGCCCTCAGAAGTGGTGGACAGAATATTCAGAGAAGCCAATGAGGTGAAATTTTGCTCGGTACTACTGGCGATTAAATCGGTTGTGAAGAAGGTGGATGGAGGCTATTTGGTTGAGTATGGCCGTTGGGCATTCGGTTCTGGTTCAAAGCATGCCACACACGCGTTGTTAAATCTAAAAGATGCTAGTACAATGCAACAAGATCCAAAAATGCAGCTCGCTGTTGTTCCCATGGATGAAATTAAAATTGTTGATGATTGGCACACGATGAGCTTAAAAGGATCGGCAAGTAATAGTTTAGAAATGAATTGCGTATTTATTCCTAATGAATGTGTTGCTGACGAAGATTTTGAGCAAGTGAATGAGGCTATATTACAACATTTAAAGGGCGAAGATCGATATAAGCATTATTTATTTCTGATTACCAGCCTTACAACAGGAATAAGCACCATTCTTGGACTTGGTAGAGGGGCACTGGAGTATTTTATTGGAAGAGCACCTAAAAAAGGAATTGCCATGACCATTCACAAATCCCAGGCAGAAGTTGGACATATCCAGTACAAAGTAGGTCTAGCAGCCATGAAGATAGAATCTGCTCATCTTCAGATCAATCGATCCATTGAAATTCTAGAGAATCATATACGAAATAATGAACTATTAGATCAAGAAGACTTTGTACGAATCCAAACGGATATTGGGTACGCAGCTATGCTATGTTCGGAGGCTGTTGAAATGCTGATGGTAGAAAGCGGTGGTAGTGCAATCCTGAATTCGAATCATTTATCTCAAATATATCGTGATATTAGAGGAGCAGCTAACCATGCGTTTACAACAGCCTCTACCTGCCTAGAGCTATACGGGAGAGTGCTTTTAGGATTACAGCCACAGCATATTGTAACGATTAGCAGCGCTCATGTAGTAAAAGATCTGTTAGTTAAGCAGGAACATGTATACTAAACAGAGAAGATGAAAGTTAAATTCGTCCAATGACTAAATAGGACGTCACTGATATAAGCAATGGGGTTCATTGTAGAAACTTAATAAATGAGAATTAAATATGCCCTGATAGGATCAAGAACGTTGATCTATCAGGGTTTTTCGCGTGTATACTCAAAAAATAATTACCTTAGCCACATATGATAAACCAATGTGAAACATACAAGAGGATAGAATTGTTCATGCATAAGTTAATTTTCTACATTCTTTGTTTAAGAAGCTTAACTTAGAATGAAAGAGTCATTTTAATGGAGGCTATAGCAGACTCATTTAAGGATTGAAAAGGCTGTACACTTCCTGAAAAGAGAGGTTTATACACGGTAACAAGTGTAAATTACAAGCTTATTTCTATCCCGTTTATTTATATAATGTCTATATACATAATCGGAGACAACCATATTTACAAGGGAGGGATTTTGTTGAATAACGAACAAAGGAAAAAATTATGGTATAAAGAGCCTGCCTCAGAGTGGAATGAGGCACTTCCTATTGGTAATGGTCGATTGGGTGCGATGATCTTCGGTGGGATATATGAAGAGAAGATTCAGCTAAATGAGGATACGGTATGGTACGGTGGACCGCGGGATAGAAATAATGAAGACGCGCTGCCTCATTTGCCGCAGCTGCGGGAGCTGCTGATGCAAGGACGGCTGAAGGAAGCCGAGGAGCTTGCAGCACTGACAATGCCGGGTCTGCCGGAAGCCCAGCGGCATTATTTGCCGCTCGGTGACTTGCTCCTTACTATGGGTGGACATGACCAGGATGCTGCCGATTACTGCCGGGAGCTGGATCTGTCTGACGGAGTGGCCCGGGTCAGTTATCGTTTAGGCAATGTAAACTGCTCCCGGGAGCTGTTCGCTAGCCATCCCGATCAGACGATTGTGCTGCGGTTTACGGCTAATAAACCAGGTGCTATATCACTGAAGGCCCGATTCAACCGCAATCGGTGGAAGTATATGGAGAAGACTGAAAAATGGGGTCATGACGGACTGGTCATGAGAGGCGAATGCGGAGGTGAAGGGGGAAGTCAGTTCCGGGTGGTGCTTAAGGCTGTCCTTGAAGGGGGAAGCTGCCGGACTGTTGGTGAACATCTCCTTATTGATAAGGCGGACAGTGTAACTCTATTGCTTATGGCAGCCACTACCTTTCGATACAGCGACCCCGAGACACACTGCAAATCACATTTGGGCACACTAGAGAAGCTGTCCTATAATGAATTACTCGTAAAGCATACTCAGGATTACAGAGCACTATATGATCGGGTGGAGCTGGGGCTCGCGGGAATTGATGGGGTAATGGAGCAGCTGCCAACTGATGAAAGGCTAAGCAGGGTCAAAGAAGGGAAGGTGGATAATGGTTTAGTCGCCCTGTACTTTCAGTATGGACGCTATCTGCTCATTTCCTCCAGCCGTCCCGGTTCTTTGCCGGCCAATTTGCAGGGAATTTGGAATGACAGCTTTCTTCCGCCATGGGACAGTAAATTTACGATCAACATTAACACTCAGATGAACTACTGGCTGGCGGAAAATTGTAATTTAGCGGATTGTCACGAGCCTTTATTTGAGCTGATAGAGCGGATGAGAGAACCTGGCCGCCGCACAGCTAGAGTCATGTATGGCTGCCGTGGCTTTACAGCCCATCATAATACAGACATCTGGGCGGATACCGCCCCGCAGGATACTTATTTGCCGGCTTCCTTCTGGCCGATGGGCGCAGCATGGCTCTGCCTGCATCTTTGGGAGCATTATCGTTTTGGAAGGGACCGTCTCTTTCTGGAACAGGCTTATGAAACCATGAAGGAGGCGGCAGAGTTTTTACTGGATTATTTAATAGAAGATACAGAAGGAAGGCTGGTCACTTGTCCTTCTGTATCTCCCGAGAACCGCTATACCCTTCCCGGAGGGGAGAGTGGTGTACTCTGTGTAGGAGCCTCTATGGATTTTCAAATCATTAGAGCGTTGTTCGGCGCTTGTATAAGAAGTTGTGAAATTCTGAACCGCGATCAGCCGTTTGCTGTAGAACTTGCCGCCACACTGGAACAGCTGCCGAGGCCACAGATTGGCAAATATGGACAGGTTCAGGAATGGATGGAGGATTATGAGGAGCCGGAACCGGGTCACCGTCATATTTCCCATCTGTTTGCCCTCTATCCTGGCGACGAGTTTAACCAGAAGCAGTCGCCAGAATTTGCAGCTGCATCACGTGTAACATTGGAGCGCAGGCTGAGCGCAGGCGGCGGGCATACGGGATGGAGCCGTGCCTGGATCATTAATTTCTGGGCGCGACTTCAGGAAGGAGAGAAAGCCTTCTCCAATGTGTTAGCGTTATTAAATCATTCGACACTGCCTAATTTGTTCGACAATCATCCACCGTTTCAAATAGACGGCAACTTTGGTGGAACGGCAGGTATCGCCGAGATGCTTTTACAAAGTCATACGGAAGAAATCCTGCTCCTGCCAGCACTGCCGGCAGCTTGGGATAGTGGATTCGTCCGCGGTCTTAGAGCGCGTGGAGGATTTACTGTAAGCATGCAGTGGTCGGAAATGAAGGTAGTAGAGGCTAGGATAGAGTGTACAGCAGCGGGCCTATGCAGAATAAGCGGGCCCGGCCTGGCGAAGGTAGAATTTATGGCTGAAGCAGGACAGATTTATTCCTTCTCCTCGAATGAGGAAATTCATTTTTAGCCTTATATATAACCTCAAACTTCTATAATCAGTAAGCCAAACGGCGATTTCTCAAATATAGAGAAAGGATGTGATTTTTCGATCCTTTCTCTATATTTCTACGCGAAACGGTAGCTTTGCCGCCAGAGGACGGCTTCAGCCGTTTACGCTTGTGTAGGAGGGAATCGTTGTTTGGCTTCTTTGTATGCATTGAAGCTTTACTGGATAAGAAATTATACACGACAAAAAGGTGTAAATTACAAGCAGTCACCCTCCCTATATATTCCTATAATGATCCTATGCGAATAACAACAATCAGGAGGTAGGATCAAGATGTCCATGGCGATCAAACGAAGTACAGATCGACCTCAGAGGAAATGGTGGAATCAACGCCGGAAAGAGGGCGTTATCGGGTGGATCTTTCTAGCACCGGAAGCGATAGGCATTATTATATTGGCTATCTTCCCGCTTATCTTTTCGTTATTTCTAAGCTTTACCGACTGGAATCTGGTGAACGGGTTTGAGGGGATGAAATGGGTCGGGTTTGACAATTTCACGCGATTGGCAGAGGATTCTAAATTTCTAAAGGCGCTGGAGAATAATATCTTTTTTACGGCTATTACGGTTCCCGTTGGTCTTATAGCAGCTATGATTATGGCTGTTATTATTCATACCAAGGCCTATGCCAAGGATTTGTTTAAAGTATTGTTTTTTATTCCTTATATTTGCTCTACCGTAGCGGTTGCCGCCGTGTGGGCAGCCTTGTACCATCCGTCAAGCGGGCCGATCAATCGCTTTTTGATGCAAATAGGTCTGGAGCATCCGCCGAAATGGCTTGTGGACTCCCATTACGCGATTATAGCCATTATGGTCATTGCGATCTGGCAGGCACTCGGGTACCAGATGATCATATTTATGGCGGGCTTGACTCAAATTTCGGAGGATCTATATGAAGCAGCAGATATAGATGGAGCAAACGGAATCCAGAAATTTTGGTTTATTACGATGCCTCTACTAGCTCCAACCACGTTATTCCTGACCATTACAACGATAATAAGCTCCTTTAAAGTGTTTGATTTGATTAAGTTTTTAACCGATGGCGGACCAAACGATGCTTCAACGGTTATTGTTTACCGGATCTATGAAGAAGGCTTCATTAATTTTAATATGGGATATGCCTCAGCCATGTCATGGATTCTTTTCCTGCTCGTGATTTTGGTGACCTCAGTCACATGGATTTTTCAAGCGAAAGAAAAAAGGGCTTAGAAGAGGGGGTGAACGAATGAAGGCTAGAAAATGGGATTGGAGCCGTATAATCGTATCTGTTGTGCTTGGCGGTTTGTCTATCTTCTTTATTATTCCACTGGTATGGATGCTCTCTGCCTCCGCCAAATTTGAACGTGATGTCATGGTATACCCTATTCAATGGATTCCAACGGACTGGAATTGGATTAGTAATTTTCACAAGGTGTGGCTTGAGAATGTGCCATTCGGTCTATTTTATTGGAATTCCCTGAAGCTTTCTGTTATCGCTACCGTATTTACCCTTCTTTTTTCATCCATGGCCGCGTTCTCTTTTGCCAAATTGAGAGCACCCGGGAAAGGGCTGATGTTTGGAATGATGATGTCCTTTATGATTATTCCTGAACAAGCGACACTGGTTCCCAGATTTATTATGATAAAATGGATGGGTTTATATAATACGCATACTGGCATTATCGTCATGCTGATGTTTTCCATGTACTTTACGTTCTTAATGCGTCAGTTTATGGTAGGGGTTCACAATGAATTTATTGAATCGGCCAAAATTGACGGTGCAGGCTATGTTCGGATTTATGCCCAAATTTTATTGCCTCTTAGCAAACCTATATTGGCCACAGCAGGGATTATTAAGTTTATCTGGACCTGGAATGATTACCAGAACCCGCTTATCTTTCTGTTTACGAAGGAGCTATATCCGCTGCCACTCGGGATACAGTTCTTCCGTCAGGAATATTCAAACAACGTTTCACTAATGATGATGGCCGCAGTTTCGGCGATTATTCCGCTGATTATTGTGTTTATTGCCCTGCAAAAACAAGTGATTAACGGTATTACAGTCGGCGGTGTAAAAGGATAGCAGAACAGGATGTAGTGGAATTACACACGAAAAAGAGCGCATCAGGTTACACGGTAAAACGCTTACAAATGAGTATGATAAAGATGCAGCACATTCTATATAAGAAAAAGGGGATACAGCGCATGAAGAAGGCATCTATCTTTCTATTCCTGAGCTTAATGTTGATTTTGGCCGCTTGCGGCAATAATGCCGGGAAAAACGAAAGCGGTACCAGTAAGCCGGAAAATCAAGCCGGAGAAAATTCGTCAGCTGAAAAGGTTACGATAAAATTGTATACCAATGCTAAAGGCGACCCGGGAGAACCGATGATGAAGCTGGTGGCCGCTTTTAATGAGCAGAATGATCATATTAATGTAGAGCATGTGGCACTTGTACAAAATAATGACTCCAGAGAAATGCTTCAAAAGCTTGATGTTCTCTCAGCATCAGGTGAAGAGGTGGATGTCGTTCTGCTTAACAACGAAGGCTTTGTGCTAGAGCGTGCGGGTAATGGGATGTTATATCCTTTAGATGAATTCTTTACAGCAAGCAATATCAATCCTGACAATGAATATTACCGCAATCCGATTTTTGAAGGCAAGCACTATGCTGCGATGACAGATGCCAGCTTCTGGTTTGTTGCCTTAAATGAAACACATCTGAAGGAAGCCGGTCTTAAGGTTCCCGGTTTTGACTGGACATGGGATGACTTCAGAGAATATTCCAAAAAGCTTGCAGCGAGCGGTGAAAACCGCTACGGTACTTACTTTCATACCTTTGGAGAATACGCTAATCTAATTGCTTACACGGATTTCAAAAATCCTCAGCTAAAAGAAGATGGTACCCTGCTCTTCGATGATCCTTCCTTTGAATATTGGTTTAATTTACGCCGGGCGATGGAGGTACAAGACAAATCGGTAAAACCGCTCGCTGATGTACTTGCTGCTAAGCAGCACTGGGCTACAGATTTTATGAACGGTACTACCAGCATGCTTCCTATTGCAGGCTACGCATTGGATGAAGCTTTTTTAAACACAGAAAGCTATCCTAGAGATTTTAAGATCACCTTTGCACCATTGCCTCGTTCCTCTGAGGCTGCAGAACCTGGGTTGACAAGCATAAGCGGTAGCTTTCTGACCATGCATAAAAACTCCAAGCAGAAAGAAGCTGCATTTGAGTTCATCAAATTCGCAACGATGGAAGGAGCCGAACTGTCGGGAAGAATCCCTGGCTGGAAGAAGGCAGATGGAAAAGCGGTTCTGGCGAAGATTATTGGTGATAAATCAGATTTGGTGGATAATCAAGTGCTCTCAAGTGTACTGTTCGATGAACGTGTGCATACGGCAGGCTCTTCAACTGTGAGTGTAGCTTACCAGCAGCAATTGAAGAAAGTGGCTGAAGCAGGAATCAATAAATATTTACTCGATAACTCCACTTATGAGCAAGCAGAGAAATACATGATGGATGAAGGTCAAAAAATAATTGCCGCTAATCCATAACCATAACGAAAGGGGAGATCGAATTTATTTCGATTCCCCTATTTTTCTTTAGATAGTCCTCGTGTAGTATCAGAAGAAAGCAGACTTTGGGGGAATACAGCATGAGGTGGTTGTATCGGATATCGTTTTACCGGAGGATTCAGGCAGCATTGCTGCTGTTTTTGATTATTCCGTTGCTGTTCATTTCAGGGTTCTCCTATTTTGCTAACAAACAGTCCAGCGAAGTTAATGCACATGCAAATATGAAGGGGATCACTGGCATAATGGCAAATGATCTATCTAAAACCGCAAATGATATTTTGTATACGGTAAATCAATTTACGACACCTCAGGCTAACGGTATATTTTACGATTTAAGAAAGCTAAATCAATTGCAGCACTTTGATCATTTTGAGGATTATCAAAATTATACGGATTTAAATGAGAGCATGACCATTCTGGTGGGTAAACTCTCGCTGCTGCATGTTGATACTTTTTTTATTAATGAAGCGGGCTATCCTCTTGTCGGTTCTCTAACAACTGAAGATATTAAGCTGCTAAAAATGGATAGGCAGTTCGAGCACATGACTACAGCCGAGGCAGCTTCCGGAGTTGTGCAATGGTTCCGGTCAGAATGGCCTGAGATTATGCAGAAAAAGGCAGCGGAACAATACTATTATTATTGCAAAAAATCCGTTTACGATCCTGTACAAGACCGAATACTGGGCACTTTGTTTATTGGGATTCCCGAGTCTTATTTTATCCAATTATTTAAAAATACAACAAATGGAAAATTTTCGCTGTATAGCGAGGAGAATTTGCTCATAGCCGGGATGGATGGGAGTGCCCCGCTTCTGCCGGCAGTTGCGCAAAAAGGCTGGATGCTGGAGAAGACAGAGGTAGCAGGAACTCCATGGAAGCTGACCTTTGAAGTGGATATAAAAGAGGTTACAGGCGAGATTACACAGCGCTTTTCCTTTTTACTGATGGGCATATTAATTGTTTTATTTATATTTCTCTTTATATCTTTTGTGATTGCCAGGGGGCTTAATCGTCCGATAGGAAAGCTGATGCGCGTGGTTAAGCAATATGGAGAAGGGAATACTTCGGTCCGCTACAGTGTGAAGGGGCAAGATGAAATCGCTCAGCTCGGCAGCGCGGTTAATCATATGCTCAATAATATTCATTCCTTAATGAGAAAAATTGAGGAGGAACAAGAAGAGAAGCGAACGATCGAATTGTATGCTCTTTTTTCGCAGATTCAACCGCATTTCTTGCTTAACACATTAAATTCGATTAAATGCAATCTGGCCTTGGAGGGAGATTTCTCTAATAGCGAGAACATTGATTCCTTAATGATTTTATTGCGGGCCCATTTGCGGGTAAATGAACCTTTGTTTTTATATGAGGAATGTAATCTGTTAACAGAATATATGTCCATCATGCGGCTGCGAAACCGGATAAACATTAAGCTCGATATCGTGCTGCCTGAACAATACCGTCAATTAATTGTACCGAGACTGCTGCTTCAGCCCCTGGTAGAGAACAGTATCATTCATGGAATAAAACGAAATCATTCAAATCCCTGCATTCGTGTGGCCGTCGAATCGGCGGCTAATCAAACGATAGAAATCCGGGTGGAGGACAACGGCAGCGGGATCAGTGAAGAGGAATTACAGCAGCTGAGTGGAAAGCTGATTTCAGGAGAACAATCGACAGATGAAAAAGGCGTAGGTCTTCACAATGTGAAAAGGCGTTTATTTCTCAGTTATGGTGAGGGAACATCTTTTACAGTTACGCCAAATTACCCTAAGGGTTTTGTATGTATTTTACGGATACCCGGAATGAATAGTTGGAAAGGAAATGTAACATGGCCAAAGTGATGCTAATTGACGATGATGTGCCGGTTGTTGAATATTTGCAAAGGCTTGTCCCTTGGGATAGTCATGATCTGTCGGTCTGTGCTGCAGCTTTTTCAGTTAGTGAAGCCAAGGAATTATTTATGAAAGAGTATCCGGACATCCTGCTTACGGATATTGGATTACCTGATGGAAACGGTATAGAGCTCGCTCAATATTTCCGGTCTGTATATCCCGAGCTGCGGATTATTTTTTTAACTTGCCATGAGGATTTTCATTATCTTAAAGAAGCAATGAGTATTGAAGCGGATGATTATATCGTCAAAGACGAATTAAGCCCTGATAAAATTATTCAAAGTGTTGAAAAAGCGGTTGCAAAAATGAAATCTGCCCAAACCGAACTGGAGAAGATAGCCTATAAAAGCGATGTTGAGCGGAATAAGGATCTATTAATCCAGCGTTTCTTTCTTGAAATTCTTAAGGCTTCTGAGCCCGAGTCATTATTAAAGCAAGGAGAAAGACTCGGGATCGAGTGGGTATTTCCTAATTATATGGTTATTTTATGCCATCTTGATATAGGCTCCATGCTGAATGTTTATCATCGGAACAACCTGGAGCTGGTCAAATATGCAGCGTACAACATAGCCAAAGAACTAACGGAAGGAACCGGGATTACTCCGATTCAAGCCGAAGGTCTGCAGTTATGGTTTATTGCTAACCTCTCCGGCAACTCAGATGAACAATTAGCTGTCAGCGGGCATCTCAACCACATTCATGAGAAAATTTTGGAATTTCTAAAAATTAATTGCTGTTTTTTAATCTCCTATCAGCCCGTTTCACTGGCTCAACTGAAATCGAAGGTGGATGAGATTATCAGGAAACAGCAAAGCTCGTATTACGAATCTGCGTGGTTGATTACAATTGACGGGCCTGAAAGCCAAGCTGAAACAAGTGTGAATGTAGACTTAACTGCTATTGAACCCTATTGTCAGAAATGGGCAGCGGCATTAAGCGAGTTTAACAGATCCCTTGTCCTCATATATGCAAGCACCATCGAAAAGCTAATTCGTGAAAAAAAACCGGAAGCTAAACAAGTTCAGGATTTGCTGATCCGCATGCTGCAACAGGCGGTCTATCAATTAAAGGGGACAATGGATGAGCGGCTTCAACAGGAAATAAAGCAAGCGTTGAATTTAGGAGAGGCACTTGTGATTATTAGTGTTTTTTCAGATGACTTTATGGAGAAGAAGCGCTCGGCTTACACAGACAATCAGAACACAAATCCTGATCTTAAGGTAATAAACGCTTTTATTTATCAGTATATCTACAAAAATGTTACTTCTATTGATATTGCGCAATATCTGCATCTTAACCCAAACTACTTCTCACGATATTTCAAGAAACTGGCCGGTTTGAATTTTACGGATCATGTGCATCTTCTGAAAATGGAGGAAGCGAAACGATTGCTTGGCGGGCAAAATGAAACGGCAGAGAATGTAGCTTATATGCTGGGATACTCAGACCGTGCGTATTTTTCTAAAGTATTTAAAAAGTACACGGGCATGAGCCCAAGCGAGTTCAAACAAAAATAGCTGAACAAGGGGAGGAAACGAAAATGATGAAGGAACTTATCAAACCGAAATATGGGTTGGAACCTTGGACTGCTGACCTGGGAGACGGGACTTACAGAAACCCTGTTCTGCACGCCGACTATTCTGATCCTGATGTCATTCGGGTAGGTGAAGATTTCTACATGACGGCTTCCAGCTTTGGACATATTCCAGGACTTCCGATTCTGCATTCAAAGGATCTGGTAAATTGGCGTCTTATCAATCATGCCCTGCAGCGTATGCCACTGGAAGGTTACGACAGACCTCAGCATGGGAATGGTGTATGGGCACCGAGCCTCCGGTATCATGACAACCGGTATTGGATTTTTTATGGTGACCCTGATGTAGGTATTTTTATGACGACCGCCGAGGACCCAGCAGGAGAATGGTCGGAGCTGCATCTTGTACACGCCGGCAAAGGCCTCATTGATACTTGCCCTTTCTGGGATGAAGATGGACAAGCCTATTTAATTCATGCATTTGCCAAAAGCCGCAGCGGCCGTAAGCATCGGTTGTGTCTGCGTCCTATGTCCACTGATGGAACAAGACTGTTGGGCGAAGGCCGAATTATCTTCCATGATTCTGAGCGGCATCCCACACTGGAAGGTCCAAAAATGTACAAAAGACAAGGATACTATTATGTGTTTGCTCCTGCAGGTGGTGTGGAGAACGGCTGGCAAGCCGTATTTCGGGCTACCAGCCCTTATGGTCCTTATGAAGAGCGTGTTGTGCTTATTCAGGGAGCATCAAAGGTAAATGGCCCTCATCAGGGGGGATGGGTAGAATTAGAATCCGGGGAATCATGGTTTCTGCATTTTCAGGATAAAGGTGCTTACGGCAGAATTGTGCATATGCAGCCCGTTGCATGGGTCGATGGCTGGCCGATTATGGGGAATGCTGTGGATGGTAATGGTGTGGGAGAACCGCTCGAACGCTACCGTAAACCTGATGTAGGTAGTCAGCATTCGTGTGAAGTTCCGGCCACATCTGATCATTTTGCAGCCTCTACTCTTGGCGTGCAATGGCAGTGGCAGGCCAATCCGTCTGACAACTGGTACTCCCTGTCGGAGCGGCCAGGTTGGCTAAGATTGGTTGCCCAGCCACGACTGAATGCGGAGGATACGTTGTTTCATGCTCCTCATCTGTTGTTACAGAAGTTTCCCGCACCTTCATTCAGAGCCTCTGCTTTGCTGGACATTTCAGCTGCTTCAGATGGAATGGAGACAGGATTAATTGTATTTGGATATCAGTATGCAGCCTTGCGTGTTTGTTGCAGCGAAGCAATGAATAAAAGGAAGTTGCAACTGGTATATGGAAACGAGGATCAGGAAACGGTGATTTGGGAAGCTCCCATTGAAGCAAATCATGTTGTGTTGCGGGCAGACGTCTACCCTGAAGCTCGCTGCTCCTTTGGATATAGTTTAGATGGGGAGCACTTCGAGGCTCTGAACGCACCGTTATTTCAAGCAACAGTCAGCAAGTGGGTAGGAGCTAAAATAGGGGTGTATGCTAAATCGGATGTTGTCAAAGATCAGACGACAAGCGCCATTAAGGAACAGGCATCACCTGGGTGGGCTGAATTTGGCTGGTTTACAGTTAGCGCACTGGACAATGGCTGACAGGCCTATATGTCTGTTAAATCCGATTCCTCGATTCGCATCTGTAACAAGGGCTACTTGCTTATCTTGTAACTTTGGGAAATGAAGTCGTGCCATGAGGAGCATGACTTCAAGATGATTAATTGATGACTTGATTCCGTTTCAACAAACCCCATAACTGATCAGCTACCTCAATAGGAGATTGTGGCATGTTATTGAGAATCCACCATTCCATTACCCCTACAAATGCCGAGCCCATAAATTGAGTCACTAGCTCCTTGCTGTAATTCTGATTATTTCCACCCATATCAATGTGGAGTTTGATGTGACTCGTAACGAGCTCTAGCATCCGTTCACGAAATATAGGTATTCCTTTATTCGCAAGCATAGATGCATAAAATCGATGGTTCTCTGCAAAATAATTCATAACGGGCAAAAAGGAGGATTTTATCAAATCGACAGTCTCCCCGCTTGCATTTGTTTCAGTCGTAACCGAAATCATTTTATTTAGGTTTTCGTCTATGCATTTGTTCAGAAGGTCGTATTTATCATCAAAATGAAAATAAACGGTGCCTCTATTGATATTAGCCCGATCTGCAATATCGTTGATCGTAATGCTTTCAAAGTCCTTCTCAGAGACCAAAGTAATAAAGGATTGAAAAATTGCCTCTTTTGTTCTTGTAATTCTTCTGTCAACTTTACCTTCCAATTGCATAACCTCCCTGAAAAAATACAACAAAACACGATCTTCTGTTGAATATCGAACAAAAACCGAATGATTAACAATTGAACGAATCGATATACCTTATATAATAAGCAATAAGGAAAAGTTGTTCAACAAGTGTTGGATTACTTACTCTAATCTAAATTACCAGGAGGATAACATCATGTCACTAGAAACGCTCCAAGCAAAACTTGAATTAAGAGAACTTGTGGATGCTTATGCAACTTTAACCGATGAGAAAAGAATTTCAGATCAAATGCTATTATTTACACCAGATACCCAGTTTAAAATATATATGAGTGATCAATTGGTGTCTAATGTTTCTGGCACCGCACAACTGGAGGAGGAGTTCAACGGTCACGTTTCACTTGTGAAACGATACTTCTCTCTGAACGGGCAGCATGTTGTAAACGTGGATGGAGATACTGCAACGGGAGTCGTATTTTCTCATATAAAAATGTTGCGTGACGGTGAGGAGGGCACAGAAGTCCTCACTGATTATAGTGTTCAATATCATGATGTATATGTACGTCAAAATGAAAAGTGGCTCATTAAGGAACGCACATCAAAATACATTTTTGTTGATGCAAAGGTTTTACAAAGCTAAGCAAAATATTACCAAAAGACGGGAATACCTTGTTGAATCCCGTCTTTTATTATTCATTTTTTCAAGGAGAGAATGATTTGTCAATGATTTTGATTATTTTGCAAAGTGCTTTAGTCCTTATGTTTCTTATGGCGGGCATTGAGAAAGTTACACTGGTGGACAGAGAGCAGAGGCCGTCGCTAAGGCTAGCGGTAAAGCGTTAGTTTATCTTACATTACCACTTGAGTCACTCCAAAGTCAGCTAATCCATTCGGATTGCCGAGTGAAATGATCCCAAGCGTTGTGAGTATACAGCAAAAAGGTTCTAGTAGGAGAAGCGAAAATGGTGAAAAAGAGAGGAGTGCAAAATTATGATTGTAAATACAACACTTAACTCTGATTTCGAGTTTGATAATGCGATTTTTATGGGTTATTTCGTTATTGTTTTTAATCAGGATAAAATGGTTGGTTGGGGTCTCATTGAAAGCTTCAATGAGCTTGAAGTTCAGGTAAATGGGAAAGCCTACTTGAGGAAACAATCCATTTTCAAACAAACGCCCGTACCGGATGTTTACTATGAGCTTAAGTAAGAACATTTATTAGCTATATTTGATTAGATGTCCCCCGAACATCACTGAGACCATTTGAAAATGGCAGCCACGTATAAAAACGACAAGAATGACTTGACCAACTTTGAAGTGCACCCCTTAGAATAGACATTGGAATAAACCCCTGGTTTATCCAATGAAATTCTAGGGGGTGCATTTTTTATGCCGGCAAGCAGGGTCAAATTGATTATGAACATTAGCATGAGCTGTGCAATATGGACTTTAGAGTTTAAGTGTTTGTTAAGTGCTTGCTGTTACACTATTCGACAAATACCATCATAACTGATGACTTAAGGAGGAGGACAGTTTCAGATGCTAACGAGAAAAACAAACTGGGTGAAGGAATGGAAAAGAAGGTCTGTTGCGGTAATGGTCTTTATTCTATTGGCCGCATTGGCGCTGCCGTCCCGCGAGGCAAATGCAGCGGTTGGTCCCTTGTACCTCAACTCACCGCAAGATATCAAATTCTACACTTACAACGGCATAACGGAGATGTACATCGCCGACACCGGCAATAACCGGGTCATTCGGGCGGATCAGGACGGGCTGGCGAATTTAATTATTCCCGTCAATAATCCGACGGCAGTCGCTGTCGACCAAGGCGGCAATATTTACGTCGCCGAATCGGGCTTGACCGCGGGACTGCATGCGTTTAACCGGGAAGGAGGACTGCTTTCGCTAGTAAAGCATAACGGGCAGGCGATGGACAATCCCATTGATTTGATCACCCCGATGGTCACCGCTGTCCAAAACTATCCGAAGCTTATGAACATCAAAAGTCTTTTCGTTAGACAGAAAATCAACCCGATCAACCAGCAAGTGTACACAGAAGCCAACTTCTATTATGAAAGCTACGGAACAATCAGTTATTTTCCTGCGACATATGGCATGGTTAATACAAAAGCTAGTCTTCGACTGGATCTGAGCGGCTCGGGCCGCGGCAGCTCCGGTCAAGGAGAGCTGGGCTTCGCGCTTCACTTTGACGGTAAACTCTGGGATTCTGGCGGCTACTACGTCGACTTGGAATCTGTCTTTAACACGTTTCCAGGGGATGGCTACTCGACGGGGGAAATCGCGGTCGATTTCATCGGAGAGATGTTTTACGTGGTTATGAACAAGACGAAAATCTATCGTACTTCCTATAACGGCGCTTCCTACTACAATCGCCCAACACTTCAGCCCTGGCTCAACCTGACCGACGATTACGGCATCAGCGAGCCGCATGCCCTTGCCGTCGGTCCGGACAATAAACTGTATGTGACGGATGCGCCTCAAAATCGCATTGTCGTTCTTAATTTGGATGATACCGGCACCTTTAATCGGGTGCTTAGCTTGACCTCCGAGCTGAACGATCCCCCGATCGCCGGCTCTTTCATGAAACGAGGCAAGAAAGGCCATGCGATTGCCTTGAACGGCTCGGATTTCCTGTACCATTATTCCGATCCGAACGGCCATGTGATGAAGGGGATTCGCGTCGTTACGCTGCCGGCTCACGGCACGCTCAGCCTCGCAGGAGTTCCTGTTCAGGCCGAACAAGCGATTACTGAGGCCTCGTTGAACGGCTTGATATTCACGCCCGATGCAGCTTGGGGAGGTACGACCTTCTTCGAATGGCTGGCCATGGATTCTGGCGGAGCGTATTCCGAAACGGCCGGCAAGGTAGAGCTTATCATAGGGCTGAAGGGAGACGCCAACGGGGACGGAGCCGTAACGCCTGCGGACGCGCTGCTCATCACCAAGTATCTAAAAGGGAAAATCACGCTGACGGCAGATCAGCTTGAAGCGCTCGACATGGATGATAACGGTGAAGTGACCGAAGCTGATGCTACCTTGATTATGAATATCTATATGGGCAATGCAACCTAAGAAACCTTGAGGTGAATATATTGAACTACTTTTATGCTAACCGATCTGGATTGCGCGGCAGGTTCAGCGCTTTCCTTGCTTTGTTGCTGGTGTTGGCGCTGCTGCTGCCGGCACTCCCGAAAGCGTCTGCTGCCCCGTCGAACACGCCATCCGTGCGTGTCGGCACGGTGGCCGGAGCGCCGGGTGCTTATATTGATGTGCCGGTTTTCTTCGACTCGAATAGCTCCGATCTGTATGTCTACCGGTCGGACACTACGATTAATTACGATCCGAACGTGCTTGAGCCGGTGGCAGGAGAGGAAGCAGCCGTTAGCGGGCTGGTCAAAGCAATCGATTCCAACGCGATTTTGCTTGTAGACAAAGCAACAACCGGAAGTCTGAAGCTTAAGTTGACGCTTACCGGTTTTATAGAGGACTCCAGCGAGCTGTTCACGCTGCGGTTCAAGATCAAGGAAGGCGTGCCGGCAGGCGACTCCGCCCTTACGGTCGTTCAGGGCCAGCTTTACGAGGACGTCAATCCAGTATCTGCCGATCTCGTGAGCGGGAGGGTGACCGTGTCTCCATCAGGAAATGCGGCCATTGAAATCGGCTCGGCGTCCATCAAGGCAGGGGAGGACGGCATCGTCTCCGTGCCGGTGAAGGCGAAGCTTGATAAGGAGGTTGCCTCCTATGGCATACGGATCAAGTTCGATCCGGACGCGATAAGCTACGATGGGATCGTGGAACAAGGCTTCATGTCGAACTATAACAATACTGACGGCTGGTTGATTGTTTCTTGGCTGGATCTGACGGGCGGAGATAGCCCGATTCCGGCTTCTCAGGATGCTCAGACCCTCTTCACGATCAAGTTCGCAGTTGAAGATGACGCGCCGATCGGCGATCACGCGCTGACTATCGAGACGCCAAATGACGTGCGGGAGCTGACGTTTACCGACGTGCATGCCGTGGAGATGAACAAGACTGTCTCAAACGGCAAAGTTTCCGTCGTCGTTCCGCCCGCAGCTCCGGCATTGGTCACTGCGACTCCGGGTGATGGCAAGATCAGGCTGACTTGGCCGGCCGTGCCGATAGCGGAGACGTATAAAGTATACCTTTATGAGGGAGAAGCTGGGCCTCACGACGTCACCGATTGGGTAGAGATCGCTAGTGGGGTTAGTACCAATGCGTATACTGCAGAGGGACTGGCTAACGGTACATCCTACGTATTTGCGGTTAAGTCGGTCAATCCTTCCGGCGCATCCGGTCTGAGCCCGGCTTCGGAGGCAGTCGCTCCTGTTTCGGTTCCTGGAGCACCGACGAATTTTAACGCCACGCCAGGCAGCGGGACGGCGGTCATCTCCTTTGCGAAGCCGATCAATGCGGTCGGCGAGCCAATTTTGAAGTACCGCGTCGAAGCGCTGCTAGACAACGGCATCGTTTCAGCGAAGGAAGTGCCGGAAAGCGGCGAGGGTTTGTACAGCGCGAGCTTCGATGGCTTGTCTAATGGAAAGACGTACACGATTCGCATCTACGCAGTGAATGTTGCTGGAGATTCGGCGCCGCTCATCGGCACGGTTCGTCCGGTGGCGAAGCCGCTGACTCCAGCTATCCTGTCGGTTGTGCCAGGCAATGGACAAGTACAAGTTACCCTGGGCGCGCCAGCCAATGTGAACGAGGCTCCGGTAGATCGTTATATTGTGACGTCTAATCCTGGCGACATCTCTGTCACAGTTGGCGGAGAGCAATTGTCGGCCGTCATCTCCGGGCTGACGAACGGCACGTCCTATACCTTCAACGCTGTCGCCCAGAATGCTGCGGGGATGTCCGATCCGTCCGCAGCATCACAAGCTGCGATACCGACGGCACCGGTAAGTGGAGGCGGCGGCGGAGCTTCGACTTCGACTTCGACGGAGCAAATTAAAGTCGAAGTCAGCGATGGCAGCGGCAAGGGCGGTGTAGTCGCCAGCACGACTATTGCAAGAACGACCCTTGCAGATGGCAGCAAGAAAGACGAAGTGACATTGACGTGGGCACAGGCGGAGCAGGCGCTTAAGCAATTGAAGGAAGCCGGCTCGTCTACGGCCAGAATCGTCATTCCTGACAAGAAGGACGAAGTATCCGATTTGATTATTAAGCTGCCGGCAGAGGCTGCGAAGCAGTTTGCCGCACAAGGCGTTGATTTGCAAATCTGGACCAACAACGGCGGCATCCTCATCCCAAGCCGCTCCTTGCAAGGCTTGCAGGAGGAAGTGTATTTCCATATCGTACCGATTAAGGCAGCTGTCGAACGCAAGAAGGTAGAAGAGCGCCTCAAAGAGGAGCCAACGCTTCTCCGACTAGCGACGGCGGACGGCTTGCAGCTGATTGGTCGGCCGATGACGATCGAGACGAACATGAGCAGCCGCGAGGTAACCCTTGAGCTGCCGGTAGGGGAGGATTTGCCAAAGGCGGAGCTGGAGAAGCTGGGCGTTTTCATCGAGCATAGCGACGATACGAAGGAATGGGTGAAGGGTGAACAGGTCGGCTACAACGGAACGAACAAGCCGGGCATCCGATTTACCATTACGAAGTTCAGCACCTTTTCCATCGTGAAGTTGAGTGTAGATAGCTCGTCTCATACGGCTTATATTCAAGGATACAGCGACGGTACATTCCGTCCGAATCAAGCAGTTCGGCGTGTGGAGATGGCGGCGCTGCTATCCAGAGCGATGCCGGGTACTACTGCAGGAGCAGCGGATGCTGCTTACTCCGATCTGCCGTCCGCCGTTTGGGCGAAGCAAGCGATTGCGCAAGCGACGGCGCAGGGCTATATGCAGGGCTCCGACGGTCGCTTCATGCCAGACAAGTTGATTACCCGTGCGGAAATGGCAGTGATTGTCGATCGCTTGCTGAAAAACGGAATGGCAGAGGGCGATGCTAAAGCATCGTTCAAGGATATTGACAGCCACTGGGCGGCTGAAGCGATCGGACGAGTAAGCGCAGCTGGCATCATGTCCGGCTCGGGCAACGGTCTGTTCCGTCCGAACGATTCACTGACGCGCGCAGAAGCGGTCGTCATTCTGAACCGCGTGCTGGAGCGCGGTCCACTCACGGGCGAGAAAGCCGCCTGGAAGGATGTTCCAGCAAGTCATTGGGCGTTCGGACACATTCAGGAGGCGTCCACGGATCACCGCTATACCCGGAGCTCGGATGGCGGAGAGCAGTCTCTCGCCAATTAATAAAGCAATCAACTTATCATTTAGTGAAGCTAGTAGCTTTAAATGACTTCTAAGATAAAAAAACAAGACGCGATTGTTTAGCGTCTTGTTTTTTTTATGTACCTAAAAAGGATTAAGATTTGGTTATTTTTAGTTAGCAGGCGCTACGAGATCTTAGTGTGAATTTAGAAATTCGTGAGACTGGATACAAGACAAATAAAACCGAGAGGTAAAAAGTCCAAGGCCAAGCAAATATCAAAGGAACGAGGAAATAAAGAGGAAATGATGAAGCTTATTTTCAATTAATGACTGATTATATTGATGGTATACACGACTTGACATCATTTGTTTTTTACGCTAAATTAAATGCATGCGCATGCTTTTATTCGATGTGGCGTACGGATCATGTTGTTATCTGATCATAGATCGTTTGCGCACAAAAGCGTCCTTTACCCACAATACTCAAGCATTGCTGGTATCCGTAGGGCTATCGCAATAGACTGGCAATATTTCATAACGAGGAGGGTTTGAATATGAAGGTGTTAGTAGTCGGATCGAATGGACAAATTGGACAGCGCCTTATTCAACTGTTGAGAGCAAGCCAAGAGCACACCGTCCGGGCGATGGTGCGAAAAAAAGAACAAGCCGATGCCTATGAGAAGCAGGGCGTCGAAACGGTGCTTGCAGATTTGGAAGGAACGGTCGATTCCATTGCCGCAGCCGCTGAGGGCTGTGACGCCATTGTGTTTACCGCGGGCTCAGGAGGCAAAACAGGTCATGATAAAACACTGTTGATTGACTTAGATGGTGCTGTGAAAACGATTGAAGCGGCTGAAAAAGCAGGCATTGGCAGATTTATTATGATCAGTGCCATTCAGGCGAATAACCGTGAGAACTGGCACACTGAGATTGTTCCGTATTACGCAGCAAAGCATTATGCAGACAGACTGCTGGAAAGCAGCAAGTTGACATACACGATTATACGGCCAGGCGTTCTTTTGAATGAACCGGGTACAGGAAAAGTATTTGCTGCTGAGAATATCACTTCTGGCAGTATTCCTCGTGAAGATGTAGCTCATGCTATTTTGGCCGCATTGGATGAGAAGCATACCTACAAGCGTGCGTTTGACTTAATTGCTGGTGACGATTTAATTGCCGATGCATTGAAAAAAGTCTAAAAAGCAGCTGCAGTATAAATCCGAATGAAATGAGAGAGGGCTTCGGAATGTTCTGGTTGATTTTTTTAGCCGTTATAATCGCAATGTTCGTTGTTATACGTCAGTTATGGCCCTTGCCAAACCTTAAACATATCGATTATCAAGATTTTATGAAACGGCGGGATGAATTTCGTGAATATAAAGTAATTGATATCCGAGATTCTCTCGAGTATTTGGCTGATCCTACAGCTGGGACGATCAATATCTCGCTAGGCCGCCTTCCTTACGTATGGAAAAAGCATCTTATCCGTGAGGATAATGTCATCATATTGTCTACTAGGGCATTTAAATCAAAAAAAGCTGCGCGAATTTTGCGAAAGCGCGGATTTGAATTTCTCTATGTAGTTAAATAAAGAGAGGAGTCTTTCTCATGAAAGATTTATTTAGTCCGTATACATTTAAAGGTTTGGAATTGAAAAATCGCATCGTAATGCCGCCAATGTGTCAGTACTCGGTTGGTAAAAAAGATGGTATCGCTACAGATTGGCATTACATGCACTATGTTAGCCGTGCAGTAGGCGGAGCTGGTTTTATTATGCTTGAAATGACGGATGTAGAGCCGGATGGGCGTATTTCCGATTTTGATCTAGGGTTATGGTCTGACGAGCAGATTCCGGCGCTGAAACGAATCGTAGATGCATGCCATAGTTACGGTGCCAAAGTCGGGATTCAGATTGCCCACGCTGGACGCAAGGCAGAAGATGCCGAAGTTCCTGTGGCGCCATCTGCGATTGCGTTTGATGAAAATTCAAAACAGCCGCGCGCGCTTGCAACCGAAGAGGTTAAAGGATTGGTAGAGAAATTCCGGGCTGCTGTTGCTCGCGCGGTGAAGGCGGGTTTCGATACGATTGAGCTTCATGGGGCACATGGCTATTTGATTCATCAGTTCCACTCGCCACTTACGAACAAACGGGATGATGAATATGGCAAAGACCTTAACCGCTTTGGTCGGGAAATTATTCAGGCGGCGAAGGCCGAGATGCCAGAAGATATGCCGCTCATAATGCGTATTTCAGCCAAGGAATACGTGGAGGGCGGATACGGTATTCAGGAAAGCATTGCGTTTGCCAAGGAATATCAAATAGCAGGGGTGGACATGTTTGATATTTCATCCGGTGGTGAGGGTCCAATTGCTGCATGGGGCAGACCGGGAACTCATGCTGCTTATCAAGTGCCATTGGCTAGAGATATTAAACAAGCTCTTGATATTCCAGTGATCGCTGTAGGAAGACTCGATGATCCAACGTTGGCTAACGCCGTCATTGGCAATGAAGATGCTGATTTAGTTGCTGTTGGCAGAGGAATGCTGAGAAACCCTTATTGGGCATTGGAAGCCGCATCAAAGCTGGGCAAAGAAACCGATATCCCTAAACAGTATTCTTCTGGATTCTAAGAACTGAACGAATAGAAGAAAAATGACGACAGCTCTAGCTTGAACGTACAATGTGCGTTATCGGTTTGTCATTTCCCACCCTCTATAGATAGTAAAATGCATAGTGACAACTTATATCCCCAGCATATAAAGCTATAAAATGAAGGCTCTGGTACGGATACAAGGTTAAGGTTATAATAACGATATGCCGCTGAACAAATGTTCAAGTTGATCGGCCTATGGACTAAATACTATGAAATAGAACAGGTGAAAACTTGATGAATACCAACACCGATAACAAACTTTTAGATAATTGGCTGAGTTTTAGTGACATTCAGGCAAAGATTAATAATAAGCTGGAGAGTGCTTTAGAGGAGAAATACAGCTTGTCCTTAAAGGAATTTTATGTCCTGTATTTTCTGTCTCAAACAAGCGATAAACAGCTGAGATTGCAGCAATTGCAAGACATGGTCGGTTTGAGTCAAAGTGCCATATCCAGATTGGTAGTTAGAATGGAAGCCAAAAATTGCGGCGCTTTACAACGTCATGTTTGTGAAGATGATCGAAGAGGCGTTTATACTTGTTTAACAGAGCTTGGCGAGTCTAAACTCCAAAGAGCTTTGCTGACTTTTAATGAAATCATTCAAACGGCCTGTCTGGCAGACGAATTTCAAAAAGAACTTCACACTTTGATTCAGCAACGCCCAACAAATGATTAAACCATTTTAATGCGTGCAGCCCGAACAATTTCTATAAGGGGGGAAGGTTCTGGAGAAATCACATAAAGGCCGCCACATGGTATTTTTTTGCCGATAAGGGCGGAACTTCCGGCAGTCTCTGGAGCCAAAAATGGAAGCGGTTCGGTTGGTAAACGAGAGCCTGAAAAATCTATTAAATCAAAGAGGCCAACCTATTAGTTTTGTATAATAGGTTGGCCTCTTGTGCGCTTGGTAGCTCAACTGGCTAAAGAGAGAAAGTCTCTAGTGTGCCATAAGGTGGCGGAAGAAATTCAAAAATCGTATTAAGATGCCCGGTACTTCGAATTTTGAGGGCTGATACATTATTGCGTCACTCCAAATACATTAAGTTCAGCCGCACTTGTCCATTGGTTATTGTTTACCTCGCTTAAGGCACGCAGTCTAATATATCGACCCGTCTTGGCTGCAAAGCTGACTTCTTTCAAAGTGGTATCATTTGTAAAGGCACCTGAGGCTACAGATGTTCCCCAGTTTACCCCATCAGTGCTGACGTAGAACTCATAGTCCTTGATCGTTCCGTTCACTTGGCCATCTTGTCTTGGCAGATAGCTGAATTTGGAGAGAGTATAGGATGCACCCAGATCAATTTGAATCTCGTGCGGCATTGGAGCTACTGGGGACCATTTCGTGTGCCATAACGTGCTGTTGTTTCCATCAAAGGCTTTCAGGGCTTCATTGTACAATTCATCGCTGTCTACATATTTTAGCGTCCAATTCGTTTGCGGAATCAGATTGGCTCCTCCTACTGTTACTGTCGTATTCATAGCGGAATTACTTGTACTTGTCGTCGTAATTGTAACTCCTGAATTATTTCCAGTGTAGGTATTACTGTTTGGATTGGTGCCTGGACCAAAGGAAGCAGCATGATTATTATTCGTATAATAGAACGAGTCCTGGTATTCGCTGACGGATTGCTCAATATCGATGAAAGGGTGAGGATCATTTTGGATATTATTCATGGATTCATCAATATGCCAAATCGCGATGCCGCCAGAAACGGTTGGCAAGCTTGCATCATATCCAACTTTTTGGCGATTCTCAACTAAAAAATAGGAATTATCCGCTAAAGGAATCTTTATAACATTATAGTTATTAAGGATGCTATGCAGAGTTACATTGTTTGTTGTATTTACTACAACAGGTGTTACAAATCCTAATTTTACTTTTGACCAGGCATCCATATGAGTGGGTGTAGCTCCGTAATCTTCTCCTTGAAGACTATTCCAGGACCCAGTAGCCATTATACTTAGATCACCCACATGATTATTAGAACCATAGAGATCTGGAAGACCAAAGGAATGGCCTAATTCATGAGCAAGGAGACCAATCGTTGCCATATGACCATATTGTTTTTCGCCCTGTGCCGTATACATACCTGATACTGTAACACCATCGTGATTGGTGTCGGGAGCAAACGACTGATGTGCCCAAACATTTGGTGCTGGACCACCACTAGCCTCTTCATTACCAGCAAGAATAGTTACAATGTAGAAACCATCTTTAGAATCGATGACCTGATCATTATTGGTATCGAAACTAGCATAATTCACCGCAAGATCAGCTTTAGTCAGTGCATCTGTTATAACTGTTCCCATGCTTTTTCCCGATGTATCCGGATGATCGTAGTCTAGTTTTACCTTTACTACCCCATCATTTTGCGTGCCATATAATTCGGACGCTGGAGTGAGCTGCACTTTTCCATTACTCACTTCATTATAGTAATCTTTAATTGACTTTTGATTTGCTGAAAAGAATTTGTTGCTCCAATCGTTGTCGCTATATGCGATATCAATATTTGTAAACTCAATTAACAAAACTAGTAATTTTTTGGTTCCTGAAACTGAAGTGACAGTTCCATCAATATTTTGTAGTGATCCCGTAAACTCTTTCGATTCTGAACGTTCAAGAGAAGATGAGGATTCCTTTTGCAGCTCATTTATCAGCTCCTGTTTTTTCTGAGCTTGAGGATTGTATTTGTTTACCCATGTAATTAAATTGTTCTCATTTACCGCTTTTGCAGGCTTCATGTCAATTTTATATTTTTTTTCCGTCGATTTCAGATCGTCTGATGTAAGTTCAGCGTAATTCCAATACCCCTTCTGATCTTGTAAAAGTACGTCGCCATCGTTTGTACTTGCCCAATGGAACCATTCATCTCCATGCATCGTAGCTTGAAACGACTCGCCTGACGGTTGCTCTATTTCGACAACTCCGTCGTATGCAGGTGCGGCAAAAACGTTCGTATGAAAGTACAAAACACAAATCAAAGAAAAAACAGACGTGAACAGGAATTTAAAACTACTTTTCATAAATATTCCTCCTTTAGAATTTTCTTGATAATGATAGAATCATTTTCTCTATAGATTCATGAAGATCGCCCCCTTTTCAATAATGAGGAATAATCTGTTGATAACCGCACCAGATTCATAGATAGAATGAATCGACAGATACATCTATACGGAAGTACCAGAATACTCTCAATCACAATATAAGTAAATTTTGACAGTATGTCTAGTTTTTTCTATTTACTATTTTTATATAATCACCTTAATCTGGGGTAAATGAATAGCCGGATTCCTATTAGATTCCATCAAAGAAAGTCTAAGCGGAAAGCCGAATGTACGATTTTTGATATGATGTTAAAAACGGAATATATAAACAGCTGCACTATGACCCTATAATTAGCTATGAGACTGCGACGAAATAAAGGACCGCTAAACTCCTCGCAGCTCCTATGTACCATCAATATATAGAAATGGGGTAAAACATGGGTCATTATGTTAAGTTTGCAAAGTTGTTAGCGCTTTCTATTGCGATCGGAGTATTGCCGACTTTAGCCGCATGTTCGAGCAATAATAATCAAGAGCCGTCTGGCAGCCCGGCAAGCACAGCTGAAAGCGCTTCGGCTGGGGCGGGTACGTGGGAACAGAAGTTTGACCCACCGGTTACGATTACGACTGCCATTGTCGATGATGGCGCTTCGAGGGGCAATGCGTTCAAGCCTGGCGAGTCGATGGAAGACAACATGAATCTTCGCTGGATGAAAGAAAATATGGGCATCAACGTGAAATTCGATTTTATTGTAACGAAACCGGAAGATTACGATACGAAGCTTCGCCTCCTGCTTTCCAGTGGCGCCAAGCTTCCTGATGCTTTCAGAGCCCAGGGGGAGCCGCTTCAAAGCTTGCTTGCAGCTAATAAACTAATGTCTCTGGACGAAGCTATAGAGAAATATGCGCATCCAGGCTATAAGGAATTATTGAAAAATTATGGATACACACTAGGTGAAGTCAAAAAAGACGGCAAAATTTATGGTTTGCCATCCTTCTTCATGGGTGATGAAGGCACCGTTATGTGGATTCGCAAAGACTGGCTTGATAATCTAGGTCTTCAGCCGCCTAAGACGCTGGCCGAGTTCGAAAACGTGCTCAAGCAATTTACGGAAAATGACCCCGATAAAAACGGAAAGAACGATACGATCGGTCTGGCCGTTCCGCTTAAAGAAGGACCGTGGACTTGGATGGGGCAGACGGACGCCATTGTTGCAGCCCTTACCACCCAAATGATCAATACCTCTGACATCCGCAGTTTCTGGAACAAGGGGGAAGATGGCAAGCTGACCTATGGCGCGATTAATCCAGACGCCAAATTGTATTTGCAGACGATGAAAGATTGGATGAGCAAAGGTTATATGGACAAAGAAGCTGGAATCAAGGATCCGTCAAAATCCTCCGAATTGGTTGCCAGCGGCAAAGCCGGCATTATGTTCGGTCCGGCCTGGATGGGTGACTGGCCGCTGAGCGACGCGACCAAGAACGATCCAAAAGCCGACTTTGAGCCATATCCGCTTCCAGCTGGTCCGGATGGCTTGGTAGGTCGTGCGGAGAAAATGTTGGTTTCGGGCTTCACCGTATTTAATAAAGACTTCAAGGATATCGAAGTATGGTTCGCTTATTTCAACAAAATGTTCGCGAAGCAATTGGAGCAAGAAGGCGATCCGTTCTTCGATCCACGTTGGAAAGACGGTTACTATGAAGGATACGATTATGTGAAATACAACGGCAAGCTCATCAAGGGCGATTACGAAGCAGCGGGCGTTCCGGCAGACCAATGGCCGCTTAAAGACGGAAGAAGTATGGATATGAGATTCATGATGACGAATATTCTCGGCTCAAGCGTGACGATTCCTTACTCCAACGAGGCTCCAGTCAAGAAGTTTTTGGCCGACCCTAACGCTGAGCCCGTAAGCTCCAAAGAATTTGACGTTAAACAAATGAAGAAGAAACAAATCGATGGTCAGGGCGTCCGTATTAACCAAGGCATCACGGAGGGGAAAAACTATTTTACCGGCCCAATGACGCCAACGATGAAATCCAAAGGCGAATTGCTGAAGAAGCTTGCTACTGAAAGCTACCTCAAAATTATTTATGGCGATCAACCGATCGAATATTTCGATGAATTCGTCAAAGAATGGCTGGATAATGGCGGCCAGAAAATTACGGATGAAGTTAACGCGTGGTATGCGGAAAACCAGTAACGCGCGCTGACAACAGGAATGGAGGACGGAGGAGAGGGCAGCATTTGCTGCCGGTCTCCTTTCCGTTTTTCCGATGAAAGGATGGGTACGAAGTGGCAATGTACTGGAGAAAAACATGGCCGTTCCACATGCTATTGTTGCCGGCCTTAATATTATGCATCGTGTTTCAATATATCCCGTTGTTTGGAGTTGTCATTGCCTTCCAAGATTATCAACCATGGCTTGGCATCAAGGGGTCGACTTGGGTGGGCTTGGATCATTTCCGGTATCTGTTCACGTATCCGGACGGCAAGCAGGTCATATGGAATACGTTAATTATCGCCGCATTTAAGGTAATTATGAATTTATTCATTCCCATTGTATTCGCTCTGCTGCTCAATGAAGTCAGGAAGATTTTTTTTAAGAGAGTCGTGCAGACGCTTGTGTATTTGCCGCACTTTTTGTCATGGGTCATCTTGGGTGGCATTATGCTCGATATTTTATCGACGGAGGGCGGAATCGTCAATCGCGTCCTTAATTCGTTCGGCATAGACAGCATCTTTTTCTTAGGCAACGGCCCATGGTTCCGGTTTACGGTCATCCTTAGCGACGTGTGGAAGGAATTTGGTTTCTCTGCCATTATTTTCTTAGCTACCCTAATAGGCATCAATCCGGCTTTATACGAAGCGGCCGAAATCGACGGGGCTACCCGTTGGCAGCAAGTCAAATCCATATCCATTCCGCTCATTTTGCCAATCGTAATCGTGGTAGCGACGCTATCGCTCGGCCGGATTTTGGATGCCGGCTTCGATCAAATTTTGAACTTGTACAATCCGCTCGTGTATTCGCACGGAGATATCATTGATACATTCGTATACCGGGAAGGACTGAACAACGGACAATTCAGCTTCGGAACGGCGGTTGGACTATTCAAGTCTTTAATCGGCTTCATTTTAATCGTCATCAGCTACAGATTGGCATATAAACTAGCTAACTACCGGATTTTTTAAAATATAAGAATTTATAAGCTTCACACTTATAAATAGACTTATATTTCATCGCGAAACGGTTGCTTTGCCGCCAAAGGACAGCTTCAGCCGTTTACGCTTGAAATATAAGAATTTATAAGCCTCACACTTATAAATAGACTTATATTTCATCGCGAAACGGTTGCTTTGCCGCCAAAGGACGGCTTCAGCCGTTTACGCTTGAGGAGGTCGACCATGCACTACCGCTCTAGAGGCTACACCGTATTTACGATACTGAACACCGTCTTTCTTTGCCTGCTGGCGCTCATTTGCATTCTTCCTCTTGTCCATGTGCTTGCGGTATCCTTCAGCTCACGGGCTGCGGCAACAGCGAATATCGTCAATTTTTGGCCGGTCGGCTTTACGACTGACGCCTATGTCAAAACGCTAGCCAACGGGAAATTTCTTAAAGCCATGTGGATTGGCGTAGAGCGGACCGTGTTAGGCACGATCCTTTCAATGGTTGTGGTCACGATGGCTTCCTACAGCTTATCGAAGTCCAGCTACAAATTCCCGGGGCGTCAAATTTACATCTGGATTTTCGTGTTCACGATGCTGTTCTCGGGTGGTCTGATTCCCTCGTATATATTGGTCAGCAAGCTGCATCTGATCGATACCATTTGGGCGTTGATCTTGCCTTCGGCTGTCAGCGTGTGGAATATGATTTTGATGCTCAATTTCTTCCGGACGATTCCTCAGGAGCTGGAAGAGGCTGCCCATATCGATGGAGCTGGTCATTTGAGAGTGCTTTGGAGCGTTTATTTGCCCGTATCGATGCCGTCCATTGCGACATTATCTTTATTTTCAATGGTATCTCATTGGAATTCATGGTTTGACGGCGTAATCTATATGACCAATCCGGATGGGTATCCGCTCGCCACTTATTTGCATTCCATGATTGTTAGTGACAATATGTCACGGATTGGTGTAACATCGGAAAGTATAGCCAATTTCTCCAACCGTACGGTTAAAACAGCACAAATTTTTATCGGCGCGTTGCCGATTTTACTCGTGTATCCATTTTTGCAAAAGTATTTTGTTAAAGGAATTGTGCTTGGCTCGGTGAAATCCTAGGGTAATTCTAGCAGGCCGAGAAGATGCAACTGAATTGGAGGAGACCTATGTTATACAGCAGAAGCGTTATGGGAGGCAGAATGAATATATTCACGAAAGTCATGATCGTGATCGTTCTCATGCTCATCCCTGTCGTTATGATGTATAATTCGTCGAATAAGATTAGTACCGGCGTTGTTGAGCAGGAGCTGCTTCAAGTCAACATGAATCGGATTCGTTTTTTTGTGGAGCAGATGGACGTTGAAGCAGACCGTTTATGGAGAGCGGCCTTCGTCGTTGCATCCGACCCGGATGCGCTGCAGCTGCAGCTGCGTTCTTCTTCCGAACCTTCCTATTCCATGCTGGCATCGAAGACGCTTCTGCTGCAGAAGCTGGATATGCAGTCTACCACTTTCCAATGGGTAAATGATTTCACCGTATATTCCCCGGTTTCGGACGTAATGGTTTCTACGAATTATTTGCAGCAGCACGATGCGGATTACTTCAGAAATTCGAGCCAGCAGCGCTGGGATTATCGCATGATTGTTACGGAGCGTGGACCGGAAAACGCATTTGTGCGGGATTTAATAACTCCTTTCGAATCGAACGCCAAGCCAGAAAATCCGAATTTGTATGTCGAAGTCTCGTTCTCGTCGGAAAATCTAGTCAAAATGCTGGATCGTTTTAAGCAAGGCAGCGTCGGAGAGCCGTTTCTCTATTGTCCGGGCTTCGAGCCGATTATGCCGCGGGAGTCGGAGCCCGATCTGATCAATGCCATGGCCAAGCAATTTGATAAAATCAAAGCACAGAACCCGACCGAAGGGTCGGTCAAATTGACTTTTCGCAATGAACCGTATCTTGTCAATTATGTGGCATCCGCCTCGTTGGGATGGTATTTAATCGATTTCCAACCGATGCAAAAAGTGCTGGAGCCCATTGATCATAGCAAGAAAATGTTTTATGCCGCAGGCTTGCTTTTGCTGGTTCTTGGTGTTGCCGCCGCAGCGCTTTTGTATCGCAACGTGCAGAAGCCGATCTATGATTTAATTCGGGCAGTGAAGTCGCTCCGGCGGGGCGAATACGGTCATCGGGTCAAGCATATATCGAACAATGAGTTTTATTATTTGATCGAGCAGTTTAACCTGATGTCCCACGATATTCAGACGCTAATCGATAAAGTGTACACGGAACAGCTTCAGGCTAAAGAGTCGTCCCTCAAGCATTTGCAGGCGCAAATCAATCCGCATTTTCTGTATAACAACTTCGCATATATCCAAAGCATGGCGCAGCTTGAACGGACGAAAGCGATTGTCGCCTTCACCCAGCACTTGAGCCAGTATTACCGTTATACGACCAGGACGGAGCAGCAATTGACTTCTTTGGCCGAAGAGATGGAATTGATTCGCAATTACTTGGAAATCCACCGGATGCAGTCCGAGCGCCTGCAATTTCATGAACAGATTGAATTAGGCATGTTTTCTTTGCTTATGCCCCGCTTGCTGTTTCAGCCGCTTGTCGAAAATGCGATCGTGCATGGAATGGAAGGCAAGAGGGGAAAATTTGAAATCGTCATAACCGGCAAGCAGACCGAGGAAGGCTGGGAACTCATCGTAGAAGACAACGGCGTCGGAATGCAGCAAGCTGAATTGAATGCTTTAAGGCATTCCTTGCAGTTGAAATCAAGCGCGGATCACAGCCTTGGGCTAAGGAACGTTCATCAACGTCTAAGGCATTACTTCGGACAATCCTCGGGGCTTTTGCTCGACCATTCCTCTTTAGGTGGGCTTCGCGTGGGATTGATGATTAAGAACGGAGGCGATTCCGATATTTGAAGTGCTGATCGTAGACGATATTCCCTCCCAGGTTGACAGCATAGCCGCTACCATTCCAAAGGATGAACTTAGAATCAGGCATATTCATAAAGCCCATACGGGTGAGGAGGCTTTAAAGCTTTATCGGGAACAAAACATACATATCATCATTACGGATATACGGATGCCTGAGATGAACGGAATTGAATTCATTCGAGAAATACGTAAAATGGGACGCAAAGTCAAAATTATCGTTATTTCGGGGTATGCCGATTTCGAATATGCGCAAGGTGTTGTACCGTATAATACGTCTGGCTACTTAATGAAGCCGGTAAATCCCGAACAGCTTCGGGAGATGCTGGGCAAATTATCCGAAGAAATTACCGGCGAGATGAGGCAGCAACAGCAGCAGCAGCGCGACGTATACGCCTTCAGAGAAAATTTGCCTACGTTGCGCAACGAGCTGTTGAATCGTTTGCTGCACGATAACGGCATCCCGTTCGCGGAACTGGAACGAAAGCTTTTCCTATTGGACTTGCCTTTCACCTTGGGTCAGGAAGTAGGCTTGTTCATCGTAAGGCTGGAGGGCAGGCTGCAAGAATATGAAAGCATGGATAGAGGGCTTATTGAATATGCGGTCACGAATATGGCGGAAGAATTGTTTAGGGACGTCTTTCACTTGTGGTTCTGCCGTGATCATAATGAATATCTCGTCTTTGTCGTTTCGGCCAAAGGGGAAGCCAGTGCGAACGGGCAGGCTCAACAAGCTATGACAATCGATCGGATTACGATGGACGTCCGGGTGGCTGCGCTGAAGAAAAAGGCGGAGTCCCTCTTGAATGGCCATGTGTCCATCGCGCTAGCCGTGAACGGGGTATCTTTTCCCGAAGGCCTTCCCGGCCTGTACCGCTCCGTAATTGATGGCATGAGGCGGATAGAAGAAGGGCGGCAAAGCCTATTTTTGCGGATCACGGGCCTACTCGATCAGGTTCGAATTGGAACGCTGACATCGCTATATCGCCCTCCTCTCCTCATTCATTTGCTCGATACGGGGAACTGGCTGCATGCGGAGGAAAAGCTAATCGAAATATTCAAGGAACTGAAAAGCGTAGATTATCCCCCCGAGTATGCCAATGAAGCGTATTTCGCCATTGCTAACGCCTACCAGTATATGGCGCACAAGAAAGGAAAGCTGCTAAGCGAGTTCGGGGCATCCTCCTTCGGTCTCATGCCAACTGCTCCTTCTCTTAAGCAGTTGGAGAAGTGGGCATTTTTCATATTCCGCTGCCTTAAAGAACAATTGGAAGATTCATGCGTCAAGCAGACCGGATTAGTGGACAAAGTCCATAAATTCATCGAGCAAAACATGAACGACAATTTATCGCTGCAGACGCTTGCGGCGCAAATCGGTCTTCATCCCGCCTATTTGTCGAGAGCGTACCGGGCAGAAACAGGAAACAATTTGAGCGAATATATTTTGCGATACCGGATGGAATTGGCCGCGTATTTGCTGCGCAGCAGCGACAAGAAAATTTATGAAATCGCCCGAATCATTGGGTATCAGGCCGTGCCGCATTTCATTAAGCTGTTCAGGACGTTTTCGAACATGACTCCCCAGGAATATCGCGATCGAACGGGGGGGTAGCCCGGTTTTGGGTAAAAACACCTCGGTTTGGACAATCGGAATTCGTCGTTCCACCATGTAAACTAAAAGATAGAATGAAAGCGAATACAAGGATTGAGCGATCAGGTCGGGCGAAGCGAAAAGGAGGAGAATAACAATGGAAAGAAAAATAAGATGGGGTTTATTAGGGTCAGGAAGTATTGTTGACAGATGGATTTGTGGTGCCAAACAGCTGAATGATGTGGAAATTGTGGCTGTATCGTCGAGAACAATAGAAAGTGCGCAGAAGATGGCTCGAAAGCACGATATTCCCTTAGCGCTAGAGTATGATGCTTTGCTAAAAAGACCGGATATTGATGTTGTCTATATTCCCGTCCCGCATCCCGCACATAAAAAAATGGCGATCATGGCGATGGAGCACGGAAAATCAGTATTGGTAGAAAAGCCGGCATGTGTCAATGCAGGTGAATTAACTGAAGTATTAGAATGTGCCAAGAAAAATAATGTATTTTTCATGGAGGGCATGTGGACAAGATTTTTTCCGATGATGAACAAAATAAGGTCATTATTAAATGATGAGGGCATCGGTGAAGTTAGAGCGATGAATATTGCTTTTTCTTTTAGAATGCCTGGCGAATTCCGTGATCAACGATGGATGAATCCGGAGCTTGCTGGCGGCGGCTTGCTGGATACAGGTATTTATAATCTTCATTTTGCCGAAGCCGTATTAGGGAAAAATCCCGTTGCCCTTACAGGATTCGCTACTATTGATTCTGATGAATACCATATACAGGTTGACGAGCAAGCAAGCTATATTGCCAAATATGATAAAGGCGAGCTTGTCGTCATGAGCAGTGGCGTGAGAACGGATATGGTCGATACTGCCATGATCTATGGTACTGGGGGCTATATTGAAGTGCCGTCCTTTTGGAAGCCTACTTTAATCCATGTGATGAAGGATGGCAATATTACAACCTATGAAGAAACAGCGCCTCAAAGTGTCGAAGGCATTCAAGATGATGGCTTTCAATATGAGATTGCGCATGTGAATGCATGCATAAGGGGAAATCTGAAGCAGTCGCCCATTATGACATGGGAACAAAGCCTGTCCATTATGAAGCAGTGCGATGAATTGCGGCGTCAATGGGGGCTTAAATATCCTTTTGAAGATTAAGGGAAGAGGCTAATATAACGCAACAGGATGGAGGAATTGACGATGAATATTGAGAGGATTGCCAAACAAGAAAGGTTATTGCAATTTGATACATTTAGTCATGACATGGGAATAGAAATTGGTTTATTGCTGCTAAACAAAGCCAGAAGTGAAGGAAAGTCTATTGCAGTGGATATTTCTAAATGCGGACAACAAATCTTCCACGCTGCATTGGAAGGGACGACCGTAGACAACGATGAATGGCTTCGGAAGAAGAAAAATACGGTTTATAGGCTCAATCAAAGCACATTGGGCATTCAATTGAAGCTGAAGGAGCAAGGTGTGACACTGGAGGAGGCTCTCCATTTAAGCCCTGTTGACTATGTAGCAGCAGGAGGCGGATTCCCAATCGTAGTAAGGGGAGTTGGCTTTATTGGGGCCATAGCAGTTACGGGCACCTCGGACGTTGATGAACATGAGCGTATCACAAGTTGTTTAAGTGCTTATTTGGGTATAAGCTGAAAAAAATAATGGAGCAAGCAGCAAATGCTCTAACTTAAAAAATAACGACAGGTCATCAATGATGATCGGTCGTTATTTTTTTGTTGGCTATAAATATGCGGTGTCTATTCTAATTTTCAAACCTCGGATAATGAATAATCGTATTTATTCAATTCAAATATTTCTTGCGAAAGTGGAGTGGAGTCATTCCAACGCTGCGCTTGAAACAGGTCGAGAAGTAAGGGGAATATCGGAAGCCGACCTCCTCAGCTATGCGATCGATGGACCATTCCGTTGAGACGAGAAGCTGCTTGGCCCGCTCCATCCGGAATTGCAGCAAATAATGAATGGGCGTGACCCCATATTTCATTTTCATACAACGCACAATGTAGTTAGGGTGGAAGTGCAGCGCTAATGCCAGCGTTTCATTGGTAATTTCCTCTTGGTAGTTGCGCTGCAGGTAAGCAGCAGCTTTCTCAGCCAGACGCGTTGCTGGCGTGCTAGTCATCCCCGATCTTCCATTTTCCAGCAAAGCGAGCAGCTGGAACAGCAAGTGCTGCTTCTCCCAGAAGGCTTCGCCGATCGGCAGCTCCAGAAGCTGCCTCATCAGATCAAACGCGATCTGGGGGTTAGGCAGCGAGGCATGCTTAGGGATATGGATTAATTTTGGATTATCGAAGGGAGATGATGGGGCCGTTGCTTCTGCTTTAGCAATCGCAGGAGCTTGACGCCAAACCTTATGCTCGAAATGAACCCAATAAAAAATCGTTTCCTGTTCGCATGGCTTGACCGAATAATGCTCCCCTTCCGGCAGCAGCAATAACGTATCCCCTGCGCCAAGCGACCATTCTTTCCCGTCTTCACCAATGTGCAGTGCTCCATTAACTACAAGCAGCAGGTCGAACAGACCGAAATGTTTTCGATTCGGGTGGCGATCTCCTGCGCGAAAGTCCGCGCGGCCAGCTTCCCAATAATAAGGAAGGGGCGGGGTCTGCAGCGAAACCATTAACTCGTCCTTCAAGTGATTACCCTCATTTTTCTGTGTTATATTTTATAGAAAAAAGGTCAATCCGTTTCTATTATGACAGCTATAAAAAGCATATACTCGATGCTATAGAGAGTCAAATTTTATAGCTTCGAGGTGGATATTTATGCGAAAAAATCAGATTTTTATCCAAGACGATTTTTGGAACCAATATTCCGAGCTTGTTCGCCAAACCGTCATCCCTTATCAGTGGGAAGCACTGAACGATAGGATAGAAGGTGCTGAGCCGAGCTACGCCATTCGAAATTTCAAAATAGCTGCAGGACTTGCGAAAGGGGAATTTGGCGGCTGGGTTTTTCAAGATAGCGATCTGTACAAATGGCTGGAGGCTGTTGCCTACTCGCTGCATCGCCACCCCGATCCTGAGCTGGAGCAAACGGCTGATGAAGCCATTGATCTGATCGGCCAAGCCCAGCAAACCAACGGCTATTTGAATACCTATTTTACGATTAAAGAGCCTGGAAAACAGTGGACGAATCTTTACGAGGCCCATGAGCTTTATTGTGCAGGCCATTTGATTGAAGCAGCAGTTGCTTATTACGAAGCGACAGGCAAGCGTAAATTGCTCGACCTCTCTTGCCGTTTCGCTGACCTGATTGCAAGCTTGTTTGGAACTGAACCGGGCCAGATCCGGGCTTACTGCGGGCATCAGGAAATTGAATTGGCCTTGGTCAAGCTGTATGGAGTTACGGGGGAGGAGCGTTATTTGAACCTTAGCCGCTACTTCATTGATGAGCGTGGAAACGAGCCAAACTATTTTGTAGAGGAATGGAAACGCGGCGGCAGGACGAACATTTGGTCACAAGGCATGCCTAATTTGGAAGTATACCAATCCCATCTTCTTGTACGTGAGCAAACGGTCGCTGTCGGCCACTCCGTTCGAGCCGTCTACATGTACACGGCGATGGCTGACCTCGCCCGTTTGACGGAAGACGCCGGGCTGCGCGAAGCTTGCGAGCGCCTTTGGTCCAATACGACAGGCAAACAAATGTACATTACTGGAGGCATTGGTTCAACGCATCACGGAGAAGCCTTCACGTTTGACTACGATCTTCCTAACGATACGGTTTATGCAGAAACCTGTGCCTCTATCGGTTTGATTTTCTGGGCACGGCGCATGCTGCAGCTTGAAGCAAGGAGCGAATATGCGGATGTGATGGAGAGAGCGCTGTACAACAATGTGCTGGGCAGCATGTCCAACGACGGCAAGCATTTTTTCTATGTCAACCCGCTAGAGGTATGGCCAGAAGCAAGCTGCAAAAGCCCAGACCGGCAGCACGTAAAGCCAGTTCGGCAAAAATGGTTCGGCTGCTCCTGCTGTCCGCCTAACGTCGCACGGCTGCTATCTTCACTAAACGATTATATTTACGACGTGTCTGAGGATGGCAGAACGGTGTACACTCATTTGTTTATTGGAAGCCAAGCTTCCTTTGAGCTTGGCGGCGTCAACGTAGCGCTGCATCAACGCTCTGAGCTTCCTTGGAGCGGACATGTTGAATGGTCGGTTTCCCTTCCGGAGGGCACTGCAAGTGCTGCTTTTGAAATGGCCTTACGCATACCTGATTGGTTCCAGCACGAGCAGCCAGCGTTGAAGGTGAATGGCGAAACGCAGCTTTATCGTGTTGAAAATGGCTATGCGAAAGTAGCGCGAAATTGGTCAGATGGCGATACATTGGAGTGGCTGCTTCCGATGGAGGCGAAGTTCATTGCAGCCCACCCGTCTATTCGGGCTGATGCTGGCAAAGTGGCTATTCAGCGCGGGCCGCTCGTTTATTGCTTGGAGGAAGCGGACAATGGAGCTCCGATTGCCTCGCTCTCATTGGCGGAGGAGCCAAATTTGACGGAGTATACCGCTCCAAATCTTCTTGGCGGCTGCGTTATTGTAGAAGGAGACGGAGTAGTGACAGACTCTGCTTCGTGGTCAGATGGCAAGCCCTACCGTCCTTTTACGAAGCAGAAGACAGCTGTGCGCTTCAAGTCCATCCCTTATTATTTATGGGGCAATCGCCAGCCTGGCGAAATGAGCGTCTGGCTGCGGAGCTGAAAGATGTGAGTGTCTAAGACTGCGGGATTGATGCAACGGATGGCATAGATACAGCTTGCGGCAGAAATACAAGGTAGCGAAGGACAGGAGAACGTATCCTGTTCTTTTTTTGTATTCGGGTCGGATAAAGTGGAATTTGAAAATTTAAACATTGACTTTCGGTAAAATGGTAGCTAATATAGCTATTGTGTCTAATTATGATAATCATTATCAATATAATGATAAATATTATCACATTGGAACAGCTTTGATTTTTGAAAAAATAGGGGGATATATAAAATGAACAAAAGGCTAATGGGTTTAATTATGGTCATCATGGTTATGCTGGTCGCGGCAGGCTGTGGATCTAACACAACGAATAATTCAGCAGCAGAAGGAACGGCAACTGACAATTCAGCTGCTGCAAATACAAATGGGGAGTCCGCTGCGGCTGGTCCTATTGTACTTAAGGATGCTAAAGGCGAGGTTAAGCTGGATAAGCCCGCGCAAAAGGTTGTCGTACTAGAGTGGACGTTTACGGAAGACGTGATTGCGCTTGGCATGCAGCCAGTGGGGAATACCGATAACGCACAATATAAGCAGTATGTGACATCAGAGGCGCCACTGGATGCAAACGTGACGGATGTTGGTTTGCGTGAAGAGCCGAATCTGGAGACGATTGCGGCTTTGAAGCCGGATTTGATTATTGCGAATACGGATAGCCACGAAGCGATCTATGATCAATTGAAAGGCATTGCGCCAACGTTGATTTTTAGTCTGTACCCGCTTGAAGGGGAAACCAATCAATATGATCAGATGGAAGAAGTGTTCAAAACGATTGCAGCTGCTGTTGGCAAAACAGAGGAAGGCACGAAGGTTCTAGCTGACCTGGATGCGCATTATGCGGATGCAAAGGCGAAGCTGGAGGCGGCAGGCAAGGGCGGCTTCAACTATGTACTGACACAAGCGTACAGCTACCAAAATGCAGCAACGTTGCGTCTTTTTACTGATAACTCTCTTGCCGTACAAACGTTGAATCGGATTGGCCTGAAAAACGATTGGAAATCGGAAAATTTTGAGGTTTATGGATTTAGCACTTCGACGGTTGAAGCGCTGCCTGCGGTTCAAGACACCAATCTAATCTACATCGTCCAAAAGGATGATGATATTTTTTCGAAAGAACTAAAGGATAACTCTGTTTGGAACGGTCTTACCTTCGTTAAGGAAAAACGTTTCTTCGGATTAGATAGCGCGACCTGGGTGTTCGGCGGTCCAATCTCCTCTAAAGTGATCGTTGATGAAGTTGTAAATACATTAACGAAATGAGTGGCACGATGAACGAAAATGTTAACAACGAAGCCTCAATCGGAATGGCCTGGCGGGTAATTGGAATATTTGGGGGCGGCATTGCCGCCCTTTTCGTATTATCGATTTTAAGTCTTTGCTTCGGGGAGGCCAAAATCCCGGCAGCTACCGTATTAGATGGGTTGCTCGGCCGCCAAGATATAATGGAGCATAATCTGCTCTGGGATATCCGTATGCCGCGCACGGTTATTGGTATTTTGGCTGGTGCTGCGCTCGCTGCGGCTGGTGCTTTACTGCAAACGATAACGAAAAATCCGCTCGCTGCCTCCGATACATTAGGTATCAATGCCGGGTCTTATTTTATGGTTGTCCTTGGCTTGGTAGCTTTTCCTGCTCTGCAGCAGCAGTTCCCATTTTTGCTGGCGGTGGCGGGGGGATTGCTGGCGGCGTTAATTGCCTATTTCCTGAGCGGCGGCCGGAAGGCCACACCTATCAGACTTGCCTTATCAGGCATGATCGTATCTATGGTGCTTGGGGCGTTTACAACGGCCATTCAAATTTTTAAGCAAACGGAAACGCAAAATTTATTTTTATGGGGCTCAGGCTCCTTGATTCAGCTGAACTGGAGCGGCGTCTTGTATGCATGGCCTTTCGTCATTGCCCTGCTTGGGATCGCGATGCTCGCAGGAAGGCAATTTGATGCCTTGGAGCTCGACGAATCTACTGCTCGCTCGCTTGGGCAGCGTGTAGGATTAACACGGGCAATGGGGCTTGGCCTCTCGGTACTGCTGGCTGCCATTGTAGTCAGTGTAGTTGGTCCGATTGGCTTCGTTGGTTTGGTCGCTCCCCATCTTGTCCGGCTTAGCGGTATTCGCAAGCATCGCCTGCTCATTCCCGCCAGCGCATTGTGGGGAGCGCTGCTCATTACGGCGGCGGATTTGCTTGCTCGTATGGTACGGAGCAATTTAGGGGAAATGCCGGTTGGCGCGGTCATGGCGATTATTGGAGCGCCTTGGCTCATTTGGCTCGTACTCACCAAGATGAAAAATATATCCGGAGCAGGCTCTGGGCAGTCATCTATGAACATCGGCGGGGTAGCGCTGCGTATGCGCTTCGCTCCGACTGTGATATCCATGACAGCGCTGCTCATCGTTATCATCCTTGTAAGCTTGTCGCTTGGGGGAACGAGAATACCGATTGCCGATTTGCTGGGCAGCCTTGTCGGTGGAGGAGACTCATCGTATTCTGTGCTGCTGAATTTAAGGCTCCCGCGTACACTTGTTGCGGCTGGAGGCGGTATTGCGCTTGCAATTAGCGGCGTCTTAATTCAAAGCGCCGTCCGAAATCCGTTGGCCGACGCCTCAATTATTGGCGTAACGTCGGGAGCGGGGTTTGGCGCGCTAATCGTATTGGTTGCACTGCCGAATTTAACAATCTTCGCCCTTCCGTTTGCTGCAATTGCAGGTGGGATTCTTGCCGCGGCCTTTGTATTTTTGTTAGCATGGCGCAAATCCTTAAATCCGTCTGTTCTTATTTTGCTTGGCATCGCCGTATCGGCAATCGGCGCTGCGGGCATACAGGCGATGATCGTCAAGGCGAGCCTGTGGAACAGTACAGCGCTAATATGGTTAACGGGCACGACCTATGGGCGAGGCTGGAACCAATTTTATAGCATTATGCTGTTTCTGGTTATCCTTTTACCGGTTGCCTACTATTTGGGACGGAAATTTGATTTGCTGGCGTTTGGCGACGAAAGTTCGGTAGGCCTTGGCCTGCCGGTTCGAGGAACGCGGCTCTGGGCGATGATTATCGGCGTTTTGCTGGCAGCGGGAGCTGTTGCGAGCGTAGGTACGATAGGTTTTCTCGGACTTATGGCGCCGCATGTCGTGCGCATGATGATTGGGCATCACACGAGACGCTCCATTATTTTGTCAGGGCTGCTCGGCGGCTTGCTGCTCGTCATTGCCGATACGCTCGGAAGAACGATTATGGCGCCGAAAGAAATTCCGTCAGGCCTAATTATTATGCTGATTGGCAGTCCGTATTTCCTGTTCCTCATGTACCGCTCGCTGGTTAGGAAATTTTAGAAAGTTTCAGGAGCTTTCAGGAGGTTTGACGGACACAGCAGCCGCTATTTCGGCAAAAACACGGATATGGCACAGGCTGCGGACTCAGGGGCAGCTAATGCACGGCCATAAGCCATTTTGACGGGATATTGAGGGCAATAACGGATTTCCTGTCCGCTTATGGCCTGAAATCGAATCAAAAGCCCAAATAGCGGAACCTCAGTCCTTCAACATTTAAAGGTATCAAAGTTAGTTGCATGAAACAGTTCGATTATGGTTAGATATTACCATGATTGGCCTGTTTTTTGCTTTTTTATCCGTTTTTTCAAATATAGACGAGTGGAGCGTTAGAGCAAGGAGTGAAGATAGAGTGGAAGTCATGAACGACACGATAAACATCGACGAGCAGCTTTTTTGGTTCACGCATAGCGCCATTAAAGTGATGGACGTTCGGCATATAAAAATGAAGCTAGGGGAAGCGCTTAGCGCCTATCGGCTTCCGGCCAATGCGTTTTTGTTTGCATTGCGAGGCAGTGCAGCGGTCGCATTGGACAACCGGGAGTATGCATTCAAAAAATTTCAAATGCTGCATGGCGGAAAAGGCTTTTATTTGGATATTCGCTCGACAGAGGAGCTTTTTGAATATTATCTCATCCTCTACAAAGCGGTTCAGCCGCTTCTGAATATGCCGGAGAAACAGCGGCTGCTGGAGAAAAATCCTTTTCGCATGCAATATGGCGTTACGCCTGCTTTTCCAATATCTCTTTATGAGAAGCTGAAGCAGTTGGACGAGGAATTTCACAAGGGCGGCAAGCTTGCCGAGCTGCATGTGAAAACATTGTTTTACGATTTTATATATGAATGGATGCGGCAGCTCAGTGAGCAGGAGGTTCCCGTTATAAAAGCAGATCTGGTCGCCCAGGCGGTCAGGTTCATCCATGAGCATTATGCCGAAGCCATTACACTGGAGCGGCTGGCGAAGGTGCTGGAGTGCACGCCAAGGCATTTAACACGCCTGTTCAAAAATCAAATCCAGCATAGTCCGATTGATTATCTCATCCAGCTTCGTATCGAGAAGGCGAAGGAGTTGCTGACGAGCACGGAGGGGACTTTACAGGAAATCGCTGCCGGTGTCGGCTATCCGGACGTCTATTTTTTCAGTCGTATTTTTAAAAAGCATACGGGCATTTCGCCGATCCATTATAAAACGGAAGCGAGCGCTCCGCGAAAACGCCCTTATAATCCATTATTGATGTCCCGATACCCTATTGTGTCGAGAAGACGCAGCGGGCATACTGTTATTGGTGATAATCATTATCAAAACAGTAGTGAAGGGGCATTAAAAATGAACAGAGGTTCGAAACAATCCATTGCCATTATGATGCTGCTTGCGATGACTTTATTGGTCAGCGCATGCGCAAGTTCGGCAAATTCTCCAGCGACAAATGGCACTGCACCAGCCGCAAGCAGCAATGCAGCGGAACAGACAGCGAGTGAGCGAATACTGAAGGACGGTTTGGGCAATGAAGTTAAGGTTCCAGCTAATCCTAAACGGGTTATAGCCTCTTATTTGGAAGATCATTTGGTGGCGCTAGGCGTCATTCCGGTTGCTCAGTGGTCGGTCAGTGATGGGAAGGTGCAAAATTATTTGCAGAAGGAGCTGGCTAATATCCCTGCTATTCCATCCGAGCTTCCCTATGAAGTCGTGATGAGCTACCAGCCGGATCTCATTATTATCGACAATGCGGAAATGGTGATGGGGGACAAGTACGCACAATATGCTAAAATTGCCCCAACCTATACGGTAGGCAGCGATGTCAACAATGATTGGCGGCAGGAGCTGCTGAAGGTAGGCGAAGTGCTGAATAAGAGCGAGGAAGCGAAGCAGGTGCTGGCTGATTATGAAGCGAAAGCAGCAGATGCCAAGGAAAAGCTGCATCAGGCGATCGGAGATAAGTCAGCTGCTGTTCTCTGGGTTACGGCTAAAAATGTGTACGTCGTCAACCAAAACTTATCCAGCGGCGATTTGCTTTATCGGGATCTGGAGTTGACCGTTCCGAATGTTGTTGCGGAAATATCGTCGACAGCGAAGGCGAATTGGAGTGCGATTTCCAAGGAGAAGCTGGCCGAGCTGGACGCCGATTACCTGTTCATTGTGAATAGCAGGGAAGCGACGAAAGAGGAAATTTTGAGCGATCCAATCTGGCAGGGCATTCCTGCGGTTAAAAATAACAACGTCTACGCGTATGACAACAATGCCAGCTGGCTGTATACGGGAACGATTGCGAACTCGCAGATGATTGATGATGTGCTTGAGAGTATTGTGAAATAAATAAATCATTATAACCCGTAAAGTGGATGCTCTAACAACCTCCACTTTACGGGTTGTTTTCTTGTAATGCTTAAATAAGTGCAGAAAATAGTGATTTTATTGCCATATCAAATTCCCCGCCCGTATTGTAGAATGATGCACATAAGCGGTGCATGATACGAAAGGAGACGACAGATGAAGAGCTTCCAGCTGAGCAAGCTGTATATACCATTTACGTATAAAATGATGATTCCCTATATGGCGCTTGTACTGCTGACGGATGTGCTGGTCGGCTATATATCGTATACGATGCTCATCCAATCGCGAACGGAGATGGCGGAGACGAATATTCGCACCGCGCTGGAGCAGACGCGCAATAATATTGAATACCAAATGGATGAAATTGAGCGCATATCGAGCACGCTTTTCAGCAGCTTAACTTTTCAGAATGCGCTGCAAAACACGGGAGAGCCGCTGGAAATGATGCTGAAAATGAAGGATGACATCATACCGCAGATGAGAGCGCCGCTCCAACTGTATGGCAACAATATCAGGCTTGCCGTCTACACGGTAGACGAGAAATTGTACGAGGTGCCGGGCGATGATATGGACAAGCCGATTCAGCGCAGAGACTATTATGTGCTCTCGGTGCGTCAGATCGAGCATACAGACTGGTTCAAGTCACTTCAAGCATCCAATCAGGATAATCTTTGGATACAGCTGGGTTCCGACCGCAAGCTGGAAAACGTTTCGCATTTTCGCAAGCTGGTGTCCTCCAGCGGGATGGCTCCCATTATCGGCTATGTGCGCGTGACGGCCCGCTTCGATGAGCTGCTTGGCAACTTCGATACGTTCCCGATCGATCAAGGCATCAGCTTGCGGCTGCTAAACACTCAATCAGGCGAGGTCATGTATACGCGCGGCATAACAAGCGACCATTCTGATTCGGCCTCCTACCTTAGTGTGAAAGAGGAAATACCCGGAACGCCATTCGTCATTGAAACGATAGTGCCGCATGCTTATTTAAACAAGGACGCCAGCCGCATGCAAAAGGTTATTTTCGCCGTGTGCTTGATCAGCTTTCTGGTCATGGTGTTTATTGGCTACATCGTTGCCCGGCTTTCCGGGAAGAAGATGAAGCGAATCGTCACCTTGGTCCGCTCCTTCCAAGAGGGGAACTTTCATAAGCGGATTGGTTTTACCGGCAATGACGAGTTTGTCCACATCGCCAATTCCTTTAATCAGATGGCAACGAGCATTCAAGAGCTGATCAAAAATGTCTACGTGCAGGGCATTCAGAAAAAGCAGGCGGAGCTGGATGTGCTGCAAGCGCAGATCAGCCCTCATTTTTTGTATAACACGCTCTCGACGATTGGCAGCTTGGCTAATTTGGGCGAGACGGACAAGGTGACGGCGATGGTTCAGGGGCTGTCGAAGTTTTACCGTTTAACGCTGAATGGCGGCAATGTGTACATTACGCTGGAGAAGGAGCTTGAGCAGGTAAAGACGTATTTGGACATTCAGCGGGTCAAATATGCGGACACGTTCGAGGTTTATTACGATGTTGAGCCGGATATTTTGCAAACGCCGATTATTAAGCTTATTTTACAGCCATTTGTCGAAAATATATTTAAGCATGCCTGGTTCGGCAAAACGATAGCGATTCGCATAACGGGCAGGCGGCTTGGCGACCGCATTGAGCTGAAAATAATTGATACCGGCATAGGAATGCGCCCGGATACACTGAGGAAAATGCTCTCGAATACGTCCTTGCCTATGCAAGCTCATGCGGGCCCAACGGAAAGCGTGGAAGAAGGCCAAGCGGATAAATATGGGCTGAAAAACGTCGAAGAGCGGATCAAGCTGCGCTACGGCACAGATTTTGGCATTCGAATTGGCAGCCATTATGGCGCAGGCACAACGGTGCAAATTATTCTTCCGGTCGAAAATGCCGAGATGCGGGAGGATGCAGAAGGGCTTCGACCATAGGCAGCTTAGAGGGGAGAGTGCAGGATGGACATTAGTATATTATTGGTGGATGATGAGGCGATCGATTTGGAATGGCTCCGCCGAAGGGTAGTCGGCAATGAGCGCCTGCATTTGCAGGATGTGTCCGTGGCCACTAGCGGGTTTGAGGCGCTGGAAATGATGGAGCAGAAGCGCATCGACCTGATTCTCTCGGATATTCGCATGCCGATTATGTCGGGGATGGAGTTTGCACGCAGGGCGAAGGCGATTAATCCGCAGGCTCATCTTGTTTTTATTAGCGGCCATCAGGATTTCAGCTATGCGAAGGAAGCGATCCAGCTGAATGCTTCTGGATATTTGCTTAAGCCGGTTGACGACAATGAGCTTCATGATATGCTGCTGGAGCTGTGCAACAAAATCGAGCAGGAGCGGATGCAAAACCAGTCGCTGACCGAGACGCTGACGCTTGTGCATCAGGAGCTGCTGCTGCGCTGGTTTAACGAGCCGACATCGGGGCGAGTGGAGCAGCATCTTCACAGCTTCCTCATGCCGCTGCTGCAGGGCGGAGCAGCCGTTGCCATTATTGAAATCGACGATATGGAGTGGAAGCTGGGTAAAATGGCAGCTGACGAGCGCCGTTCCTTAACAGCGGAAATGGCGTTGTTTATTCGTTCCTTTGTAGATCGCCATCAAGTTGGAACGGTGCTGACCAGCTATGACTATCATTTTGTGCTGCTGGCGACGGTGCAGGAGGCGGAATGCAAAGCGCTGCTTGAAAAGCTGGTGCAAGCGTTTAACGAAGCTTTTCCTTATTCGATTACGATTGGCGCTGGCATGCATACAACGGTTATTGCCAAGCTGCATGACGCCTATCAGCAGGCACAGGCAGCACTCAGCATCAAATGGATCGTCGGGAAAAACAGGCTTATTCACGATGCAGCGGCTTGGTCGCCCAAAGAAGCGATGGCCTACAGCCTCGAAGAGACGGTAGACCGCATGCTGCGCGCGATGCTGGAATATGACCTGACGACGGTTGATGATTGCTTGCGGGAGCTGTTCAGCGGCGACCAGCCTTTAACCGGGAAAAACGACATCTACGACCTCATCATTCGCATTACGTCCAAGCTGCATGCCGATCTCCAGCAAATGAACGAGCATTTATATGAAATTTTAAAATGGGACTCCCATCAGCCGTTTGTTTTGTTCCAATTTGAGACGGTGCATGACATTCTCTCTTGGCTGAGAAGGCGGTTTTTCGAGCTGTCCGAGCTGCTCTATTTGAAGAAGCAGCGGCAGAAGCGGAAGCTGATTGAAGAAATCGCGCTATATGTCGAGCAGCGGCTTGATCAGAAAATTACGCTTAATGAGGTTGCGGCCCACTTTGACTTTACGCCGAACTACTTGGGCCAGCTGTTCAAAGCCGAGACGAATACGCTGTTCAGTGATTTTCTAAGCGAGCTGCGGATGAAGCATGTGTGCAAGCTGCTGGAGGACCCGACCAAGAAAATTTACGAAATTGCCGAGCTGGCTGGCTATAAAAATATTATTTATTTTAATCGTCAATTCAAGCAGCAGGTTGGCATGTCGCCGGGAGAATATCGGAAAAAGCATAATATTTAATCGTATTTCTCTTTTTATTGCATGGTAACGGCCCGGGTCCGGTGGATTCCGGGTTATTTTTAGCCGTTATTTTATCCAATCGTTGAATTAGTATTAGTTTTAGTTGTTCCCCTTAATTATGCGGACGCCCTGCTTTTCTTATAATGAAAGCAGACAAGAGAAGAGAGGGGAGCACAGATGAAGCGACACGGATTTATACAGGATGTCATCAAATATCGGGCTATTTTGCTCATGCTGCTGCCAGCCGTTTTGTTTTTTCTACTGTTTGCTTATATACCAATGGCGGGCATTATTATTGCTTTCAAGCATTATGATTATGCCGGCGGAATCTTTGGCAGCGCGTGGAATGGGCTGGACAACTTTCGGTTTTTCTTTGAATCGGGCGATGCCTGGCGCATAACCAGAAATACGGCGCTCTATAATATCGCTTTTATTGTAGTCAACAATGTGCTGCAAATTTTCACAGCGATTTTGCTGTTCGAGGTTGGGGGCAAATGGTTCCGCAAAATCGCCCAGTCGATTTTGTTCCTGCCTTACTTTATTTCCTGGGTAGTCGTGGGAGCGATTGCCTACAACCTGCTCAGCTTTGACATCGGAACGGTTAATTCCCTGCTGAGAAATATTGGGATGGAGCCGATTGATATTTATAATACGCCTGCCTATTGGCCGATTATTCTCGTACTGGTCGCGGCGTGGAAAACGCTCGGTTACGGTACGATCATGTATTTGGCGGCGATCACGAGCATTGATACCGAAATGTATGAGGCCGCAGAAATCGATGGCGCGAATATTTTTCAGCGTATCTTCAAGGTAACGATTCCTAATTTATATCCAACCGTCATTATATTGGTACTGCTGGCAGTGGGCAATATTTTCAAAGGCGATTTTGGGATGTTTTACAATATGGTCGGCAATAATGGTGTGTTGTTCTCGTCTACTGATGTTATTGATACGTTCGTATTCAGATCGCTCATCACTTCGAATGACATTGGCATGTCAGCCGCTGCGGGTGTTTACCAATCCGTTCTCGGATTCACCACCATTATGCTGTTTAACTATGCCGTTCGCAAGTATGACAAAGATCGCGCCTTATTCTAGTGGGAGGTCATGAAAATGAGTGTATCTGATGCTAATATCGGCAGTAAAGCCGTCAAGTCTGTGAAGAGCGGTCAGCTCGACCGCCAACTTCTTGCCATTATCGGCTATACTTCCTTAACCGTACTGTCGGTTCTGTGCATATTGCCTTTTATTCTGATCGTATCCTCTTCGTTTACGGAGGAAAGCACGATTGTGCGTGAGGGTTATCAATTTTTCCCAACTGCCTTCTCTGTGGAGCCTTATAAAATCCTGTTCAAATATCCCGAACAAATGATTCGGGCGTATGGGGTAACCATCTCCGTTACCGTTATCGGTACAGCGATCGGCCTATTCCTGACCGCTATGACCGCCTATTGCCTATCACGCAAAGATTTCAAATGGCGCAATTTTTTCTCCTTCTTCTTTTTCTTTACGACGCTGTTCAGCGGCGGGCTTGTGCCTTGGTACCTGCTCATCGTCAACTATCTCCATATGAAGGATACGGCGCTGGCGCTGATTGTGCCGCTGCTGCTGAACGTGTTTTATATTATCGTTATGAAATCGTTTATGAGCAACATTCCAGAAGCGATTGTTGAATCGGCCAAAATCGATGGCGCAGGCGATTTCCTCATTTTCATGAAACTTATTCTTCCGCTGTCCAAGCCTGCTCTCGCAACGATCGGTCTCTTCCTTGCCCTCGGCTATTGGAATGATTGGTATAATGCCCTGCTGTTCGTTGCGGACGACAAGCTGATGCCGCTGCAATATTACTTGTACAAAATGTTGGGCAACATGGATGGTATGCGCAAGGCGATGATGGGCTCAGGCGCTGTTGTGACGACAAGCCTGCCGACAGAGGGTCTTAAGATGGCAATGACGGTTGTAGCCAGCGGTCCGATCCTGCTTGCCTATCCCTTCATCCAGAAGTACTTTGTAAAAGGCTTGACGATTGGCGCAGTGAAAGGATAATCCCAAGGGAACTTGGTTTATCAAGATAGATGGGCATATCAACAGTTACATTTAAGGGGGAAATTCAATATGCAAAAGAAGAAAAAAGTCGTTATACCGGCGGTAGCCTTAACTTTAGCCATGGTTCTTGGTGCATGCGGCAACGGTGGCAATACAGGAACAGAAGCGAGCACAGCGCCAGCATCAGGTACTAATTCTTCCGCAACGCAGTCGCCTACAAAGGACGGCTTAGATATTTCCAAAGAGGTCAAGCTGAAAATGGTGTTTGTCGGCCCGAAGCCGGTTGATTATGATGCCGTATTCGCAGAAATTAATAAAAAGCTCAAGGAAAAAATCAATGCGACTGTCGATGCCGAGTTTTTGGATTGGTCCGATTGGGCGCAAAAGTATCCGCTGAAGCTGGCGGCGAATGAAGATTTTGACCTTATCTATTCTGCGAACTGGGCGGGCTATAACGATCAGGCACTCAAAGGCGGTTTTCTGGAGCTGACCGACGATATGCTGTCCAAATATATGCCAGAAACGTGGAAAGCGATGGACAAGGTTGGCTGGGATCAGGCGAAAGTAAACGGCAAGCTGTACATGGTTCCGCAAAACAGAGGCGAATCGGTAGAGAAGCTGATTTTGTACCGGGAGGACCTGCGTAAAAAATACAACCTTCCTGCTATCGACAGCCCGGAAGCCTATGCTAACTATTTGAAAGCGGTCGCTCAAAATGAGAAAGGCGTTACGCCATTCACACCGGAAACCGGCGACTGGAAGCTGCATAATTTAGACCGCATCCTGCTCAAGCAGCAAAATGACTGGAACATGCTCGATTTCGACCTGCCGATCGGCTTTAAGCTGACGGATGAAGCGGGTAAAGTGTTTAACGTCTATGAAACACAGGAATTCAAGGATTTGCTGTATTATTACAAAGATCTTGCCGACAATAATGCCTGGTCGAAAAACGTATTGAATAATAAAAATGATCATCAGCAGGATTTCAAGGAAGGCAAAACAGCGTCCATTACGCATAATATGGGAACGCTCGGCTCACTCATGGCATTGATGCGCATGGAAAAATCGCCTTATGAGCTTGCGCTTGCCGACATTACGCCGAATACGAAGAAATCGAATGCCGTATCGACGCAAAACGGCGTTTCTATCCATGCAACGTCCAAAAATCCGGAGCGTTCGCTGATGTTCGTCGACTTGATGCAAAATGACAGAGAGCTTCATGACTTGGTGCAATACGGTATCCCAGGCGTACATTTCACAGCAGTTGGCGACGATAAATACGATACGACCGATAAAAGCGTGAACTTCACAGGCTTCTCCAGCTGGGGCTTCAATTCGCCGCTTAACCGTGACAACGCATCCTTCCCAGAGGAAGCAACTGCGCTTACGAACGATTGGGAAGGAAAGGTTTACCACTATCCGCTCGAAACGTTCGTCTTTGACAACAGCAAGGTGAAGACGGAAGTCGCTAACGTCGGCAATGTGATGCTCCGCTTTGCGATTCCGCTGGAATACGGCGCGATCAAGGATGTAGATAAAGGCCTCGAGGATTTGAACAAGCAGGTGAAAGCGGCCGGCATTGATAAAATTATTGCAGAAGTGCAAAGCCAAATCGATGCTTTTCTAGCAGCCAAAAAATAATAGCAGCTCATGCAATAAGCTGCCCGCAGGCAGGACATCTGGCAACAGATGCTCCAGCTGCGGGTTTTTGCTTTTTCAGCAGAGCAATTTGAATAGGATGGGCTAAACCAATTGCGTATCGTTATTGATGGAAATGAGCACAATGGCTGTATCCTCGCCAATATTTTTCGCATAGTGGGGCATGCAGGCTTTCCAGCTAAAGGAATCGCCTGCGTAGATGGTCGCCGATTCGTCTCCCTGCTCTACATAGATCGTGCCGGAGAGGAGGAAGTGGATTTCCTCGCCCGCATGGGCGTGCGCCTCTGCCGTCGATGCGCCGGGCTCAAGCTCGACGAGCATCATTTTGACAGAGCCGCGCTCGCTGAGCTGCTCTACCTTCATCTTTCCGCCGCCATACAAGGTGTGCCGACGCTCATCCTTGCGCAATATCTGCATTCGCTCGTCCTTCTTGAGCAGCAGGAAGGCGAGCGGAACGTTCAGCGCACCCGCAATGTGATCCAGCGTAGAAATAGATGGCGATGTTTTATTATTTTCGACTTGGCTCAGGAAGCCTTGCGATAGTCCAGTAGCCTCCGCAATCTGCTGGATGGAGAGCTGCTTCTTCTTGCGAATTGTGCGAATTGTATTGCCAATATCCATGAGTACCTCCTGAAACCTAGTTTGCCTCTTAACCGATGTCGTTAAGCTGTGATGGCTTTGTAGGCTGATTTGTGAATGTGGCATTAAGCTTCATCCATAGTAGCAAATGTTTTATTGACTTGCCACCATGAGCATGATAATATTTCTCATATAAAACATATATTCTTATAACAAATATATCAGATAAAGAGGCGATGGACAATGACTATTTCCATTCATCCGGCTGCACATATTGGATATGTGAAGCTTAAAGTAAGTAATATGGAGCGCTCGCTCCTTTTTTATAAAGCGGTTGTTGGTTTTAAGGAGCTTTCACGCAGCGGAAACGAAGTGCAGCTGACGGCTGATGGCAAGCGTCCGCTGCTCATATTGCAGGAGCAGCAGGGTGCGGTTGTTTTGCCGGAGCGTGCAGCTGCGGGACTGTATCATTTTGCAATTTTATTGCCGAGCCGCGAAGCGCTAGGGCTTGCTTTGCGGAATTTGGCAAACCATAATGTAGCCGTCGGACAGGGCGACCATTTGGTTAGCGAAGCTTTATATTTCAATGATCCAGACAACAATGGCATTGAGATTTACCGCGATCGCCCGCGTGAGCAATGGGAGAAGCTGGAGGGCGGCGGCTATAAGATGGCGACTGATCCCGTTGACATTAAAGGGCTTCTGGATGCTTCTGAAGGCAAAGTATGGAACGGACTGCCCGAGGACACGGTCATCGGGCATGTGCATTTGCATGTAAGCCATCTGCCGCAAGCCCAGCAGTTTTATTGCGACACATTAGGCTTTGATATTATTTTCAATATGGGCGGCTCCGCATTGTTCATTTCGGCGGGCGGTTATCATCATCATCTAGGCCTGAATACATGGGCAGGCGTCGGTGTTCCGGCGGCTCCAGCGAATGCAGCAGGTCTGGACTACTACACGGTTGTGCTTCCTGATCAAGCAGCGATGGACGAAGTGCTGGCCAGACTGGGGCAAAAGCAAATACAATTCCGCAAGCAGGCAGATGGCTGGATGGTCACAGATCCTTCTGGCATATCCAGTTTGCTGACGATTGGTGGGTAAGTGGAGATGGAGAAGCAAACGGAAGATCAACAGGAACAGGCCTCTATTGAAATTGGCATTTATACACTAGGCGATATATTGCCTGATCCTCATACATCGGACACGATAAGTGCGAAGCAGCGGATTCAGGACATTATTGCAGCGGCAAAGCTGGCGGATGAGGGAGGCCTTGACATATTCGGCTTGGGCGAGCATCATCGCCATGATTTTGTCGTTTCGGCAACGCCGGTTATGCTGGCAGCTATTGCCCGGGAAACGGAGCGCATTAGGCTGACGAGTGCGACTACCGTGCTAAGTACGGTTGATCCGGTGCGCTTATTTGAGGATTATGCGACGCTTGATTTATTATCTGATGGACGCGCGGAAATTATTGCAGGACGCGGTGCTTTCGTCGAATCGTTCCCGCTGTTTGGCTATGAATTGAGCGATTATGATGAGCTGTTTAGCGAAAACCTGGAGCTGTTCGGCGAGCTAGGCCGCCAGGATACGGTAACCTGGCAGGGCAAGCATCGCCCTGCCCTTCGGGCCGCCGCGATTGCCCCGCGTCCAATTCAGCCGCAAATTCCGGTATGGGTTGGCGTTGGCGGATCGCCGCAGAGCGCCGTGCGCGCAGGGGAGTTTGGCCTCGGCATGATCATGGCGATTCTTGGCGGTTCGCCGGACAGGTTCAAGCCGCTCGTCGATCTTTATCGCGAAACGGGAATCGCGTCGGGCTTTGATGCAGCGAGCTTGAAGGTTGGCGTCACTGGCCACAGTTATATCGCGAAGGATAGCCAGCAGGCGCGTGCGGAATATTTCCCCTATTACACGAATTATTGGTCGCATATGAACCGCCAGCGCGGCAGCGATTTCCGGATTACGCAGGAGGAATTCGCCGATATGACGGCGCCGGATCAGGCCTTGTTCGTCGGCAGCCCTGAGGAAATAGCTGAGAAGATTATTTGCCAGCATGAGCTGTTCGGGCATCAGCGTTTTATTGCCCAGCTCGATATTGGCGGCATTCCTTATGCCAAAGTTGCCGAAAGCATCGAGCTTTTAGCCGGGAATGTCGCACCTATGGTGCGTGCAGCGACAAAAACGAAATCATAGTTTGAACCGCATCCGTGCTGATTTTGCCGAAAGCTGGCGCTTAACGGTATGCCATTCATAGATTCATAGACAATCTGGCAGACGCTGCTTTATAGCGTTTGCCAGATTTTTTTTAAATATAAGCCGATTATAAGTTTCACACTTATAATCGGCTTATATTTCTCGGAATGTAACGCGCCGCGCCGCCAAAGGACGGCGACAGCCGTTTCACCTTGTATGCTCCAAAATATTTTCAATAATCAGACGATTCTACAATTTTCTCGTAAACGATCCTTTACAATAGATTTTAGCGAACTTAGAAATACATATTTATGGATTAAAAGGAAATTTGTGATATGAGATAGAAAGGAGGATCGGCTAGCAGTTTAGTAGAGGGCAAAGAAAAATAGGAGGGATTTCATGCAGCAATGGTTTAAACGCAAAACAAGTCGGAATAAGCCATTATCTATTTTAATCGTTATGGCGCTTTTGCTCACCTTATTGTTCCCCGCGGGAGCTATGGGGGCGGAAGCAGCGCCGCAAAGCATTAAATCTTCCATTTTGTCACAGCAGCTGAAGCTGCCCAAATCGGCCTATCAGCAAGTAGATTCAGCTGGCAAGAAGGAGTCGGCAGGCTTGCTTGGCGCTCAGGGCGAGCAGCGCTTCAAGCTGGAAGCGGCGAGTGGCTCCGAAACCACGGGATCTGCAGCAGAGGGAACAACGCCATTGCTCAAAAATTATGTGCCGCATTCGGACAGTGGCCAGACGATCAGCGTCATCGTTGAGCTGGTTTCTGATCCCATTGCCGTACAGAGCGTCAAGGCACAGCAAGGACAGGCTAAGTCTATTGCCAACTATCAGACGATTGTGAAGCAGGAGCAATCCAGCTTTGCGGCTGCTGCGAGGAAGCTGAATGTGAAGCTCGGGCGCCAGTACCAGCAAATTTTCAATGGTTACTCGGTACAGGTTCCGGCCAATCAGGTGGACAAGCTGCTGGTACTGCCTGGCGTGAAGGCGATCTACCCGAATACGGAAATCATTATAGACCCGCTGCCAAGCGTGGAGGCGAAAATGGACGAAAGTGCTCCATTTATAGGTGCCCCTACTTATTGGGACAGCGGCCTAACGGGGGAAGGCATTAAGGTTGGTGTGATCGACAGCGGCATTGACTACCTCCATCCAAGCTTGAAGGATGCTTATAAGGGCGGCTATGATTTTGTCGACAATGACAATGATCCGTACGAGACGCTTCCCGATCCGAATGATGCCGAAGTGGCAACCTCCCACGGCACACATGTGGCTGGTACCGTGGCAGGGCGCGGAGATCCGGGAAACCCTGAGGGCGAAAGCGGCTGGGTAAAAGGCGTCGCATACGGTGCAGATATTTATGCTTACCGCGTACTGGGGCCGAAAGGCAGAGGTTCAACCGAAAACGTCATTGCCGCCATGGAACGATCGGTTACTGACGGTATGGATGTCATTAACCTTTCGCTGGGCGATGACTTTAATGACCAGTTCGAGGCTAGCGCCGTTGCGCTGAATAATGTGATGCTGGCAGGCGTCGTGGCAGTTGCGGCGAACGGCAATGATGGACCAGAGCCGTATACGGTTGGTGTTCCAGCTACTGCAGAGCTGGCGATTTCCGTCGGTGCATCTTCACCGCCATTATCGGTGCCAGTGCTGACAGGAGCTGGTGCAGGCCGTGTTTATGGTGCGTACATGGCCTATTCTCCCGAGCTTGGAAATTTGGAAAATAGTGCACTGGAGCTTGTATATGCCGGCTTTGGAACAGCGGCAGATTTCATTGGCAAAGATGTGACGGGGAAAGCTGCCCTCATTTCACGGGGCTCCATTACTTTTGGCGAAAAGGCGCTGAATGCCTTAAATGCCGGAGCTGCGGCTGTCATTATTTATAACAATGCGACAGGCGAATTTAGCGGAACGCTCAATGCTGGAGTCGATTATGTCCCAACGCTTAGCATCTCGCAGGAGGATGGACTTGCGCTCAAAGCGAAGGCTGACGCGGCGGCGACTGGAGCCAGCGCTTACATGATCGACTTCAGCACAGTAGTAGAGCAGGATATGATGGGAGATTTCAGCTCGCGCGGCCCATCGCTGCCGGGTCTGGCCATTAAGCCGGATATAACGGCGCCAGGTGTAGCCATTCGTTCATCCATACCTGCGTATGGCGGCGATTATTCAGATGCTTATGAAAATAAGCAAGGCACGAGCATGGCAAGTCCGCATATTGCAGGCGCTGCGGCGCTGCTGCTTCAAAAGAAGCGGGGGCTTACTCCGTTTGAGGTAAAAGGACTGCTGATGAACAATGCGAAGAAGCTGGCAGATCGCAGCGGCGAGCGCTATTCCCATATGGATCAAGGGGCAGGACGGATTGACTTGGAGCAAATTTCCAATGCCAAAGCGATAGCGCTCGTGGAAGAAACGACGGTTGCGGTACCAGGATCAGCCGCTACATCCTATTTGACGGGCAGCTTGTCTTTCGGGGCGCTGGCCGCCGGGAATGAGTCGGCAAAAACCATTCAAGTGAAGGATATTTCAGGAGCAGGAAGCTCGTATGCGGTATCGACGATATGGTATGGCGAGGCAGCGGGTGAGCTGAGTGTTAGCGAAGAACAGTTTGCGGTGGCGGCAGGAGGTACTGCTTCCTTCGATGTAGCACTGCATGTAGCTGAAGCAGCAGCAGCTGGCCGTTACGAGGGAGAGGTCGTCATTCAAGGTGCAGGACAGACGATACAGCTTCCACTCGCTGTCTATGTGGGCGATGTGGAGCTTCCGGCAAAAGTATCGGAAATTACGCTTGAACCGTTCCTCTTTTCGCCAAATGGTGATGGCGCAGCGGATACGACCGACCTTAAGTTCCGCGTAAATGCCACACTGCCGTATTTTTCATTAGATGTTTATGCGGTTTCGGGAAGCAATTTGTCCTGGAAGGGCGTCATTGTGGAAAGCGCGCAAGGCATTAGCCCGGGCAGCTACATCGTTGAAGGCTGGGACGGGGAAATATTGACGGCACTTGGCCCTCAGCAGCTTGGGGAAGGACAATATGTCGTCGTGCCTTGGGTTGGTCTTGGGGACGAAGATTACTTGCTGGACCAGCTTGCCGAATTTATCGTGGATGTGCAGGCTCCGGTTGCGGAGCTCTCTGATCCGCCGATTGCCGTTACGGGCAGTGAGGGCGTGATTAGCGGGCGAATTATTAGCGACCGCCTCATTACTTTGTTCGGCGATTATTCGGCAGTTGGCGCTGCTGCGATGGCTGAGGATGCAAAAGGCGATTTGCAGCAGTATGATGCGACGATTGCAGCAGACGGGCGTTTTGAGATTCCGGTGCCAATTGTCCAAGGAAGCAATACGTTTGATGTGTATGTGTATGATGCCGCCGATAATGGCGTCATTGAGCCAGCCTTTGTTGTCCGTTATGAGAGCACGGCTCAGCAGCCTGCCACATTAGCGGCTGTTGCTTCAAAGTCCAGCGTACGGACAGGAGAAACCTTTGACATTGATGTGAATTTTGCTCATGTTAAGGACTTATATGCGGCGCAATTCAGCTTGACGTACGACAGCTCGCTGGTGAAAGGCTCAGTGGAGCCGAGCGTTGCATTGTCGACCTACCAGCAGCAGGCGAATCCTGGCGGATCGCTTATCGTAGATGAGACGATTGTCGATCTCGGCAACGGCACTGCAAGGAGCGATTATGTCGTATCCTTGACCGGAGATCATAGCGGCTACAGTGGCTCCGGGACGCTGGCAACGTTCCATTTCTCCAGTGGCAGCACCGGAAAACGGGATTTTAAATTGTCCAATGTACGGGCATTGAACAGCGATACGCAAGAAATTTCCTACAGCAGCGTGAGTGACGCATCTGTTACGGTGACGGCGGGTCCTACTGAGCCGGAACATCGGATTACAGGCAAAATAACAGCGGAAGCTTTCGGCAGCGGTGTGAATTACAGCGAGACTTGGTACCAAGGTGCTGATGGCGTTCACAAAGTTGTGGTAGAGGCCATTACAGCAAGCAAAGAGGTTGCAGCTGTCGGTGAAGTGAAGGCGGATGGAAGCTATACGCTGCTTGTCCCAGCGGGGACTTATACGGTGCGCGTAGTAGCGCCAGGTCATGTGGCTTCGGCTGCTTCGGTGACGGTGGCAGGCGAGGATACGACGCTTAATGTCGGACCGCTTCTGGCGGGCGACGTGAATGGCGACGGCAAAATCGATCTGGCCGATCTCCAGCTTGTTGCCAAGCAGTTCGGCAAGTCGCGGAGCACAAGCTGGGCAAATGCGCAAGCAAGCGCAGCGGACATTAACCGGGATAACGCGGTTGATCTGCTCGATATTTCCTTCGTTTTAGGCAACTTCAAGCTGTAAGCGGCAAGAGGTAAAAGGACAAGAAACAAGAAACAAGAGACAAGTGGCTGATCATGAAACAGTCGTGAAAAAATGGAAGGGGAGCGCGATCGGCTCCCCTCCTTATTTTCAGGATGCCACATAGGTATGGTTGAATCTGAGCATTCTCTTTTTTAATAGGCTGTTTTCTGAAATATGGTAGCTAAATAAAAAACAATTATAGTGATTTTACCCTCGCAATAGATTCTCTTAGAGAGTTATTATAGACATTAGTACAGTTTATAGAGGGAGAATTATCATGGACACTAATATTCGTTTCGTTCCAGAGGAAAACGCTTTTACGATTGACTGCAAGGATGTGATTCTAAGAGAATTCTTGGCTACTGATTTAGATCATTTTCATTCACTCACCTGGCAACCTGAAATACATGAGTATTTGCCAGGCTGGAACGTATCTAAAGAGCAGCGGAAAGATTGGTTTATTAACTATGAAATTCCAGAGAACAAACAGTTTTTCAATACGGTATCGAAAGGTGAAGATATTGGTGATCTCCGTCTTCGATTAGGAATTATTTTGAAAGAGACAGGAGAATTTATCGGTTGGTGTTGTTCAGGAATGAAAGACGAATTACCACCGCCAAACCGAGAAATCATGTATGCCATTTCAAAAGATCATAGAGGTAAAGGTTATACAACCCAAGCCTCACAAGGAATGACTAATTATTTATTCGAGAATACGAATGTTGAGGTGCTTAGTGCTATTGCTCTATTAGACAACGTTCCGTCGAATAGAGTAATAGATAAATGTGGTTTTAACTTTCAGAGTATGATCGAGATTGATAACGAAAAATATAACTATTATAAACTTGATAAAAAAGATTGGGCAGGCAACCTAACAACTTTCAGACCACTTCCGCATAATAGTAATAACCTTTAAGAAAACCGCCTTTTAAATTATATTTGCTCACTAGGCAAGCGATGGATATGGCGTAAGAAGCTGAGGACAGGAGAGATGGGATTTGAGAGTGAGTCTGCATTCAAAATGGTTGTTATTGATGGGGGCTAGCCTGCTGGCCGCTGCATGGCTGGGGCTTGGTACGGTTGCAGCCGCGGGAGCCGAGAAGGTGGAGGCAGGCAAGCTGCCGCAAATTCGCATTGTCCCATCCGCGGACCAGGTGAAGGCTGGCGAGGAGTTCGAGGTCGCCGTATGGCTGCAAGGCTTTAAGGGAAGCTACGGCGGTGTCCAAGGCTATGAGGTACATATGAAATACGATACGGAGCGGATAGCGCCTGTAGTTGAAAAAGGGGCGGGGGCGCTGCTGCGGCCTGCGGTATTTGCAGCTGCGGCGAGTCCCATGCAGCTGCTGAACAAGCTTGATGCAGCAGCAGGTCTGATTCAAATTGCCGAGGCGACGGCCCAGCGCGGCCCGGCATTATTTTCAGGCTATGGCAAGCTGGGCAGTGTGACCTTCAAAGCGGTGAAGGATGGAGCAGCGAGCTTCAGCTTGGCGAAGTCGATTATTATTTTGCCGGATAATCCGGGGCTGAATATCCAGCATAGCGTGAATGAGCCAGTTGTCAGCATTGGCGCCGGACCCGCAAAGGAAGGTGCGGCGAAAATCGTTGGACAAGCGCCTTCGAAAGCTGCCGCCCAATTGACCGTGGAGCAGCGCCTTAAGCAATTCAAGGATTATGAAGCGGTTGCGAAGCTGAAATGGGCTTCCGCAGCTGTCGGGGAGCTGGCGCTGGAGCAGGTGATGCAGGGTACGGCCGCTGGCGCTTTTGAGCCGGGACGCCTAATGACGCGGGCAGAATTCGCTAAGGCTGCTGTGCTGGCATTTGAGCTGGATATGAAGCAGCAGTCCATCCCTGCTTTTACCGATGTGGACAAAAGCGATTGGTCATACGACTATGTGGAGACGGCTGCGGCAGGTGGCCTGCTGCAAGGGGTAGAGCGGCCGCAAGGCAGCGCTTTTCTGCCGAACCAGCCGATTACGCGGGCGGAAATTGCTGCCGTGCTGTCGCGGCAGCTTAAGGCGCTCGGCGCAGCGGAGGCCGCTGCTTCCGCAGCAGCTGCAAAGCCTGCAACGGGGGAAGCAGCTACTGCGGAAGCCTCGCCGTCAAACGAGGCCAAGCCAGCAGATGCGCAGGGAGAAGCCTCATCCGCCGGGCATCCGTTCAGCGATATTAGCGGCCACTGGGCAGAGCAGGATATTGCGTATTTGTACGAGCAGGAGCTGCTGCAAGGAAGAACGGACAAGCTTTTTGCTCCAGGAGATCATGCGATTCGTGCAGAAGTCAGCGTGCTGCTGCATCGCGTAATGCAGCGCTTGAATGAATAGCCACTACTCAACGCAGCCATGAAAAATCCCCCTGCCACACGGCAGGGGGATTTTGTATAACACGCGCTATACCGGAATCATAAGCAAAATAATCGAAAATAGCGAGAAGCATACGCTAATCAGGAACAGAAACGACAATACTTGCGTAGGTTTGAGGCCGGAATGCAGCAGACGGTAATGGACCTGTGTCGCATCTGCCTGATAGATCGGCTTGCCCTGAATCATGCGCTTGATTACGACGAAGATGTTATCGAAGATCGGTACGCCAAGCGCTAAAATCGGAATGAATATCGACAGCACGGTCGCCTGCTTGAAGGCGCCATCGAGGGCAATAACCCCGAGCATGAAGCCGAGAAACGTCGCGCCAGCGTCGCCCATAAATATTTTCGCCGGAGGCTTGTTGTAACGCAAGTACGCAATCGCAGCTCCAATCAAAATAATAGCCAGCATCGCGGAATCGCTTTGTCCCTTGGTGAGGGCCACAATAAACAGCGTCACAGCTGAAATTGTTGAAAGGCCGCCCGCCAAGCCATCCATGCCATCCGAGAAGTTAATAACGGTCGTTACGCCGAAGATCCATAAAATCGTCAGCACGAATTGCAAAGCATAAGGCAGGTTGACGAATTCCCCGCTAAGCGGATTATAGAAGCCCTCGAACGATACCCCGGCGAAAAATACGATTGCGGCGGCTGACACTTGAACGAGCATTTTCGGCAGAGACGGAAAATCCTTGCCATGCGTCTTGTACCAATCGTCAATCGTGCCAATAATGAGCAGCAAAATCGAGCTTATAATAATAGCTACTGTTTTCATTGTAATTTCATCTACAAACACCAAATACGTTGCCATGAAGCCGACAAAAATAGCATAGCTCGCCGTGAGTGGAATCGGCTCTTTATGTATTTTGCGTTCGACATCCTTGCGAGGCTTGTCCACAAAATCGATGCGGAAAGCGAGCTTGCGAAGCGGAGGAATAAGCAGCAGCACAATAATGAAAGACATTGCAAATGCAGCAGCGTAACTAATCTAGATCATCTCCTGAATGTATAAATATAAATAATGGGCAGCAAAACTAGCAATCTCTCAAACTAATAAAATGTTACAATAAACGAGTTTGAATAGCAAATTTCTGATAAAGTACTCATTTTCTGTCCCTTTTCGGCCGTCGTCCAAATCGTTCACCCTTCGCCGGATTGTTCAATTGAAATCGCTTACATAAATGTTGATTGCTGCCGGAGCGATTCCGGCGGGCCGTGCCAACGCTGCAAGCGTCAGCATTGTGAACGGGACGGATTGGAAAGACACCGCAGGCAATCCGATCCTTGCGAACAGCGGCAACATTTTAAAAGTCGGTTCTACCTACTATTGGTATTGCGAGCATGCAACGAGCGGAACCTTCGATGCCGTTAACGTGTATACGTCAAGCGATCTCAAAAATTGGACCTTCCGCAGCAGTGTGCTGACTAAAACCTCGGCAACGGAGCTGAATACGAGCAAAATTGAGCGCCCGAAGGTCATCTATAACGCCGCAACAGGCAAATAGGTGCTTTGGATGCATTACGAAAATGGCAGCGATTATTCGCGGCTATTACGTTCGCCATTATAACTTCGTGCTGCGGCTGGATGCCTTGAGCGCGCTCACAACAACGATTGCCAAAAACGACGCGACATTCAAACGAACGAACTATTCTTAAAATATAGAAAGATGGAAAGGTGAGAGGCTGAATAGAGCCTGAAAAAAGAGGCGCGAGAAAGAGTAGAAAGAGAGGGGGAACAAGAGAAAGAGAGGCCGCCTCCTCTTTCTCTTGTTTTTATGGATGGACAGTGGCTTCATATATTTTTGCAGCTTCTCCATTAAAGAGGTAGCCCTTGGTGAGATACGTCCAATCATATTTTTCATAATAGCCTTCCAAATCAGTAGAGAGATGTACCGACAATGGAATCATTTTGCAGCGCAATATAAAATCGTGGAAGGTCACAATCGGATTTACATGAATGAAGCATGCAATCCTGATAAAACTTAAAGTTGCTCTCGCTACCCCATTGATCCCAGTACATCTGAACAGCCTCATCAAAAAACGCCATCTTATCTCGCAATTCAAATACTTCTATCATCGTTTGCAATCTCCTATTTAATAATACCTTGCTGCAATTTATTTAAAGCCGTTAGCGGATATCCTTATAAATTTCCCGCATCACATGACCGAGTTCAGGAACGATAATGCGTTCGGCCGCGAGCCGGACTGCGCCGCTGGAGCCTGGCATGGAGAAAATCGCTGTATCCTCGTAGACGCCAGCAATCGCCCTGCTTAAAATCGCCGCCGTGCCGATATCTTCAGCAAAGCTCAAATAGCGAAAAATCTCGCCAAACCCATGCATCTCCTTGTCCAGCAAATCTTTTACAGCCTCATAGGTCGTATCGCGCTTGGCAATGCCCGTCCCGCCATTGAGCAAAATCGCCTCAACTGCCGGGTCCGAAGCTCCGCTGCGCAGCGCGGACTGGATTTCGCTGTATTCATCCTTGACGATGGCGTAGCGCGTCGTTTGATAGCCGCCTGCCTTGAGCAGCTCTATAAGCAGCGTGCCGCTTTTATCGGTAGAAGGCGTACGTGTGTCAGATACGGTAATGACCATGCAATTGACGGTCGAAGGTGCTTCCTCGCGATGTTGTTCAACGGATGTACTCATCGGAAATGTAAACATCCTTTCTTGGCAAGCTATGCCGGAAAATATTTGAATAATGACTTTTATTGTATACTGGATCTGGCCTGTATGCCAGCGCATGCCTGGGATATTCCTCCGTATAAGGCGATGGGGGCTAGCCCAAAATAGGCAGTTGACGAATGAAAATCTGCTTGCTATACTCATTAAGCGTAATGATTACTATTAAACAAGGTAATAACGGATAACAAGTCGCTGCTGGCGATTTATTTTTCAAGATAATATCGTAATAATTACGATTAGTCATAAACGGCTGTCTCCATCCCCAGGCGGCAAAGCTGCCGTTTCGCGGGTGAAACTTATAAATTCTTATATTTTTAAAAAATAACGTTGGAGCAGAAGGAGAGAGACCGCGTGCAGATTGCTACTTTAAAAAAGGTCGTATTCGGCTACGGCAGCGTACCGAGTCTGAATGAAGCCGATATGGCGATTCATGCCGGCGAATTTATAGCGGTAACCGGGCCTAACGGCGCCTCGAAGACGACGCTGCTTAAGCTGGCGCTGGGCTTGCTGAAGCCATGGAGCGGGGAGGTTTACTTGGCGAAGCAGAGTGCGAGCGGCAAGAAGCTCGTGATCGGCTATGTGCCGCAGCAGATTGCGGCGTTTAACAGCGGCTTTCCCAGCACGGTGCTGGAGTTCGTCAGGTCAGGCGCATATGAGAGCGGAGCTTGGCTGCGGCGGCTGCGGCCGCAGGAGCGGGCTCGTGCCGAGGAGGCGCTGCGCCAGGTCGGCATGTGGGAGCAGCGCGGCTGCAAAATCGGCGAGCTCTCAGGCGGACAGAAGCAGCGGGTGTGTATTGCCAGAGCGCTGGCCCAGCAGCCTGATCTGCTCGTTATGGATGAGCCGACAACCGGCATGGATGAAGCGAGCCGTAGAGGTTTTTACGAGTTAATGTATCATCATGTGCAGGCTCATGGACGGACGGTTGTGATGGTGACCCATGGACTCGAAGAGGTCCGGCCTTATTTGGACCGAATAATTGAGCTGGAACGAAAGGGGGAGGGAGGATGGAAATGCTGCACTACGACTTCATGCAGCGGGCATTTTGCGCCGGAGGCATCATCGCTTTAGTCGCCTCTGTGCTGGGCGTACATTTAATGCTGAGACGGCAGGCGCTGATGGCGGATATGCTTTCGCATGTATCATTAGCCGGCGTTGCCGCGGGTGCCTACCTGGGCTGGAATCCTTCCTATGCCGGGTTTGCTGCTGCTGTAGCAGGAGCGATAGCGGTTGAATATATTCGGCGCTCCTACCGCGCCTACAGCGAAATGTCGATTGCCATTATTATGATTGGCGGCTTGTCGAGCGCCGTTGTACTGATGGGGCTGAATAAGGGAATGAACAAAAGCTTCTCCTCGTATTTATTCGGCTCCGTCGTCGCGGTGAACGAAGCCGAGCTTATGCTCATGCTCGGTGCGGCGGCAGTAGGCGCGATCTTTTTTATTTTGCTGCGCAGACCGTTGTATCAGATGGCTTTCGACGAGGAAACGGCACAAACGAATGGCATTCCCGTCCGGCTCATCTCCATGCTGTTCAGCATGGTGACGGGCATGATTGTCGCTGCGGCTATGCCGATTGTAGGCGTGCTGCTCGTATCGGCGCTGATCGTGCTGCCTGCGGCGCTGGCGGTTCGTCTTGCCCGCAGCTTTGCGGCAGCGCTCATGATTGCGATGCTGGCCGGCGTGGCGGGCGTTTTTACCGGACTGACCGCCTCTTATGAGCTGGGAACGCCGCCAGGCGGAACGATCGCCCTATTTTTGCTGGCGCTGCTGATCCTTGGCATTGTATTGAAGAAGGTATCCGTCATCGCCGGCAAGCTGGGCAATCGGCAAAATCGCACCATCATCAACCATCATCAAACGGGGCAAGTGCAAGTGGCGAAGCAGGACGCTTTTCCCCGTATGAAGAGCAACAAGCTGGATGCACCAGCTACTCACACACATGGAGGTACAGAAAATGAAAGTTATGTTTAGTAAAATTTCTTTGTTATTAATGGCAGCGATGCTGCTGTTGTCGGGATGCGGCGCGGCAGGAAGCACGAATGGGGTGAATACAGTTGGGGCCCAGGCAGATAGCGGAAGTGCCGCTTCGTCGGAGCCAAGCGTTTCGCCAGCTGCGGGGGAGACGGAAGCGAAGAAGCTGCAAGTCGTAACTACCTTTTATCCCATGTATGAATTCAGCAAGCAGGTGGGCGGCGAATATGCCGATGTAACAGCGCTTATTCCGGCCGGCACGGAGCCGCATGACTGGGAGCCAAGTGCCAAGGACATGGCGGTGCTGAAAGAGGCAGATGTATTCGTATATAACGGCATTGTAGAAGGCTGGGCGGAACAGGCGCTGGACAGCGCCGCCAATGAGAAGCGCATCGTCGTGGAGGCGAGCAGCAGCATTGAACTAGCAGAGGGCGGGGAAGATGAGCATTCGCATGGAGAAGAGGCGCACGGTGCTGCGAGTGATGCGGATGCGGAAGCAGATACGGATGCGGAACATGATTATGACCATGCTGCCGAGCATGAGGAAGCTGCCCATGGGGAGGAGGGGCATGATCACGCTCATGAGCATAGCCTCGATCCGCATGTATGGCTGAGTCCGAAGCTGGCACAAGCAGAAGTTGCAGCGATTCAAGAGGCGTTCGCGAAAGCAGATCCCGCCCATGCCGACAACTACAAAGCAAATGCTGATGCTTATATTACCAAGCTCCAAGAGCTGGATGAGGCTTATAAAACAGGGCTTGCAGGAGTGAAGCGTACGGAGTTCGTTACCCAGCATGCGGCTTTTGGCTATTTGGCGCGTGAATACGGCTTGACGCAGGTGCCGATTTCCGGCCTTTCTCCTGACCAGGAGCCATCCCCGGAGCAAATGGCGGAAATTGTGAAGCTGGCGAAGGAGCAGCAAATAAAGACGATTTTTTTCGAAACGTTGGTTGATCCAAAAATCGCCAGCACGATTGCGAGCGAAATCGGCGCCAAGACAGCTGTACTTAATCCGCTTGAAGGGCTGACAGAGGAAGAAGCGGCAGACGGGCTCGATTATATTGGTGTAATGAAAAATAACCTGGAAGCACTGAAGCTCGCTTTGAACGAATAAGGCAGTTTTAAGCCGTAGCAAGCGACAGGTCATCTAGCTTTTAGGCCAAGCTATTTACAAGCTATATATGAAGGGAAGCGTGAAACGAATGGATAAGGAAGCAGTAGTGAAGAAGCAATCAGGCTTTAAAATTCCCGTGACGGTGCTAAGCGGTTATTTAGGAGCAGGAAAAACGACGATTCTCAATCATGTGCTGAACAATCGCGATGGCCTTCGGGTGGCGGTCATCGTCAATGATCTAAGCGAGGTCAATATCGATGCGGCTTTGGTTCAAAAAGAAGGCGGGCTGTCCCGCACCGATGAGCAGCTGGTGGAAATGTCGAATGGCTGCATCTGCTGCACGCTGCGCGAGGATTTGCTGCGCGAGGTGGAGCGGCTGGCGAAGCAGGAGCGCTTTGATTATATTTTGATTGAATCGACGGGTGTGGGCGAGCCGGTTCCCGTTGCCCAAACGTTCACCTATATTGATGAGGAGCAGGGCATTGACCTGTCGCAATTTTGCCGCTTGGACTGCATGGTGACGGTCGTTGATGCATACCGCTTCTGGCATGATTATGCCTCTGGCGAGACGCTGCTTGAACGCAGCCAAGGGGCGCATGAGGAAGACCACCGGGAGGTCGTTGATCTGCTGATCGACCAAATTGAATTTTGCGATGTGCTGCTGCTAAATAAATGCGATCTGGTGAGCGAGGAGGATTTGGACGAGCTGGAAGGTGTGCTTCGTACACTTCAGCCGCGTGCCAAGCTGATTCGCACCGAGCAGGGCAAGGTCGATCCCGCGGAAATTTTGAATACCGGCAGATTCAACTTTGAAGAAGCCAGCGTATCGGCTGGCTGGATGCGGGAGCTGAATGCCCCAGTACATACGCCAGAAACGGAAGAATACGGGATTGGCTCATTCGTTTATGTGCGGGCGAAGCCTTTTCATCCGGGGCGCTTGATGCATTGGATGGAGGAGTGGCCTTCGGACATTATCCGGGCCAAAGGCATTATGTGGCTGGCAACCCGCAGCTTGCAGGCGCAGAGCATTAGCCAGGCGGGGCCATCGATTCAATTTGGCCCTGCTGGACTGTGGGTGGCTGCGCTTCCTGAGTCAGAGCAGCACCTGCTGCTTGAGTCGGAGCCTGAGCTGGCGGACAGCTGGCATCCGATGTATGGCGACCGAATCAATAAGGTTGTGTTTATCGGAATCGATTTGCAGCGTGCCGAGATTGAAGCAACGCTTGACCAATGCTTGCTGACGAAGGAAGAGATGAAGCAGGATTGGGACAGCCTTATTGATCCGTTTCCGCAGTCGCAGCAGGAGGCTTGCGCAATAAATTAAGGAGACAGGCCGTTCAATAATATGTTATAAAAGGAGGTGAGCCTAATGAGAGTTACTGTAACGTTGGCATGCACGGAGACGGGTGACCGCAACTACACGACCTCCAAAAATAAACGTACGACCCCGGAGCGGCTGGAGATGCGCAAATACAGTCCCGCCTTGGGGCGGGTAACTGTGCACCGGGAAACGAGGTAGGAAAGGAGGCTTCAAGAGGATGGCAACTTGGAACCTGACGCAGACGCGCCATCATCTGCTTCTATGCAACGGAGGCAGCTGTAAACGCAGCGGCGCTGAAGAGGTAACGCTCGCCATCCGTGAGGAGCTTGCGAGGCGCGAAGCGGATTCTTTCGTCCATACGACGAAGACGATGTGCAACGGCAGATGCGAGGATGCTTGCAATGTGGTCGTCTATCCCGACGGCAACTGGTATAACGGCATGACGCCAGAGCTTGGCCGCGAGCTCGTTCGCGGACTGCTAGACGGCAATCGGATGCCGCTGCCGGAGCGAATCTCGTATAACTACGACGCGGACAGCTTCGCGGCGACGGGCAGTGCGGCGGAAGGCATCAGCAAGCCGCTTGTGAAGAGAGTGGAAAGAGCATAGCATCGAATTTTTTTACGCTAGAGCTATCGTTTTATTTTTGACCAAGAGGAGGGGCTCTATAGAGCTCTTCCTCTTGGTTTTAATGTTGAGATGCAACAATTTAATAAATATGATGCTGAAAAAAAGAAAGCTCATCTGGATTGACGGAAGAGGAGATCCGAGCAATAAAGCCGTTGTAATAAACGAAATACAGAAGGGCCGCCCCATTAAGGTGCGGCTCTTCTGTATTTTGCCTTTTTTTAAACCAACGTCGCCAACTGCTGCGCAAGATGCTCAGGGCTTACAACCTCAAGGGATGAAATTTTATTATCATAATCAAGGGATTAGCTAAGGCTGCAATAAAACAAGTGAATAGAAAATTGTCGAAAAAGTGTCACATTGGTTAAAAAGTCTCATTCCTATTCCGATATAACTACTACACAATAATCATTTTTTAAAAAAGGGGATAGCTTATGGCTTTCAAAAATTCACGTTTTATTCGTGCTTTACTTAGGTTCTGTTCCCTTCGTCAAACAGCGGGGCGGATCGTGCTGTCTACACTGCTCATAGTCGTTGTCTGTGTATCGGTCCTGTCCTATACGTTCTATGCCCCCACCTCAAGTGAGGTCAGGAGCCAGTCAGAGAAGCAAATGGAGTTGAATACGCGGCTGCTGGCAAAGGAAGTTGACAGCAGAATGAAAGAGAAGCAGACCATTATTAAAATGCTTGCGGAGCATGGAGCGGAGCTTGGAGACGACAAGCAAAAGCAGCTTGACTATATCATCGAGTCACAGAAGCTGCATCCTGAATTTTCAACGATTATGTATTCGGCTGATATGACAGGCAAGCTTGCAATAGACTTGAACGGCAAGGAATATGACTTATCTGAACGCGCCTATATAAAGGAGGTACAGGCAGGACGCGCTTTCGTCTCTGACCCGATTATTTCTAAAGTAGACAACCAGCTTGTCGTTGCGATTGGTGCTCCGTTAATGAAGGATGGCAAGCCTGTGGGCTTCTATTCAGCAGCATATCCAATCAGTGAGGCGGTTGAGAGCATCGCCCGCTTTGAGCAAGGCGAGACGGGAAGAGCTCTTATGACGACTGCGGATGGAACCTTTATTTATTTTCCGGATGAGTCCTTTATTTTAAACAATAAGATTGCCGATTTGAATAACCCTGTACTGGATGAAGCATTCGCTGATGCGGTTCAGGGCAATTACAAGGCCATTCATTTCCATGAATCAGGGGTCGACCAGCTTTCCTATTTAACCAAAACAGATCTCAATTGGATCGTTGTCACCTATGTGCATGAAAGCGAGTTTTTAAAACCGGTTAATGATTTGCTGAAGCTCATTATTATCGTAGGGCAATTCATTATTTTGGGCGCGCTGCTGCTTAGCATTTTGATAGCGCTCCGAATTGTACATCCTATCCGCCAGTTGACTCACGGAATTGATTTGCTGGCACAAGGGGATCTCACGCATCGCATTCCGGCCAAAGGCAAAAACGATATTAGCGTTGCTCTACATTCCTTTAATGCAGCAGGCGATCAAATGCACCAATTAATGAAAGGCGTTGCAGGCTTATCCGAGCAATTGACGGAATCAGCGAAGCAGCTTGCGGCAGGCGCCGATCAAGGGGCGCATGCAGCGCAGAGCATTTCGGAGGCTATTATGGTTGTGGCCGAAAGCTCGGAGCGGCAAACGTCCAGCGTACAAGATGGCAGCGATGCAGCTGAAAATATTGCTGTGCAAATTAACGGCGTTGCTGCACATAGCTCAGACGTATCAGTCATTGCTTCTGAGACGTCCACTCTTGCAACAGACGGGTCAGCCGCTATGATTAAGCTCGGTGGAAAAATGGACGAGATGGAGCTCGGCATTCGCGAGTTGTCCGGTACGATTCAAGACCTTAGCGGCTTGTCTGACAAAATTGGCGAGGTTGTAGGAAGCATTAGCAACATCGCTCGCCAGACGAATATTCTCTCCTTGAATGCGGCAATTGAAGCATCGCGCTCTGGCGAAGCTGGGCGAGGTTTTGCCGTCGTTGCCGATGAAATTCGGAAGCTTGCAGGACAGTCGATGGCATCGGCGGAGCAAATTTCCGGCTTTATTGGCAGCATTCAACTTGAGATTAAGCGGACGCTTCTCGCGTCTGATCAGACCGTAGAGCAAGCTGCTCAGGGCAGACAAGCAGGCGAATCGGCAAGCGAGCTGTTTACGCATATTCGCTCATCCGTAGAGCAGGTTGCTGGCAGCATCCGAAGCGTTTCGGCAGCGGCGGACGAAATTGTCTCTGGCACAGGAAGCCTAGTGGACGCTATTCGTCACATTGCCGATTCCGCCAGCGAAACCGCTGCTGAATCTGAAAATGTCTCGGCTGCAGCGCAGCAGCAAATGGCATCGATGGAGGAAGTCGCTTCCTCCTCGGCAGAGCTCGCCAACATGGCGGAGAAGCTGCGTACGCAAATCGATAAATTTAAGCTTTAGAAGGTTGAGCGGTAAAAAGTGAGAGGTAAAAGATAAAAGGTAAAACGACAAAAACCGTTTCTTCGTTAAGGGCAAGCAGAGTCTGCCATTAACGAAAGGAACGGTTTTTGTTGATGTTGCAAGTAGAATGGTATAACTTTAGAGCTCTAATGGCCTGCGATTTTGCTAAGAGTACGCGGTTCAGGCTACTCACTCTTTTTTCAAGGACTGAGATTCCGCTATTTTGGCTTTTAAACTGAATTTAGACCTTAAGCGGACTGGAAAACCGCTATTGCCCTCATTATCCCGTCAAAATGATCATTTGCAGCACATTAGCATCTCCTGAGTCCGCAGCTTGTGCCATAACCTGTGATTCTGTCGAAATAGCTGCTGCTGTGTCCACCAAATCTATTTAAGTGCGACTGTTTGCGGAAGAAAAAAATAGGTGCGGTCAAGCAGCTTCAATCCACGCACCCCATACGGAGTGCGACAGCGAAAATCCCCATGAATGATGCCAAGCAGGCATTCATCCAGCACATTTTCAAAAAAAGTAATGCCAAACAAGTCTAAAACAAAAATTGACTTTTGCCCGTTCTCATGAAAATAAGTCGTTTTCGACAAGTTTCGAGGTGCGAATCCCCCAGGGATTTCATGGGAGCTTCACATTCGCACCAGTCTTTTGCATATTTCCCTTACATACTTCTTTTACATTATTTTCTCTCATCGTAAGGGATGGCAGAAAACAATACAACCCCTAATTCAGCATGAAATCCACCGCCGATACCGCTGATACTAGCGACGCTATAGCTCACCCCAATCGTTCCCCACAAGTCCATGCCACCCTCAAAAAAATAAAGCGTCCCAGAAGGAACGCTTCATCTCCATCTCCATCCGGCACACTAGCGCCGACGATGAACATTTTTACTGCTATGTGTTACAAGCCGTTTGCTTCTCCATTAACCGAAATGCCCAGACGGTTGAAAATCTTGGTATGGGCGTTTGGCAGGGAGCTGTCCTGCGGCAATTTGCCATTGTTCAAATTGACGAGCATGGCCGAAAGCTCATTAAACCAAGCTTCATCGTTTGTTGCGAGCGCCAGGTCGATTAGCTGCGTCAGTTGCTGCACCGTATAAAGCGGTGACGAGCGCAGCGAATTAACCTGTGAAGCTGCAAGCGTAATCGTTCTGCCGATGGCAAGCTCATTGTCGCATGCCGTTACATATAGCCGTACCGTGCCGTGGGAAGCATCAACGCTTTCTACGAAGCCGAGCATCAGCTCGCCATTTCCAGTCGTTCCGTTCATCCAGTCGCCCGGTTTAATTATCATCTCATTATTCATTCCAGTCACCACCTGTCGTTTAATGGAACCTGCAATTATGCCTGATTTTTTCAAAAATATAAGCATTTATAAGTCACATCCTTATAAATGGGCTTATATTTCAGCGTGAAACGGTAACTTTGCCGCCAGAGGACGGCGACAGCCGTTTACACTTGAAATATAGGAAGGGATATCGTAACACTATCCTTTCTCTATATTTCTCGGAATGAAACGCGCTGCGCCGTCAAAGGATGGCAACGGCCGTTTCACCTTGAATCCCATTACAATCTAACAATGATAATACTGTAATTATAATTTATACAGTTACAGCTGTCAATCGTTGCTCTCTGTTTTCCCGCTAATGAGCTGGGAGCGGTATTGCTTGGGCGCAATCCCTACATTTTTCTTAAACGCTTTGGAAAAAGAAAAGAGGTCGGGGAAGCCGATGGAGCTGGCGATTTCCGATAACGTATAGCCGGTTTGCGCGAGAAGACGCTTGGCTTCGCCCATTTTTTGCTGCTGGATATATTGGACCGGTGTTATGCCGTATGCTTTGCTGAATTGTTTAGTAAAATGTGTGCGATTGACTCCCACGTAGTCGGAGACGCTCTCCACGGAAATGCCCTCCGCATAATGAATCTCCATATACTCCAGCCCCTTTTGCAGCCAACTGATGCTGCGATGGTCGCGGGGAACAACAGCGGGAGAAGCAGATGAGACAAGCTCATCCCATATCCGGTGAAAAAGGCCTAGCCGCGCCAGGTCGGTATTCGGTGGACCCGAGTGGCTGACGAGCTGCAATAGCTGCTGCATAAATTCGGCAGCCTGTGGTGTCAGTGCGCCGGGTGCATGGGGCGATTGCGGCCCAAGCCCGAGCCGGGCCAACAGCTGAATCGCTTTCTTGCCATCAAAGGCAAAAAAGATTTTGTGCAGCGGCTCCTCCGCCAAGGTGAAATATTCATGGGTAACTTGCGGGAACAGGCAGAACAGATCATTTTGACGCAGCGTGTACGTCTTGTTGCCCTGAATGAATGTTCCTTGCCCCTCCAGCACGCCTAGCAAATAATAATAAGGCGCCACGCGCGGGCCGATATGATAATTCGGCTTGGCGATATTCGTTCCGACCCGAATGGGCCATGCAGCTCCCGATTTCTCGAAAGCAGAAGGCGTGAAATGATAGATTTCCAGCCATTCATGATGGTCCTCACGCATATTCGGTCTCATCATTAATACCCCCTTTTTTCCATGTTTAAACGTGCCTGGCCTACAATCTATTATTCTATCTTTACCTCAATGGCGCTGTGAAAAGACATAACCTTTCCCAGTATAGCAAATGATTCGACATCACAAAATGACAAGTTTAAAACGCCGCGAAATGACATTGACCCACTAACGGTTGATTGTTATGATGCAAATACAACTATTCCTACTAAACTTGTTGGTTATTGACCGGACAGCCGGATGTACCATAGGCATCTGCCAGACGAACTGGAGATACGGGCTGCTCACGGATCCAGAGTCATACCCGTAAAGGAGAGCATAATGGTGAATAATCTTAATGAACATAAAGAGATAGAATTTGGCTGGTTTCTGCCTACGGCGGGAGATGGCAGCTACGTAGGCGTAGCATCGGAGAGGGAACCTACGCTGGAGTATTTGATTGATGTGGCTAAAGCGGCTGAAAAAGCAGGCCTGGGCTTCGTACTGATCCCAACGGGCGGCCCGTGCTTGGACGCTTGGGTTGTTGGCTCAGCCATTATGAGCCACACGACGACGCTTCGCCCGCTTGTAGCGGTGCGCCCAGGCCTCACAACCCCAGTGCTGTCGGCCCGGATGGGAGCGGCGCTCGATCAATTATCTGGCGGACGCGCGATGATTAACGTCGTGACCGGAAGCTCGGTGCAGGATCTGGAGGAGCTTGGCGACCCGCTTGCCCATGCGCATGATAAGCGCTATGAGCGCGCTAGTGAATATTTGGCGGTGATGCAGCAGGCGTGGACGCAATCCGATGGCATTAAAGCTTCTGAATTCGTCGGCAGCGAAGGTGCCGAAACGAAGCAGAACGATCAGCAGCAGCCTTTCCGCGGAAAATATTATCAGTTCACGCGTGCGGTGACGACGCCGCTGACGGTGCAGAAGCCTCATCCGCCGTTTTACCTCGGCGGAAGCTCTCCATCAGCGAAGCGCGTAGCGGTTGAATTCGCGGATACGTATTTAATGTGGGGCGAGCCGCATGACTGGATTCGCGAGCAGATCGAAGATTTTGAAGTCGTTCGTTCGCAGTATCGCGAGGAGACGGGCATTGACCGTCCGGTCCGCTTCGGGCTTCGGGCGCAAGTATTGGTACGCGACACAGAGGAAGAGGCTTGGGCCGCGGCATGGGAGCTCATTAGCAAGGTGTCGCCTGAAGCGATTGAGCAGGCGCAGAAAGCTTTTGCCAAGACAGATGCAACGAACCAACGCCGGCAGAACGAGCTGCGCGAGCAGTTCAAGGATGAGCGATTTGTCGTAGGGCCGAACCTGTGGGCAGGACTGTCGCTTGTCCGTTCGGGCGGAGCGATCCTGATTGTAGGCACAGCCGACCAAGTATCAGAACGATTAATTGAATACGCAGAGCTAGGCGTATCCTCCTTTATATTGTCGGGCTACCCTCATCTGGAGGAGGCAGAGCGCTTCGGCAAAGAAGCATTGCCGCTGTTCCATCAGAAGTGGGCGAGCAGACGCGAAGTACGGGCGTAAATTTTCACAGAAGATGACAGGAGGGTTATTAAATCCATGATGTTGAAAAAATATTCGTTTCCCGCAGCCATACTGCTGCTGCTTGCACTCATCTTGGCAGCTTGCGGCGGCAATGGCGGCGATGCCAGCAGCAATGCCGCATCCAGCGGCAATAGCGGAGCGGGCAAGCCCGTAGAGATCAGCTTTATCCATTGGCAGGGCGATGTGCCAGTCTGGAACGAGATTATTAAAGACTTTGAGCAGGAAAATCCCGGCATCAAAGTGTCGATGCAGACGTTCCCGTCTGAGCAATATCAGACGACGGCGCAGGTTAAGCTGCTCGACGGCTCTGTAGGCGACGTATTTGCTTCCTTCCCGGGCGCACAGTTTGAATCCATTGCCAAAGCAGGCTTATACACCGATTTAACGAATGAGGCATTCGTCCAATCGTTCGTGCCGGAGCTGATTAAATCCGGAGCAAAGGATGGCAAGCAATACGCGCTGCCGTATTCTCTCGTGTACAACATTCCGGTTTACAACGTCGGGCTGTTCGAGCAATACAACCTTTCACCTCCGAAGGATTGGGATAGCTTCCTTGCCGCAAGCGAAACGCTTAAGAGCAACGGCATTATCCCGATCGCCTTCCCCGGCGCCGATATTGGCCCAGGCCAATTCATGAACCCGATGATGATGAACAATGCGCCGGATGAAGAGGTGTTCCAAAAGCTTGAGAAGGGCGAAACCAAGCTTACGGATGAATGGTGGACTACAACACTGACGCAGTTCAAAGAACTAAACGACAAAGGTTATTTCCAGCCGGATTCGCTGGGTACGAATACGGATGCGGCGATTGCCCTCTTTTCACAAGGAAAAGCGGCTATGCTGGCAACTGGCTCGTACTCCATTGCAGCCGTATTGAAAGCGAGTCCTGAGCTGAAGCTGGATTTGCTCGCTCCAATTACCGTGCCCGCTGATCAAGCAATCTATGCAGGCATTCATACGACGACATTCATGCTTGGCGTCAACAGCAAGTCCAAGCATCCGGAAGAAGCCAAAACCTTCATTTCCTATCTGAGCAAAATAGAAGTAGCGGGCAAAGTCGCAAATGCGGCGAACCAGAACATTCCGGTCAAGGATATCGAATACACAAGCCCTGCTTTGCAAGTCATCAGCGGCTGGGCCGATAAAAAAACGCGCTTCCAGCCTCGTTATCTCATTACGAATATTGAAATTCAGAAGGCGGTTATCGGCTCCATTCAAGCGGTCATTGCTGGCGATTCGGCGGAAGGGGCTGCCAGCAGCGCGCAAGCGATTGTGGAACAGCAGCTGAAGCCATAGTCTGATGGCTGTGCGGAAGACGATCTACTTCTTTTTTGTCCCGGGGCTGCTGCTCTATGCTGTCTTCTTCCTATATCCGACGCTGTCCGGCTTCTACAATTCCTTCACGGATTGGGACGGCATGTCGGACACCTCCGGCTTCGTAGGTCTTGATAATTACAAGACGGTAGCAGACAGCATTATTTTCAAAAAAGCGATCGGCAACAACTTGCGGTTCATGCTGTCGGTCGTGGTCGTGCAGACGCTCGTATCACTAATTGTAGCGCTGCTGCTGACGAAAAATAAAAAAACGACGGTGGCGCTGCGGGCGCTGTATTTCTTCCCGACGATATTATCGTCTGCCGCCGTCGGCTTTATCGCTGCTTATGTTTACGATCCGAATCTGGGGCTGCTTAACGAGCTGCTCCGGATGCTCGGATTGTCAGCGCTTGCGAATAATTGGCTTGGCAATCCGTCGCTTGCGATCTATTCCATTGCTGCCGTTCAAGCATGGGCGCATATTGGGCAAATGGCAATTTTGTTTATCGCAGGCCTGCATGCGATTCCGGAGGAACTGTATGAGGCGGCGAAGCTGGACGGAGGCGGCAAATGGGCTATTTTTCGCCGGATTACTTGGCCCTTGCTTGCGCCTGCGGCTACGATTGTTGTCGCTTATACGACGATTCAGTCCTTCAAGGCGTTTGATTTGATTTTCGTTACGACGCGGGGCGGCCCGAATTATGCGACGGAAATTTTGTCCACGTACATTTATTCGGCGGCGTTCCAAAACTATAAGTTTGGCCAAGCGTCCGCTGCATCGATTTATTTCCTGTTTATTATTGCCTTCATTACGTTTCTGCAATTCAGAGCGCTGCAAGCGAATCGCGTCTCCTATTAGGCCGTATTTTCAAGCTGCCCCACGCGCTGCGAAGCAGGCGGCTTGAAGATAGGCCCTTAACTTGCGTCATGATCAGATCAGAAAGGAGGCATGGATTCATGCTGTTACGAATAGCAGGGCGTTTGTTTCTGCTCGCTTTCGCGATCATTATTTTGCTGCCGCTTATTTTCCTGATTGTGACGACGATCAAAGACCAGCAGCAGTTTTATGCGAGTCCGCTCGGTATTCCAAGCTCATTCACAGGGCAAAACTACAGCCATCTATTCGACAGCCAACCGATGCTGTCTTATTTCAACAATAGCATAACGGTTTCTTTCAGCACGGTTGTCCTGGAGCTGATCGTGTCGAGCATGATTGCTTACGGCATTTACCGGATTGCCAATAGGCTCGGGCTAATCCTTTACGGCATATTTCTCATAGGATTGATGGTTCCGGCACAGGTGAATATGATTCCAATCTACTCCTTTATGCGCGATCTTGGGCTGATGAACAGCCGGTTTGGGCTCATATTAGTGACGGTCGCGATGCTGCTGCCAGTAGCGGTTTTTATGCTGACGGGCTTCATGCGCGCGCTGCCAAAGGAAATGTTCGAGGCAGGCAGCATGGATGGCGCGGGGGAATGGCGGCTTTACACCCAAATAGCGCTGCCGCTGTCAGCACCTTCACTTGCGGCAACAGCTATCTTCCTGCTCGTGGGCGTCTGGAATGACCTGCTGTTCCCGATGCTGCTGCTCACAGATAAGGCAAAAATGACGCTGCCCTTAGCGCTTTTGCAATTCCAGGGCGAATATTCAACCAATTATCCGGGGCTGCTGACCGGAGTTGTACTGATCTCGCTGCCGATGCTTATTTTATTTTTATTGCTGCAGCGTTATTTTATTTCCGGCATGGCCGCCGGATCATTGAAGGGCTAGAAGGAGCGCACACCGCTGGGGTGCAGCTCTTTTTTTTGATCTTTATACGTAAGCCGGTGACAAGTTTTATGCTTGTTAGCGGCTTTTTTTGTGCAAAATGACAGTATGCCAATTATGCTCGGCGGAAGTTTTTTGATTATTCCTTGACGGGAATATTCCTGTAATGGTATATTCAATTCAGGGAAACGAAAGCACCTTCATAGCGCTGACTTCCCTTTAATTCTAACAGCGCCATTAAAGGACGCGGTTTTTATGAAAGCTACGACATTCAGCGCATTATCCGACCCGACGCGCCTGCGGATCATGGAGCTGCTGGTGGATGGTTCCTTGACTGTCGGAGAAATTGCGGAACGTCTGCCCATTCGTCAGCCTCAGGCTTCCAAGCATTTGCGTATATTGCTGGAAGCAGGGCTCGTCGAGGTGCAGGCAGCGGCCAATCGCCGTTATTACAAGCTTCGGGTGGAGCCGCTCCAAGAGATGGACAGCTGGCTGGAAACCTATCGCAGCCTATGGAGCGAGCGGTTCGACAAATTGGATTTTTACTTGCAGCAGTTGAAGGAACGAGGCAGCAAACCAAACTAACTTTCAGGAGGCAATCACAATGACGAACAAATTAAGCTTTAAGGTAGACGGACAGGTACTTACGATGGAGCGGGTTTTTGACGCACCGCATGCACTCGTGTTTGAAGCCCATTCCACGGCTGAGCATTTGAAGCATTGGTGGGGACCGAATGGCTGGATTTTGTCGGCTTGCACAGTCGATTTCCGTCCAGGCGGCGTATGGCATTACTGCATGAAATGCATCGACCAGAACCAAGGGGATTTTTTCGGCTATGAATCATGGGGCAAGGCCGTATACAAGGAAATTGTAACGAATGAGAAAATCGCCTACGTAGATTATTTCTCTGATGCCGAAGGCAATGAATCCGCGGACATGCCGTCAGCTAACGTCACCATGACGTTCGAAGCGACGCAGGATGGCAAAACCAAATTCGTGAGCGTGACCCGCTACCCAACGGAGGAAGCACTCAAGACGGTAGTCGAAATGGGAATGGAGCAGGGCATCAGCGAAACATCGGATCGTCTGGTCGCCTACTTGGAAGAGCTGAAATCATCCTAACGCCAATACAGCTTGGAAAAATAAAGCCAGCAAGCTGCCCGCTGCCGTTCAGACTGCTGCTCAACTATAGAAAAGACAAGCGCTGCTGAATCGGCAGCGCTTGTCTTTTTATTTTCCAGCCTGTTGGTATGACCATTATCTGGACATGTTTTACTTTGTTTCTGGCTGCACCTGGGCTGCTTCCGCAAGGGGGGCAGCTGGAGCTTGCAGCATTTCCAGCCCGTTCATATAGGGACGAAGCGCTGGCGGAATATAAATCGAGCCGTCTTCAAGCTGATGATTTTCCAGCAGCGGAATAAGAATGCGCGGCGTTGCGACGGCCGTGTTGTTGAGCGTGTGGCAGTAGCGCAGTTTGCCCTCGGCATCGCGATAGCGAATATTCGAGCGCCGCGCCTGAAAATCATGCACATTCGACGACGAATGCGTCTCGCCGTAAGCTTGCCTGCTTGGCATCCACGTTTCAATGTCAAATTGCTTTACATTTTTTTGCGACATATCGCCGGTACATACCGCAACAACGCGATAGGGCAGCTCCAGCAATTGCAGCAGCTGTTCCGCATTCGCTGTTATTTCGTGGAGCAGCGCCTCCGAACGGGCAGGATCGGCTTCGCAAAGCACAACCTGCTCAACCTTGGCAAATTGATGCACGCGGTAGAGGCCGCGCACATCCCGGCCAGCCGAGCCGACCTCGCTGCGGAAGCAGGCGGTTGCGGCAGTAAGCCGAATCGGCTCGGCCACATCGACGATTTCATTATCGTAATAGGCGACTAGCGGTACTTCCGAAGTCCCGATCAGCCAGCGATCTTCGCCGTCGATCCGGTATGCCGAATCCGTTCCCCCGGGGAAATATCCCGTATTGTACATCGCTTCCTCTCTTACCATCAGAGGCACATCAAGCAGCGTAAATCCGCGCTCCAGCAAGTAATCGAGCGCAAGCTGCTGGACCGCACGGTGCAGCAGGGCACCTGCCCCTTTCAAATAGTAGCTGCGCGAGCCCGCCGTCCGAACGCCGCGATTTATATCTATCATGCCGTGCAGCTCGCCAAGCTCTACATGATCCCGCAGTGCAAAAGCGGGGGCCGGAATGCTGCCGATTCGGCGCAATTCCACATTGTCAGCATCCGACCTGCCGATAGGCGTATCTGTCGAAGCCGGATTCGGCACCTCCAGCATAAGCTTGCGGAATTGCTGCTCGGCTTCAAGCAGCTGCTCCTCGCAAGGCTTTAGCAGCTCATTAATTTTCGCTACTGCCTGCTTCAATTGCTCGGCCTGCTCTTGCTCCGTCCATTGCGGCGGTTCGAACGCCGCCTGTTGCTGCTTTGCCCCGTGCTGCTCCGCTCCTTGCTTCTGCTGCCTCGCATTTGCGCTCTGCATCAGCTTCCCAATGCGCTGCGAATGCGCATTGCGCTCCTGCCTAAGTTCGTCCGCCTTCTGCTGCAGCTCGCGTCTGTGGCTATCGGCATCCAGCAGCTGCTGAACGTTAAAATCCAGCCCCTTATGCTCCGCCGCTTGCTGCACCAGCTCTTTGTTTTCGCGAATCCATTTCATGTCCAGCATGTTACCGCGCTCCTTCGCCTTTTAAATAAAAACGCAAAAAACGCCCCTCATCCTTTTGGGACGAGGAGCGTTAAACTCGCGGTGCCACCCAACTTGACCGGACGGCAGTGCCGAACGATCCGCTTTGGTTCCGCGATAACGGGCGGGCCCGGTTAACTTAGGAGAAGCGCTAAACATCTCTCTTGACGAGAACGCCTCGGAGTTGGATTCTCGTCATCAGCAAGTCGTTGTAATGAAATTAGATGTATTATAGCGCGCGCTGCTGATGAAAGCAAGGCTGAATTATTTCAACCAAGCATCAACCAGCTCGGCGTTGCCTTCAACCCAGGCTTTAGCTGCTGCTTCTGGCGTTTCGCCGCCTTGAATAGCAACCATGACCTTCGCCATATCCTCCGGAGTCCAGTTGAACTTGTCGAGGAAAGCATAAGCTTCCGCTTTGTCCTCTTTCAGTCCTTTGCGTACAATCGTATGAATTTGTTCCGCGCTACCGTATACATTTTTCGGATCATCCAAATATTTCAGATCCATCTTGGCGAACATCCAATGTGGTGTCCAGCCCGTTACAACGATCGGCTCTTTATTGTCATACGCCTTCTGAAGCTCCTGCGACATTGCAGCGGACGAGCTTTCAAGCAGCGTCCATTTATCACGCAGGCCGTATGCATCGAGCGCTTTCTCCGAAGCCATCATAAGTCCGGCACCCGGCTCAATGCCAATAATTTTATAGTCCAGCTCGGGACCCGTCTTATCATTCAAATCCTCGATGCTGTTGATGTCCATATATTTAGGAACGACAAGTCCGGTTTTGGTGCCTTCGAGGTTAGCGCCGAGATCCTCATATTGCCCTTTATATTTATCTGCATAAGAGGCATGCGTGCTTGGGAGCCAAGCGGCAACGATTCCGTCTGCGCTTCCGTCGGAAATGCCAGCCCACATCGGCCCGGCATCCACTTGAAGCATTTCAACCTTGTAGCCCAGCTTCTGTTCCAACACTTCTTTAACGACATAGGTGCTCGCAATTTCTGAATCCCAAGCGACATAAGCAAGGGTAATGTTCTTGCTTCCGCTGGCGGAAGAACAGCCGGCGGCTAGAACAGCGAGCATAACGGCAGCAACTAGCATTTTCACTTTTTTCAACAATAACACTCCTTCTGAAAATATTTCGATTGATATTGCAGCTATTCCGCTGTAAAGGCGGAGAGCACTTAAGATTGCTTACGCCTTTTTCGTACGGCGAATCGCATTTTGCGTCAAGCGGTCGAGGATAATCGCCAATATAACGATTGCGATCCCCGCTTCAAAGCCAACTCCGGTGTTGCCCTGCGTCACAGCGCGGTACACGTACGATCCAACGCCCTGTGCGCCAATCATGGATGCGATAACGACCATCGAAAGCGACAGCATAATCGTCTGGTTGATGCCCGCCATAATGCTCGGCAGCGCAATCGGCAATTGCAGCTTGATCAGCTTCTGCGACGGTGTAGAGCCGAAGGCATCAGCCGCTTCAGTCAGCTCCTCTGGAACTTGGCGAATGCCGAGATTGGTCATGCGAATCGTTGGTGGAATCGCAAAAATAATCGAAGCGATGACGCCTGGCACGACGCCAAGCGAGAAGAAGGAGACGGCAGGCAGCAAATAGACAAAGGCCGGCATCGTCTGCATGAAGTCAAGAATCGGAGTAACAATATTTTGAATGCTATTTTTACGTGCACACAAAATGCCAACTGGAACGCCAACCACCACTGAAATGAGGGCGGAGGTCAGCACGAGCGACAGCGTCTGCATCGTCTGGCTCCAATAGCCGAGATTATCAATGATGAGCAGGCCGACAAACGTAAACAGCGCCATGCGCCATTTGCCGAGAAACCAAGCTGCTGCGGTAAATAGAATAATAAGCACAAGCGGAGGGAAAAAGTCGAGAGCGACATTTAATCCGCCAACCGTTTCGCCTACGACCACTTTAATAAGCTTAAAAAGCGGGCCGAGATGGGTTTCAAGCCATGTTTCCAGCGCCCCAATCCAGTCCGCTAAAGGGATTTTGGGTATATTCATGCTTTAACACCTGCCTCTATTTCGGTATTGCCTGCGAGTGCGGCGAGCACTGCGCCTTTAATGACGATGCCCTTTAATCGGCCATTTTCGCCGATGACAGCAACGGGCAATCTGGCATTGCCCATAAGCTCGAACAGCTCATTGAGCAGCGTATCGGGCGACACGGTTGGAACATCACGCTGGGTCAGCGATTCGAGTGACAGCCCTTCCTTCAAAGCTCTGGCTGCATCGTCGGCCGTAATGACACCAAGCAAGCGCATCTCCCTGTCCACCATATATAAGCTGGAGATGCTTCTGGCACGCATGAGCTGGAGCGCAACGCGCGGTCCTCTCTCATTCGTAATCGTCTCGGCCTTCGCCATCACATGAGAGGCGGTGAGCACCTTGGACAAATCGACGTCCTCGACGAAACGCTCGACATATTTATTGGCAGGCTGCATCAAAATTTCTTCCGGCGAGCCGATTTGCACGATGCTGCCATCCTTCATTAGGGCAATCTGGTCGCCAATGCGCAGCGCCTCATTCAAATCATGGGTAATGAAGACGATCGTTTTTTTCATTTTCGATTGCAGCTCCAGCAGCTCATCCTGCATATCCTTGCGGATAAGCGGGTCAAGTGCACTGAACGCTTCATCCATCAGCAGTACTTCGGGATCGCTGGCAAGTCCTCTTGCAAGGCCTACGCGCTGCTGCATCCCGCCGCTTAGCTGCTCGGGATAACTGTCGCCGTAGCCTTTCAAGCCTACTAGCTCTAAAGATTGGATCGCCATTTCCCGGCGCTTCGACTTGTTGATGCCTTGAACTTCAAGGCCATATTCGATATTTTGCAAAACGGTGCGATGCGGGAACAGCGCAAATTTCTGAAACACCATCCCGACATGCTTGCGCCGAAACTGCCGGAGCTGCTCAGCCGTCATCTTGAGCACATCCTTGCCATTAAACAGCACTTGTCCGCCCGTCGGCTCAATTAAGCGATTCAATAAGCGAACGAGCGTCGATTTGCCGCTGCCCGATAAGCCCATAATGACAAATATTTGTCCGGCCTCTATCGAAAAATTGGCTTGATTCACGCCGACAGTCAGCTTCGTTTCTTTTAAAATCTTTTCTTTTGACCAGCCCTTATCCAGCAGCGGTATCGCTTTTTTTGGGTCCGCTCCGAAAATCTTGGTCAGCTTTTTAGCTTCTATAATAGCCATGTAGTACCCCCTCCACGATCCTTGGCACAGGAAGCGAGGTGTACGCTTTATCATAACGCTTCTTCACCAAGCTTCGAGTGTTCGTCTGCTTATAAGTGTAGTTGGATAACAATGTAATGGTCAAAAGGCGTGAGCCTCTGTATGCTTTGTACAGTTATAACTTTACAAACTTTTCGTACAGAATACTCCTGATAACTCCCTTTTTCATATCAACATGTTTCTTTACATTTCCCTAGACGTTTGATTACAATACATGTTGTAGGATGAATGGGACACGCCACTCCTCAGGAGGAACGACATGGATGAACTTGCAGCATTAACAGAAGAGCAGCAGCAGCAGTTGCTGAAGACGCGTCGGCGCGTCATTGAATCAATCGGCAAAAACATGGATCTATATGGCATAACGTTGTCCATCGGGCATTTATACGGCAATATGTATTTCAACCGCGAGCCTGTCACGCTGGACGAAATGAGTGCTACGATGGGAATGAGCAAAACGTCAATGAGCACCGGAATGCGGACGTTATACGATCTGAAAATGATCAATAAAGTATGGGGCAAAGGCTCACGCAAAGATTTGTATGAGGTGGTGCCGGATTGGCATGAAAACTTCACGGACTTCTTCTCTATTAAATGGAGGAAGGCTGCGGAGCAAAATGTGCTCGCCCTAACCCGTTCTCTTAAGGAAATTGAACAGCTTGAGAACAACACGGAGCAGTCCGAAGCCTTTCTGGATGTGCTAGCTAGCGACAGGCAGAAGCTTCAGGAAGCCCTTGCGTATTACAAATGGCTGGGACGCCTCATTGATGCTTTTGAATCAGGAGAAATTTACAAGCTGATTCCGAAGGAAGAGTAGACAGCAGAATTTCGCACAACATAGCATACGTATAAAAAACATAGGTTTCGTGCAAGGCCGGTTGAATACAACCGGTCTTTTCTGCGTCTCCCTGTGGGGTTTAGTGTAAAGAGAAGCCACTATAACCGATATAGTTACTAGACGTTTTTATCTACTATAATTTGGAATGGGGGATTTGCATTGCTTCATGCGCTTCTCGTTCATGACCACGTAATCGAAAGAGCGATTATTACGGATGTGTTCACAGAACAAAATATACAAGTCTCGGCTGAGAGCAGGCTGGAAGACGCTTTGCTCTGGTTCAAGCAGGGCGACGAGGCTGACTTATGTCTTATTGACGCTTCTCTGGCAGAGGATGCTGAAGCCGCGTGCCGCGCTATTCGTGAGGCAAGCGGCAGCAAGGAGCTATACATACTCCTACTGCTTGACATCAAGGCCAGGAGTCAGCTGGAACGGCTCTACACAGCTGGGATGAATGATTATTTATTGCGGCCCTTCGCCGCTGTAGAGCTTAAGCATAAGCTCTGCATGCTCATGCAGCTGAGAAAATCAGAGGCCGGGCTTGTAGAGACGGAGCTGGCGATGCTGCGTGCGAAGATTAAGCCGCATTTTTTGTTTAATGCAATCGGCACAATCATTTTCATCAGCAAGCGTAATGCCGAGGAAGCGAGGGGACTGCTTCGCAGCCTGAGTGAATTTTTGCGCAGCAGCTTTGATTTTGAGAATCAGGCGGAGGCAGTTTCATTCAAGGTCGAGCTTGCACTCGTCAGCGCCTATCTGGATTTGGAGAAGGCTAGATTTGGCAGCCGTCTGCAGGTGAATTACGAGCTCGGAGCGACGCAGTTTCACCTGCCACCCTTTGTCATTCAGACGCTGGTGGAAAATGCGATTCGCCATGGCATTACAGCCAAGCTCATTGGCGGCACGATTGAAATTATTACGCTCTCCGTTCCTGGGGGCATCCGCGTCATTATTAAGGACGATGGAGTCGGTATTCCGGAGGAGCAGCTTGAAAGCTTCATGCGCTTAAGGAAGCAGCCGCCAGGCAGGCGTTTGCCAAGCGGGCAACAGCTGCGGCAGGGAATTGGGCTTGCGAATACAAACGAGCGGCTGCTTCGCCATTTTGGAACGGGACTACATATTAGACGGCGCGAAAGCGGAGGCACGACCGTTACCTTTTTGATACCAGCACAGGGAGGGATTTGAAATGTTGAACGTCGCGGTGGTGGATGATGAGCACTGGGCGCTTGAGGAAATGAAGGAATATTTATCGAACTGTGAAGGAATCGGCTCCATTCAGCTTTATGATGATCCGCTGGAGGGGCTTGCGGCCATTAAGCGCGAGCCGCCGGATGTCGTGTTCATAGACATTTACATGCCGCAAATTTCTGGTCTTATGTTCGCGGAGGAAATGCTCGCTTATTGCCCAGGGACGGCTACCGTATTTGTCACGGCATTTGACAATCATGCGTTGCAGGCTTATGAGCTGAATGTGGAGGATTATATTTTGAAACCGGTAGCCCCGCAGCGGCTTCAGCGAACGGTGGAGCGTGTACGTCAACGCAGAATTGGGAGAAATAAATTGGCCGCCGAGGCGGTAAAGCAGAAAGACAGAGTCGACGTTCAATGCTTCGGCAAGCTGAACCTGTATGGGACAGCAGGTCCCGTCAAATGGAAGGTGCTGAAAACGAAGGAGCTGTTCGCGTATTTATGGACGAACCGGGAATGCCGCGTGGAGAATATTATGGATGATGTTTTTCCTGGAATGGAAGATACGAAGGCAAGGGCATACATTCACACCTGCGTGTATCAACTCCGTCAGCTGTTGAAGCGTAATGGGCTGGACGGGAGGGTTCGGATTAAATCGCTGCGGGAGAAGTATATTTTGACTGCCGAGCATATGTCCTCAGATATGCTTGAATTTCAACAGCTAGCGAAACGTGCGGTCGACATGGGCAGCCTATTTTTGCTCCGACAGGCGGTGAACTTATACAAGGAGGAAGTGCTGACTGACATTCAGAGCGTCTGGGTTTATCGGCTGCGCGAGCATTATAGGCTTATCGGAGGCCTGGTTGTGGAGCGGCTTGTCGAGGAGCTGCTGAATCAGGGAGATATTCTTGTAGCAACGGATTATGCGCTCGAATACTTAAACAAGGAGCCTTACGATGAGGGGGCCTTATGGCTCGTAGTCCGCTGCTATAAGAGAGGAGGCAATCGGGTGAAGGCCGACACCGTATTTAAGCAGTTTTGCAAGCGCAGTGCAGGGGAGCTTGGAGCTTGTCCGCATGCCGAGCTTGTAGACCGATATGAGTCGCTAATGCAATCAACCTGATAGGGGATAATAAGAAGCTGCCTTTTGTCTGAGACAAAGGTAGTTTTTTTGCGCTTTTGAGAAGATTATGAAAAGTTTCCTAAATTGATCAAGTTAACGCGTAATGCTAATTAAATTCGTTAAAATGCTACAAAAATCGACAAAAGATTCAGTTATGATTCAGAGATGTTTGTTATTGTGTAGGAAATAAGGCGCAGCAATCAGCAAAACGGGAGGACTGAAGATGTAAAATTTGGTGGAGAAGAGACCATTATGGCGCTTCAGTGCGGGGCGGTTGATTTTGTCGCCAAGCCGTCGGGAGAGCTGTCAGCCGATATATATAAAGTAAAGTCAGAATTGTGTAAAAAATAAAAAACGCAACCGGAGCGCCGATAGTTGATCGGGGAACCGTCGATTATGTGCTGCCCATTGAGCAGATTGGCAGAAAGCTGCTGGACGTTACCAAAGGCAGAATATGAAAGGGGGTGAAATCATGCAGGGGGTAGAGCAAATGCAGTATGTACAATTTGGCGTAGGGGAAGAAAGCTATGGCATACGTATAGCTGAAGTTCATGAAATTATACGTATGCAGGAAATTACCGAAATACCGAATTGCCAGTTTTATGTGATGGGTGTCATTAATTTACGCGGCAAAATTATTCCGGTTATTAGCCTGCGAGCGTTATTTTCACTGGATGAGGATGTGTATTCAAAAGCGACGCGAATCGTCGTTGTTCATCATCAGGAGGAGTCGATCGGCATTATTGTGGATCGGGTGTACAAGGTTACGTCGTTTCACGATATTCAGCCACCGCCGGAGCGGGTAGGCGGCATTAACGGTGCCTATTTTACAGGAATCGGTCTTACAGAGTCAGAATTGGTCGGCATATTAAAGATCGATGAGGTGCTGCTGCGCGATTAATGCTTCTTGCTTCACATGGCATACTTCAAGCAGCAAGGGAGCTCTTAAGTCAACGCTTACAAGGTGGTGCATATGTTCGATAACTCGGAATTTAGGCAAGTGTTTCTCGAAGAGCTTGAGGAACAAATTATGACGATGGAAGAAGAGATTTTATCTTTGGAAAAGCAAGGCTCTCATTCTGAGGGCATTCAGCGGCTTTTCCGGGCGGCACATACGATTAAAGGCTCTTCCGCGGCAATGGGCTATATGGAGCTCAAGCAGCTAACCCATGAATGGGAGCATCTGCTTGATATGCTGCGCAATGAAGAGCTTGAGATGACACGGGAATTAACGAATTTATTTTTTCAATGTCTCGACTTTATTAAAGATTTGCAAAACAGCATTATCCACGAGGAGCTGCTGCCGGACCCTTCGGCGGTCATCAAGGAATTGGGACGCTTCTCGAAAGCAAATACGGAATCAGTCGCGGCTGCAAAGGAATCAGCAGGCGAAGCTTTGCCGGAAGAGGCGGAGCAGTTGCTGCGAGAATATATACATAGCGGTCAAACCGTATATACAATTACCGTCAAGCTGACTGAGGACTGCATGATGAAGCTCGCTCGCATCAGCATTATTGATATTTCCTTGCGTGCGTTTGGCGAGGTGCTGTGGAATGAGCCCAATATGAAGCTGGTGCAGGATGATCAGGATATTCATGCGATACGGTGGCTGATTGCCACTCAAGAGGTGGAGCCAGATGCTCTTGAGCTGGCGGTAGCTGGGCTGATGGACGTGCAGAGCGTAAGGGTGGAGGCAGCGATGCCGTCCCAACCGGAGGCTGAGACAGCCGCAGTTTTGGAGCTGGAACAGGAGAACGTGGACATGCTGCCCGGTTTTGCCGTAAGCGTAGCGCAGGATGAAGCAGACAAGACGCAGCAGTCCAAAGCGTCAGTGAAACAGCAGACGATTCGCGTCAACGTGGAACGACTGGAAAATGTACTCGATTTGCTCGGAGAGCTAGTAATCGACCAAACCCGCTTGAAGCAGGCCATTCAAACACTGCATCAAGCATATGGGTATTCCGAGACGATGGATGACCTCGGCGAAATCAGCGATCATCTGTCCAGATTGATTGGCAGCCTGCAGGAAAACGTACTAAAAGTACGGATGCTGCCGATCGAGCAGCTGTTCAGCCGTTTCCCGCGCATGGTCCGTGATTTGGCGCAAACGCTGAATAAAAGCGTTGATCTGCAAATGGTCGGCGGCGATACAGAGCTTGACCGCACGCTTATTGAAGAGGTCGGCGATCCGATGATTCATTTGATCCGCAACGCGGTGGACCACGGTATTGAAATGCCGGAAGAGCGGGTTAAATGCGGCAAGCCTGAGCAGGGAACAGTTAGAATAAGCGCGGCGCATGAGGATAATCAGGTTGTTGTTGTCGTCGAGGATGATGGCGGCGGCATTGATACGAACAAGCTGCGTAAATCCGCTGTTGCCAAAGGTGTCATCACCGCAGAGGAGGCGGCACTGCTCGATGAGCATAAGGCGCTGCGCCTTATTTTTCACCCAGGCTTCTCAACGGCCTCCCAGCTTAGCGATGTATCGGGCAGAGGCGTGGGCATGGATATCGTGCGGACGGATATCGAGCGGCTTGGCGGAATTATTGATATTGATACGTCCGTCGGCGTTGGAACGAAGTTCACGATAAGGCTGCCGCTGACGCTTGCCATTACAACGGGCTTGCTCGTCAAGGCGAGCGACCAAACGTTTATTTTGCCAATGAGCGCCGTTGTGGAAATTATTCGAGTCGATACAAGCACGCTCAAAATGATAAAAGGCTCGCCGGTTATTAAAATCCGCAATCAGATCGTACCGTTCGTATGGCTGCATGAAATGTTCGGCTATACACGCACGGAGGGCAGACCCGACAAAATTCCGGTCGTAATGATCGGCAGAGCGGAGCAGCGGCTGGCTATTGCGGTCGATCAGCTGCTTGGCAATCAAGAGGTCGTTATTAAAACGCTTGGTTCCTATGTGGGCAAGGTGGACGGTATTTCAGGAGCAACGATTTTGGGCAACGGGCGAATTGCGTTGATTTTGGAAATTGGCGGCATTATGAAAAAAGCAAGCGGCATCAGCTAGAACGTCGTTTGCCAGATCTGCAAGAAAACAAACTAACAGCAAATATTAGATAGAATAGGGAGGGTATTTGATATGAATTGGTTCTACAACTTGAAAATCAGTGTCAAATTAATATCCGCATTTCTGATTGTTGCGATTATTTTAGGTGTCGTAGGTTTATTCGGTATTTATAATTTGAATAAAATGCATGCGTCGCAGGATGATATGTATTCCAATAATTTGATTCCTGTTAAAGAAGCTTATGAGGCACAGGTCAACTATACCAGTATGCGGGTTCAAATCCGAAGCCTGTATATGCATGATACGGAGCAGAAAATGCAGGCAGAGCTTGCTACAATTAGGGAAACGACAACACATGTCGAGCAGGCTGTTGAAAAATATAAAGCAACGAATATGAGCGATGATGCTAAAAGGATCATTGATAGCTTTGATACGGATTGGAAAGCTTATTTGGTCATTTACAACCGGGGTATTGAACTCAATAATTCCGGCGATGATGCCGCGTTTAAAAATTTGATCAGTAACGAATTAAAAACGCAGGGTGATATTGTTTTCAAGATTCTTGAGGATAGCATCGAGCTTTCGATTCGTGAAGCGGACGCAGCGAACCAGAAGGGGGCGGAAGCATATAATAGCGCTTTGTTGATTACAATTGTCATTGTGGTGCTGGCATTCCTGCTGAGCATTATTTTCGGAATCGTGTTGTCCCGGATGATTTCGAAGCCGCTCAGCCGTATCGTTGTTCTGGCGAGAAATGTGGCCGACGGCGATCTGCGTGAAAAGGTAGACATCCATACGAAGGACGAGGTCGGCAATCTTGCAAGCTCCTTCAACCATATGATTGACCGTTTGAACGGAACGGTTAGCGGTATTATTGAATCATCGCACAGCGTAGCTGCGGCTGCAGAGCAAATTTCGGCTGCTACAGAGGAAATTGCCGGCGGGAGCACAGCTCAAGCATCGGCGGCACAGACGATTCATGAGCTGTTCAGCGAGCTGACGATGGCCATTCAATCGGTCGCTCAAAGTACAGAGCAAGCATCAGAGCTATCGGATTCCACGATGAAAATTGCTAGAGAAGGCCGCACCATTATCGACAACTCGGTGAAAAGCATGAATGGCGTGCGCGAGCAAATGTCCCAGCTGGAGCAGGATTCCCATCAGGTTGGCGATATTATCGAGGTCATTGAGGATATCGCCGATCAAACGAACCTCCTTGCGCTGAATGCAGCCATTGAAGCAGCACGGGCAGGCGAACAAGGACGAGGCTTTGCTGTTGTAGCCGATGAGGTACGCAAGCTGGCGGAGCGAAGTGGCGAAGCGACGAAGAAAATCACGGTCATTATTCAAGGCATGCAGCAAAATACGAAGCGCAGCGTGAATGCAGTTGAGGAAAGCGCAACGCTGTCGGAGAAAACGGGAGAAGCATTCGAGCGTATTACGAAGATGGTCAACGATACAGGCCATCGCGTATCCGAAATTGCCGCAGCGAGCGAAGAGCAGGCGGCCCAAGCGACAAACGTGTTGACTACCGTTGAAAATGTTTCCGCTGCTGCCGAGGAGTCCGCAGCGAGCAGCGAAGAATCCGCAGCGACCGCGCAATCGCTGGCCCAGCTGGCGGATGATCTCCAGCATACGGTGTCGAGCTTTAAGACGGCGTAGTTGCATAAAGTTTTTTAGCAGCTGAGATTACATGCCCAGGTGCGAATGTGAAGCTCACATAAAAACCCTAGGGGATTCGCACCTCAGAAATTGTAGAAGCATGTCGATTTTGAGCTATTTCAAGAAAAGTCAAGATTTGATCTAGATTTTTCTAGTATTATATTTATTGAAAAAAGAGGTGATTGATGCCATGATGGGATCAATCACTTGTATTTTCGCTGTCGCACTCCGTACGGAGTGCGTGGATTGAAACAATATCTTCACCCCATTAAGTATGATACAATAGGGTCGCACTCCGTACGGAGTGCGTGGATTGAAACTTCGCCTCCTGGTAGTTCGCGGCCCGTTAGAAAATGTCGCACTCCGTACGGAGTGCGTGGATTGAAACCATTATATAACAATTCTTCGACAAATCCGTCCAACGTCGCACTCCGTACGGAGTGCGTGGATTGAAACCGTTAACACTTGTAAACAACGCGAACAAGTGTTAACGTCGCACTCCGTACGGAGTGCGTGGATTGAAACATTGATTGTTGCACGCGGAGAAATACTACTTACGGTCGCACTCCGTACGGAGTGCGTGGATTGAAACTTATTGTGATATAATATTATGAGTTGGTAATTTTTGTCGCACTCCGTACGGAGTGCGTGGATTGAAACCTCTTCGCACCTGTTGGAGGCGATGGAGCGATTGAGTCGCACTCCGTACGGAGTGCGTGGATTGAAACCATACCTTGACTGGTGCCAGCGGTATCAGGACTAAGTCGCACTCCGTACGGAGTGCGTGGATTGAAACCGTAATATCAGCCATTATTACCACTCGCATTAACGTCGCACTCCGTACGGAGTGCGTGGATTGAAACAGCGATGGTTCCCGGAATCTTACTTCCTGAATACGGTCGCACTCCGTACGGAGTGCGTGGATTGAAACCATGCTGCCTAACGCCATAAGCGTGGCCTGAAAAGCCGTCGCACTCCGTACGGAGTGCGTGGATTGAAACGTTGTATCATTCATTGGGTTTATCTATTACGCGAAGTCGCACTCCGTACGGAGTGCGTGGATTGAAACGCCCGCGATCCTGACGCACTTATCGATTTAGTAGAGTCGCACTCCGTACGGAGTGCGTGGATTGAAACGAAAAATTTGATTGGTCACTACCTGGAACGATTTTGTCGCACTCCGTACGGAGTGCGTGGATTGAAACTCGAGTCGCCCGAGCAATGGAAACAACGCTGCTCGTCGCACTCCGTATGGAGTGCGTGGATTGAAACTGTGCAGCCCATGGGAGATAGGTTGATGCAACTGTCGCACTCCGTACGGAGTGCGCAGATTAAAGTTGCAAAAAGTAAGACTATTTTTACTCTCAATCTGCTTCTACATATATCGCACTAAAACTAACGTTCTTATCTTTCTTGGAAAAGAACGCCCCAAATACAAAAAACACCCGAAACCGCTAGTACAGCGATTTCGGGTGTTTTTTGCAATGCCCTTTTACTATTTAATATACACGCTGCCGAACGGCAGCACTTCACGCAGCAATCGCTTGAAGAAGCCGTCGTTTTGCAGCGGATGCTCCAAATCTTTTCCATGCGAGCCCGTCTGAATAAGAACAGGGCCGCTGCCGGTTATTTTCCACTGGACGTTCATGTTCTGGCTCGCCAGCTGATTGCCATAGACGGCAAGCTGTATGCTCGCATTGGCGGGATAAGCGACGAGCGAGCTCGTATTTACAAAAAGCGGGCGCTCCTTGTCCAACTGGAGCACCGCAATGTCGCCGCTTGTGATGACGCCAAGCTCGCCGGGGCCGGAGAAGCGCATCCGCACCAGCTCGCGGGTGATCCACACATTTTTCATTTTTTGAATGACGCTTTTGAGCTGCATGCCGTCTGTGAAATAGAGCACGTGGCGGTAGTCGAACAGCAAATCGCTTTCCGGTCCAATGGGGATCGTCTCCAGCGAGCAGCCCGGCGGCAAGCCGATAATAAATTCGGAGGGGCCGCTCAGCAGGGCGCGCACCCATTTCTTTTTGCGATAGACGCCTGCCAAATTCATAAAACGATCCTCGCGCTGCTGCGGTGCGCCTTGGTAAGCAATAATCGCTCCCGGATGGAGCACATGGAGCTTGTCCGCTTCCTGAAGCGTCACCTTCACATGTCCAATCGGCGCGGGGGAGGTTGCTTTCATCCGCTACACTCCTCTGCCGACATGCTTCTGTTTGCGCCAAACGAGATAGCGCCAAACGCGAAGGGAAAGAATATAGGCGAAAATAATAATCATAATGATGATTGCTGTATTGATGAGCTTTTGCGTAAAGCTGGCTTGCTTCTGCTTGATTTGCTCCATTTCTTGTATAAGCGCGTTGTTCTGTTCCATTAGCTGCTCGTTGGTTTTGCGGAACTGCTCGTTCTGCTGCATGAGCTCCTCTTGCCTGGCTGCGTATTGCTCTGCACTTTGCAGCGATTCGGTGAGCTGCTCCTTCTGTGCATCAAGCTGCTGCTTGGCATCCATATATTGCTGCTCCAGCGCGTCGATTTTTTCGGGGGCGGAGAAAATGCCCTTTATGTTGCTCCACATGCCTGCTTCGGCAACCTGATGCGGAAATAACAGAAATAGCAAGGACATGAATAATAGAGTAGAAACAAGGAATGGCGCTTTTGGCAACGTTGATCCCTCCTCAGATATTGCGATAGCTTTAGTGTAGCTTCTTTTTTGCCCATTTGCTAGATTGGCTGGACAAGTTTATCGAAAGAACGATTTTTTTCGACAGCATCCATGCGGGCAGCAAAGCAATCTAAAGAGTTATACGACATTAAATGAGGATTGGTAACGATAGAAAATAATAGAATTACAATTTTACTAGGATGTTTATGCAAACTTCAATATATCGAAGCTTGGTTTTTTAGGGAAGGAGTTGTCTCCACGATATAAGTGTGTTAAAATACCAATTAACCAAACATCCTATGTTTGATAAATAGATGAAATGAGGACTGACGTATGCTTCAGAAAACAAATCGATTGACGCTGGTCGAGCAAGTCGCATTGCAAATGGAAAGACAGATCGAGTCCGGCAAGTGGGCGGTGGGGATGCGTATTCCGGCCGAGCCGGAGTTGATGGTCGAGTTGAATGTTAGCCGCAATACATTGAGGGAAGCCGTTCGGGCTTTGATCCACGCGGGACTCTTAAAGACGAAGCAAGGGGACGGAACGTACGTCAGCTCTTCGAGCGCGCTGGGAGTGGTGCTGCAAAAACGAATTATGCGCTCCGATACGCTGCAGACGTTGGAAGTCCGGCATGCACTCGAACGCGAGGGAGCCCATCTGGCTGCACAGCGTAGAACGGACGAAGAGGCGCGCGAGCTTCTTCTCCAACTGGAACGCTGGGAGGGGGCGGCAGCACGCGGTGACATGGATGCCATTGTTACGGAGGATATCCGTCTTCACCAAGGCATCATCGCGGCGTCTCATAATGAAATCTTGATTGAATTGTACAACCATATCGCGGACGCGTCACAAGATTCGATTACAAGCTTGACTCGTTATGAAGCCGATGGGGATTTCTTGGAGATGCACCGGCAATTGGTTCAAGCGATTGTCGATCAAGACGCCGATCGTGCCGTGGCAACGGTTCACCGTTATATTGCGGAATCGAAAGCAGTTCTTGAGGTCAAAGGAGGCGAGCGGCTATGAGCGTAACAAGCGATACGAAGTCAATGATGGCGAAGAAGTCTTTGTCGCTGGGTTGGCCGATCATCCTCGGCATCGTCCTGATCGCACTGACCATGCGGTCGCCGCTAACGTCGGTAGGCCCATTGGTCGGCTCGATTCGCGAATCCCTCGGACTGTCGAATGCTGCGGCAGGTCTGCTCACTACACTGCCGTTGCTTGCTTTCGCGCTGCTTTCACCGTTCGCACCCTTTCTGGCACGCCGCTTGGGGGCGGAGCGGACCCTGCTTTATGCGCTGGTTTTACTCATGGCGGGTATCGCGATCCGTTCGTTGACCGCAACCGCTTCGTTGTTTGTAGGCACTGCTTTGATTGGGCTGGCGATTGCGGTGTGCAACGTGCTCATTCCAAGTCTCGTCAAACGGAATTTTGCTCAGCAAGTCGGCCTCATGACCGGCGTGTACTCCGTGTCAATGAATTTATGCGGGGCAATCGCATCCGGTGTCAGTGTTCCGGTCGCCCGCGATCTCGGTTTCGGCTGGAATGGCGCGCTCGGCATTTGGGGCATACTCGTTCTGTTGGCCGCGCTGTTCTGGTTGCCTCAAGCCCGGGCGAGTCGGGCGGCTGTTGGGGCAGCGACGAGCGGTGCATCGAAGCGCGGAAGTCTGTGGCGTTCGCCACTGGCATGGATGGTTACGATTTTTATGGGGATGCAGTCTCTCTTGTTCTATGTGCTGATCGCTTGGATGCCTGAAATCATGTCAAGCCGGGGCTTGAATGAAGACAGCGGCGGCTTGCTGCTGTCGCTGTTTCAGATGGCCGCGCTGCCCGTAGCGTTCATTGTGCCGATCGTGGCGGGACGCATGAAGAACCAACGTTTGCTGGTCATCATCATGACGGTTCTGTTGTTTGTTTCATTGGGAGGTCTTTATTTCGGAGGAAATGCGTTCATTTCGTTGTGGACCGTTTTACTCGGAATTGGCGGAGGATGTGCGTTCAGCTTGGCCATGATCTTTTTAAGCTTGCGAACGAAAGATGCCTTCGATTCCGCTGCTCTTTCCGGCATGTCGCAATCGGTTGGCTATTTGCTGGCGGCAACCGGACCGATCTTGTTCGGTCTGCTTCATGATATTACGGCAAGCTGGAAGCCCCCGCTGTTGCTGCTGCTTGTCGTTAGCGCTCTGCTGCTCCTGTCCGGCCTCGGCGCCTCCAGAAATCGCACGGTATAAGGCACATGAAAGAAAAAACAGACCCAAACAAGTCCGTAAATGAATGAGTGGATGAATGGATGAATGGATGAATGGATGAAGAAAAATAGGCAGAGCAGCGTCAGCCATCTCCCAGGTCAGCCGGAATACCATTCGCAAAGGGTTGCGCAAACTGGAAGACTCTATACCCGGCTGAAGGTCAAAGTCATTCGCGAATTGCTGATTCGCGACAAGGGCTATACGAAGGAAGAACTGCCCTCGTTTGATTGAATGTGTCTACTATTTTTTTGAGTCTGCCTAAGCGGACAGGAAATCCGCTATTGCCCTCATTATCCCATCAAAATGGCGAAAAGCAGCGCATTAGCGGCTCCTGAGTCCGCATAAGGTGCCATAACCCATGATTTTGCTAAAATAGCTGCTGCTGTGTCCGCCAAGTCGATCCAAGTACAGGAAGCAGCTATTTTGCCTCTAGAGTATTCCTAGCACACAACAGCTTATCGCGTTTCCAAGCAAGGCAGCTCAAGCTCGGCGGTGAGTCCGGCTCCAGGCCCGTTAGTTAACGTCAGTCGCCCGTGATGGGCTTTGGCTATTCGGAAAGCCATTGGCAGCCCTAGACCATGTCCGGAAGGTCTGGCATATTTTCGATTTGCGGAAAAAGGCAGCTCCAGCACATCGGCCAGCTCTTCCGGCGGGATGCCTCGTCCATTGTCTAATACGATGAAGCGGCACGTATGCTTGTCGGCCGCAAGCTCTGCTCGCAGCCTGATGTCGCATCCCTGTGGATTATGGCGGATCGCATTGTGGACGAGATTGGTCATGGCCCGCAGCAGCAGACGCTCGTCCCCGTATATTTGGGCGGTTTCGTTTATGTCGTCCATTTCGAGCGTAAAGCTGGGCTCAAGCCCCGCATTAATCATATCGGATGCCATCTGGCGAGTCAGTGCGGCCAGCCGCAAAGCCTTTGGAGTGAGCGGCTGCATTTCATACTCCAGCATGGAAACGAGATTCAAGTCGCTTACTAAGGTGCGCAGCTTCTCTGCTTGATAACGAATAATACCCGCATGCTTTCGCTGCAACGGTGGAATTTCTTGATGCTCCTCCAGCTCGCTGGCATAGCCGAGCACCATGGAAAGCGGGGTGCGAATGTCATGGGAAATGCCAGCGATCCAGTTGGATCGCGCTTCATCCCTGCTTTTGAGCGAAGCATTTTTCTGATGCAGCAGCGATGAGGCATGGTTGACAGACTGGGCAAGGTCAGCGAGCATTCCCTTGGGCTCAAGCTGCACCTCCTGATCCGCGGCAAGCGCCTGTATGCCCTGCGTCAGCGGGCGGATGGAAAGCAGGAGCCGGGAACCGATCAGCAGGGCGACAATCAGCACCAGCACAAGGTTCCCTATGAGTAGGAGCAGGGCGCGCAGCGGCAAATTTTTGACCCAGTCGATCGGCAGTATATGCTGGTATTTGACAAGGCTGTCCTTCGGATAGCCAATCACAATAAGTCCGTCTGCATGCTCCCACACAAATACGGGATAATCCATCAAGTAGCTCATGGAAAGCTTGGCGACATCCGTCAAGCTATAATGTGCAGGGAGCTCTTCGGGCAAGCTGTGCCCCCATGTGACCTGCCCCGCCGAGCTAATTAACATCGCCCACACCTGCTGGTCATCCAGCCGTGCCGCCGTTTCGGCCTCAAGAACATACCCATTATTCGATGCCTTCAGCCCTTCAGCCGTATGCCGCACAACCGCGGCTGGCGAACTCCCCTCGACCGTCCCTGTACTAACCCAGATGAGCAGCAGCAAAAAGTTAAGCACGAGCAAAGAGAGCGAGATGAGCATCGTCGCCCCAATAAAACGCTTTAAAATACGAACGGTGCCTCCCATTACTCCTCCCCCTTGACTAGCAGCTTATACCCCAAGCCGCGAACGGTCAGCAGATGCTCAGGATTGGAGGGCAGCTCTTCTATTTTTTCACGAATGCGGCGAATATGAACCATTAAGGTATTTTCATACCCATAATAATCATCGCTCCATACTGCTTGGCAAAGAGCATCATTGGTCACAATGCGGTTCCGGTTTTCATAAAACTTGGTTAGCAGAACAAGCTCTTTAGCGGTTAAAGAAACGTCCTCGCTGGACGTCCGCACAACGCCGCTTTCCAAATCAATAACACGGGGCCCCAGTTGAAAAATAGGGCGCTGCTCCTGGCGGAACGGTGCATATACTCGCCGTAAAATCGCGCTCAAACGCAGCAGCAGCTCGCGCGGCAAAAAAGGCTTCACCATATAATCGTCGGCGCCCAGCCCAAGGCCGAGCAAACGATCCTCATCCTCTCCTCTGGCAGAGAGAAACAGCACAGGAACGCTTGAGAAGTGCCGCAGCGACTTGAGCAGAGAGAACCCGTCCCCGTCAGGCAGCATAATATCCAAAAGGACGAGGTCCGGCTTGGCCGACCTAATGGTACGCAGTGCCTCCGCGCAGGTAGCTGCCTGGAAAATGCGGGTAAAGCCTTCTTTACGTAAAAAACCTTCGACCATTTCCCTCAAATCGCTCTCATCATCGACGATGAGCAGCTTTTTATGTTTTAAGTCTTCCATATTGTTCATCACCCATTTTTAGTATACCTTGCTTTTGCTGGTTTTGGAGCGTGACGGGCCGCCATTGGCCCGATTTAAGGCTGGCGTAAGGTTAGCTTCAGTTTACAGCAAGGCGGCATCGTTATGCTTGATTGACAAAATCAAGATTGGAGTGAATGACGATGCAAGCGATTGTATCTACCCGCGGCCTGTCCAAACGATACGGCAGCAGCTATTCCGTCGAAAAGCTCGATTTATCGGTGGAAGAGGGAGAGATTTATGGCTTTCTTGGGCCGAACGGAGCCGGGAAATCGACGACATTAAAAATGATTCTTGGGCTCGCCCAGCCGACGGAGGGCAGCGTGACCGTATTCGGCAAGGAGCTGGCCAAGCACCGCCGTCTTATTTTAAGCCAAACGGGCTCTCTAATTGAATCGCCTTCCTACTACGGCCATCTGACGGGCCTAGAAAACATGCGCGTCGTCCAGCGGCTGCGGAATGTGCCAGGCAGCCATGTGCGGGAAGCGCTAAAAATTGTCCGGCTGGAGCAGCAGCAGCATAAAAAAGTATCGCAGTATTCCTTGGGCATGAAGCAGCGCTTAGGCATTGCGATGGCGCTGCTGGCTTCGCCTAAGCTGCTGGTGCTGGATGAGCCGACGAATGGGCTCGATCCGGCAGGTATCGGTGAAATCCGCGAGCTGATTAAATCTTTGCCGCAGCGCTTGGGAATGACGGTGTTAATATCCAGCCATCTATTGTCGGAAATCGAACAGATCGCCACCTCGGTAGGCATTATCCATCAAGGTAAAATGCTGTTCCAAGGCAAGCTGGATGAGCTGCGAAATGAAAGCCTGCCGACGATTGCCTTTAAGACGAGCCAAAATCCAATGGCGCATTCGCTGCTCGCTGCCCAAGGGTTTGCGCCGATTTTACAGGATGGCTTCCTGCGGCTGCGTCATCTGACAGATGCCCAGATAGCGCGAATTAATAGGGAGCTGCTTGCAGCAGATATTGACGTGCTGCGCATTGAAGAGCATAAAAAAAGCTTGGAGAGCCTGTTTCTCGAATTGACGGGGAAGGAGCGCAGCCTATGATTCGCTCGATTTGGCTGGAAGGCTACAAGCTGCGCCGAAGATACGTCGGGTTGACGGTACTGCTGATGATTGGGGTGGAAATGGGGTGGGCGTTTATGGCAACAAGCATGTCCATCGCCCGCAATCCTGATCAGGCCAGCTGGGAGCCGCTTATTGCGATGACGGCATCCTTGAACGGTCTGTTTGCCCCTATTCTCGCAGCGATCTGCGTATCGCGTATTTGTGATATAGAGCATAAAGGCAATACGTGGAAGCTGCTGCTTTCCATGTCTGTCAAGCGGGAGAGGTTATATGCTGCCAAATATGGCTGTGTGGCGCTTATTTTGCTGCTTGCCTGTTTTGTGCAAGTATTGGCGCTAATCGGCTTCGGCAAAATAAATGCTTTTGAAGAAGTGGTGCCTATTATACTGCTCGGACGCTTGCTTGCTGGAACGATGGCTGCCCACTTGGCTGTCATTGCCCTGCAGCAGTGGTTATCCATGGCGCTTAAAAATCAGGCCTTCGCGCTATGTCTCGGTATGCTTGGCGGGTTCATTGGCATGGCTGCTGATCTGTTTCCGAGTGCGATAAGGCCATTGTTCATTTGGTCGTATTATTCGGGACTTAGTCCGGTTGCCCAGAGCTATACGGATAATCAGCTTGAATTTATAGCACGTGATTTAGGGGCGGGGCTTCCGTTGCTGGGGCTGCTGCTATTCATGGGGTTGTTGATCTATGGAGCAGGCCGATGGCATATATCCAGGCAGGAGGTGTAGAGAATGTTTATGCTAAAAAGGGTAGTTCCCGCTGAATGGCTGAAGCTGCGCCATTCGCATCTATGGATCGTATTGATAGCGCTGCCGATCGTCAGTATTCTGATGGGCTGCGGTAATTTTTATATGAATCAGGGTGTCCTGCAAAATGGCTGGTATAGCTTATGGTCGCAAGTCGGGCTGTTTTATGGCGAGTTTTTCTTTCCGGTGCTGATCGCTATTTGTTGTGCCTATCTGTGCAGACTGGAGCATTCAGGTAAAAACTGGAACATGATGATGACAGCGCCGATTCCGGTTGCCAGCATTTTTTGGGCCAAGCTTTTTACAGCAAGCATGCTGACGGCTTTTGTACAAGTAGTGTTTGTCCTGCTGTATATAATAGGGGGCACGATGGTTGGATTAAGCCTCTCCGAATTGCCGGGAGAATTATTCGGCTGGCTGGTGCGGGGCTGGCTGGCTGCTGTTACGATCAGCAGCTTCCAATTGCTGCTGTCCATGCAGATACGCAGCTTTGCCGTCCCCGTAGGAATCGGGCTAGGGGCAACTTTTCTGGGACTGGGCATGTATGTAGCGAAGGCCGGGCTGTTTTTTCCGCATTCGCTGCTGACGATTGGAATGGGCGTGCTTAGCCCGGAGAGTTTGCCGCCTCTGCAGCAGCTAACGGTTGTGATTGTGAATTTGCTTTATACAGCTGCATTCAGCGCCGGTGCCATTTACCGAATGCGAACGGCTGACGTTTCGGCATAAAGCCCATTGCCAGCGGACCTATGAACAGCATTAGGCATCATTCGTCAAAATAAGCACAATATTGAAATTTTAAATATACGCATGGTACAAGGATATGGTAGCCTAGGAGGGAAGCGTTACCAATGATGAACGACGAATGATGAATGAACAAAGGAGCTGAACGTTTATGCTGCAACTCGACTTGACTGGAAAGACCGCGCTCGTAACCGGAGCAACTGGAGATTTGGGACGCGTAATGGTTAGAACGCTCGCAGATTGCGGGGCGGATATCGTCATTCATTATCGGAGCAATGAGGACAAGGCGCTGGAGCTGAAGCAGGAGGTTGAGGCCTTGGGCAGACGTGCGATTACGGTTCAGGCAGATATTACGAAGCAAGGCGATGTGGATAAACTTCAAGCGGAAGCAGCGGCAAGCCTTGGACATGTGGACATTGTCGTGGCAAATGCCGTCATTCAGTACCAATGGGAAAGCGTGCTGAAGCAGCCGGTGGAGGACTATGAAAGCCAGTTCGAATCCTGCGTCATGCAAAGCGTCTATTTGGCCAAAGCATTCGTTCCGGCAATGGTGGAGCGCGGCGGCGGCCGTTTTATCGGCATTAATACGGAATGCGCCATGCAAAATGCGCCCGGCCAATCGGCCTACGTAGCAGGCAAAAGAGGCATGGACGGCGTATACCGCGTGCTTGCCAAAGAGGTTGGCGAGAGCGGCATTACGGTCAATCAAGTGGCACCGGGCTGGACGATCAGCGATCGGGACCGTGCGACAGGCAGCGAGCGCAATGAAGGCTATGAGAAAAATGTGCCGCTGAAGCGGCGGGGAAGCGATCAGGAAATTGCCAACACAGTCGCATTTCTGGCCTCCGAGCTGTCCAGCTTCATTACGGGGGCGTATGTGCCGGTCAATGGCGGAAATGTTATGCCAGCCATCTAATTAAGCTACATAAATCGATAGGGGGAGTTCTCTTGTCCGAGTCTAGGATTAGCAAACGACTTGCTGAGCTTGGTATTGTGCTGCCAGCGGCGAGCGAGCCTGCGGCTAAATACGCTAACTTTGTAAATGTGAATGGACTGCTGTTTGTTTCGGGCAAAGGGCCTTCTGGAAACCCGAAAGGCAAGCTGGGCAAAGACTTCTCTACGGAGGAAGGCTATGAATTTGCCCGGCAGGCGGGGCTGGAGGTGCTTGCTGTGCTGCAGCAAGCAGTGGGCTCTCTCGATAAAGTAAAACGGGTCGTGAAAATTCAAGGCTTCGTCAATGCGACAGCTGAATTTGAAGAGCATCACAAGGTGCTGAATGGCTGCTCGGACTTAATGATGGATGTGTTCGGGGAAAAAGGAAGCCATGCCCGCTCCGTACTCGGAGCCGTTTCAGTAAGAAATAATCTCCCGATTATTGTGGATTCGATTTTTGAAGTAGAGGAGTAGGGGCTGCGCTAAAGCCCCTGTGCTGAAGATACCGCTGTTCCTTTCATGAAAAAAAGCCGGAGCACCCGCTCGTACGCGGGGCTTCGGCTTTTTCCTATATTATTGCTGCCTATTACTTGGCAGCTGGCTTCACATACAGGCGGCTCGTCTCTTCCCAGATGCCGTTTGGCTCCAGGCTGACCAGGCCGATTTCGTCTGCTGGCAAATCGACATTCGGTGCATTGACGAGGTTAAGCTGCGGCTCAGGGCAGAAGAACTGACCGGAGGCGTTGCTGTTCCACACCATCCACTGTTTATAGGCTGTTCCTGCATCATAGACCAAAGTCACTTGCTCGCGGGCATCTGTGAGCTCCATCTGATTGCGGCCATTGCGCGTCTCCACCGTATAGTGATTGTCCAGTGGCTCAAAGTAAGGGGAAGAGCCCGTCGTCTTCAGCTTCTCCTCGTCGCTGCTAAGCGGCAAAAACTGTCCGGTTGGCAGCATGCGCTCGTTCAGCTCCCAGCGTTTTCCGGCTGTCAGCGTGAAGCTGTAGTCTTCGGAAGAGCTTTGTGGGGCAAAAGGCGCATTGATGGCTGTATGGAAGCCGATTAGGCAAGGCATAGCGTCGTTCCCGCGGTTATGTACGGAAATATGCTGAAATAGTCCTTGATCACTCAATGAATAACGCAGCGTAATCGCAAAACGATGCGGCAAATACGTATAAATCGGATGCTGCTCATCCACTGCGATTTGAAGCAGCACGAAGCTTTCGGTTTTCAGTGTGCCGTAGTCCAGCACTTCCCATGCAGCCGTATGTACGAAGCCATGCAAATGGTTTCCTGTTCTTGGCTCATTGATTGGGAACGTATACGTCTTGCCGTTCATTGTGAACGTGCCATCTTGATAACGGTTCGGAGGGAACAGCACGGGAATGCCGTGAGTGCCGGGACTTGCTTTAAATGCGGCCATTTCACTCTCAGCTGGCTCATGCAAAAAATGATAGCCCTTCTCTACATCGCGGAACGCAATCAGGTTAGCCCCTACTGCGGGCAAAACCGCAGCCTCATAGGCGCCCCATTTTAGCCAAACGGCTGGTTCTCCATGAAATGCTTGCTCAAGCGCTTGTCCTTGCTTGCTCATAATAGCCTCCTTAAATTTGGCGAATATTTGGCGATTCATGCTCCAGATTAGAATAACAGGATCAATGTAAACACACAACCGCCGTATTCCGTTAGACACGGTATACGGCGGTTGTGTGTGAATGAACGGCGACTGCGTGCGCATATGGACGTCGTTTATTAGTGTGCTGTGCGGTATGTGCCTGTTAACCGATTACTGCGCTTGCCCTAAGAGCTGCTTGATGACGGTTTGCTTGCGTCTAGGGATAGGGACGTTCTTGGAGTCGGATGCATCGGTTCCGAAATAAGCAATGCCGTCCGTGATCGCCTTCACCTTGCGAATGTTAATGTAGCAATTGGAGCTCACTTGATAAAAGTGGCTGTCATCAATCAGCTTGCGAATCTGGTCCCCGGTCATTCTTTTCTTTATATTGTAGTTTCTGCCGTGGAAGCTGACGAGCTCGGGCATGCCGACCTTGAAAAAAAGGACGTCCGACTCAATTTCAAAATCCTCGTAAATGTTGCGTTCACCGTTCAATCCAGTATTCATCATTCCATAAGCCCCCTTCAAGAAATGAGAATGAAAACGGAAAATTGTTAGCGCTTACATTATATCATGGGCAGAAGACATTGGAAAGCGTTTTTTCGAAAACGGTTGTCTGCTTATTTTCATTGTGCTATGGTCACTATAAATATAAAAATTACGCTTACATAATGAGAGTACGAGAGGATGAATACGATTGAAAGCAAATAAGCTCGCAGGAATCGTCTATATCGGCTGCTATGGCAGTGCTTCGGAGCCGTGTATTTACGTAGCGAAACAGGATAGCGAATCCGGCTTGCTGAATGTGATTCAGCAGGTAACAGGCATTGAAAATGCATCATTTTTGAGCGTGAATGAAGCACGGGACCGGTTGTATGCGGTCAGTGAAACGGCGGAGGCGAACGGCGTGCCGGGCGGAGAGGTTGCTGCTTATGCGATTGACCCGGAAACCGGCAAGCTGAGCGAGTTGAACCGCCAGTCTACCCATGGCGAGCATCCTTGTTATGTCAGCTCGGATGGCCATTCGGTATTCGTAGCTAATTATACAGGGGGAAATGCAGCGGTGCTGCCGCTTGCAGAGGATGGTTCTTTGCAGCCGGCGGCAGCAGTTGTCGGCAGCAAGGGAGAGCTTGGGCCAAATGCGGGCCGTCAGGATGCGCCGCATGCCCATACGATTTTGCCGCTCGGCGGGCCATCGCCTTATGTTTACATAACGGATCTCGGCACGGATTCCATCCTTATTTACCGCCACAATCCACAGGCAGCAGAGCCGCTTCAGCTTGCGTCCTCCTACCAGCTGCATGCGGGAGCAGGGCCGCGGCATTTGGCGCTGCATGAGCAGCTGCCAATCGTCTATGTGATGAATGAGCTGGATTCGACGGTGTCGGTGCTGCGAAAGAATGGAGAGGATGCAGGCTCTTTGGAGCTGGTGCAGACTATTAGCGCGCTGCCTGAAGGGTTTAATGCTTACAACGATGCGGCGCATATTGCGCTGGCACCGTCGGGCAAGTTTTTGTACAGCTCCAATCGCGGCCATGATAGCATTGCGGTATTTGCAGTGAATGCGGCTGATGGCAGCCTAACGCTATTGCAGCATATTTCCTGCGGCGGGGAAGGCCCGCGCAATTTTGCACTTGCCCCTGATGGCAGCAGGCTGCTCGTGGCGAACCAGAAGACCAATCACCTTTTGAGCTATCAGGTTGATGCAGGCAGCGGTATGCTGACGTCTGAGGGCGAGCTTTTACAAGTTTCGAGTCCTGTGTTCGTCTGGATTGGTTAAACACAGCACAATCAGTGAGAGAAGGCGGGCGGCATGTCCAATGTAGATACATTAAGCAAACCGATTAAAACGATGGATACGAAAAATAAAGCGTTATTTGGCATATTATTCGCCATTAGCGGCGTCCACCTGCTGAATGATTCGATGCAGTCGGTCGTCGCAGCCCTATTCCCGATTTTTGAACAATCGCTCGGTCTAACGTTCGGACAAATCGGCTGGATTACGTTTACGCTGTATATGACCTCATCCGTGCTGCAGCCGGTTATTGGCATTTTATCGGATAAAAAGCCTGCACCGTGGATGCTTATCGCCGGCATGTGCTGCAGTATGGCAGGGATGGCGGGACTCGCCTATGCGCCAAATTTCTGGACGCTATTGCTCGCTGTCGTGTTCGTTGGCTTTGGTTCAGCGGTATTCCACCCCGAGGGCTCGCGGGTTGTTTATTTTGCTGCGGGCGGCAGACGAGGTCTGGCGCAGTCGATCTATCAGGTCGGCGGTAATTTTGGACAAGCGCTAGCGCCGCTCATGACGATTTTTATATTCGTCCCGCTTGGGCAGCGAGGCGCCGTATGGGGGACGCTGCTGGCGCTGGCAGGCATTATCCTGCTGCTGCGCATCGTGCCTTGGTACGCAGCGGAGCTCGCAGCGAAAGGACTCGCCGATCGCAAGGCGAAACAGAGCGGCGCAGCAGCAAATGCGGATACACTCAGCACGAAAGCAGTAGCCATTGCGCTAGTGCTGCTGCTCGTGATGGTGTTTGCCCGCTCTTGGTATGCAGCTGGGCTCACAAGCTTTTACCAATTTTATTTGCAGCGGGATTATGGATTGTCGATTGGCGCCGCGCAGGTGCCGCTCTTTCTGTTTATGGCGGCGGGCGTCGCTGGAACGTTCCTCGGCGGCATGCTGTCCGACCGCTTCGGGCGCAAGCGGATGCTGCTGTTCTCGATTGCGGGAGCAGCACCGCTGACCGTCATTTTGCCGCATTTGCCGATTTTCTGGGTATATCCCGTCATTACGCTGTTGGGACTTATTCTTCAATCGAGCTTCTCGGTCAGCGTCGTCTATGCGCAGGAGCTAATGCCAGGCAAAGTCGGCATGGCATCCGGGCTGATTACCGGGCTCGCCTTCGGCATGGGCGGCTTGGGAGCAATCGTGCTTGGCACAGCAGCCGACCATTACAGCATTGCGCAGGTGATGTACGCCTCCAGCGTGCTGCCGCTGCTCGGCCTGTTCGGCATTTTGCTGCCGAAGGATCGGCGGAACTAAGCTGTATTTGAAAAAGTCTCCAAAACCGTGGATTAGAGCGGTTTTGGAGACTTTTTTAATGAATAATACAAAAGGGATGTAAGACTGCTGATTTAACTCGCAGCGTTCAACCGCGCTTTTCTCCTAATGAGGTGATAGGCGATGTAGCCGACTGCGTTAAATAAAGTAAAAACGATTATCCAACCGGTATTAAGCCTTCTATGATGGTAGGCGTTGATAATGGCCCAAATGGTGAAAAGCACAATGTAGGCAGTAAGTCCGCCAACAAGGACAGCATCGAACACTCCGGAGAAATGGCGGGATTTAATATGAATGAACCATTCCTGATTGCGCTGATAGTAATAATCCATCCATTCAAAAATAGGGATGGACGTATCGTACTGGTAATCAGGAATAACTCCTACTGTATTAAAGCTGGTGTATTCTCCGTAATCTCGTTCCACTTTATCAAGCTTGTACACTTTAATGCTGGCAATTTGTCCAGCGGATTGCGCCAGCTGCTTAATGTGCTCCTGCTGATCAGCGGTAATACTGGACTGAGTCCCTAGCAGGTCAGAAATACGATCGGCAATAGCGCGGTTCTCGTTGTTATTTCCGAGTTCATCTACCCAGATGATGAAAACGGTGAGAAGGCTGGCGATTAGGAAAAAAATCGCCGTGTACAGCACTCTTTTTGCGAAAATCCGCTGTGCCTGAAACAGCTGTCCAATAACCAATTGCAGCTCGGCTTCTCCTCCAAATCGCTCAATAGCCAGATGAACGGCCTCCTGCTCGGATTTGCCCTCCTGCTTTAACTCATGTACGGCCTCCATTAGATGGCTGCGCATTTCATCCTTCAGTTCTTTTATTTCCTTCTTATTCCCGGCCGCATGCTGATACAACCTGTTCACATACACTTCAATTTCCTTCAACATGGTCTCCCCCTTGCAAAAATGATTCCATCATATGCTTCAGAAACTCCCATTCGGAGCGTTTAACCAAATAACCCTCTACGCCTTCCGCCGTAAGCTTGTAATATTTGCGTCTGCCGCCAGGCCCTTGCTCATCGCCCCAATAGGATGTAATCCACTTATTTTTCTCCAGCCGCTTAAGCGATAAATACAAGGTGCCTTCCTTTAGATCAAATTGATTGCCGCTTTGGTCGCGCACATTTTTAGCTAATTCATAACCGTAGCGATCCCGGCTGTGCAGCAAGGACAATATGATCGTATCGATATGGCCCTTCAAAACTTCCTTGTTAATTTCCAAAACGTTCATCCCCCCTGAAATGAATATAAAATATAATACTATATAATGCAAGGTATTATAAAAAATAAAATATAGCGATATCATTTATGCTCTTTGAGCATTTAAAATGAATGTTGAAAATAACCAAACGAAATGTTATTATGTCTATAAAATAATAGTTTCCATATGGGTGGTGTTTGTTTTGTCGCAAAATGATTTGTTCTGGTCAGCAGAGCTTGCCGACCTAAAGAAAGGCTTTGTATTCGTTCAAGACGAAGGCCGATATAGCTGTCTCGTGTGTGGAGCAGCCTTTGAGGACGGAGAAGTGTTTCGAGTACCGGATAGTGATAAATGGTATGAAGCCCGCAAATATGCAGCATATCATGTTCAGCATAGCCATGGCTCGATGCTCGACTACTTGCTCGGTCTGGATAAGAAGGCGAGCGGGCTGACCGATTTGCAAAAGCAGCTCATCCGGCAGTTTGCCTCGGGCATGTCCGATGCGGAAATCGTCAAAAGCTCGGGAGGCGGCAGCGCATCGACGATTCGCAATCATCGGTTTGTGCTGAAGGAGAAAGCGAAGCAGGCGAAGCTGCTGCTTGCTGCTATTGAGCTGATGGAGAGTGGAGTGTCCGCAGATACGCCGCGTTTTATGCCGATCCACCGCACAGCGACGCAGGTTGATGAACGGTATGCAATTACCGAGGATGAGTACGAGTTGATCATGAAGCAATATTTTCCACAGGGGCCGGATGGTCCGCTTGCTTCTTTTCCACGGAAGGAGAAGCGCAAGGTGGCGATTTTGCGCCATATTTCAGCTGATTTTGAAGCATCGCGCAAGTACACGGAGAAGGAAATAAATGAGCAGCTCAAACGCTACTGGGAAGCGGACTATGTGACGCTGCGCCGCTATTTGATCGAATATGGCTTTCTTGACCGCACGGATGATTGCAGCGAATATTGGGTTAAGAACTGACTGAGGCAAGGCAGCTTTATGGATGGGGACGAATAGGACGAAGAGACAAATTTGAGGAGGAGCAGCGATGAATAAAGAAGAGCGCAAGCAGCTGACGGCACAGTATATGGAGCAGGAACGGGTGATGGGCGTCTATCAAATTACGAATACGCAAAACGGACGCAAGTTTATTGGCTCGACCTCCAATATGGATGGGGCATTAAATCGGGTGCGGTTTGAGCTGGACTTTGGCACGCACAAAAATGATGAGCTGCAAATGGACTGGAATGAGCAGGGAGCGGCGCAGTTCGAATTTGATATTTTGGAGAAAATGAAGCTTGAAGAGAAGGTGCTGTACGATTATAAGGATGTGTTCCCAGCGGAGCAGGGAGGCACGTCAGCCGAGCAAATGCGCAAATATAAAAAAGCGGCTGAAGAGCTGGAACAGAAATGGCTGGAAAAGCTGCTGGCTGAAGGCGTCGATTGTTATAACGAGCCGGAATAGGCTAAGCGCGGCAGGCTAGGTAAGCGAGCATGAAGCAAGCTTATAAAGCGTTTCGAAAAAAGAGAGCAGGATCATTCGCCCGAAGGGGATGGATGGTCCTGATTTTGTATGCTGGCAGCTATGCAGTACGAAGGTAAGGTGCGTGCCTAATCGATAAACTGAATCGGCTCATAGACAATTTCTATTAGCAAGTAAATTGACGGTAAGAGATGGGAAGTGATAGAGTGTTGTTTATATTAAAACCAATTAAGTTAATGAGAATTATCGGAAATTGAACACGAGGTGAAGGGCGGGAACGAATGGAGGAGCGGCGCGGTGCTTCACTGGAAGCGTAATCTTTATATTTTATGGTTTGGGCTGTTTTTCAATCACATGGCATATACGCTCTCGGTGCCATTTTTCCCGTTGTTTTTGCAGCATGATTTGGGTGTCGACAAAGGTTTGGAGGCTTGGTCCGGCGTTTCCATTGCGATCAGCTTTCTGATCAGCGGTTTATGTGCGCCCTTCTGGGGCTCGCTTGCCGATAAATATGGCAGCAAGCTGATGCTTGTCCGTTCAGGCGTTGGCCTTGGGGCCGCGCATGTGGCGAACTATTTTGTCCATGATCCTTATACGTTTATCATTGTGAGGATTTTTCAAGGGGTGATGGCGGGTTTTACGCCCGCCTCGCTCGCTTTGGTCGGGACGAACACACCGGAAAAACACGTTGGATACGCGCTGGGCGTCATCTCCACATCAACCGCTGCTGGCGGCATTGTAGGTCCGCTTGTCGGAGGCGTGCTGAGCCAATGGATTGGACTGCGTGAATGCTTCATTGCATCAGGCATCATTACGCTGATTTCAGCAACCGTTGTTCTAGGTGTAAAAGAAGTGCATGAGCGCCGTACCGAGGCACGGCCGAGCGTGCTTCAGGATTTGAAGCAGGCAGCGCTTAATTCCAAATTATTTCGGGTCTATGGGCTGATTTTGCTGGTGTCCACCTCGGTCATGATTTTGGAGCCATTGGTGACGCTCTATGTTGTGCAAATTGGCGGCAGCATAAGCAACGCTAAGCTCAGCTCGGGTATAGTATTTTCGGCGATAGGGGTTGCTACCGTCATTATGGGCCCTTACTGGGGGAGGCTTGGCGGGCGAATCGGTTATGGCAAGGTGCTGCTTATTGGGCTGATTGGCGGCGGCATTGGCAATTTGCTTCAACTGACCATGCAGCATCTGATCGGCTTTGGCATTTTACGCTTTGGCTACGGTTTGTTTTTCGCCGCTGTGTATCCAGCGCTAAATGCGCTCGTTATCCAATATGCGGATAAGGATTTTCGGGGGAGAGCGGTTAGTCTGAGCCAAACTGCCAGTCAATTTGGCATTGTAGTAGGCCCGCTGCTGGGCGGATTTCTCGGCGGGTGGGCCGGTATTCCATTTGTATTTTTATTAACGGGCATTACTTTGCTGGGAGCAGCATGGGGAATAAGGGAGGCAAGTCATGACAAAACGACAATTAAAGCTAGGGGCTAATTTAAACGGGGTAGGGAATAGCATTTCTTTTTGGCGTCATCCAGATGTGCCGATTAATGCGAGCGTAAGCTTGGATTTTTATAAAAAGCAGGCGCAAATAGCCGAGCAGGGCAAATTTGATCTGCTGTTTATCGCGGACGGCTTGTTTATTAACGAGAAGTCCAATCCGCATTTTTTAAACCGATTTGAGCCATTGACGCTGTTGTCTGCGCTCGCGGGAGCAACCTCGCATATCGGCCTTGTTGCGACGTTATCGACCTCCTACAGCGAGCCATTTACGGTCGCTAGACAGTTCGCCTCCATTGACCAATTGAGCGGAGGCAGAGCGGGCTGGAATGTTGTCACTTCGCCGCTGGAAGGCTCGGCACTCAATTTTGGCAAGGGCGAGCATCCGAATCATGCGCTCCGCTACGAAATAGCCGAAGAGCATTTGGAAGTAGTGAAAGGCTTATGGGATTCATGGGAAGATGATGCTTTTGTCGGCGACAAAGCGGCTGGTGTATTTTTTGACAAGGAGAAGCTGCATACGCTGCATCATAAAGGAGCTTTTTTCTCGGTGCAGGGGCCGCTTAATGTGGCGCGCTCTCGGCAGGGTTATCCGGTTGTGTTCCAGGCTGGCTCCTCGGAAGCGGGCAAGGATTTAGCAGCGAGGTCGGCTGATGCGATTTATTCGGCACACGAGACGTTCGAGGAAGCGCGGACTTTTTATCAGGATGTGAAGGGAAGAGCGGCAGCATTGGGACGGGAGTCTGGCGAGCTGCTGATTTTCCCGGGTATCGGGCCAATTGTCGGCAGAACCGAAGCGGAGGCAGAGCAGAAGTATCAGGAAATAGCTGAGCTTGTGGAAATTGAACAAGCACTGCTTTACTTGGGGCGTTACTTTGATCATTTTGATTTTTCCCAGTTTCCGCTGGATGAGCCGTTCCCCGACATTGGCGATATCGGCAGCAACAGCTTCCGCAGCACAACGGACAAAATCAAGCAGGAGGCAAAGGAGCAGGGACTCACGCTGCGCCAGGTTGCGCTTCGGGCATCGACGCCACGCACCTCGTTTATCGGTACGCCGGAGAAAATTGCAGACCAAATTCAGCAATGGTTTGAAGGGGAGGCGGCAGACGGCTTTAACGTTCGAACGGTCGTCCCAGGCGGCTTGGCAGATTTCGTAGAGCTGGTCGTTCCGATTTTGCAGCAGCGCGGGCTATTCCGTACCGAATACGAAGGCGATACGCTGCGCGGCAATTTAGGACTTGAAGTGCCGAGTAATCGGTATGCGGTAAAGCATTGACCCTAGCATCAACCAACGACAAAAAAACGGCCGAGATCCGATCTCGGCCGTTTTTGTTATTAAAGCAGTGAAAAGATAGCAGTGAAATATTAGAAGCTAGCTGCAATTTCTTTCGCTTTAACGATTGCTTGAGCTTTAATCGCTTGGCCTTGATCTTGCGATACAGCCATGCCTTCAACAAACAGCGGCTCAAAGGAAGGAATTCCGTAGAACAGCGAGATTTTTTTCAGGTAGCTAAAGCCGCTTTCCATTGCAGCTCCAGGACCTTCGGAATAAACGCCGCCGCTAGCTTGGATGTGCAAGCCTTTTTTATCAGTAAGCAGGCCTACAGGACCTTCAGCAGTGTATTTGAACGTTTTGCCAGCAACGGAAACCGCATCAATGTACGCTTTCAGAACTGGAGGGAACGAGAAGTTCCACATTGGGGAAACGAAAACATATTTATCAGCTGCAACGAACTGATCAACGAGCTCGCCCAGACGTGCTACTTTAGCTTGCTCAGCAGCAGAAAGCTGGTCGAAAGCAGTGCCGGATTGAAGCTTGCCCCAGCCGCTGAATACGTCAGCATCGATAGCAGGAATATCAAGATTGAACAGGTCAAGACGAACGACTTCATCAGAAGGATTAGCTTCACGATAAGCGTTAACGAATTCTTCACCTACAGCAAGGCTGAAAGATGTGGAGTGATCATGCGGGTGTGCAGTAATGTACAATACAGTAGACATAATTATAACTTCCCTTCAAATTTAAATGGTACTTCTCCATTATAACTTTTTTTAAGTTAATTTCAATAAGTGATTTATTAATTTTAATGTTAGACTATTTTTTTGATGGGACGATTGTGGACTTAAGTAAGTCTGCCCTTGTGTGGAGTTATTTATTTATGAAAATTCAGCTCGAAGGCAAGCTTATGATGGACAGCAGAAATGCCAAAACCACAGCTTCGTTCCGACTATGGTTTTGGATTCCGCTATTTGAAAATGATCACTTTGTACTTACTGTGCGAGCAATTTATCCAACAAGCGAATGATCATCGCAACGGACTCCGCACGGGAAGCTGATTCATTCGGTTTGAACAAGCCGTTGCCTTTGCCACTTACGATACCGGCAGCTGCGAAAGCACTGATTTGTTCAGAGGCCCAATTCGCAGTTGCATCCGAGAAAGGATTGGATGTGTTAGGAGCATAGTTCGTCAACCGAGCAAGCATTGCAACGATCTCAGCGCGGGAAATTTCTTGATTAGGATGGAAAGAACCGTCACTGTAACCCGTAATTATCCCTTTAGCCTGTAAGCCTGCAATCGCTTCTGAGGCCCAGTGCCCTTGTGTGTCAGAGAAGGAAGAGCCGCTTGCATCCGCAAAGCCAAAAGCTTTCGCAAGCATTGTGGCGAACTCAGCGCGAGTTACCTTTTCATTGGGATGATAAGAGCCATCACTGTACCCTGTTACAATGCCCATCTTAGCGGCACGCTCGACTACTGTTGCACTCCATGAAGCTGCTGGAACGTCCGTAAAGCTTACGGTAGGAGCAGATTGCTCTTTTTCTACGATAGCTTTAACTACGTCTACATCAACCTTGTCGTTGAAAACCAGCGTCGAAGGCGTTGGTGTCTGTGCCGGCGTTGGCGTTGGTACTGGTGTCGACGTCGGTACTGGCGATGGTGTTGTTACTGGTGTCGATGTAGATGGCGAAGTTGGTGTCGGCGTCGGTGTAGGTGTTGGCGTTGGTGTCGACGGCTCATTATCCGTTGTTTTCACAACGGAAAACTCATCTACGATATTCCCTGCACTCGTACGTGCTTCCACACGAATCTTATCATCGGAAATTTCAATAGCGGAATATACAGGAACGTCTTCATCAAATATGAAATTCAAATAATTATACTGGGTGCCATCATAGAATTTCCAACCCGAAGCACCGCCATCCAGGTATACAGTACCTTCATTTGTAGCTTTATTCGGCTTGCCCTCCAGCATTGGATAGGTGCGGGCATACACATGATCGTGACCCACTAGAACCAAATCAACTTTCTTCTCTTCCAAAATAGGCGCAAAATACGTTTGGGTATACTCCACAAGGGATTCCCGACCATTTTCCGTATGGTAGGCAGGACGGTGGAACATAGCGATCGTCCATTTTTTATCATTTTGATCCAAGTCTTCTTTCAACCATGCTGCTTGTTCAATCATTTGTTCCTCTGTGCCTTCTGAGTTCAATACGACGAAATGAGTGTCATCGACCTCATAAGAATAAGCATATTGCAGTTGGGATGCGGGTCCGTTCTTTGGAAAATTCGCACCTTTAGTAAATACTTCCTTACCTTCGCTCTTCACATCATGATTACCCAAGGTTAGAGCCGTTGGAAGTGTTGCTGCATAGACCGAAGAAGCTTGCCAGAACTTCTGCCATTCTTCAAATGCGCCGCCTACATCAACCATATCTCCGCCATGCATAATAAACTGCGTTGATGGATATTGTGTCAAAGCGCTAGTCATTAGTGCTTGATATGCTTGTATTCCTTGTGATTGATTCGTATGCGAATCCGTAATAAACAAGAATGAGGTCGGGGTTGATTTGTTCTGGTCTACAGTAGAATATTCATGCCACTCCGACCAATTGCCCTCATATCCTACACGATATTTGTAAGCAGTATCTGCTTTCAAGCCTTCAATCAGGATATTATGAAAGCGGATCTCGCCCTTCGTTCCATTTTCCTTCATACTCAGCACTTGAAGCTCGCTTTCAGCATGCTGTTGTTTTACATGGTTGAAATCAGGGCTTTCTCCTGTTCCCCAATCACTAGCTTCGATGTATTGAATATAAGTAGAAGTTTGGTCTGGTTTTGTTTGCCAGGCGGCGCTCAGTTGTGAAGACATATCCTCTGTCACATAGGTCTGAACATATTGCGGCTCATCCGTCCCATACTGCTCCACAACTTCGTAATGGACAACCTTACTGTTCTGATCACCGATGACAGCTTGAACCTGATAGGTTCCAAGTGCCAACGTAGTCAGGTCTGTCGTTAATTGTCCTTTAGCATCTGTTTTACCGAGGCTGCTACTCAGTAATTGACTGCTAACATCGGCTTCAGAGATATAGCCTGTTGTTTGGCCATCTGCGAGAATAACCTCGAATAATCCATCCTCGGGTTCAGCTGAAGCATAGAAGCGTTCTCCAGCTTTTGCAACCATTAAGACATCAGAAGATGTATCATCATCCTCATATACACTAGACGTTACCGTGTTAACTGTAACTACCGAGCTTTGCTTTAATAAGCCAGTGAAAACAATATCCGCACCTTCATAAGGTTTGCCTTCACGGTCTAATACAGTAAAAGTAGACGATGTGCCCAAACCCATTCCCGTCATTGCTAGCTGATATGGAAATGCGATTGTATAGTGGATGGGGGAAGCTAGCGGTGAGCTAGTCTGAACTCCGCCCGCTGTAAGATTAGGATTACTCATAGTTATGGTTTTGTAATTTTCACCACGCTCTAAAATGGCATGAGAGCTCACTCTGAAGTTAACCGTAACGACATCATGGGTTGCGGCTGTCACGTTATCAAGAGCTACCTGAACCATTCCGTGATCATTGTCGATAGCTGAGTCTAAGGCAACTCCAGCCGCCTGAGTAATGCTTTCAACTTGAAGAGTGCTTGCATCATAATTTAATGCGAATTTTACCGATTCAGCATTCAAGTAGTCTTTGATGTTAACTTGAACAGGGTAGATTTCATTGCTGACTGCTTCTCCGTCAGCAGTCATGAACAAACGTTCACCTGCATTTATCGTGAAAGCATATGTTTTGCTTGCTGGGTTGCCGGCCATATCCTTCACGTCAATAATAAGCTCATGATAACCGCCGTCCAGAAATGCTCCCGGATAGGTTAATAAACCAGTGTCAGAAGAATAGTTTGCTCCTTGTGTAATATCCGATCCATCCAAAAGAACCGATAACGTATCTAAATCTAGACCTGCTCCGTTGTCGGTTAGCTCAACCTTTAATTCATCAAGCGGAGCATTTAATACGTCATTCTCGACGGGGGATATAGGTTTAATGCTAGGCACGTCTTTATCCTCATCCGAATCCTCATAGATAAGGGTAATATCATCTACCCAAATCGAGCCTTTATTTTTTTTGCTCATATTCGATTGTTTCAATTGGAAAAACAATTCAAGGACAATTGGACCTGGCTTGTCCTGCGGAACAGCAGCCTCAATATATTTCCAACCAGACCAGTTGATACCCGTTTGATTTGCGTCATAAAACTCTGCTTGGAAAGAGGAGCCGCCTTGATCTCTAAATTTTGTCGTTAGCAAATGTCCTTCATTGTTGCCATAAACCCACATGCCTACTTTAGTAGGGTAACCTGTTAGGGGAATATTCCCTGTTTTGTACCCTACTTCGATTTGAGACGGGTTATCCACTATGCCAATCATATCGTAATCAATTCTAGCCGAATATTGTCCATTTCTTACATGCTTCTGGTTATCCTCCAGGTGCAGCGTAGCGTCATACATCCGTTTAGGATTAAATTTCACATCTGAGATTCCATCTTCAAAATCCTCAACTATAACGGAGGGCGTAACCATATCTGCAGCATAGACATGATTATTTTGAACAAAACCTGGACTTAATCCTCCTGCCAGCAATGTTACCAATGATAAGGTTACTATTGCCTTGCGCCATGCTCTGATTTTCATTACTTTTCCTACTCCCTTTAATAAAATGATTGTCCAACGAGTACTATAACAGCGCTATGTAAATTTAAAACTCATTAACTATTAAGAAATTATATTTATTTAGGTTGAAAAATTAATAATTCTTTTGATAAGTAGAACCTGAATATGTATAGGTTAGGTTTTTCATGATGGACATCATCTACTGCAATGGAAATTGGGATCGAACCTAGCAATGGGGTAGTGCTGCTTGACATGCAAAAAATCCACAACCGAAGCGGTTGCGGATTACATGGTGATGGCGAGGGAGTCGGACCCCTTTTCGAAGATTACGCCAAGCTTGCTTTTATAGGTGTAGTAAAGGATTTGATGTCACCTGAGAAGCCGCCTTTGGCTCATCTGCTTACAGAATGTTCTTTCAATATATGCGCAGTAGTCTCCAACGAATGAATTCCTTTTGCAATATCTACGATAAACTCCACGGCATATTCACGTTCCATTCTTAGATGTTTTCCATTTAACAAAAGGAATGATTTTGTCACCAGATGAGCTGTCCGTTTATTTCCATTGTGAAAGCAAAGATTTTTAACTAGCGACTCTAGTAGGGCTGCAGCTTTGTCGAATAAATGGGGGTAAGCATCTTCTTCAAAAACACTTTGCTGAGGTCTATGTACCGCAGATTCCAGCAGGCCGTGATCCTTCACACCTGCTTGGTCTGCGTCGTTCATTTTTTTCATCATGAAGTAGTGGGCCGAAATAACCTCTTCTTTGGTTAGGAATATGGCCATATCATCGATCCCTTAAATCTTTAAGGATACCTTCATCTTCTTCAAACACGTCAAAGAAGGCTTCAAGAACTTCTGGTCTTACATTATCTGGGAGTTGACCTTGCCGCACCTTCTTCAACACCACTTCACCGCGATCATTCTCAATAAATTCGATCTCATCACCTTGTGAGATATTCAGCTTCTCAGCCAGGCTTTTTGGCAAGCTTACTCCCAAACTATTGCCCATTCGTCCAATTTTGCGGGAATACCGCGTTACATTTGGTTTATTATTTGTCACTTTGACCACACCATTCATTGATATTCTCATCTCTATAAGTATGATCTATACTCAATTTGTTATACCTTATAACTGTAATAACTTTTATAACGTATGTACATAATAGCAAATTACTCCTCAAATATAAAGCACAAACACCATCCTCATATGGATGGTGTTTGTGGTGGTAGGGGCAAATTGTGGATGTACAAAACCACAATTATTATATCCGGCATTCAGACCAATCGTCGATTTTGGTGATAATGCCTATTCTTCTGATTCATGGAGTAGAATGAGCAAGGGAGTTGCCCCTTAGCTAAGCTATCTAATGCTCAATCATTGTCAAAAGCTCTGCCAAAGGCGTACGAGGCTTCGGCGCAGGCTGCGCTTCCGAGTTAAAATAGCCCAGATGCAGCGTACCGACGATTTTCTCCGCCGCTGTTACTCCGACTGCCGCCTGAAAATCGGCATGCTCATTGTAAGGACTTGTTTTCCATACACATCCGATCTCCTTTTCCCAAGCAAGCAGTTGAATGTTTTGAATGAGCGCGGATGTGGCTGCGAAAGCTTCTTCCCATGCCTTCTGAGGCAAGTCTGCCTTCATCACGACAATGAGATGAACAGGTGTCTGGCTGCAATAGGCCTCGCGTATTTGCTCTCCATACTTTGCAACGAACTCCGGCGGCCTTGTATGAAGGACAGCCTCTGCAAATCCGCGTCTTCCCTCACCGATAAAAAGAATGAACCGCCAAGGCTCTTTCTTCGAATGGAACGGTGCCCATACAGCGTCCTCCAGAAGCGTATATATTACTTCCTTTGGAATCGGCACACCATTAAAATCCTGAATCGTCCTTCGTTCTCGAATGATATTTGCAATATTATTCATTACTTTCATACCCCAATCGCCATTAGGAATTCAACGAAAAAGCAGTCGTAATTTCGTCGATTATTTTGTTAAGCCCAATCGGACCGTAGCCTGCAAACCATAAGTTTGCATCTCCGATATAGACGCGATTATTTTTAACAGCGTTTAAGTTCGACCAGATGGAGGTGCTCATAATGGTATCCAGCGCTACCTTGTTGACATCGCCAGGACGAAGAATGATGAACATGCGATCCGGATTCAGCTCAGGGAGCACCTCTGCCGAAATCGGGACATTCCATGAATCTTTAAAATCGACAGCTTCTACCGATGCTGGTGTTAAGCCTAGTGCACCGAACATGACGAAGTTATCGCTAGGCTGAATCAGCTGTAATTGCTTGTCCTGTACCCTCATAAAAGCAACCGTTTCATTCGGGGCTGCGGCAGCCAGCTTGTCATGTGCATCAGCGACTTTCTTGTCATACTCCGCTTGAATGCGCTCTGCTTCAGCTTCCATGCCAAACACAGCAGCGGTTTCATGGAATCTTTCCCAGTCTCCTTCATTCTCATTGTCAAAAAGAATGGTTGGCGCGATTTTGGACAGCTGGTCATAATTGGAATCGCTGAGTGTTTTCGACGCGAGGATAAGATCTGGCGCTGCTTCAAGCAGTGCTTCGTAATTTGGCGCTTCGCCTGAGCCAATCTCAATCGTATTCTTCATTTGGTCAGCCATGTAGTCAGGAAAACCAAGATCGTTATAAGTAACCATAGCATGGGGCTCGATGCCAAGCGCAAGCAGATGGTCGGCGAAAACATACAGCATGCCGGCTATCTTTTTCGGATGAGCAGGTACGACAACATCGCCTTTAACCGTAGAAATAGTCCGGGTTTCCGTATCAGATTCCATTGGCGAAGCTGATGGGGACTGTGCGCTTGAAGACTCCGTGCCTGACGACTCCGCCGACGCAGAAGGCGATCCGCTTGCTGTATTTCCAGTGCTGCTGCTTTGGCCGCAGGCGGCTAACAATCCGATAAGAAGCAGGATCGAGAGAAGAAGAGTCCCCTGCTTCATCATTTGAGAGAACACACTTATTTTAAACAAAACTTGCCACACGCCTTCCTTTATGATTTTGATAATCATTATCGTTATTTATTATAGGCAGACGTATGTTTGAAAGCCATGGACGATCCTGCTCTGTGCATGGACGTTTGGCTCATGAATAATTCGGTTGCGCGGCGCAGAAACAAGTCATGGGATAGAGAGGTGTAGCAGGAATAGCTGCGGGAAGCTCCGAGATCATAAATATGTCCGCTGCGCGCCGCTTTAAGTTCACGCCAAGCTGCATTTGATTCGATCGAATGCTTGAATGCCTCGTGTTTCCGATGCTCCTCTCCGGTGAATAAAATCAAATGATCGATATTATAGGCGGCTAGCTCCTCAATCGTAAGCATTTGGGAATGGGAGACATTCGCGAGTTCTCTCGGCATTGCAAACCCTAGATCGCGATATAGAACCGTACCCAGATTTCGGCTTCCAAACAGCTGAAATCGACCATTTTCAAATTGGGCAACGGCAACGGTCTGATCTTCGATTTGGTGTTGGATAGCGTTACGCGAGCGTTCAGCCGATGTTTCATACTGCTCCAGCCATAGATCAGCCGCCTCGGTCCGATTTACTGCCCGTCCAATCATGCGAAGATGGTCGCGCCACTCCCCATGGAAGGGCACCGTACAGGTAGGGGCAATATGCCGAAATAGATCAGCTTTGTCTGGCTCCTCATAATCTGTACGTTCAAATCCAATGATCAGTTCGGGTCTGGCCTGCAAGAGCCTGTCCAGATCAGGCTGATCATTGCCGACCTCCAGAGTATCTCGCAGCTCGGCAAGGGGCTCTTGCGAAGGGTTGACCATTGCGGCATAAGGCTGCATGCCGAGTGCCAGCAAATGGCTCGTGTAAGGGATGGCTACAGAAGCGACCCGCGCCGAATTTCGATATTTATTAATGAAAACCGTTGGCGAAGCACCCGTGGCAGCTTTAAATTTGCGGCTGAAATAAAACTCGTCCTGGTAACCGACCCTATGTGCCGTCTCGCGGATTGTATGTTCAGAACCGATCAGCAGATTGCTCGCTTGTGAAAGGCGGACTTCATTTAAATATTCCATAGGCCCGCGGCCAAATTCCCTTTTGAAAAGCCTGGAGTAATGCGCCACGCTCATACCTGCTTTTGCCGCCAATACTTCACGGGTGAGGCTGTGGTGAAAAGCAGCATCGATATGAGCTTTAGATCGCTGCATCAGCTCACGGACATGGTTATGCAGCAGTTCAGGCTCCGCCTCGGCATGTCTAAGCACTAGCAAGAGCAGCTCTTGAAAGCGAATGTTGGCTTCCATGCGCTCCCATCTGTTGCCTGCTCTCCATGCTGTGCTTATTTCCTTAGCCAACTGCGGTACTTCTGGTATTGATACAGCTTGTTGGAGGCTCGGTTCTGTCATCTGGCGGTGAAGTGTGCTATCAGAGCCTTCTATATAGACATCAAACGAAATTCGTTCATATTCAAATGGCGCCAGGCCCCGACCTCTTAACGTCCAGCTCATTTTCGGTGAAAGCAGAAGGACATGTGAAGGGGGCAAAAAAAACGGCTGCCCGTTCCAATCCCCTTCCCCTATGCCTTTCGCAGTAATGAGAAGGGTGCAGTGGTCTGAATGGTGAAGTACTTGTTCATTCGGGACAGAGCTAACGCTGTGAGCATCAATGAGCCTATATATTCTGTCGATTTCCTTCATTTGGGGTAGTTTGCTCCTTCCGCTGCGAGTACGATATATAGTCATAATTACTCCTATCTTACACCTATTTGCAAAGGGAGTTCCATGGATTGTTGTTTGTAATCATGCAAAAAGCCGACCTGCTATGGTCGGCTTCTTAGTCGAAAAAACCAATCCTATTTCAGCCTCAAACCGGCTGACCACTCTTAACCTTCGCGAAAAAAGCACTAATCGCATAATAAGCGGCGCCGCGGACGGCGGACTGATCCTGCAATTCGGCGAACAAAATTTGCAGCTTTTCCCGGTGATAGCTGAGGGTGCGGCGGGCAATAGAGGCATGGATGGCTTCCTCCAGCCAAGCTTGTGCGCGGCTCATGCGGTTGCCGATGATGACGACGTTCGGGTTAAACACATTTACAATGTTGGAAATGCCTACGCCCAAATATTCGCCAATGGCATAAAATAACGCCTGCACCTCGCGGTTTCCTGCTTCTGCGGCAGCAAGCAGCTCCTCGAGCGACTCAAAGCCAAGCGGCTCAGCCTGCTCCAACAGCGCATTTTCGGAAGCATAAAGCTCCCAACATCCCTGATTGCCGCAGCGGCACGGCTTGCCGCCATACTCAATCGACAAATGTCCCAGCTCGCCGGAAAAACCAGAAGCCCCTTTATACAGCTCCTTGTTTAAAATAATGCCCGTCCCGATGCCGATGCCGACACTGACGTAAATTTGGTTGGCGATGCCGCGCCCCGCGCCGTATTTCTGCTCGCCCTGCGCGCCTGCATTCGCTTCATTGTCGATGGTCACAGGCAGCTGAAAGCGCGCTTCCAGCATCTGCTGCAGCTCAACCTGCTGCCATTCGAGGTTAGGCGCGAACAAAATTGCGCCTTTGTCATCGACGATGCCCGGCGCGCCAACTCCGATGCCGATCAGGCCGTAATGGCTGCTCGGAGCTTGCGACGCCAGCTCCTCAATAAAGGCGATGAGCTGGTTCAGGGCAAAATCCTGCTCGCGTTTTTTGAAGCTAAGCTGCCGTTCACTAATGACAGTCCCTTGCAGATCGGTTAACACGCCGCGCATATAGTTGACGCCAAGGTCAATGCCGATGGCATGTCCGGCTTGTCCATTAAACAGCAGCATGACGGGCTTGCGTCCGCCGCTGGACTCGCCGGGGCCATTTTCAAAAACGAGATGATTATCGATCAGATCCTGCACAAGGCTGGAAACGGTCGCTTTATTAAGTCCGGTCCGTTCGGATATTTGAGCGCGAGAGAGGGGGGCATGCTTAATAACGGCCTCCAGCACAATCGCGGTATTCATTTTTTTGATAAGCGCCAAGTCGCCGGTCGTCTTCAGTTTCAACAGATTGCCTCCGTCCATCTAAAAATCCATGTAGTGTATTGTATCACAGGCGTAAACGATATGACCGTCCAGCAGGCGAAAAAGCTCGTGTCCTATTGAAATGCAAGCGGAATCATTAGTAAGGGTTAATAGGACTATTTTAGCACAAAAAAACTTAGTTTAGTCAATAGACAAACTAAGTTTGATCATGTTATGCTGTTGGGGAGCGTTTACATCATCAGATTTGAAACTAAGCATTTATCCCATACCATAATCAGGAGGTTTTATAAAAATGAGCTATTTTTCTAACATTGGCAAAATTCAATTTGAGGGCAAAGGTTCGGACAATCCGTTTGCATTCAAACACTATAACCCGGAGCAAGTCATTCTTGGCAAAACAATGGAAGAGCACCTGCGCTTCGCGGTTGCTTACTGGCATACTTTTAACGCTAATGGCACAGATCCTTTCGGTTCGGCAACGATGTTCCGCGAGTGGGATAAGCTTGACGGTCTTGACCGTGCCAAAGCGCGCGTAGAAGCTAACTTTGAATTCATGGATAAGCTGAACATTCCGTTCTACTGCTTCCATGATGTGGACATCGCTCCAGAAGGCGCTACGCTGCAAGAAACGAACAAAAACCTCGATGTGATCGTAGGCCTGTTGAAAGAAAATATGAAAACTTCCGGCAAAAAATTGCTTTGGAACACCGTTAACATGTTCTCGCACCCGCGTTTCGTTCATGGCGCAGGCACAACTTGCAACGCTGACGTTTATGCCTATGCTGGCGCACAGCTGAAAAAAGGCCTTGAAGTCGGTAAAGAGCTTGGCGCTGAAAACTATGTTTTCTGGGGCGGCCGCGAAGGCTACGAAACGTTGCTGAACACAGATATGGGCTTCGAGCTGGATAACCTGGCACGCCTGTACGAAATGGCGCTTGCTTATGCGAAAGAAATCGGCTTCGACGCGCAATTCCTGATCGAGCCTAAACCGAAAGAGCCAACGAAGCACCAATATGACTTTGATGCAGCAACAACGATCTCGTTCCTGCGCAAATACAACCTGCACAACGATTTCAAGCTGAACCTTGAAGCGAACCATGCGACACTTGCAGGCCACACGTTCGAGCACGAAATCCGTACAGCAGCTATCAACGGCATGCTCGGCTCCCTTGATGCGAACCAAGGCGATTTGCTGCTGGGCTGGGATACAGATGAATTCCCGACTGATCTTTATTCCACTACACTGACCATGTTTGAAGTGCTGAAAGCTGGCGGCATCGGCCGTGGCGGCGTTAACTTTGATGCGAAGGTTCGTCGTGCATCTTTCGAAGCGGACGATCTGTTCCTCGGTCACATTGCGGGTATGGACAGCTTTGCATGGGGTCTGAAAGCAGCTGCGAAGCTAACAGAAGAGAAAATTCTGGATGGCATCGTAGACAACCGTTACCGTACGTTCAAAGAAGGCATCGGCGCTGACATCGTTTCCGGCAAAGCGACTTTGGCTTCGCTTGAGCAATACGCGCTGCAAAACAACCCGATCCGTCTGGAGTCCGGTCGTCAAGAGCGCATTAGACTGCAACTGAGCGAAGTTATTTTCAGCGTTTAAGTCGGGAGGACTTCGGCTATGAGCTATGTCATTGGAATAGATTTAGGAACGAGCGCCGTCAAGGCGCTCCTCATTAATAAAGAAGGCACGGTTGCGGGCGAAGCTTCACGCAGCTACCAGCTTTATCATGAGCATACGGGCTGGAGCGAGCAGAAGCCTGATGATTGGGTCGATGCAACGCTTGAAGCGCTTGGCGAGCTGGCTGCTGCGATTGGACCAGAAGCAAGCGCGCAAATTGAGGGCATCAGCTTCTCCGGTCAAATGCATGGTCTTGTGCTGCTGAACGGTGCAGGCAATCCGGTGCGCAATGCCATTCTCTGGAATGACACGCGCACAACGGCGCAATGCCGTGAAATCGAGCGTACGCTTGGCGACAAGCTGCTCGGCATTACGCGCAATCCTGCGCTGGAAGGCTTTACACTGCCGAAAATCCTGTGGGTGCGCGAGCATGAGCCTGCTGCTTTTGAACAGGCGGAGCTGTTCCTGCTGCCTAAGGATTATGTGCGCTATCGCCTGACAGGCGAGCAGCACATGGATTATTCCGATGCAGCGGGCACGTTGCTGCTGGATGTAGCAGCGAAGCGCTGGAGTGAAGAGGTGCTGGCCGCATTTGAGCTGCCGGCAAGCTTCTGTCCGCCGCTCGCCGAGTCACATGGCCAGACGGGTACGCTGCTTGCTGAATTGGCACAGCGCACAGGACTGCCAGCTACAGTAAAAGTGTTCGCAGGCGGAGCCGACAATGCTTGCGGCGCAATCGGCGCAGGTATTTTGAGCGAAGGCTTGACGTTATGCAGCATCGGCACGTCCGGCGTTATTTTGTCCTATGAAAATGACAAAAATAAGGATTTTGCCGGCAAGGTGCATTTCTTCAATCACGGCAAGGAAGATGCTTTCTACGCAATGGGCGTGACGCTGGCGGCAGGCTACAGCCTGAGCTGGTTCAAGAAGACGTTTGCGCCGAGCGAATCCTTTGATGAGCTGCTTGCAGGCATCGGGGAAGTGAAGCCGGGAGCAGGCGGTCTATTGTTTACGCCTTATCTCGTAGGCGAGCGTACACCGCATCCGGATTCCCTTATTCGCGCCAGCTTTATCGGCGTTGATGGCTCGCATGAGCGGGTTCATTTTGCCCGTGCAGTGATGGAGGGCATTACGTTCTCACTGCACGAATCAGTCGATATGTTCCGTGCGGCTGGTAAAACGGTCAATACGATTGTATCGATTGGCGGAGGCGCGCAAAATCCGGTTTGGCTGCAAATGCAGGCGGACATTTTTGATGCGAAGGTAGTAGCGCTCGAGAACGAGCAGGGGCCTGGCCTCGGCGCAGCTATGCTTGCTGCTTATGGCAGCGGCTGGTTTGAGAGCCTGGAGGCTTGTGCAGCGAAGTTCGTGAAGCATGCCGAGCAATATTTGCCGCAGCCTGAAGCTGTAGAAGCGTATAAAGGGCTGTTCCGCATCTACCAGCAGGTTTACACGCAAACGCGCAGTTTGAACGAAGCGTTAGCCGCTTACCGCAGCTAGCGAGGTTACCCGCAAGAACACATATGGCTGCCGCTTCTTCTGTCGTTCAGGAGAAGCGGCTTTTTTTGTGGAATGAACATAGTGAAGAAGTGAGAAGTGTCAGAAGAAAATAAAGTTCTAGACAGAGAAATTAAGGTATTAGACTGATGAAGCTTCATTAAGCTAACAGGCAGTTTAACTCAATAAAAAAACAAGAAAGCAGACGGTCCTTGTTATGGCTTTTCTTATTTAAACAAATGGCGTAAAAGCGCTAGCTGGCATATTTTATGAGTTATGGTCTAGCAACAATAAACCACAGCTGCATTGAAATAGTCACACCGTGGTTCTAGTAAATTCGCTAATATAATGCCATGATTATGGTGAAGGGTTACAGTTGCCGATAGTTATTTATTCATATCAAAACCAAATTATGATTTATGTCGAGCGACACCCTATAAAGTGTGAGATGAGTGGAGATGAAATTTATGATTAGAGTTGCAAAATTGGAGGATAGGAAAGATATAGCCAAACTATTGGCACAGTTAGGCTACCCGGATACCGAATTTTTTATTAAAAAGAACATGGAAAGACTTCTAACTGACCCCAACGAAGAATTAATGGTTTATGAAGATGAAGGACACGTTATTGCCTGTATTTCCCTTCATTATATCCCACAATTAGGTATTAGAGGAGATATTGCATCAATTAGTTATCTTGTTGTAGACTCCTCAATTAGAAGTAAAGGAATTGGAAAGGAATTAGAGGAATTTGCCTCTGCCTCTGCCAGAAAAAGGGGATGTGACAGTATCCAAGTTCATTGTCATTCCAGAAGAATAGACGCTCATAAATTTTATGAGAGACAAGGTTTTAAGGAGGCTCCTAAGTACTTTTCAAAAATGTTAGACAAATGACGGACTAAATTCTCACTAGCCTTTATTCAATCGACAGCAAAGTTTTAATAGGGAGGTAATGATTTATTCAGCAAATTAATATTTAATTAACGGGTAACGTCTGTTTAATGGCAACAGCGGCAGTCTAAGACTTTATTTCTCAAGTCTAGGCCGCCGCTGCTTATTTTAATAGGCCAGTCTAATCCTTTATATTCTCTGAACAATAAGCTTACACCACCTGCTCACCTGCCCAATCACTGTTTGAAGCTGCTCCATATCGCTTCCGGCTTTACCCCCAGCTCTCCGGCGATCAGCTCGGCTGTGAGCCGCTGGGGCTTTTTTATTTTGCCATTGCGGATTTTAGAAATGGTCGTCAAGGAAATGAGCGTGGAGCGGGCAAGCGATGTAGCGGAAATATTTTTGTTCAGCATCAGCATTCTCAGCTTGTAGGAAGGGTCCTCCTCCGGCGCCTGCTGGTTAAGCTCGGTGAGCATGATCAAGTAGCTGTTAAACGCCCTGTTGCCCGAATAAAATGGCTTAATCAATGCTTTTGCCGTGTTTTTGTCTTCTCCGATATGCATATGCAGCTCCAAATGCTCGATTTTGCCGATGCTTCTGGCCCGTTCCATGATGCGGCGCAGCGGCGCGCGGTGCTCCTCGGCAACCAGATCAAAGATGCTGCGATTCAAGAAACTAGCTGAGCCTTGGGCAAGCGGAGCGAAATAACGCTTCAGCGAAAAAATGCGGAATTGTTCAGAGATGCCGATAGCCATCATAATTTTATGATCGACAGCGAATTCATCGCCCCAGCGCTCGGCAGAAACATCCTTGCAGACGAGCATGTAATACGTTTGCTCCTCCATTTGAAATTTGCGGCAGCTCAGCCGAACGGTCGCCGTCATCGTAGAGCGCGTCGTCAGCTCGCAATCGAACGTCAGTTGATCATCTTCAATAAGCCTTGCCATCAGCTGCCCGAAGGGCTGCGAATCCTTTACAAAATCCTCCGGGTTGACCTCTAGAAGCTCATGCTTTCGATAGCCGGACAGCCCGGTAAAGGCTTTGTTAATATCGCGAATATACCAGCGGTTAAAATCATATTCCACAATCATCATCGGGTCGGCTAGCTGGTAAAAGATCGTATGCATGCTAATAATGCCTCCTTCAATCAGTGGTATATCTCAAGGTTATGTTTGATTACATTAAGAGTTATTAAACGTGACATATCTCGTATTTTAAATTATGCAGAAAAAAACTCGAAATGACAACACCCTTTAGTCATACTTCGTTAACAAATTGGGGCAGACTACAAATAGAGTCAACGCCCGAAAGGAGAAATAACCGATGAATTCGGCATTATTGTTTGATTTCGCAGATATTACGAGCGCTGGAATGGCCTTTGATACGCTGGAGCAGCTTGGCTATGATCCGGTTCTGCATGAAGGAGGCAGGCTGCATATTCATATGGAGGGCAATGATCTCATCTCTGCTCTCGAAATTATGCAGGTGCATGGCGGGCGGCTTATTCAGGAAGCTGCCATTGATGCGAACGCTTACACAGATACCGCTTATTCGCTTGACGGCATCACCATCCCCGCGCATATTGTGAATGAGGATTGGAACGAGGAGCTGTAGCCAGCATTTTCGGCAAAAGAAAAAGCGCGGTCTTTAGCTGTCTGAGACAGCCAGTGCCGCGCTTTTTCCTGCGTTATAGCCTGTTGAGAAGGCCGCAGTAATGTTATAGCCACCTGTGTAGCCATGAATATCGAGAACTTCGCCGCAAAAATAAAGGCCAGCGCTTTGCTTCGAGCCCATCGTCTTCGGATCGATTTCCTTCAGATGGACCCCGCCGCCGGTGACGAAAGCTTCCTCAATGGACAGCGTGCCGTTCACTTTTACGGGGAAAGCTTTGATTTGCTTGGCGAGCGCAAGAAACGGCCCCTTGGGAAGATTGTCATACGTAATATCGCCGCTGATGCCATTTTGCTGAAGCAGAAAATCCAGCAGCCGCTCCTGCAAATAGCCCCGAAGCACATTTTTAATCGCTTTTTTCGACTCCAGCTTCGCCATTTGCATCATTTCCTGATAAACCTCAGCCTCGGAGCGTCCCGGCAGCAGGTCGATTGTGAGGAGCACAGTTGCAGCCTCCCTTGCTCCGCTTCCTGAATGCTCTATCGATTCTAAAGCGCCTGCGTCACCTATACTGCCATTTGCTGTGCTGGAACCTTCAACGGTGCCAGAAGCGCGCTGCTCTTTGCTAGCCGCCTGTTTGAGCGCTTTGACGACGAACTGGCTGCATCTAAGGGCGGTTGGGCCGGATAAGCCGAAGTGGGTGAAGATCATATCGCCTTCATGGGTAATCAGTTTTTTGCCTTTCGCATTCCATACCGTAAGCTCTACCTCGCGCAGTGAAATGCCTTGCAGTGTTTTGCTGCGTATCCAAGGCTCGGAGGATGTGAGAGGCACTTCTGTCGGATACAGCTCAGTAATCGTGTGCCCGCCGCTGACCGCCCAAGGGTAGCCGTCTCCAGTTGAGCCGGTATGGGGGACGGATTTGCCTCCCGTAGCGATGATGACGGCTTTCGCTGCGAGCTTTTCACCATTTTGCAGCAGCAGCCCTTTTGCCGCACCATCCTTGTAAAGAACTTCGCGTACCGGCGTATTCGTTCGAATGTCGACCCCTTGCTCGCGGACTTTGCGAATGAGCGCATCGACGACCGTTTTGGCCTTGTCCGATACCGGGAACATCCGGCCGCGATCCTCCTCCTTCAAGGCGATGCCCATCCCTTCGAAAAAGGCGATAATATCGCGATTGCCGAACGCATTTAGCGCACTGAATAAAAACTTCCCGTTTCCGGGTATATGTTGGATGAGCTGATCCATCTCTTTTGCGTTCGTTACATTACAGCGTCCGCCTCCGGAAATGCCGAGCTTGCGCCCCAGCTTGTCTCCTTTGTCAACGAGAAGAACAGAGGCACCGTGCGCGCTTGCAGCTACTGCTGCCATTAAGCCGGAAGGGCCTCCGCCAACAATTATAATATCGTACATGATTCACTCAGCCTTTCTTTCTACAATCTTGTTCATTGTACCATTCTTTCGACAAAATATTGAGTTATAATAGAACATAATTCATCAGCTGGAGGTGCCTTGGATGATTCGTAAGGAATGGACGTTTCAAGGTTGTGGGGATACCGAACTATACGTAAGGGAGTGGAAGCCTGAGAAGGAGCGTCCAAAAGGCGTTTTATGTCTAATACATGGCATGGGCGAGCATGGTGAACGTTATAGCTCCTACGCGGCGAAGCTCGTTGCGGCTCAATATGTTGTAATTGCTCTCGATCAGCAAGGTCACGGCCGTTCATCCGGCCCCAGAGGGCATCTGCCTTCTGTGGATGATGCGGCAGCCCATGCCGCCATGCTGGTGGAGCAGGCAGCGCAGCGCCATCCAGAGCTGCCAATCTTTCTTTATGGGCACAGCATGGGCGGCAATATCGCGATGAATTGCGCGCTGCGGCTCCAGCCTGCAGTGAAGGCGCTCGTGCTGTCCAGTCCATGGCTAAGGCTGGCCTTTACACCACCCCGTGCCCAGCTTTGGCTGGGGAAGCGGCTGGCTGCCTTTTGGCCAGGGCTGCCGCAATCGACGGGATTGGGAAGTGGGAAGCTGTATCGGCGAGGCTATGAGGAGGCCGTCCATATTGAAGGAGATCCGCTGTGCCATACCCGAATTACGGTTAAAACCTTCCTGAGTCTCCATGATTCAGGCGAATGGGCGATAGCCAATTGCGGGCAGCTGCAGGTGCCGCTGCTGCTCATTCACGGGGCAGCTGACAAAATCACCTCTCATCATGCGAGCGAGCAGGTGGCGCAGCGGCTTGGCGAGGCATGCACCTTTGTTTCTTGGCCTGACGGCTATCATGAACTGCATAATGATCTTGAAGCACAACGTTTTATTGAAGTGGTGACGAACTGGCTGGATATGCATACAGATGAAAATAAGGATCACGCAATTTAATCTAGTAAGCGATTAGGGGGGGAGACCTGTCGTTCGTGTTGAAAGAATTGCTGTTACAATTCGTTATTTCACTTATTCCTGTATTTTCCTTTCAGCTCTGGCATTATAAGCAGCGCAAGGAAAACCATATTCGAGTGTTTATAACGGCTGCAAGCGCTATCGCAATGGTTGCGTGCATGTCGGTTTCGATGGATTTTAATGGATATGAGCTGAATTTCCGCTTCGTTCCGTTTATTTTGGGCTCTTTATACGGAGGGGTGTATGGCGCGCTCGTTCTTGATCTGCTTTATATTTTCCTTAGAGTGCCAGCGCTTGACACCGATGCGGAGAAAATGGTTTTTGTCTTTTTTATGTTTGTTCATGTGCCTATTATATTGCTCTATGCCAAGCGATTCAGCAAAAAGCCTCTGCATCGAAAGCGGCTCATAGGCGTGAAATCGATAACGCCGATCTCCGTCTACATATCATTTATGTTTGTCATGTTTATGATGAATGAGGACTTTTACTGGTCGACTGAGCTGGTGGCGGTATTTATTTTACTTATGATTGGTTCGATCATTGCCATTTGGTTATCTATTTTTATTGTGGAAAAATTTGTTGAAAATTCGCGGCTGCAGCTGGAGCTCAAAAATGTTTCGTCCAGCTATCGGCTCGAAGTAGAAAAACAGCAGCAGTTCATAGATGAAATGCTGCTGGCGATTTTGTTCACAGATGAGCACGGCGTCATCACGCATTTGAATGCGAAGGGCAAGGAGCTGTTCCAGCGGCAGTTTGAGGCAAGCGGAGATTTATTTTCCGAAAATGTACGTATGGACACCTTTTTTGCTGCAAAAGAGGACGGTGCTTATATAAAACTGCTTGAGGATGCGCTCGCTGGAGCCAAGAGCAGTACAGGACCGCACACCTATGATGGCAAAACGCTGCTTAAGACAGCATTCGCCATCCGTAGGCAGGAGGATCAATCCATTGCGGGAGCCACCCTTATTGTCCAAGATGTAACGGAGCTTACGCTGCTGCGCGATGAGCTGGGAAGAATGGAGCGCCTTAGTCTAATTGGTCAAATGGCTGCAAGCATTACGCATGAGATCCGCAATCCGATGGCGGTAATAAGGGGCTTTATGCAGCTGATGCGGGAGCGCAGCCGGCTGAATGAGCAGCAGTATTATCAGATCGTTATGGAGGAGCTGGATCGGGCGAATACGATTATTAGCGACTTTTTGTCATTGGCGCAAAATCGTTCGGTTCCGATGCAGAAACATTCCTTGCAAACGATTATTCAGGAAATATTGCCACTTCTTGAGGCAGACGCCAATCTTAGAGGTCAGGTTGTGCAGACGGAGCTTGCCGAGGATTTGCCCGCCTTTCTTATGTCAGACAAGGAAATGAAGCAGCTGCTTATTAATCTTGTGCGCAACGGCATGGAAGCGATGGGGGAGAAGGGCGTTCTGCACATATTTACTTGCTATATCCCTCTGGAAAATAAAGTGGTGCTTCGCATTCGTGATAATGGTGTAGGTATTCCAGCAGATCAGATGAGCGAGCTATTTAAGCCATTTTATACGACGAAGTCCAAAGGAACGGGACTCGGGCTGCCGCTTTGCCTCAGCATTGCCGAAAGGCATAATGGCAAGCTGGAGGTGGAGTCTGAGGAAGGCGAGGGGACGACTTTTATTTTAACCTTTATGCTAGGGGAAACGGATGCCTTGTCTGCGCGCTATTAACATAATGGAAACTAAACCTGCACATACTACCTTTGCCTGTCAGTCATCATAAGACGGATGAAGGAGGAGAACATATGGAGCGCAATCAAGCGAAGTCTGAACAATCCCTGCAGCAGGAGCAGCAAAATGCTGAAAATGCCAAGAAGCGCAAAGGGACGTCCGAAACAGAAGCTGGTTTCGACAAGAAGCTGGACGGCCCGAATCGTCCGTCTATTTAATGAGGCGAGCGATGAGCGCTGCCTGCTTGCAGCTTGCAGGAGGAGTGCGGAAACATAGAGCAGCAGTTGCGACATGGACGGCTGTTGCTTTATTTTCCTGCCCGGCGTTATAATAGTAACTAAATTTAGGTTATCAAAAAGGAGTGTATTTCAGTGTCCATGTCATTTGAGAGATACATGTTGGATATGGTTCAACCGATGCGTGATGATTTGACGCGTCTTGGCATTCAAGAGCTTCGCACACCGGAGGATGTGGAACAAAATCTTCCCGATGCAAAAGGAACGGCGCTTGTAGTCGTAAACTCCGTATGCGGCTGTGCAGCTGGCCAGTGCCGCCCGGGTGTAGCGGAAGCGCTGCAGCATGATATTACACCAGATCATTTGTTTACTGTATTTGCTGGACAGGATAAAGAAGCAACGGCTAAAGCGCGCGAGTTTTTCGCACCGTACCCGCCATCTTCCCCATCCATCGCGCTAATGAAGGACGGAGAGCTTGTTCATTTCATTGAGCGTCACCAAATCGAGAACCGTTCCGCGTCGGATATTGCAGCCGATCTGGCTGATGCGTTCGATCGGTTCTGCCGCTAAGGGCAGGAGGAACTATGAGCTTACAAGCAGATATTATTAAAAGGCTTGGCGTTAAGCCGGTCATTGATGTAGATCAGGAAATCCGCACCCGCGTTGATTTTCTCAAAAAATATGTATTGGACTCCCATACGACGGGTCTGTTGATCGCCATCAGTGGCGGCATCGACAGCGCTGTCGCAGCGGGCCTCTGCAAAAAAGCGACCGATGAGCTGACAGCTGAAACCGGCCGTGACTATATGACGCTTGGCGTGTACCAGCCGTACAGCGAGCAGTCGGATATTTCCGACAGCTACGCGGTATCGGAGGCATTCGGTATTACGAAGACTGTGGAAACGAACATTGGCGAAGCGGTAGACGAAATCGCCATTGAGACGGAGCATGGTTTGAAAGGTATCGGCATCCATCGTCATCTTAGCCGCGGCGGCAAAGGCAATGTGAAGGCGAGAACGCGCATGGTTGTCCAATATGCGCTCGCCTTTGACCTCAATTTGCTCGTTGTTGGTACGGATCATGCATCCGAAGCGATTACAGGCTTTTATACAAAATGGGGCGACGGAGCGGTTGATATTACGCCGCTCAGCTCGCTGAACAAACGCCAGGTACGCCAGCTTGCTTCGCATCTTGGCGTGCCGAAGAGCATTTTGGATAAAGCGCCATCCGCTGGTTTATGGGATGGGCAGACCGATGAGGATGAGCTTGGCATTACCTACAATGACAACAGCGATTATTTGGAAGGTAAGGAAATTGGCGCAGAGGCGAAGGAAAAGCTGGAGAAGCAATACCTGAAAACCGAGCACAAGCGCTCGCCTATTCCTGGCATATAGTTAAAAACGTATTTTTAGAAGCTTGTCCGCTGCAAAAGCGGGCAAGCTTCTGTTATTATGGAGCAAATACGTCATATGGGGGAATAGGGCATGGGATATGCGTTAGTGACCGGAGCGGATCGCGGTCTGGGCCTCGGCTTTGTCAGGCAGCTGCTGTTGAAGGGATTTACCGTATTTGCCGGGCGTTATGCCTCGGATCGGGAAGGCTTGTCTGAGCTAAAGCAGCAGTACGGCGAGCGGCTTCATATGATTGAATTAAACGTCGCAGTTGATGATTCCGTTAAGGAAGCATCGCGGCTTGTAGCTATACATACCGATAAGCTGGATATCGTTATCAACAATGCGGCCATACTTGGCGATATTGAGGCCAGCGTGGTGGAAGAGCTCGATTGAAGCGGGCAGCATCGAAGACAGCACGCGTACGAGCTGGTTTGGCTACTGTATGTCGAAGGCAGCATTAAATATGCAATCCAAACTCGTTTACAACCGTATTAAAGAGGGCGGAGGCCATGTGCTCGTGCTTCATCCCGGCCGGGTTCAAACCTATATGCAGGGCAAGCTTGATGCAGAAGGTGATTTTACGCCGGATCGTTCGGCGATTGCGCTTATTGAAATTATGGAGCGCCAGCTTGTCGAAGTGAAGTCAGGGGCAAGACCGGGGCTTATGCTTTTGAATCCAGATGGCTCGCAGCGGCCTTGGTAGCACTTGCAGGCGGGATAGCGATAGGACACAGGAGTCAGGCAGAGCACAGAGCGAGTAATCATTGAAGGCAGGCGAAGCAATGATAGTAGGAATTGGCCATGATATAACGGATATGAACAGAATGCAGGGGATACTTGCCGGCAGCTCGGCGAGGAGATTTTTGCAGCGAATTTTGACAGAGCAGGAGCTTAAACTCGGAGAGGGTTATGAAGGGAAGCGAAAAGTTCAATTTGCGTCGGGCCGTTTTGCGGCGAAGGAGGCGGTAGTCAAAGCGTTTGGCTGTGGCATTGGCGGCATTATTGGCTTTGGCGATATTAATATTTTACGTTCGGAATCCGGGAAGCCGGAGTGTGTATTGTCCGAAGGGGCGTGGCAAAGGCTGGGTTTATCTGCTGCCGCAATACGCGTTCATATTACGATTACGCATGACCGGGAGCTGGCATCTGCCGTAGCCATTGTCGAACGGCTTGCCTAAACGAGCTGCTTATTGTAGCAAAATAGTTGGTTATACAAAATTATGCTACGAATTGTAATGTTGATGTCAACTTTGTCATTATCAGGGGGCTTGCTGCCGATAAAGATAAGGAGACTGAATTCAAGCATCTTAGCTGCCGCTAGCATTCGGCACGTTATATTATACAGCATGTGTTGGCAGCAGGCTTGCTCGCCGCCTATTCCGATGGCGGCGGACAAGCCTGCTCGTCTATTTCTTGCCAGCAAGCCAAGCGGCTAGTCCAGCGATTTCCTCACTTGTGAGACGATCCTTGAAGGGAGGCATGGAGCCTTTGCCATTTTGGAGCTGCTTCACAATGTCTGCCTCGCTCATCCGGGCTCCAACCTGCTGCAGATTGGTCTCAGTACCCATGCGGCCCTGCAGGTCTGTGCCGTGGCAGCTGATGCAATTGGATTTATAGACAGAGGCGGTGCCGTCAGGCGCATCCATATGCGGCGTTGCTTTCGTTCCTGGCTGTGAAGTGCCTCCGCAGGCAGCAAGCAAAACGGTAGTCAGGACTGCAAGCAGCAGCATTTTGCCCCAGACTGATAGAGAAATGCGTAACATAAGGGTTCCTCCCAAGTTATCAATTTTAGGAAATCATAGACTCAGTATAGCGGATTGCTTGCTGCAACTTCCATAGGATTTTGCCAAGGGGGGCGCTATAATAGAAAAGGCTAACAAGAAAATACGACAAGAGATCGGTAGGCATGGAAGGAATATGGAAATAACTGGCGAACATATGCTCAACCAACAGTTTAAGCAGCTAAAGGCTGATGTGATGGTGGCATCCTATTCGAAAAGCCCAGCAGGCTGGATAATGAGGCGCGCTGAGCCTGACTATTTCTGCTTATGCTACGTCGATAAAGGTGAAGGTTGGCTGGAAATGAACGAGACCCAATATAAGGTCAGCGCCGGGCGGCTGTATTTGCTGCGTCCAGGCTGGGCACGAAGGTATGGCTCGCTGGGCGATAATCATTTTATCCATTATTGGTGCCATTTCCGCGCGGAGATGGCTGCCGAATCCTATATCCATTTGGCTCATTTGCCGTTAGAGGTTGAAGTAAAGGATGCGCAGATCGTGAAGCAGCTGTTTACGAAGATGCTCGCGGCGCAGGAAGAGAGCGACCTCACGGGAGAATTGCGGACGAAGGCTGTGCTTTTCGAGCTGATTGCGCTTTTCATGGAGGACAGCCGGACGCAAAACACAACTTTGCTGCAGCTGTCCGAGCATGAGCACTGGAATGATGTGCTCGTCTATGATGAAGTGCTTAATTTTATTGAAGAAAATTTGAAATATCAAATTCCAATTGGTGTGCTGGCCAGACTGGCAGACCTGTCGGCTGAAGGATTTCATGCTGCGTTTAAAAATAAAGTCGGCTGCTCGCTCGTTCAATACATCACGCAGCGGAGAATAGCGACCGCCAAGAAGCTGCTGCGCACGACGAATTTGCCGATTGCCGCAATTGCGGCGGAGGTCGGCATGCTCAATCATTATTTGTCACGGCTGTTCAAGCAGCAGACGGGCATTACGCCTTCGGAATACCGCCGAATTATATGCAGCAGCGCTTGGCAGGAGGCGGGGCAAACAGATCGAGAGGAGTACAGAAATACATGACAGCGGAAGCAAAACAACATTTCAGCAGAGAACTGCTGCATTGGTACCGGAGAGGCAATCGCGATTTGCCATGGCGTAAAAGCCGCGATCCTTACCGGATATGGGTATCGGAAATTATGCTTCAACAAACGAGAGTCGATACCGTTATTCCTTATTATGAACGATTTATGGACAAATTCCCCTCGGTTCAGGCGCTTGCCGAAGCTCCCGAGCCTGAGGTGCTTAAGTGCTGGGAGGGGCTTGGCTATTACTCGCGGGCGCGGAATTTGCAAGCGGGAGCGCGCCAAGTGATGGAACTGCATCAAGGGCAGGTGCCGGATGATAAAACAGCCGTCGCCGCATTGAAAGGCGTTGGGCCTTATACGAGCGGGGCGATTATGAGCATCGCCTTTAATCGGCCTGAGCCAGCTGTAGATGGCAACGTCATGCGCGTGCTTTCCCGTTATTTTGCGCTGGAGGATGATATTGCGAAGCCAGCCACGCGGGTGAAAATCGAAAAGCTCGCCGCCGAGCTCATTCCTGAAGGCGCAGCAGGCGATTTCAATCAAGCACTAATGGAGCTGGGAGCGCTCGTCTGTACGCCAAAGTCGCCTAGCTGCCTGCCATGTCCGGTTATGGAGCATTGCGAGGCAAGAATCGAAGGCCGCGAGACGGTGCTTCCTATTAAATCGAAGGCGAAGCCGCCGCGGCCGGAAGCGCGCATTGGCGTCATAATCGAAGGCTCAGGTGAGCATAAAGGCAAGGTGCTTGTCCGGCAGCGTCCGGCAACCGGGCTGCTTGCCCAAATGTGGGAGCTGCCGCATTTGCTCGTGCCGAAGGAGCTGGAACCGCTGCTGCGTTTCGGGGAAGAGCAGCTGACAGAGCAAGCACCGCTTGGCGGTCTGCTGACCGAGGCCGTCGCAGGCGATACGGGCTTGCTCATTCGTCCTCAGCGCCAGCTGATGGATGCCGATCATATTTTCAGCCATATCCATTGGAAAATGAGAGTTTATAAGGCGGATCTAGGTACGATGAATGCAGGGCCTACGGTGCCAATGGCGCAAATGGCTGCTGAAGCTGCGGCTGTCTATACAGCTGCTGGAAAGCAGCTTGCAGAGCAGGTTGAGCAAGCAGGGCAGGCAGAGCGAACAGAGCAGGCGGAACAGCAGGGAGAGCCCCGAAAGCCGTATCGATGGATTGGACCGGAGCATATGGATGAGCTGGCCTTTCCGAATTTATTTTTGAAAATTTTACGAGATTATTGGAATCAGGATTTGTAAAGCCGAAGGGGGAGCTTTGGAATGAGCGAAACGTTGAAGCAGCTGCTTGAGCACAAAATCGTTGCAATTCTTAGAGGAATTGAGGATCGCCATGCTGATGCGGCAGGACAAGCATTAATAGACGGCGGAATCCGCCTAATGGAAATTACGCTGAATACGCAAGGCGCTACAACGATGATCCATCGCTGGCGCACCAAGTTTGACGGTCAGGCTATTGTCGGCGCAGGTACGGTGCTGGACCTTAAGATGGCGCAGGAGGCATTAGCGGCAGGGGCACAGTTTATTATTTCGCCGAATCTCGACGAGGAGGTTATTGCTTACGGCGCGGAGCATGGCGTTTCTGTGTGGCCTGGCGTCATGACCCCTACCGAAATCGTCAAAGCTTGGAAGGCTGGAGCGGAAGCGGTCAAGCTGTTCCCGATGGGAACGCTGGGCACAAAATATTTGGCTGAAATTCGCGGCCCGCTGGACCATATTCCGATTATGGCGACAGGCGGAGCGGATTTGCATAACCTCGGCGAATATTTCGGCGCTGGCGCAAATGCCGTCGGTCTGGGCAGCAAGCTCGTTAACCTTGAATGGGTACGAGAAGGCAAGCTTGAACTTGTTACGGAGCGGGCGCGGCAGTTCGTTGATGCGGTGAGCAAGCTGTAATTCGGGCTCATCCATCGTTACCCCAAACTAGCAATTGTATATTATGAGTTTTCCATCATCCAATGGGGGTAATGAATAAACAAAAGGGCCTGCGGCAACAAGGCCGCAGGCTGCAAGAGAGAATATATAATAAAGGGGGGTCATAAAGCTAGTATAATTGGATAAGATGAATATAACCTGAGCGATATATTACAGTTTTATTACAAGAAGGAAATCGGTTACAAAAAAGGTGGGTGAGCATGATGCGTTTTTCCATTTGGAAACCGGCAGTTATTGCGGTGGCGGTGTTAGGCACGCTTTATTTTACAATGAAGCCGGAGTGGCTGCCTGTATTTGCAGCATCGGAGCAGCAGGGCCAAGGCAGCGGAACGATCAGTCAATTGGAGCAGGAATTGGCCGCACATTTTAAAAATAGAGAAGAGCATTTTACGCTTCAATATAACGGGGATAGCAGCAAGCTGTCGGCGGAGCTTAAATCTATTATTGACCGCGCGATGGCGAAGGATGATTATACGGCGTATATTTTGGAGTCGTATGTGTATACGACGCGCAGTCTCGGTACTCGTTCAACGATCAAGATGGAGGCGAGCTACCGGGAATCGAAGGAGCAGACGGCCGAGGTTGACCGCGTAGTCGCGCAGCAGCTTAAGAAGCTTATAACCTCAGGCATGAATGACCATTTGAAGGTGAAGGCTATTCATGACTGGATTGCGGGCAAGCTGAGATATGACCAGTCGCTGAGCAATTATACCGCTTATGAAGCGATTACGACTGGAAGCGCGGTATGCCAGGGCTATGCGCTGCTTGCCTACAAAATGCTGAGTGAAGCGGGCATTACGACGAAAATTGCCGAGGGTACAGTTGATACGGGCGATCATGCGTGGAATATGGTGAAGCTGGATGGGCATTGGTACCATCTCGATGTGACATGGGATGATCCGGTAGCGACCGATCCCGCAGCGCCAGCCGATACGATCCAGTACAGCTATTATTTAAAAACGGACAAGGAAATGCGTCATGACCATCAATGGAAAAAAAGCTATCCAGCCGCGACTACTTCGTATTCCGCAGAGCTAGACAAGCTTGAGAAGAAAGGCGGCTCCGCCGCAGCTTCTTACAAAAAGCTTGGGCAGCAGCTTGGCTTTCAGTGGCTGAAGCCGGAAAACATCGTCGCTGATCGCGCGGCGCTGACAGAAAAAATCCGCGCTGGCGTAAAACGCGGAGCGACCAGCCTGGAGTTTCGCTATTTGAAAGGCGATACGTTTTCTGCTGATCTCAAAAGCGCCGTAGCTGCGCTGCAAGTGCCGATTGGCTATTCAGCGCGCTATGAGCCCTATTTGCATGATGGCTCGCAGCTGGTGAAATTGCAGCTGACCTATTGAATATTGTACGAGCCGCACAGTTAAGCATAAGCTTTACAGCGAAAAAATGATCCCAATAGCAAAGCGATTCAAATAGCAAAAAACCTCCTGTCTCCCTTCAACTTACTGAAGGTGAGCCAGGAGGTCTTTTGTTTATAGCGGCAAAAGAAAAGGTAATCTTTAAGTAAGAGCGCAAAGCATATGCAGCTCGAGCTTTATTTGCCCTGCTGGCGAGCGGCTGTCATTTGCTGCCAAACGGAGCCAGCAGCTTCCTCGCCACGCTCGATGCGCTCCAAGGCGATTTGCGCTTGCAGCTGAATCTCGAACTCGCTGTCCTGTGCTGCAATGCGCAGGGCAGGAATAGCCGATTCGTCGCCAACTTCATACAGGAAACGGGCGGCCCGCCAGCGCACAAGCTTGTTCGTGTCGCTGAGCGATTCGATCATCGGCGCAGTAGCGGCAGGATCGCCCCAATCGGAAAGGGTATCCCCAGCTGTTCTGCGAACCGATACCGATTTGTCGCGAAGCGCCTGGAATAAATAAGGCATCGCCTCATCTGTGCGAAGGTCGCCCAAATAGACAACGGCGAGCCGTCTGATCGACACCGTGTCGTCGGTCAGCGCCTTGGCAAGCAGCGGCAGCAGCGCAGGCTCGGGCGTCAGGCGGTCAAGCGCGGCATAACGAATGCGCCAGTCCGGCGATTCCAGCCGCTCGGCAATTTCGCCCGCGGTTAGCGGAGCAGGCCGTGCCGGAGCGGCTGCGGCATCGCCGTCCGCTGCGCCTTGCGCCTTGGCGGCGGCGATTAGCTCTACTAGCCGCTCCGCCGTATAGGCGGCTTCCAGCTCGCGGACGACATCGGCGGCGATTTCTTCAAGCTCGCCATAGCGGATGCCGAACTCCTCCAGCTTGCGTTCGCGGATCATCGAGGAGCCGGCCGCCTCGCTGACGGCGTTCGTGAACTGCTCGGGCAGCGCGGAGCGGGCTTCGCGCTCGCCATTTTTCACTCGTACCTGCATCGGAATGCCCCGATACATCTGTACGAGCACATGCGCCTCGCCGTAGCTGTTCTCGGTCAAGGCTGCTTGCCCAGCTCCGCTGTCGTCGCCGTGCAGCAGCGTTCTTGCTTCGGCGAGAATGAACGCCCAATCCGCACTCGATACGCGGTCCAGGGCAATAAAATCAGCGGTGCGGAAAATGCTGCGCACCCCTTCTATAGCAAGGAGGCTTTTCAGTGGCTCCGGTGCGCTTTCTGCTTCTTTTTTCGAAAAAGTTTGTCTTACGCCGCGCGGCAGCGATTCATCCATATTCAGTTTCATGGAGTTCGGGCTGGGCGTCGGTTCAATGGATAAAAGCTTCACATTTATCATCCTCCGTTCATACAATTCAAAGGTTATGGGTTTAGTTTACATGAATTTGCAGGAGGATGCGAATACAAGGTGCATTAGAAGTGTCAGGAAAGTTGCTTCGATCACTCTTAGTTGGTATCTTAAAGCTATACTCTATTTTCGTAACGCGTAGGAGGAAGCCAGGATGAAACCCAGAAGATTTGAGAATCAGCAGCAGGTTGAACAGCATAACTCCTTTAAACAGTTTCAAAGATGGCGCTCAGAACGATCAAACAAGATGAAAATCAAAGATTATTCATATACCGTGCCGAATGTAGAGCCGGATCTGCAATATTTGCACCACAATCGCAAGCATCCTTCCGTCACATGGGTCGGACATTCGACTTTTCTAATCCAGATGGCGGGGCTCAACATTGTGACGGACCCGGTCTGGTCAGGGAATATGGCTTTTGAAAAAAGGCTTGCGCCCCCGGGCATTCCCATCAGCGATGTACCCCCGGTTGACGTCGTGCTCATTTCGCATTCGCACTATGACCATTTGAACATTAACTCGCTCCGCAAGCTGGGAGGCGTGAAGCAAATTCTCGTCCCTGCGGGACTTGCAGGCAAGCTTAAGCTCAAGGGCTTTCGCCGCATTAAGGAGCTGCATTGGTGGGAATCGGTCCATATTCATGGCGTAAAATTCACGTTCGTGCCGTCTCAGCACTGGACGAGGCGCAATCCGTGGGATACGAACAGCTCGCATTGGGGCGGCTGGGTGATGGAGCCATATGCAACGCTGCCAAGCGGAAGCGGCGACCACTCGCACGCGCAAGTGCATCTGCACGGCATGGGCGGAAGTAGCAGTGTGGCGGAGCGTGAGCAGCCAGCAGCAGCAGCGGCATCGGAAGCAGTCAAAGCAGCAGATCGCCTGGGCCATTCCCACGGGCCGGGACATGCTGCCCGTCCTGTAACGGGAATTGCGCCCACCGTCTATTTTGCAGGTGACAGCGGATATTTTCCCGGCTTTAAGGACATTGGGCGCAAATTCCATATCGATGTTGCGCTCATGCCGATAGGCGCCTATGAGCCGGAATGGTTCATGGGGCCGCAGCATGTGACGCCGGAGGAATCGCTGCAGGCGTTCGAGGATGTGAAGGCGAAGTATTTTGTGCCGATGCATTATGGTGCCTTCAAGCTGGCTGATGATACGCCGCGCGAAGCGCTGGACCGCCTAGAAGCTTGCCGGGAAAGCCGCTGTATTGAGGAAGAGCGGATAGTCGTGCTGCCTCATGGGGAATCTTGGCGGCTTGCAGGACAATAAATGCCAAACGCGGACAAGAGAAAGCCAAAACTGTGAAATGACTTCCTGCCCGTTTCAAGCGTATACTTAGTAAGCAGGCAAATAGACAATGAACGACAATAATAAATAACAGCGCATCGTTATTAGGAGGAGCACGTAATGAGTCAACCGATTCGTATTGGGATTATTGGGGCCGGGGCTATCGGCAAAGTGCATATGGAAACGTTTCAGAAGGTTGGGGCCGAAGCCGCAATTGTAACGGCAGTAACGGATGTATATTTGCCGCTTGCTGAGCAGCGCGCAGCGGAATTTGGCATCGCGACGATTCACGAAAGCCCGCAGGCGCTCTTGGAAGATCCGGAGCTCGATGCAGTCATTATCGGCGTTCCGAACCAATTTCACGCGCCTTTAGCCATTGAGGCATTGAAGCAGGGCAAGCATGTGCTGCTTGAGAAGCCGATGGCAATTGATTCCGAGGCGGCCCGCACCATTTATGAAGCGTCGCAGGCTGCTGGCAAAGTACTTATGATGGCGCATCAAATGCGCTGGCTCGGCATTAACCGTGCCATTAAAGCGCGTGTGGAAAATGGCGATCTCGGCTCCATCTACAATGTAAAAACCGGTTGGTTCCGCAAAAAAGGCATTCCAGGCTGGGGTTCATGGTTTACCCGCAAGGATCAGGCAGGTGGCGGCCCGCTTATCGATATTGGCGTGCATATGCTTGATTTGTCGCTATATTTGATGGGAAACCCGCGTCCGGTATCGGTATATGGCTCGACGTATGCCGAGTTTGGCCCGAAGCGCCGCGGCATCGGCACTTGGGGTACGCCGAATTGGGACGGCTATTATGATGTTGAGGATTTGGCGACAGCGCTGATCAAGTTTGAAAATGGCGCGACCTTGTCGCTGGACGTAAGCTGGGCTGCACATTCGGCTTCGCTAAGCGAGGAGCCATTTATCCATCTGATGGGTACGGAAGGCGGAGCGGCGCTTGTTGGTACGAACGGCTGCTTCGTTACCCATGAGGATGATAAAGTAGTGGAATCAGAAATCGCGCCATTTGATGGAGAAGAGGACCGCGTGCTGCTGAGCAGGCATTTCATCGACTGCATTAACGAAGGCAAGCAGCCGATTGCTTCGGCGCTAAGTGGATATACGAACAGTCGGATATTGGATGCGATCTACGAATCCTCCCGTACCGGCAATGAAGTGAAGCTGCACTGGGACTAAGCTTGGAGCAGGGTTAGCAGCGCAGAAGGCCTTATGCGGCCTTGCAGGCGCAGGGCACATAAGGAGCACGGTCCCGAAGGTCGCCGTTTGAAACGGCAGCTTCACCGGGGCCTGTTCGCGCGCAAAAATGCAGCGAATTGACAATTCGAGGTTCGTTTGCGGGCATACTGTGCTATAATAATGCAAGATAATGAGAATGAATGTGAAGGACGGGATTGGAACCATGATTAGTACTACTGGCATAACGCTTCGATTTGGGAAGCGGGCGCTTTTTGAAGATGTTAGCATTAAGTTTACGCCGGGCAACTGCTACGGCCTTATTGGCGCGAACGGCGCAGGTAAATCGACGTTTTTGAAAATATTGTCCGGAGAAGTAGAGCAATCAAGCGGTGAGGTTCATATTACACCGGGCGAGCGTCTTGCTGTACTCAGACAGAACCATTTTGAATATGACGAGTTTGCTGTTATTGAAACGGTTATGATGGGCCACAAGAAGCTTTATGATGTAATGAAAGAGAAAGATGCGCTGTATGCGAAAGCTGATTTTACCGATGAAGACGGCATGCGCGCAGGCGAGCTGGAAGCTGAATTCGCCGACATGAACGGCTGGGAAGCCGAGTCGCAAGCGGCAGAAATGCTGAACGGCCTTGGCATCACGCCAGATCTGCATGACAAGTCGATGTCGGAGCTGAGCGGTAACGAGAAGGTACGTGTATTGCTCGCGCAAGCATTGTTCGGCGAACCGAACATTTTGCTGCTCGATGAGCCTACCAACCACTTGGACATTGAGTCGATCCGCTGGTTAGAAGATTTCCTTGCAAAATATGAAGGAACTGTCGTCGTGGTCAGCCATGACCGTCACTTCCTGAACACGGTATGTACGCATATCGCCGATATCGATTTTGGTAAAATCCAGATGTATGTCGGCAACTACGACTTCTGGTATGAGTCCAGCCAGCTGGCGCTTTCCTTGATGCGCGGCGAGAACAAGAAGAAGGAAGACAAAATTAAAGAGCTGCAAGCGTTCATTCAGCGTTTCAGCGCGAACAAATCGAAATCCAAGCAGGCAACTTCCCGTAAGAAGCTGCTTGATAAAATTTCCCTCGATGACATTCGTCCTTCGAACCGGAAATATCCGTTTATCAACTTCAAGGGCGAACGCGAAGCCGGCAAATCGCTGCTGCTCGTAGAAGGCTTGACGAAGTCTGTAGAAGGCGTGAAGGTGCTGGATAACCTGACGATTGCCGTTAATAAAGGCGATAAAATCGCTTTTGTTGGCCCGAACGAACAGCCGAAGACGCTATTGTTCCAAGTTTTGATGGGCGAGGTTGAAGCGGATGCTGGTACTTACCAGTGGGGCGTTACAACAACGCAAGGCTATTTCCCGAAAGACAACTCGTCGTACTTCGACGGTGTTGATCTGAACTTGGTCGAGTGGCTGCGCCAGTATTCCAAAGATCCGGATGAGACCTTCATTCGCGGCTTCCTTGGACGCATGCTGTTCTCTGGCGACGATGCGATTAAGAAAGCAAGCGTATTGTCCGGTGGAGAAAAGGTCCGCTGTATGCTATCCAAAATCATGCTCAGCGGCTCCAACGTATTCCTGATGGATGAGCCGACGAATCACTTGGATCTCGAATCCATTACAGCGCTCAATAACGGCTTAATCGATACGGATTGCACGGTTCTGTTCACTTCGCATGACCATCAGTTCGTTCAAACGATTGCCAACCGCATTATGGAAATTACGCCTAACGGACTGATAGATCGCATGATGACGTATGATGAGTACCTTGAAAGCGAAGAGGTTAAAGCGCTTCGGGAAAAAATGTACGCAGAATAATAGAGCTGGATTCAGCTTGCAATAGAGAAAGGCTGCCCCTCGTCTGTATGGACGATAGGGCAGCCTTTTTTGTGTTTGATGCAGCGGGTTTATAGCAATTTTAGTAGCACTAGCAATAGTAAACTCTCAAAGAACGTATAAAGCTTGGTATTAGGTAGGCTATTCTTTAAGCTGGTTCCATTCCATCAGCTGATGCTGCAAATGGACAATTAGCTTGTCGACGTCCTGTAGAAAAGTGTCTCTGGCTTCCGTTTCCATGCTTTCAAGCGCTTTTGCCAGTGGCGGCGCGCCCGCAGCCTCCAGCGTCATCATTAATTGCTGAAGCTGGGCTAGCACAGGAGGCATACCATCGACATCCCCATCGACATCCGCTTCTGCTTCGGCAGTAGCTCCTGTCACTACGCCTGTAACAGGAGCAGGAGCAGTTGCTGCAGACCCATTAGCAGCTGGTGGCTGCGCGGCCGAAACCGAAACAGCTGCGATATCTGCAGAAGCCGCATCAGCAGCAAGCAAAGCTGTTTGATTAGGCAGATTGTCCAATACGCCGACCTGCTGCTGTTCTTGCCCTTGTACAAGCTGCTGCATAGGCTGCTGCCCAGATTGCTGCTCCGCTTGCGAGGGGGCAGCTTTCTTTTTCGGCTCTGCTGGCTGGGCGGGCTTGGCCCGTTCAGCTTTGTTGTTCTGGCGAATGGACCACGTTTCGAGCAGCGCGGGGCCGTTCTTGAACAGCAGCTTCTCCTTCGTGCTAGCGGAAATGTCTGGATCTTTGAATAGCTTGGCGATTTTCTTGACATCGCTGACTGGCATTTCGTCACGCGCAAAAATAAGCGCGAGCGGGTCGCGCAGCTCCATCGGCAAGTCTTTAAGCGGAAGCAGCTGATCTTCCGTCAGCATATCCTTGCGGATTGCTGTGCCGCTGACGATCCGCTTCTTGACCGCGCTGCTGAATTTGAGCAGCTCGCATTTATTTTTTATATACGATTCCGGCTTGCTGAGCTTGCTCGCCAGAAATTTCACCGAGCTGCTGAATTTCTCATTGTTCAGCAGCTTGTGAAACGCCTCCGCCTCTTCAATCGGCGAGAAGCCCTCACGCGTCAAATTTTCGGCGATTTGCTCCAAATAAATATCCATTTCATTGGTCATCGTCGAGACGATGCAAGGAATCGTCGGCTTCCCGAGCGCGATGCAAGCTTTATATCTGCGGTTGCCATATATAATTTTGTAGCGTCCGTTATCCGTTTTTCTGACTTTAATCGGCGACAGCAAGCCAAGCTCCGAGATGCTGGTTATGAGCTCCTGCAGCGACTGCTCGTCGAATTGGTAACGGGGCTGGTCCGTATCTTCATCAATCAGATTAATATCCATTTGTATAATGTCCATATCTACTCTCCTATCTATAAACCAGGCTTCCATGCCAGCATGGCAGGGCTAATGGGCCAACCTTCATTATATAACAAGGAGGGCCTTCGGGGAAATGAAGGCCCTAGAAATGACGGGATTTTATGCTTCTATTTCACTGCGAAACGGGCGCCGCATACAAAGGAAGGAAACGTTTATTTACGCTTGTTCCGTTTTAAAACGGCTAATGAGTGCGTTTAGCTCCTCAGAGAGCTGACGCAGCGATTCCGCTGATGAGCTGATCTCATTCATCGAGGCCAGCTGCAGCCCGGAAGCATCAGCAACCTGTTCAAAACGGGAGGCCGACCCGCGGGAGATGCTCTCCATATCCTCGATGGAGGCCGCAACCTCCTGCGATCCGGCGGACAGCTGTTCGGATGCGGCAGATACTTCGTGCAGGCGCTCATTAATCGTACCAATGCCGGAATGGATGGAGGAGAACGATGCTCCGGCCTCCTGTACAACGCTTAATCCTGCGACTACTTCCGTATTGCTCGTTTCCATCTGCCTGGACAGCTCGGAGGTATGGCGGACAATTTCAGAGATGAGCGTTGCCACATGCTCGGAGGATTCCTGTGATTGTGTAGCAAGCTTCCTCACCTCGGAGGCAACGACGGCGAAGCCGCGCCCTTCCTCGCCTGCACGGGCAGCCTCGATTCCAGCATTAAGGGCAAGCAAATTGGTTTGTGCGGCAATGCCTTTCATAATCGCAATAATCTCGACAATTTTACCGGAATGCTGCTCAAGCTGGGCAGACGTTTCGGTCATTTTGGAAGTGGCGGCATGAATGGTGTCCATCCGCTCAATGACAGCGGAAATCGCTTCTTCGCCATTTTTAGCGCTGCTTGTCGTCGCTTCCGAAACGGATGAGACGATGACAGCGGAATGGGCAATGTGCTGCATGCTTGAAGTTATCGCTTCCATCGCATGCGTGACTTCCCCAGCACGTACAACCTGAGCGGCAGCGCCTTCCGACGTTTGCTGAATGCTGTCTGTAATCGTAACGCCTGCTTCCTTCGTCGCAAGGGAATGGGAAGAAACGGCTTCGGCAGCTGTAAGCAGCCGGTCTGAGCTGCTGCGAATGCCGCTAATGACCATGCGCGTATCTTCTACAAACGTCTTGAAAGCAGCGGCCAGCTGTCCAACCTCATCCTTGCGGTTCAGGTCAATGGCGACCGTTAAGTCGCCGCTGCCGACACGGGCAATCAGCTTTTTAAGCTGGACGAGCGGCCCTGTCAAATATCGGGCGAGCAAATAAACGAGCAGCAGACTGAGCACAAAAATCGCCAGTGCCATCCATATCATCGTATTGCGGTTTTGTTCCATTAGCTCGAACACCTTAGTCGCATCAAGATCAGCCCCGACGAGGCCAAGCAGCTTGCCATCGGCAGACATAATCGGCACATAAGCAGATAAAGTAGAACCATAATCATCTTGAGTCAGCTCGCCAATGCTCGGCTTCATTTCTTGAAAGGTTGTAATCATGCCAGCATAGGGAGTCTCTTCAACCGAACCGAAGGGGGAAAAATCATCCTCTGCTACGTCCTGAGGGGCTCCATCGACGACATAGAAGTAGACCGGCTGTCCACCCTCTTCGCGCATGCCGAGCGTATATAAATATTTTAAGCCGTTCGCTTCACGCATATCGTTAAGCTGGGCACGAAGCTCATTGTAATAATCAGTTTGCTCCATGCCTGTGCTGAGCTTATCATATTGCTTCGTATCAACAAGGCTGGCTGCCCGCTCCGCTACGGATTGTGCTTGCATTCCCATCGAGTTTTCTACTAAATGGGCGGAAGCACGATAGAGCGTAACACCAAGCACCGAGCCAATAATAAGCAAAATAATCGAGAAAAACATAAAAATACGCATAAACAAGCTATTCATCAATGAAAGCAGCCTCCCTGGCATCTTTTGCAGCAATAGTTCGTAAGTTTTACTACCTATATGTATCGGCAAAAATAGAAGGCGTTATTAGGGCGGGCAGAGGGCCAATCACAAACAAACAGAAATATGCTATAATCGCACCATAAGAATCATTCAAAGAAAGTGGAGCATACCTTATGTTTGCGATAGAGAGAATCAAAAAAATTAAACAAATTTTATTAAAAGACAAGCGTGTTGACGTTGTGGAGCTGAGCGAACGTTTCTCGGTGACCGAGGTAACGATTCGCCGGGATCTCGACAAGCTGGAGCAGCAAGGTTTTTTGGTGAAAATATATGGCGGTGCCGTGCTGAATGAGGAAGATCAGCCGGGCATGCCGACACTGGCAGTAGAAGACAAGCTGCAGGGCGAGAAGCGGCTTATTGGGCAAATTGCCTCGCGGCATATTGAGAACGGCGAAGCGATTTTTATCGGGACGGGTACAACTTGTTTGGAAATTGCCAGGCACTTGAAGGAGAAGAAAGTGACGGTCGTCACGAATGACCTGCTAGTCGCATTAGCGCTTAAAGATACGCAAGGTGTGAAGGTTATGCTGACAGGCGGCGATTTAATTGCGGGCACCTCTACGCTCATAGGCGGTTTTGCGCTGCAGACGCTAAGCGGCATTTATGTGACGAAGGCGTTTATTGGCGTGAAGGGGGCTCATTTTCAGGCGGGCTATACGGTTGACAGCTATGAGGAAGCGATGATGATTCAGGGCGTGCAGCGCATGGCAGGCGAAATCATTATAGCTGCGGATTATACGAAATTTGATGCGCCGGGCTTTGCGAAGCTGGGAGAGCTGACGATGGCGGGCAAAGTAATCACAAACAAACAGCTGCCGGCCGAATATAAAAAATATTATTTTGAACATGCAATCAAGCTGTATACGACGTTTGAGCTGGAGTAGTCCTGCGGGGGAGAGAACGAAGTTGAGCGAATTATTGACGCTGCGAAATATTAGAAAGCGCTTTAATGAAATGAGTGTGCTGGATGGCATCCATTTGACGATTGAAAGCGGCCAGGTTCATGCGATTATCGGGGAAAATGGGGCGGGCAAATCGACGCTGATGAAAATATTAGCCGGACTTTTTCCGCCAGACTCTGGAGAGATTGCGATTGGCGGGGAGCTTGTCAGCATTGGCAGCCCGAATGAGGCGCAGGAGCTGGGCATTGCAGCGATTCATCAGGAGCTGCGGCTGTTTCAGGATTTGAGCATTGCGGAAAATATTTTTATGCGCCGCGAGCCCTTGAAGCCGCTGTTATGGCCGAAGCTGATCGACTGGGAGCGGCTGCATGAGCAGACCGCGAGCTATTTGCAGCAATTTGGTATGGTGGTCGATTCCCGGGCGCGCGTGAATTCGCTGTCCATCGGCGATCAACGTTTCGTCGAGCTGATCAGGGCGCTGTCCCAGCAGGCCCGGATCATTATTATGGATGAACCGACGGCCGCGCTGAACAATCAGGAATGCGAGCGCCTGTTCGAGGCTATTCGCCATGTGAAAAAGCTGGGTGTGGCTATCATTTACATTTCCCACCGAATGGAGGATCTCCAGCAAATTGCCGATCAGGCTACGCTGCTGCGTGATGGTGCGATCATTCGGACCTGGCGCATGAACGATGCGGCCAGCATGCCGGAAATAATGGAAGCGATGGCGGGCAAGGAGCTGCATAACCGCTACCCGAAGCTGAAGGTACAGCTCGGCGGCGAGCTGCTGAGAACGGAAGGGCTTTGCGTGGCAGGAAGGCTGAACCATGTCAATTTGAGCTTGCGCAGGGGCGAGATTTTGGCGATTGCCGGGCTTGGCGGCGCGGGGAGGCGAACGCTCGCGAAGGTGCTTTTTGGCATAGAGGGTCCTTATGAAGGTGCGATTCATTTGAATGGGCGTATCTTTAAGGAGATGACGCCGCATAAGGCGAAGGCAAACGGCATTTGCTATGTGACGGGCCTCCATTCAGAGGAAGGGCTGATCTTAAATGCGCCGATTGCTGAAAATATTACGCTGACGAATCTCCCGCGCGTGTCGCGAGCCGGATTTATACGCAGCGGACAGGAAGCTGCTTATGCGAGAGATTTGATGGATCGCCTGGAAATTACCGGCGAAGAGACGGAGCTGCCGATGCACCTCAGCGGCGGCAAACAGAAGAAGGTCATTTTAGCCAAGTGGCTGTTCAGCAATGCCCGTATTTTCATTATTGAAGAGCCAACGGCAGGCATCGACGTCGTCTCCAAAATCGACATTTACAACATTATGAACGAGCTGGTGCTGTCCGGAAAATCAATCATTATGCTGTCCTCCGATATCCCGGAAATGCTCGGCATGTCCGACCGAATTGCCGTCATGCACGGCGGCTCTATCCGCCATACGATGTTAAGAGAGGAAGCGACGCTTGAGCGGATCTTGCATTATGCTTCAGGTGGCGAGGCCGTGCGGGAGGGCTAGTAGAGATTTCATAGCGTGAATATAACAATAGAACGACTTGTTTAACTGTCTTCATAGACGGTTAACAATTCGTTCTTTTTTTTTGTTTTAAAACCTTGAAAAGGAAAATAAAAAGGAGAAAAATGTCGTTAAATCAAAATTTGTTCACACGATTCGACATCTTAAATCTATATTCGACAAAATCCCTCAATGAAAAGGAATGGGAATGTCTGTATAGTAAAGTTGAAATCTAATAAATGACAAAAAGGATGGATGAAATGCAGGATGCAGCAAGGGAAAGCAGGAGGCGAAGCCGATTGTTAAAAGGTTTTACGTATTTTTCTAAATATAGGAAAGTAGATGTTTTTCATCCTTTCTCTATATTTCTTGGAATGAAACGCGCTGCACCGCCAGAGGACAGCAGCAGCCGTTTCACCTTGTGGGGCAAAATTAGTTTGTTTACATTGATTATGTTTGGTTTGCTTAGTTCAGCCGCTTTTGCGGCTACGTACACGTACGATGAGCTTAATCGCCTGGTAGCTGTAGATTATGACAATGGCGATCGTGTGGAATATGTTTATGACAAAAATGGAAATATGCTTTCTTCCAAATATACGAAAGCGGACGTAGTTCCCCCAGTAGCTCCTCCGGTTAGTGGAACAGGCGTAGTCCACCATTTTGAAGATGGCACCACCCAGGGCTGGACCTCGCAAGGCGACGGTGTTCAACTCGTTAATTCTCAGGAGATCGCGAGAAGCGGGAAGCACAGTCTGAAAGTCACCAACCGCACAGCGGCGTGGCAGGGCCCGATTCTTGATGCAACCCAATGGATAGAGAAAGGAAAAAGCTACCGCATTAAAGCAGCTGTACGTCTTGCTCAAGGGGAAGCATCGACACAAATCATGATGACGATTAGGCGGACATTGGCTGATGGAAGCAGCTTTTATGACCATTTGAATACCCAAACGGTTACCGCTGATGGCTGGGCTGTATTAGAGGGCGTTTATATGACTAGCCAAGAGGCGTCTAATCTGTCTCTCTACTTGGAAAGCGCAAGCGATACAGCTGCCTTCTATTTGGATGATGCGAGCATTGATGTTTATGTTGCTCCTGCCCCTTCTACTGAAACGCTATTGCATGATTTTGAAGATGGGACGACGCAAGGCTGGAGCGCGCAGGGTGATGGTGTTGTGGCAGCCAATTCCCAGGAGGCAGCAAGTGCCGGAAGCCGCAGCCTCAAAATTTCGGGAAGAACAGCTTCCTGGCAAGGCCCTATTCTGAATTTGACCTCCTTTATGAAGAAAGGAGCCACTTACGATATTAGCGGCAAAATTAAGCTTTCGGAAGGAACGCCCTCCTCTGATATTTTATTAACGATGAATCGCAAAGCCGCGGATGGTACGGATTATTATGAAAATATTAGTGCGAGCCATGTGACGGCAGATGGCTGGGCTTTCTTCAAAGGGGTTTATACCTTTACCGGGGAGGTAACCCATTTAACCGTTTATATGGAAAGCGCGAACGCCACGGCCAGCTTCTATTTGGATGAGTTTCAGGTGAAGAAGCATGAAGCTGCTCCTCCTGTTATCAGCCATGATTTTGAAGATGGCAGCTTGCAAGGCTGGAATGCGCTCGGAGAAGGAGTCGTATTAAGCAATTCGGATGAGGCAGCCAGCAGCGGCCAGCGCAGTCTCAAAGTAACCAATCGCACGGCAGAGTGGCAAGGGCCGCTATTGAATTTGACGAACGCCTTGCAAGCGGACCAGTCCTACACGGTGAGAGCGGCTTTCCGTTTGCTAGACGATTCTGCACCAGCCAATCTGCTGATGACGATTCACAGAAAGACAGCAGAAGGTGCCGATTACTACGATAACGTCAGTGTAAATGTCGTAAAGGCTGGGGAATGGGCGATTCTTGAAGGGCCCTACAGCTATAGCGGAGATGCATCGGAGCTTTCTCTGTATGTCGAAAGCTCTGATGCAACCGTTGGATTTTATGCAGATGACTTCACAATCAGCCGGAGGCAACCATAATGATTCGCAAAACGATACAGTGGCTGACCTTAGCCTGCCTTGCTTTAGCTTTTACGATGGGTTTCCTCGTGAAGCCAAATGTCACTTATGCAGCTCCGCTTAACTATACCGTTCCAGGTTATTCTTCAGCGGTTGTAACCTCTAGTTTTGCTGCATCCACTACAGCGGTAACCGCTGAAGGCACGTCTTATGATTATGCCCGTTATGCGGCCAATGGGTCAGTTGTCAACTTTGGCCAAGGCACAGGCAAAAAGTCGCTTAGCATCGTAGGCGGGCAGCGGCTCGTTATTACGAATACGTCAGCAAGCGGAGTTGTGCTGAAGACGGTAACAAGAGAGCTCGGTGCAAGTTATACTTCTACACCTGCCTTGAAAAAATATTTGCTGTTTCCAGGGCAGAGCATGAAGGCAACCAATCTGATTACCACATCGGAAAGCATTGACGTAGGCGGCAAAAACAGCCATGCCGATTACAATGCCAATGATATTCCCAACACCTATGACCGCACTCATGCTGGTGGAACGATGCCGATTCCAGCAAGGGAAGGTATAGCTATTACAAATACGGGAACCGTCAGCTATGAGGTGCTGGCGCCTTATGAGGTGTTCTCGTTCGCCAGCCGTACTAATCCAGCGGTGTTTGTGAAAACGCTGCAGCAGGGCCAGCATTTAGAAGCGTTAAATGTGACTCCTTATACGTTCACGATGTATTTCAGCCATAAAAATTATGATTATGCGATTTACGATGCCGCAGGCGTTCTCGACTCTTATGGTCATACAGGCTTTACATCAGATATGTTGTATGCTGGTCGAAAAATGATTGTGAGCAATTATTCGGACGTACCGCTCGTAATCGAGGGTCCTTATGATGCGATTCCAACTAAAGCACGTGCTTACCCTGCGCTTTATACGCAGACGCTGACCAGTGGTCAAAGTGTTCTAGTCAAAAACACATCATCCGAAAGCTATGTTCTGAATTTAAAAGGGGCATATGATTTTGCACAATATAGCGCAAACGGCAGTGTTGCCGATTATGGACGGAAAATAACGACAACGGCAGGGACAAAGACAATTCCTGCTGGCGGCAGCATCGTCATTACCAAAACAGACGGCGGTACAGCCGAAGTCGTCGGGCCTCCAGACGGATTCAGCTTCACTGGCCGCACAGACCCAGCCCTTTTTATTGGCTCAATAGCAGTAGGGCAAAGCTATGAAGCGACGAATCGCTTGTCAGGCAACGGATCGTTTACGATGAATGGCCTGTACGATTATGCGATGTACGACAGCTTAGGGAATATTAATAATTACTATGCAAATCGTTCTTTAGGCAGCTTCAGCATCAGTGCGGGAGAACGCGCCGCTTTTACGAATGTCGGCAGCGGGGCAGCGGAAATTATTGCGCCTTATGATGCCTTTAGGTTCGTATCGCGCTCCATTCCGGTCAGCTTTAATAAGACACTGGTGGCAGGGGAAACCGTTCAGGCTGATAATATCTCGCTTAAATCATTTACGGTCAGCTTGAATAATCAGCATCATTATGTCACCTATGATACGGGAAATGAAGTGAGCGAATTCGGCAACCCGCAGACGGCTGACAGCCATATTGTAGATGACACGGAGCGAATCATCATCTCCAACAGCGGTACGGCGCCAATTGTTTTATCGGGCCCTTATGATGCTTTTCGCTTAACGGACCGATCAGCTCCTGCGCTTTACAAGGGCTTTTTGGCCAATGGACAGAGCATGCGCCTGACGAATATCAGCCCGACGCTGTTCCATTTAAATATGTCAGGAACGTACGATCAGGCCAGTTATAAAACGACAGGAGAGCCGCGCTCATCAAAGCGCAAGGAAACCTCCCTCGGACAAATTCTTTATAACTCGGAACGGATAACGCTGACAGGCAGCGGGAGCTCCGTGCTGCAAATTCTTGCGCCTAATGATGTGACGCTTGTTCAATCGAGCACGAATCCAGCCTTGGCTGTGAAGGAGCTTGCAGTTGGGCAAAGCGCCCAGGCGAAAAATACGTCCACTTATAATGAACGAGTGGATCTGACAGGCAAGCACGATGTTATGGATTATGATGCCGCCGGCAATCCAGACAGCTATGCACGCGGGCGCACGATCGCTTACCGCGATGTGGATGCAGGTAAACATGTCTCCGTTATGAATACCGGTACAACGGCGATGGAGGTTTATGGCCCTTATGAGCTGTTTGCGATTACGAGCCGTGCTAATCCGGTTACGTTCAGCAGGGTATTGACGGCGAATGAGAGCATGGAGCTGCGAAATCAGACGGGCAAGCTGTTCCCGGTTTATTCGACAGGACTTTATGATCTGGCGCAATATGATTCTGCTAATGATGTAACCGATGTCGAGCGTGAGCATGGTACAACGGTCAAAAATGTGTCTGGGCTCAATCGTTTGGCGGTTACGAATGCACAGGCTTCTTCTATGGCTATTGAAGGGCCATATGATGTATTCGCATTGACAGGCCGGGCGAATCCTGCTCTTTTTGAACGAACCCTTGCACCTCGCCAAAGCATGGAGGCTGTTTTTAAAGGAGTAGATGATGCCTCTGTCTATATGACGGGCAAATATGATTATTCGCTTTTTGATCAAAATGGTTTAAAAACCTATGCAAGGCAGCAAAACATCATTAAAAATAAATTGGTAAATACGGGGCAGCGAATTGCGGTGATGAACACGGATGTTCAGTCCATTGTCGTTTACGGTGCTTATGATGTTTTTGACAACAATGCCCGTACGAATCCCGTAACGTTTCAGCGTACGCTCGCTCCAGGCGAAAGCTTTGAAGCGACAAACAAGGAGCTGACTCCTTATGAGGTCTATCCGAGCGGACTATATGATTTCGTTGAGTTTGCTGCGGATCAGGATGTCAGGGAACTCGGACGGGATCAAACGGCGGCGCTTGAGATTATTTCGTCAGGAAACCGCATCGCGCTAACGAATGCGAATTCCCAAGCCATTACGGTTGAAGGCGCTTATGACGCTTTCCAATTGACGAATCGTACGAACCCTGCGTTATTCGAGCGTACGCTTCAGCCGGGCAGCAGCTTTGAGGCTGCTTACACCGGTACGAAGGATGCCAATGTGAAAATGACAGGCGTCTATGATTTGGCGCTGTACGATGCAGCAGGCGAGATTAAAAGCTACTATCGCGAGCGGAACGCTTCTATTGGACAGGCTGTCGCTGTAGGCGAAAAAGCAGCCATTATGAACAGCGGCACCAGCAATATGGTTGCTTATGGGGCCTATGATTTGTTCCAAATTAGCAATCGGGCAAATCCCGTTTCTTTTGTTCGTACACTATCTGGAGATGGGACGCTGGAAATTAAGCAAAAAACGAATAAAAGAATGAGCCTGTATTTAGATGGCACATATGATCATGCAGAATACGCAGCAGATGGCTCCGTTAACAGCTATGGGGCTGGGGCAACGCAGAAGGAGCAGATTATTGCGGTTGATGCGAAGTTTGTGCTGACCCCATCTGTTACGCATACCGTCACCGTTAGCGGTGCTTATGATGCTTTCGACATTACCCCGAGAATGATTCGGGCCGTGACGATTAAGTCGCTTGATCCAGGGGCTTCCTATTCGCTGCGCAATATTTCACCTGATTCTTTCAATCTGCGGATTATTGGGAAATATGACTATCAGATTTACGATTTATGGGGAAATATGCAGCGTTTCGGCAACGGCAGCTTATTGAACCCGCGTGTGATTGACTCAACAGAGCGGATGCTGATTACCAACGCGGATATCGCTCCTATAACGGTTATGGCGCCAACCGATGCGATTAATGTAACCGACGGCGGCAATGCCAATGAGTTTGTAAAAGCTTTGGCAATAGGCGAAACACTGGCGGTGAAAAATCAATCGGGCGGCGCGTCTACGATCAACCTTAGCGGCAAATATGATTACGCTTTGTATGATAGCGCAGGAGCACCTGTACGCTATTTGAGAGAAGCAACTAATACAGCTATAAGCGTACCGATAGGCCATAAGCTAGTCATCACGAGCCGAATTGGTACCGGAACCGTTGTTACGGGCGGCGCGCTTGCTTTCCTTGTAACGGAGCAGGATGAGCCAGCCCTGCGAATTGTTCCGGTTTCGTTCAAAAATACGGTCGAGCTGACAAATATCAGCCCGAAGATATGGTCCTTTACCAGCAGTGGCACAATGGACTGGGCATCGTATAATAGCACGGGAACAGTGCTTGGTTACGCTTCTCGTGATACAGCAGCAACGCACGAGCTTGTTCTAGCTGAAAAGATGGTTGTAACGAGCCCTCTTAGTCAATCGTTAAGTATTTGGGGGCCTTATGAGTCTTTCAGCTATGTAGATCGTACTGATCCGGCACTTGAGCAGGAAACGCTGAAAGCTGATCAAACGGTTCAGGCTAAAAATCTGACCTCGTCAACTCAAACGTTAAAAGCCGGCGGCTCCTTTACGTATCGTAGCGGTTCGGGCAATGAGCAGCCAGGACAAAGTCCGCTAAATGTAAACGCGGGAGCAACGCTGCTGCTTACGAATACAAGCGGCGCGGAATATATCGTATTTGCACCATTTGGCGCCATTGACCTGAGCTTCCCTGGAGCAGATGGCACACCAATATCCGGTATCGGTGCAGCGGACAAAGTGAAGACGCTGGACCCGTCGGACTATGATCCACAGACATTCCATGCTGATCCAATTGATACGGCAACTGGAGCACAAATTATTAATCGCACCTTGCTTACGGCACATGGCGCGGTTCCGATTCCTTTTCAGGCCCAATATCATTCGTTGTTAACGGGTACTGGTGATCTGGGAGTCGGCTGGAGCCATAACTTCGAGATGAAGCTTGAGGCTGGCGTGAACAACGTAACGATTTACTGGAATGCCTTCCGTTCGAATGTATTTAATAGAGCAGCGGACGGTACTTATTCGTCAGTCGATAAAGCAACCAGATTGGATCATTTGACGAAAAATTCGGATGGTACTTATGTGCTTGAACGCAATGACGGTACATTCTATCGTTTCACAGCTGCAGGGCGCTTGACTGAAATCGAGGAGAAAAGCGGGCTGAAGCTGGCATTTGGTTATGCCGCGAATGGTGCTTTATCGACCATCAGTGATCCATTGACAGGAGCGGCTTTGACACTCAGCTATGATGCGACAGGCCGAGTGGCTAAGGTAGTTGATCCGGCAGCGCGTTCCGTCCAATTTTCTTATGATGCAGCCGGTCGCTTGAGCGAAATAACTGATGCAGCTGGAAATGCCACGACTTACAGCTACGACAGCAGCAATCGGATTGTCAGCGCATCGAGTGAGGGCGTCCAGCTGTTCGAGAATACGTATGATCATGAAGGTCGCGTCATCAAGCAGCAGGATGCAGTTGCTGGGCATGCTCCAACTACGTTCAGCTATGAGGAGAAGGACAAGCAGTTAGTTACGACGATTACCAATCGTAATGGCGATGTGCAGAAGTTAACACATGATGCGCAGTACCAACTGCTTCAAACGGAAGACAGCTTAGGGAATAAAATGTCCTTTACGTATGATGTGCAGGGCAATCGCCTAACCGCGACTAATCCGCTAAATCAGACGATCAGCTATGTCTATGATGACAGGCGCAATCTGATTCGTTCAACCGATTATACGGGTGCGCAGGTCAATATGACCTATGACAATGAGGACAATTTGCTCAGCGCAACAGGGCCTGATGGCAATACGATTACGTATACGTACGACAATAAGAACCGTTTGATATCCGTAACGGATACAGATGGACAAGTGACTACCTATGCGTATGATGCAGCTGGCATGTTATTGTCGGCTACTGATCCAAAAGGTGCGCAAACCTCCTATACGTATAGTGGAGGCCGACTGGTCAGCATGAACAATGCGGCGGGCGAGGTTACGACGTATGGTTATGACGCAGCCGGAAGAATGGCAAGCGTAACCGATGCGGCAGGAAATACAAGCCAGCTCGTGTACAATGCAGATGATCAGCTGCTAAGCGATACGGATGCGCTGGGACATGCGTACTCGTATGCTTATGACAAGCAAGGCTTCCTTGCGTCAGAGGTTGATGCGCGTGGCAACACGACACATTACACCTATGACAACAATGGCAATTTGACACAGGTTGTAAATGCACGGAATCAAGCTTCGCAGCTCATTTATGATGCTGAGGGCCGTTTGATTGAGGCCGTCAATCCGCTTGGCGACAGTGTGACAATTGTCTATGATGCAGTCGGCAATGTGCTGACTCAGACGAATGCAGAAGGGGAAAGCGTTCGTTATGTGTATGATTCCCTCTATCGTCTTGTAGAAGCCTATAATGCGGACAATACCAAAGTCTACGAGGTTGTCTATGATGCGAAGGGTAATCCGGTCACGATTAAGGATGCGCTGAATCATTCGCAAACTTATGTGTACGATGAACTCAATCGCCTCGTTGAAACGATTGATCCGATGAATCGTTCTACTACGTTCGCTTATGACGATCTTAGTCGTTTGACGACCGTAAGCGATGCGCTTAAAGGCGAAGCAAGCCGCAGCTACGACTCATTAAGCCAAGTTATCGGCTACTCCGATCCGAATCAGAATGCGGCAGCGTATACGTATGATTTGGCAGGAAGATTAATTGGCGAAACGAATGCAGCCGGTGAAACATCGACATACACGTATAATGCTTTAGGCTTGCCGGATGTAGAGACGAATGGTCGCGGACTGACGACGTCCTATAACTATGACGCAGCGTCAAGACTAAGCAAATTCGTTGATCAGGCTGGTGAAGTCAGCTATACGTATGATGCGAACGGCAATATAACCGCTGTAACGGATGGGCAAGGCAAAGCCTTAACGCGTGTATTTGATGAGTTGGACCGCGTCGTGCAATATACCGATGAATTCGGCAATGTCATCCAATACAGCTATGACGCAGCAGGCAATATGATCATGCTGACCTATCCAGACAACAAAACCGTTTCCTACACGTATGACCGTGCAGGTCGTATGACGAGCGTAACCGATTGGAGCGGCCGTGTAACAGCTTACAGCTACGATGCCAATGGCCGTCTGGCATCAACGCTTCGACCTAATGGCACAACGGAAACAAGAACATATGATGCGAAGGGTCAATTGTTGACGATTAACGATATTGGCTTGGATAGCAGCATAATTCTTTCGTATACGTATGGCTATGATGCGGTTGGCAATGTCATCAGCGAAAATGGCGGTCCAACCGTCACCGACAGTGTATACTTGAACGGATTAAGTGTAGGCGAGAACGTATACGGCAATGTTTCGGGCAGTGTATACGTACCAGGAGATGCTGCTGGCTTGCAGCCGGAATCAGCAGCAATGCAGCTTCCGCCTGGCATGAGCAACGCGGAAATGACCTACACGGCAGACAATCGTCTGGCGACCTATAACGGGAGCGCAGTCGTGTATGATCAGGATGGCAATATGATCACGGGTCCGCTTGCTGGCAGCATGCAAAGCTACAGCTATGATGCGCGCAACCGACTAACGGAAGCAGGCGGCATCAGCTATGGCTACAATAGCGAAAACGTACGCACCTCCGTCACTGTAAACGGGGTAACGACTCGTTATGTCGTAAATCCGCAGGCGGTATTATCGCAAGTGCTGATGGAGACAGATGGACAAGGTAATCCGACGGCGTATTATGTGTACGGTCTCGGATTGATTGGCCGCGAGGCAGCGGATGGCAGTTATGCCACGTATCATTATGACCGTCGTGGAAGCACAGTCGCTCTGACGGATGACAACGGCGTGATCACCGATACGTATGAATACGGACCGTATGGTGAACAAATCCGTCATATGGGAACGACAGAGCAGCCGTTCCAGTATAATGGACGGGATGGCGTTGCTACAGACGCAAACGGCTTGTACCATATGCGTGCGCGTTATTATAATCCAGAAATCAAACGTTTTATCAACCGGGATGTACTGACAGGCTCGATTAGCGATTCACAAACGCTGAACCGTTACGCGTATGTGAATGGCAACCCAATATCCTATGTCGATCCATTTGGCTTAAGCCGTGATGGAGACTCTGCATGGCTGCAAGGCGGAAGCTTCCTTGCTGATCTCGTGCCATGGGTAGGCACGGTAAAAGGCTTCCAGCAGGCATTTACAGGTAATAACTATATTACTGGTGAACATCTCTCGGCGGGAGACCGTTGGGGAGAGGGAATTGGGGCAACACTGAGCATTATTCCGATTCCGGGTCTGAAGCATGCTGGTAAATATGGTACCAAGGGTGTCATTTGGGCGGGTTCGAAGCTGAAGAATATTTTTGGTGAAGATACGGTTAAAACGACGAAAAAACTTGTCTACGAATGTAACTGCTTTACAGCAGGAACCAAGGTTCTCACCGACGAAGGGGAGAAACCGATCGAGGAAATCGAGGTAGGGGATAAGGTTCTCTCAAAGGATGACGAGACCGGAGAAGTGGCCTATAAAGAGGTTGTAGGGCTGTTCCAGAAACAGGCTGACGAAATCTATTATGTCCACATCGGGGATGAAATCATCGAGGTCACAGGCGAGCATCCATTCTGGCTTGATGGCAAGGGTTGGACGTTTGTTAAAGACCTGAAAGTCGGTGACTTGCTTGTTTCGAGTGACGGCACTAAACTGGCAATAGACAAGATTGAAAAAGAGTCGCGCGAAGCAACGGTTTATAACTTTGAGGTTGAGGACTTTCATTCTTATTTTGTGTCTAACCTTGGGATTTGGGTTCATAATTGTGAGATAAATGGGAAGGGTTCTGGTTTGGAAGGATGGGGGTACAAATCCCAACCTGGAGAAAGGACTTTTGAAGGATATGTGAATTATAATGTGCCTATTGATAAAGAAACGAAATTATTCACGAATTCATCGGGATTTAACAACGTTGGAACTCCTGGAGGACAATTCAAGAGATATGGAAGCGATTCGCATGCGGGTTTAGCACCACATGTTCATCAGCCTCAAAGAAATGTTGACAGATCTGGCAACGTTCGAGGTTCTGTAGGAAGCAAAACGAAAAATGATGGAGTAACCTCTCCTACACGTAATGATGTAAGTCAATTATATGATTATCTTAATAACGGAAAATATAGAAATTAATTATTGAGAGGTGTTTATATGTCGTATGCAGTTTTTGATTGCTCTCAGTTTCTGACTTTTAGCAGTGACGAGTCAATGTTTATGAACGATGTAGTTCAATTCGAAAGGTTAGCGATGAAGGTCTTAAAAAAAGAGGAAATATCTGGGGAGAAGCTAGCTTATTTGAATCCTTTTCTTCTAGATAAAGTGATCGAGCTATTTAATCAAGAATTTGTAGGTATATTTGAAGATTGGAAGGAAGAGGAGAATCCGCCAATTGAACTTATTAATCTAAAAAAAGGAATCATTGAATTTAGTAGCAAGTTGGATATTGAATTTTTGAAGTTAATGATTATATCATGCGCCTCAGAAAACATTGAGGAGGATGCAATAGCTTGCAAGACTATTCATATTGACCAGTTTTATGAAGGGCTATTTGTGCTTTCTAAATGGAATTTCAAAGAAGTAGCCGATAATTTAATTATTACAATTAATCTATAATTTTCAATTCCTTAACCTTGACAGGCTTCTTGCCTTTCAAGGTTTCTTTTTTTGAACAGGACTTCCTTGCGATCTCGTGACCGGGTCTAAAGCTGCGGGTAAATATGGCACGAAGGGCGTCATTTGGGCTAGATCGAAGCTGAAGAAAGTAGCTACCGAAAGTGCAGTAGCAACATCTTTGAAAAGTAAGTTTGGTCTAAAGCTAAACTTGCATTTATTTAGTTTTGAGGGAAAAACTTAAGATACTGTTGAGTTGTTCCGAGCAGTTGGTCCAGATGAATTTTATGACATAATGAATAATCGGCTCTTTAGACCAGGACCATACAGTTTTGATGGTAAGCAATTCGGATATAATTTTGATGAAGTGTTGAAACTGACGGATTTCTTAAAGGATTCTTCAGCAATTATTAAAGTAAAGCTACTAAAGAGTGTAATTGATGAATTAGACCACACACCTGTTGAAAAAATGATATTAAAAGGCGGATCTGTAACGGTACATCCAGATAAATATGATATATTTAATCAATCTATTCTTGAGATAATACACGAATATTAGGAGAAATTTAAAATGTTAAAGCTCGTCGCTGAAGTCAATTTTCTACCAGAAAATGAAGGTGGAATGACAAAGGATATATTTTCTGGATTAATGGTATCATTTAATGTGAATGGCGAATTGATTATGTGTAAAATTAGCTTAGGAGAAGAGGATGATAAAAGGGTAATTTCGAAAGGAGAAAAGCATATTGTACACATTGAATTGCCTTATGGGGAAGTGTTTAAAGATTTAATTGTACCAAATTATGTATTTAATTTAAACGGTGGCGGTAGAATAATTGGTAAGGGAATTGTACTTGATATATAGATAACATTATCTGACCTGCTTATCTCCGGATAGGCAGGTATATTTGTGTTCTTAATGAGGCTTCTCATTGTAAGAATAACTAATCATTTAATCAGATTGTGGCTGAACATCATTCCAATCGATTCCGGGCCTGAAGCATGCTGGTAAATATGGCACTAAAGGTGTCATTTGGGCTGGATCGAAGCTGAAATCACGTTTTTTTGCTGGGGGGACGGGGTATGTTCAGACAGGTGGGAGAGAACTTTCAGTTGATGCATATCTAAAGCGACTTGATGCTGCTGATGCAATGTATGATTCCTTTAGAAAATCGAATGTGGATATACAGAGTATTTCCCAAAATACAGGTATATCTGAGAATAGAATTCGAAGAATAAAAGATCATTTGTTTATTAAAGAGCCTATTAAAGAACATGGTGTTGGACGCTTTGAAGCAGATTATGAAATCGCACAAGCATGGGATAGACTTCAAAAAGGATCATTTAAACCACAAGATATTGACTTATTGAATCATGAACTCTTTGAATCTAAATTTGAAGGTATTTTTAAAACAGACTATAGGACTGCACATGATAGAACGGTTGATTCTGGTCGTCCATGGTATCCACATGAGGAGGATTAAATTTGGCTTCATATGTATTGCTACTAAAAGTACAGGAAGATGACGAAACAGTTGTCTACAGATTTGGACCAAATGAAGATGTTATGGGTAAAATTGAATTTCATAAGTTAACTAAGAAGTTTTCCGAGATAGAGTCTATACCTGATCCTAATATTCCTAGCAAATTTTATTTTGATAGAGCAGCTCAAAGATTGGTGATTTGCTTGGTTAGAGAGGGGGGAGAGTTTCCAGAAAGAACTACATTTGAATCATGATTATTTTGGTTTTCATGTGATTGATTCTACAAGTTGTTAGGGCTACCCACTAATGAATGAATCGAGCGGAGCAAAAAGAAAGAATATAATCTTTATACCCGAGTTATTTGAATCTGAACCTAAAGAGATTATTCAAATATGTGAAGGCTAAAGTTTGTAAACCTTGATTGACCTTTTGCCTTTCAGGGTTTCTTTTTTTGAATGACTTCCTTGCCGATCTGGTACCACTGAGGTGAATGGCGAAAGGTTTCCAGCAGGAAACAAGTAGAGGAGAGAACTATCGAGGAAATCGAGGTAGGGGATAAGGTTCTCTCAAAGGATGACGAAACCGGAGAAGTGGCCTATAAAGAGGTCGTAGGGCTGTTCCAGAAACAGGCTGACGAAATTTATTACGTCCACATCGGGGATGAAATCATCGAGGTTACAGGCGAGCATCCATTTTGGCTCGATGGTAAGGGATGGACGTTTGTTAAAGACCTGAAAGTTGGCGACTTGCTTGTTTCGAGTGACGGTTCTAAACTGGCAATAGACAAGATTGAAAAAGAGTCGCGCGAAGCAACGGTTTATAACTTTGAGGTTGAGGACTTTAATTCTTATTTTGTGTCGAATCTAGGGATTTGGGTTCATAATTGTGCGATTAATGGTAATCCTGTTCCTACAAAATCTGGTGGAGGAAGTAATCCTAGTGATTTTGTTAATCCTCACTCTGAAAAACATTTATTCGATTCAACGAGACCATCGACTAAGAATCGTTCACAATATGGTCAGGACGTTGACGTAGGAAAATTAAGACAAGAGACAATAACTAATCCTGATAAAGCCTACTCAAATTGGCCAAATCCAAATAATCCAAGCAACCAAAGAATAACCAAGTATTATAAAGAGTTTGACGGTAATATTAGTACACCTGATACACCAACAGGGAGTCATAGGGTGTTTGAAAATTTGGATGATCCAACCAGAAGTTCACATTTTCCTTATGTTTCAAGAAAATAAATTAGGAGGTGAAAATTTGAATGAATTGTTGTATCACGCCTACTTAGCCGAAGGTCATGAACATTATGTCTCCAAAGAGGTAATTATGTCGGGTGGTATAAATTCTATGACAAAATCAAACAATCGATATAGCAATGGTGGTAGGATAAAACTTGAAGTGACAGAACAATTCAGACCTATAAATACACCTGATTGGGTCAATTTCAGAAAGGCAATCGGGGTAGATATTGTTAATCGCTTTACAAAATCATTTTGCTTTCCAGTGTTTTCAAATAAAATCTTGGTTTTTGATGGGGACATTTCTCTTTCTATCTACGACCAAGCATTTTATGAGGATTTGAAGGATACCGATGAGGAAGCACTAAATTTTGATACAGGTGAAAGTATTGAACATTGGGTAGAATTGTACTGGGCAAGTTTGATGACACTCCAAGATTATAAAGTTAAAAAGCCTTTTTCCAAGCCGGAAGTATTGATATTTGAATCTGTACCTAAAGAGATTATTCAAATATGTGAAGGCTAAATTTTGTAAATCTTGATTGGCCTTTTGCCTTTCAGGGTTTCTTTTTTATGACTCTGTTACCACTGAGGTGAATGGGGAAAGGCTTCTAGCAGGAAACAAGTAGAGGAGAAACCTATCGAGGAAATCGAGGTAGGGGATAAGGTTCTCTCAAAAGATGACAAGACCGAGGAAGTGGCCTATAAAGAGGTTGTAGGGCTGTTCCAGAAACAGGCTGACGAAATCTATTACGTCCACATCGGGGATGAAATCATCGAGGTTACAGGCGAGCATCCATTCTGGCTTGATGGCAAGGGATGGACGATTGTTAAAGACCTGAAAGTCGGCGACTTGCTAGTTTCGAGTGACGGTACTAAACTGGCAATAGACAAGATCGAAAAAGAGTCGCGCGAAGCAACGGTTTATAACTTTGAGGTTGAGGACTTTCATTCTTATTTTGTGTCGAATCTGGGGATTTGGGTTCATAATTGTGAGATCCCAGGGATGGGTAATGCAGGTGCACCCAAAGCTGGTGGGGGCAAAAGTAAAAACAATATGAAGTATGATCCTGATGCAACAGGAGAACATTCAACCTATAAGAGTGACCCTCAAACAGGAGAAATAACGAATTGGCAAAGATGGTATAAATCCGACCCAAGAAACCCAAATCCGTTTACTCCAGGGGAGAGATACGATGGCAAGGGAGCAGGGCACTTTAATAAACAAACTGGTCAAATGGTGGAAACACCCCATGTTAATGATCCTAAGACACCGGGGGGGGTAAGAAAGCCATACCCTTGGGAAATTCCAGGTAAGCTTTGAGGAGTGTGAATGAGTGGATATTTTGAGATGGTTACAAGAGTGGTATTCCTCACAATGTGACGGAGAATGGGAGCATGAAAGCGGTATTAGAATAACGTCCATTGATAATCCTGGGTGGCATGTTGCCATAAATTTGATTGGTACTACGTTGGAAGATAAGCAAGTTGATTTGATTCAAATTGAACGAACCGAAGAAGATTGGATCTACTGCAAGATAGAGGATGGCTGCTTTTCTGGTGCTGGAGGCCCGGGCAATCTTGAAGATGTATTGAGGGTTTTCTATCTATGGGCAACTAACGATTAAATTTTACACAACCTTGATTGGTTCTATGCCTTTCAAGGTTTCTTTTTTTGTGGGGGCTACCCAGTGCCGAAGTGGCCTATAAAGAGGTCGTAGGGCTGTTCCAGAAACAGGCTGACGAAATCTATTATGTCCACATCGGGGATGAGATCATCGAGGTCACAGGCGAGCATCCATTCTGGCTTGATGGGAAGGGATGGACGTTTGTTAAAGACCTGAAAGTCGGCGACTTGCTAGTTTCGAGTGACGGTTCTAAACTGGCGATAGACAAGATCGAGAAAGAGTCGCGTGAAGCAACGGTTTATAACTTTGAGGTTGAGGACTTTAATTCTTATTTTGTGTCTAACCTTGGGATTTGGGTTCATAATTGTACGGTTAAGGGGATGTGAAAAGGTCTCGAAACTAGAGGGTATAAGCCGCAACCTGGTGAACGAACTTTTGATGGGTATGTAAATAAAAATGTTGCGGCTGATAAAGAAACAACTTTACACACTAATTCAAAAGGCTTTAATAACAATTCACGGGGTTCTAATCCCGACGGGCAGTTCAAGAGATTTGGTTCAGATTCTCATGCAGGTTTATCACCTCACGTACATCAACCAACAAGGAATGTAAACAAAAATGGTGAAACTTTTGGTGGGCAGGGTTCTAAAACTCAGGGTGGCGGCGTGACTATACCAGGTAAGAACGATGTTAGTCAGCTTTACGATTACTTGAATAACGGGAAGTATAGGAGATAATATTATTTTGGGATGGCGGTCTTTAAGCCATCCCTCCTTTAGAGGTGAAGTTATGGCTGATGTTCTTTTCGATTGTACTCAATTTCTGACGTTCGAAGCGAATGAGTGTGGAGATGTTTTATCATTCCTACTACCATTGTTTGAAAAAAGTAATGATTTTATGGTGCTTCAAGAAAGAGAGATTTCCGAAAGAAAGATGTCCCATCTGAATGAATTTCTAAACAGACATACTGTCGAACTTGTAAATCAAGAATTTATAGGTGAATTTGATGAATGGTTTGAATTTGATGAGATACCTCAACCAATCAAACAGTTTGGTCAAAATATTAAGGAACTTATAGAAAGAAAGATCATTGAACAACTTACAATAATACTTGTCCGTTATGCTTATGGTGAAGAGTCGGCTGATAATATTTTTGTAGGTGATTACCGAGTAGAGAACATTTATGATGGGTTGTATCATGCATCTTGTTTTGGTAACTCGGGGAATATTGTGGTGATAAGGTTAAAAAAATCTTAACATTATATTGGAGGGGCTACCTAGTGCCGAATGAACTCATCATTCAACCAATAACACAGTTAACCTATGTAATACCCGTATAAAGATTTCGTCAATTCGGTTGTAAGCACGTCAACGCTTGAATTTTATACCCTAAATAACGCTATTGCGTTACATGAAGCAGGTCGATTATGGTCAAATACCACCATGATTGACCTGTTTTTTGTTATCTTCTCTTTCTTGCGGTTTTGAATCGCAACTTCTAAGATGGACAGTACGATAACTATGGTGAGGGCGGTCAACAAAGGTTATTTTGTCCGTAACTTAACTGACCATCGTATTATGTGATCAACCAGTTCTTTTTGGTTGATCCTTTTTTCATATGCATAGAGGATAAAAGTAGCCTGGTCGAACGTAACTGCCCGTGGGACTTGATCCCGAGCGCTATAGTGTTCACCCCTACTTGTCATGACCATGATTGAGGCTGGTTGGGACACCAGATCCCGTATAACAAGCGATGCTATGGAGTGACAAGAAGAATTCGTAGGGGCTGCCGGTGAATTTACACAAATAGGGGCGATTGAATGAATCCAGTTATCGGTCTAGATATTTATAAAGAAGAGAGCCATGGACAAGCCTTTTTAGAACGGGGAAAACCATATTGAGAGACGTTCCATTTCGAGTACACTCGTGATGGTTTAGCCAATCTCCTTCAAGTTTTAAAGGACGTTGAATCTGTATCCAAACAACGTCCTCTGCTTATTCTAGAAGCAACCGGACATTATCAAAGCCCTGTTGTTCAGTTTCTAGAGGAACATCACTATATTTATATTGTCATTAATCCGCTCATCTCAAATCGGCTTAGGAAGTCTCAACTTCGCAAAGTAAAAACGGATGCTGCTGACGCTTATCTTTTGGGAGAGTTGTACTACAAGGAAGAGTTTGAACCCTTTAAGAAAAGGGGGATACAGCTACTCAATCTACGCTATCTAACAAGGCAATATGAGTCTTTTTCAAAGATGTATGTACAGACTAAACTGCAATTCCAAGCTGTTCTAGATCAGGTTTTCCCTGCTTACAAAGGTGTCTTTGGAGCTATGTATTCAGGTATTTCGCTACGTTTTTTAAGTGATTTCCCAACCTCATATTCGGTTTTGCAGACAGACGAAGATACACTTAAGGCTAGAATGAAAGAACTGCTTTCTTCGAAACGAGGACGTTCAGAGGACTGGATTAACCAACGCGTTCAAAGGCTGCTAGATGCGGCAAAACAAAACCCATTTCAGCAAACCATGTACGTAAGCCACTTAATCAATTTGAAAGTCCTTATTACCCTCATTCTTCAGTACCAAGAGCATCTTATTGAATTGGAACAGAACATAGATGCTCTGGCTGAAGAAATTGAAGAGTATGAATTAATTCAGTCGATTCCCGGTATCGGACATAAAATTGCGGCAACAATTTTATCTGAGATTGGAGAAGTCGACCGATTTGATCATCCTAAAAAGCTAGTCGCCTTTGCAGGCATTGACCCGAGTGTCTTTGCTTCCGGTAAGTTTACAGCAACTCGAAACTGAATCACGAAACGTGGTTCCAGGCAGTTGCGTTACGCGCTGGTGATGGCTGTTCAGTGTGGACTTATTCGCTCTCGTAACATGCGAATTAAAGCGTACTACGATCGTAAAAGAGGCGAAGGAAAGCCGCATAAAGTCGCTCTAGTCGCATGTGCAAAAAGGCTCGTTCATTGGCTCTATGCTATCTTGAACAACAAAAAAGCATTCCGTCCAACATAAAGAGAATCACTTGGTATAACCTTCCAATAAGAAATAGAATTGGAGGGTTATTTGGTATGCTTATTTTAACTATACCACATGATATAAGTTCATTTTACTGGTAATCTTGACAAGCTAGTAGCTGGTATAGCAACGATGATTACTGTTAAGAACAATCTGGTAACGTGCCAGTCAACATATACAGGTAAGGATCGTTTAGGCTAGCAAAGCTACAGCTATGATGCGCGCAACCGACTCATGGAAGCAGGCGGCATCAGCTATGGCTACAATAGCGAAAACGTACGTACTTCTGTCACCGTAAACGGGGTAACGACTCGCTATGTCGTAAATCCGCAGGCCGTATTATCGCAGGTGCTGATGGAGACAGATGGACAAGGTAATCCGACGGCGTATTATGTGTACGGTCTTGGATTGATTGGCCGCGAGGCAGCGGATGGCAGCTATGCCACGTATCATTATGACCGTCGTGGAAGCACAGTCGCTCTGACGGATGACAACGGCGTGATAACGGATACGTATGAATACGGACCGTATGGTGAACAAATCCGTCATATGGGAACGACAGAGCAGCCGTTCCAGTATAATGGACGGGATGGCGTTGCAACGGATGCAAACGGCCTATACCATATGCGTGCGCGTTATTACAATCCTGAGATCAAACGCTTCATCAACCGGGATGTACTGACAGGTTCGATCAGCGATTCACAAACGCTGAACCGTTACGCTTACGTAAATGGCAACCCGATATCCTATGTCGATCCATTTGGCTTAAGCCGTGATGGTGACTCCGCATGGCTGCAAGGGGGAAGCTTCCTTGCCGATCTCGTGCCATGGGTAGGCACGGTGAAAGGCTTCCAGCAGGCATTTACAGGTAATAACTATATTACAGGCGAACATCTCTCGGCGGGAGACCGTTGGGGAGAGGGAATTGGAGCCACGCTGAGCATTATTCCGATTCCGGGTCTGAAGCATGCTGGTAAATATGGCACGAAGGGCGTCATCTGGGCTGGATCGAAGCTGAAGAATATTTTTGGTGAAGGTACGGTTAAAACGACGAAAAAACTCGTCTACGAATGTAATTGCTTTACAGCAGGAACCAAGGTTCTCACAGACGAAGGGGAGAAACCGATCGAGGAAATTGAGGTAGGGGATAAGGTTCTCACTAAGGATGACGAAACCGGAGAAGTGGCCTATAAAGAGGTCGTGGGGCTGTTCCAGAAAATGGCTGACGAAATCTATTACGTCCACATCGGGGATGAAATCATCGAGGTCACAGGCGAGCATCCATTCTGGCTTGATGGCAAGGGATGGACGTTTGTTAAAGACCTGAAAGTCGGCGACTTGCTTGTTTCGAGTGACGGCACTAAACTGGCGATAGACAAGATCGAGAAAGAGTCGCGCGAAGCAACGGTTTATAACTTTGAGGTTGAGGATTTTAATTCTTATTTTGTGTCGAATCTGGGGATTTGGGTTCATAATTGTGAGATTCCGGGGCTGGGTGGGCTTTCTTGGAAACCTGGAATGCAAGTTACAGAAGAACACATTAGAGAAGCGATGAAAACTGCTCCCTTACAAACTCAACAAAAAGCTGTATCCTTGCCAGCAATTAATCGATATACTCAACGTTTATCAAATGGCGAGGTTCCACCTCCAATTAAAGTTGATAATAACATTATTGTAGATGGTAATCACCGATATATTTCAGGTAGAGTGTTCGGGGTAGACATACCTACTACTCCTTATCCTGGTGGTAAGCCGGACAATATTATTGAATGGGGAAATGTGAAAATTGATCCATTTGATTGGGGAAACAAATAATTTAAAGAGGTGAACAATATTATTATTATTATAAATTGCATTGCAAATGAACCAATTCAACTTAATTTGGATTCACTAAAAGAAGCAAAACTAGACAATCTAAATTTACACAGAGCAATTCTTAATCGAGAAAATTTAAGCGGTTCGAGTTTAGTGGAAACAAATTTACGTGGTGCTGAGATTAAAGACGCAAATTTAAGTGAGACCAATTTAACGTGTGCCTTACTAATGGTGGCAATGCTTGAAAACTCTAATTTAGAGTCTTCAAATCTTACAAAGGCAAAACTTGCAGGAGCTGACTTTAGTAATGCAAATTTAAGTAATGCTATTTTAGTTGGAGCTGATGTATGGAATGTTAATTTTAAAGGTGCAAAATTAATGGGTGCTAATATGTTGTGTGAAAGGATACAGGATATTGTACTTGAAGGTGCTTTATTTGATGAAGAAACTATTTGGCCACCATTGTTTAATCCGTTAGAGTATGGAGCAATCAAGATTTGAATTTTAATGAGTTATGTAACAAGAATAAATATTAGTATGGGATAATTCTAATAGATTAGGAACAGATCCCTAGTATAGTTAATTTTGTTTTAGACCTTGAAAGGGTTCGTCTGTTCAATGGAAATATGATAAACCATTATAGCCTCATTGACCTTGAGAGTAATAATTCTCAAGGTCTTTTTTATCCTATTCGAGTATCAACTTGGGATCACGGGTAGTAATAAAAACAGGCTTCCAGAAGGAATTTACAGGCAATAACTATATTACCGGCGAACATCTCTCGGCGGGAGATCGTTGGGGAGAAGGAATTGGAGCCACGCTGAGCATTATTCCGATTCCGGGTCTGAAGCATGCGGGTAAGTATGGCACCAAGGGAGTCATTTGGGCGGGTTCGAAGCTGAAGAATATTTTTGGTGGAGGAATAGGTAATACTTTAAATAGGATTGATAGTGGATCCGGACATATCCCAATGGACTCGGAAAAGTTCAATAGGATGAAAAATGCTTTTGAAAGGCAAGGCGGACTTATTGTTCCCGAACATGAAGCAGTTCCTTTGTTGAATTGGCATGGTACAGAAGCTTCAACAATAAATGCTACCACGATAGCCTTTAGACCAAACCCATCTACTTCAGCAGTATTTGAGGAATTCATACATGCTACGCAGTATAGAACTGGAAGAGCTACGGGATCAAATATTTTAGAAATGGAGATAGAAGCTAAAGAAAAATTAATTAAATATAGGAAGGTATATGGAATACCAAATTCTGAAACTAGAGAGACAATACAACATCTTAGGGATTATAGGAGGGAATTGTATGAGCAACAACGGCGGTGGTGAAGAATTTGTTTAGATTAACTATTGAATTTTCAATGTTTATTAAAACAGTTAATGTAGTCGTTGTAACTGGAAAATATCAAGGGGATTTAGTAGGAAGTATTTTAATTGATGAAATTAATCCTTCTAAAAAATTTTTTGTGAATAATATCGTCCATATGAATTACAAGAATACTGAGCAAATTAAAGATACTATTTCATTAAGTCTTAAGCCAGATGATTACGATGTGAATGAATTAGTAGGAAGATGCTTGAAAAGCCCAGATTAATGACGTTATAAAATTAGAATTAGTAAATCTATTCCGTGATAAAGTCATACTGAATAGGAAGGCCAACTGTTCTCATAATTTTGAGGAATGAATTAAAGAGGAGTTACTTCTATAGACCTTGAGTGGCTTACTCGCCTTTCAAGGTCTTTTTTATCCTATCCTAGTACCACGGGTAGGCACGGTGAAAGGCTTCCAGCAGGCATTTACGGGTAACAATTATATTACCGGCGAACATCTCTCGGCGGGAGACCGTTGGGGAGAGGGAATTGGAGCCACGCTGAGCATTATTCCGATTCCGGGTCTGAAGCATGCTGGTAAATATGGTACCAAGGGTGTCATTTGGGCGGGTTCGAAGCTGAAGAATATTTTTGGTGAAGATGCGGTTAAAACGACGAAAAAACTCGTCTACGAATGTAATTGCTTTACAGCAGGAACCAAGGTTCTCACCGACGAAGGGGAGAAACCGATCGAGGAAATCGAGGTAGGGGATAAGGTTCTCTCTAAGGATGACGAAACCGGAGAAGTGGCCTATAAAGAAGTCGTGGGGCTGTTCCAGAAACAGGCTGATGAAATCTATTACGTCCATATCGGAGATGAAATCATCGAGGTCACAGGCGAGCATCCATTCTGGCTTGATGGCAAGGGATGGACGTTTGTTAAAGACCTGAAAGTCGGCGACTTGCTTGTTTCGAGTGACGGCACTAAACTGGCAATAGACAAGATCGAGAAAGAGTCGCGCGAAGCAACGGTTTATAACTTTGAGGTTGAGGACTTTCATTCTTATTTTGTGTCGAATCTGGGGATTTGGGTTCATAATTGTGAAATTAAGGGGATAGGTAATGGTAGCCCGAATTTTAGCCCGAATTTCGATACAAAATTAAGAAAACATGCTCTAGATATTTATACAACTTCAAAGGCTTTAGGTGTTCAAATAATAAAAGGAGATAAAGAAGGGATGAAAGAGTTCATTTTATCAATTGTAAATGACCCCAAAAATCTCGCTAATTCAAATCCTTTTAACTGGAATACAATTGAGTCTGTAGATGCCTTTGTTAAGGGTGATGCAGTTGTTTTAGTTAATCGAAATACAAACGAAATATTGACTTTTTTGAATAAAAAAGGAGATCGTTTGTCGAGTAAACTGAAATCGGAACTAGATTTAATTAGAGAGTGAGGATGGGCATGAATAATTATATATTATCTTTCAAAAAAAAGTTTGATTATTTTTTTGTGCAAAAAAAATTCTCGAATATTATTTATTTACATGCTGAGGATGATAACGAAAGATTAGATCATGTTCTTTACCTAGAGGAGGATAAAGGTGAAGTCATAGGCTTATATATAAGAGGCATGAATCCGTTAATCTCAATGCATAGAATTTATGATTTGGATGATTTTAATTTATTTGCTAGTTATGAAGAAGGATTAATTGAATGCAAAGAACATATTAAACTCAAAGTAGAGTATTTATGTTTGTTTTTTAGCACTCAATACAACGAATTATTTGGTTTCTATTTAGCGAATAATGATGAATCTAGCTCTATATTTATCTTATTTCTAGAAGATGAAATGTATATTGAAAAAGGTTGTAGTAAATATGACGCTATAAGGATGCTTGAAAAAAAGTCTTCAACTGAAGGCTTTATAGCTTATGAAAAAAAATATGAAACTGACTGGAAACAAGTAAGCTTTTTAAATGGAAAAAATTAAATTCTAAGGGTCGGTTCGGTCAACATTTTATACAAGCCCACTACAACACCCAACAACGCCACAATTCGGGTTAACCGCCGAGTTGTGGTTTCTTTTTTTATCCGTGGCTATATGTTAAAAAATACAAATATAAAAGAGGTGGTTATTCAAAAATACCTCACCCGGAGCCGAATGAGCCCATTATTCAACCAATAACACATCTAACTGAGCATTATTCCAATTCCGGGTCTGAAGCATGCGGGTAAGTATGGTACCAAGGGTGTCATTTTGGCGGGTTCGAAGCTGAAGAATATTTTTGGTGAAGCGGATGAACTAGTTACAGTATATCGGGGACAGATAACTATTTAGAGAATTTAATATATGATGAAACAGGACATTTATTAAGTGACGCCACCCGAATAGCATATAGTGAAACTGGTATTCAAGCTCATGGTGCATTCGGCACAGATTTGCCAAAAGCCTTTAAAATGGATAGGACATTGATGTCTGTCACTACTGATGAGAAGATTGCCAAGTATTTTGCAAATGATGGAAAAGTATACGAGGCTAAATCCCGAAATCCCAGTTACTACCTCAAACAATACCGGGGTCTACAGAAAATGAGTTCTTAATTAAATTTGGTATAGGAGGTTTTACTCCAAAGTGAACCTAAATAATGAGTTAATTTCTCAGCAACAGATTGATAATCAACTAATATATATTTTAGATAAAAAAGCTTTTAAACTTCTGGTAAACAATCCTGTTATTGAGGGGCAGAGGATTGGTGCATTAGACATGGTTTTTAACATGATGAATTTCGTGCGAAAATATACTTTGTTTTCTCTTGCATTCTATCCATTAGGGGATCAGAACAGGTGGATGTTTTGTTTATTATTCAACATGAATAACAAACTACAAAGAGTGCAAATTGAGAATGTGCAGTGCCAAGAGTGTAATTGGTTCGGAGTTATTGCAAACCCGACAATTCCAGAGCTGTATTATGGTTGTCCGGATAGATGGGAGGCATTGGATGAGGCTCATAAAACACCAAGAGTTAATTGCCCTAACTGTAGCAGCTCATTACCTAGACATTCAATATGGGCAAGTAGCTGATGATGAATGTTTTGGAGCGTTTACAAGGATATAGAAGTTTGTATTCTTTTTCGTTTGGAACTATGTATCTTTGGGAGCAAATATTACTGGATGGGATGGTAACTTGATTATGCAAATAAAATTACCAAATACTTCTCAACTGCCAAAGGATTTTAAATATCCGGATGCTTTTTTAAAGACAGTTAGACTTAGTTTAGTGGATTTTGATATATGGAATGTAATGAATGAGGATCAAGTTCTTCAAAGATTGAAGGGAGTGCAAGAGAGATATCCAAATAGATTATTAATCCCCTTCGCCCGGAGGATTGATAATGATGATATTGCTTGTTTTGAAGTAGGAAAAACTGAAGAAGTACAGATTGTTCATGATTTTTCATCCCCTGGTTACGAACAGCGCAAGTCATATATTACATTTTGGGATTGGTTTAAAGATGCAATAGATGAAATGATTGATTTTGAATAACAAAGCAGAATGATCTATAAACGATATTAACTGAAGAAAATGAATATATAATTAACGGATTTTATAACGGTTGGAGTGGATTCTTAATGGTCACTTGGACAACAGTTTATAAGGAAGCGGATATTGAAAATGTTAAGATTGTTGAGGAGAGACTTGCTATACATTTTCCTCAAGACTATCTGAATTATACAATCAAATATCAAGGTGGCTATCCATCTCCTTCAAATATTATGGTGGATGGAAGAGGTAGTATACAATTTATTTGCTTATTGACGTTCTTGGTATTTGATGAATTCGATATTCTTGAGAAATATAATTCAGTGAAAAAACATATTCCATATGGCTTAGTACCATTCGGGCTAGGGGAGGACGAACACCTTTTTTGCTTCGATTATCGGGCAGGCAGTATACCTTCGGTATCTTTATGTAAGTCTGATTCAGATAGTGGAATAGAAGAAGTACATGTTTGTAATTCATTTAGTGAGTTGATCTGCAATTTCTATTAGTTCTCTGCCCTAAGGAGGCAGTCCCCTCAGTATCTTTGAGAGACAGAAGAGCAAGGGAGAGGATGGATGGCTAGCTTGAATTTGCATTAAATCATAACTAAAGGATATCTAGACTATTTCCAGGCCCATGGTATCCAGAAGGTGGGAAGAAATAAGTCAAAGCTTATGGAGGCTATATGTTTTATAAATTTTCTTTAATAGATGCTGAGAGTGACTTAATTATTGGAAACTCTTCTGAACTTATTGGCCTGACTGGAAACTGTATTGAGAAAATGGATAGTGAGGTTTTTCATAAAATAATTCTGAAAAATTTTCGATATAATGATGAGTTTAAGGAATATTGCAAGAAAAAAACATATATAAATAATTTATATCTCACTATACTAAATAATGAGGGGATCCCAATAGGATCTTACTATTTAATTTTAAAAGAGCCTCAATATTATTTCAGGTCCGAGTTTAGTGAGTGTAGGATTGAGCTTGAATTAATTGGGGAATTGTTACAAGTGGCAGCGGAAGAAGATTTAGCGATTTGGGAGATGCGAAGATCATCACTTACAGAAAAAAACGTATGGACAACGTTATCAAAAGAACAGCGAATAGGATGGATAGAAGTTGCCCGATTACATTACAAAACAAGCCATAATTCTCAAGATCAACAAAATGGAAAGTACTATATTGATACAGCCAATGTAACAAATTCTTCTGATTTCTTCTGTGCACTTGGTGAGGCTATTAACGGCCCAGGTGGTTACTATGGTTATGATATTAAAAGTCTTGAGGATTGTCTTTGTGGAGGTTTCGGTGCAGCGCCACCATTTGTTATTTATCTGCTTAATGTTAATAGTAAGTGGAAGAAAGATATCAGTTTTGTTCAACAATTAAAGGAAGTATTTTCTGTAAGAAATGTAGCATTAGTCTGTAATTAATTTCGTCTGATATAGTTAAAAAACAGACTGCGGCATATTCCAAAAATTTAACTATATATGAATTGCAATCGAAGAAAGGAGCTAACATGAATTTTTCAATAACAGAGCTTATTGTTGTACCCATCCAAAATGAATTATTTATAAAGGCAAACTCCATCATTCACAATTTTTTCAGACTGTTTGACGGTCAGGGCGCGACCACACGGGGTTTATTATGAGAGCTGAACATCATGGCATCATTAATCGTTATTTTAATGCCTTATCCTCACCACAACGTTACGATGAAAAAATGGATGAAATACGGCTCGATTCAGTAAATGGAGAAGGACAAATAAATCGTCTCATTACCCATTCTGGCATTGAATGCATTGAGTCAAATTTAACTTTTAATAAACGGCGTATTGTAAGTTTTCAATCCAACGCGGCGATGGTAGAGCTTAGTTTTTGTTTTCAAGGAAATGCGGAGGTATGTGTCTCGGATTCAGCCTATTAATTAGAACCGAACTGCTGCACACTGCAATTTATGAAGGATTTTCAGGTATCGTTCGATTATGGAAGTCAGTCGAAGTTGCAGACAATGGCCATCGGTATCCCTCTGTTCTTGTTCGATAGCTATATGCAGGAAGTGGGAGGGAGAACGAAAACGAGTTTTGCAGACATTTTAGGAACCCGTAGTTTCCGAATGTTTCGAACAAGTATAGGTCCGGAAACGTTGCAGATTCTCAACCAGTTGCGTAATTTTCCTAGTAGCTCATCCATGCGCAGAATGTATGTCGAGAGTAAGGCCTTGGAGTTGTTAGCTTTATATTTCGAATCTTTATTATTTGAACGAGACCATGAATATAGACCAAGCCGACTCTCTAGAAGTGATCGCGATAAAATCAAAAAAGCGGAAGAGCTTCTACTATTACATATGGCTGATCCCCCTTCGTTGATCGAGCTTTCGCGGATGTGCGGGGTAAATGATTTTAAGCTGAAAATCGGATTTAAAGAGCAATTTGGTAAAAGTGTATTCTCCTATTTGCGGGAAAAACGGATGGAAAAAGCTTGGAGCTTGCTGCGTTTTGAAAATATGAGTGTTAGCCAGACCGCACAAATTGTGGGCTACAGCAATTTCAGCCATTTTGCTGAAGTGTTTCGTAAATCTTTTGACTGCTCTCCGTCGGACGTAAGAAGGGAGCGGCATAAGCAACATATTGTGGTGAAGCCCTGAAAAAATCCGTTAAACCGTTATTTTCTCCGTCGGCTGGTAGCTTGTCTGAGGTTGTCGATATATGCTTAATCGGTGATTGAAAATGATTATCATTCGAGAGGGGCATATTTGTGTTAAGGAAATCCTTTTTTGTGCAACTAACTTCAATTGTTATGATCTTGCTAATGGCAGGCTGCAGTAGTTCGGGCTCAGCAACAGGCAATCAGCAGGCTGCAGATGCTCAGCAACAGCAACCAACAGCCTCCGCTTCTGCTTCACCGTCCGTGTTACAACAGGGCGGGAGCTCTGCAACACGCATTGTTACTGATGCAAGGGGGGAGCAGATAACGATTCCCGCTAATCCGCAGCGAATTGTGGATATTGCAGGAGCAACAGAGGAACTTCTGGTTTTAGGTTTCCAGCCGATTGCTAGCGGAAATACAGATATGGATGATCCCACGCTTTTTACCCCTATTGTGCAGGCGAAGCTGGATAGCAAAACTTTAAACACGGGGTGGTACAATACGGAGACCAATCCAGAAATCATTATGGAGGCGGCTCCTGATCTTATTTTGGCAGGTCCCCCTCAGGCACCGATCTATGATAAACTGTCCCAAATTGCTCCTACAGTATTAGTGCCTTATAATTTCAGCTCTTTCCGGGAAAGATTTGCTTTCGTGGCGGATGTGCTTGATAAAAAGGATGAAATGAATGCATGGCTGAAAGAGTACGATGCTCGGGCCTCACAACTGCATGACGAGATTAATAAGGCTATTCCTGATGAAACTTTTGCCATCATTGAAGCAACAGCAAAGGAAGTGCGAATCTATTCCACAACTGGAGTAGCCGATATTATTTACTCCGACTTGAAGCTGCCCAAAGCACCGGGTATTCCGGATCCGGACAAATGGGGAGGCAAAGTTACAAGTATTGAAGGATTGTCCACTTTAAATCCGGATCACATTATTCTTATGTCAGAGAGTGAAGAAAATGTGCTTAAGGACAGCAAGATTTGGAGCGGATTAAAAGCTGTGAAGGATTCTCAAGTCTATCAGCTTTCTACGAGACAGAATTATAATGAAGCTTTTACCGCACTAGGAAAACAAGCGCTGCTTGAACAACTCGCAAACGATATACTTAAATAAAATTGTATTACAATCTAGATAATACAAAGAGGGTGCATCTGAAGCCGTTATATGGCCGGGGCGCCCTTTTTGCACGCTTCCTAATACGTAAGCGTCAAACTCTCCACCCCTTCAACTACTAACCTAGCTATGAGATCATGAGATTAACCTGAATACGGAGGGTAACTCATGAATGCCAAAGAACAACGCAGACAAGATTGGCACACACGTATCGCTGCCTATCGGGCAAGTGGCCTCACGATGAAAGCTTGGTGCTCCGCAAATCATGGTTCTGTCGAACAATTGAAATATTGGCTGTACAAAATAAAGCGTGTATCATCCTCAGCTACTCCAGATCCAAAGACTTCTCCCGTACAGTTTGTACCTCTTGCCACTGTAGATCCACCTGGCAGCGTTTCTCCTTCTCTAATATGGCTCAAGCAACAGCGCTCTCAAACACTGCCGAAGTGTCTGTTTGGAAGAGCGATTGCTTACAGCCTGAATCAGTGGGGAAAATTGCCTTCCTGAAGGATGGTCGGCTCGAGAGCGATAATAATCGCAGTGAGCGCTCGATCAAGCCATTCGTAATCGGGAGAAAGAACTGGTTATTTGCGAATGATACTGTTCCGCTGTCTTCCCGTAGTCATGATCGTTGGAATGACAGTAAAGAACAATGTCTATTCGTTCCTGATGATTGGTAGACCGCCCTTTGCTTAAGGTGCTAACGCTGATGTTATGTTTTTTTTGCTACTTCCACAGGGCTGCTCTGTCCTGCTTTTAACTCCTGTATGATGGCTAGTTTCTCAATCGCATTGTATTCGTTCTTCTTAGACAAAGGAAAACTCCCCTTCAAGTAGCGGTTTATTTATTAAACCTGTCTACTGAAGGAGAGCATATCAAAATCGGTAGCCTGTTCCGTAATTTATAGCGGGGTTAAGAACTTCACCTCCGGAAAGCGGCTATCCGGTCCTTTCATTAAGATTCCGCCTTGATTTTTCAGATGCATATCGAAGAAATCCAGCATATAGGCATTGATAACGGAGTTCGCTCTTTCGGGCGCAATCTTTCCTGTAATGCCCAGCATTTTAAAAATCGGAGAAATGAACTGTACGTCGGCAAAATTCAAATGCTCCGTATTTTCGATATAGAGGACTTGTCCCCCTTCGTCGACCGTTTCGCGCATCCGTTCAAGCTCCAACTTTTTATCTTCCGTTACTTGATCCTCCCACTCTCTTGTTGAGCCCATACGGTTAAGCTCTGCATCCGTGTAGACCCGGTTATCCATCACCATTTTTAATTTTTCAGAATAGCTTTCCGAGTTGATGAACAAAAACGGCTTTCGCAGACCCTCTCTGTCACGCAGTCGATAAAGCCCTCCATCAAGGTCTATTCCAACCGCGATTCGCGGATCGTAAGAAGCGTCATAGGCCGTCGCTCCGCCGATGGAATGACCGAATACCCCGACATGACCGAGATCAATCCTCCCTTTTAGATGACTTGGGATCTGCCCCGATTGGATGAGCTCGAATTGGTCCAGCGCAAACGCTACATCGCCGGTTAGAACTTTTCCCAACTTGTCGCGATTTCCTCTACTCGTCCGGTAATCTTGGTCGGGCGAGAATAAGTCGTTGGTTGTGCTGGTCGTGATTCGACCGTCCGGAAACTCGGTTGCAAATGTATTGTAGGTGTGGTCGATCACTGCCACGATATATCCGTGACTCGCGAGATTTTCGGCTTGCGACGTATGGAGGAACCTGGAAGAGCCGTTGCCGGGATTCGCAAGGATCAGCGGGTATGAAGTCTGTGCCGAAGAGACTTCGGCCCCCGAATAAGCATGACTGGATACGTACTTCAGGTGTTGAAAAGTAAATCCGGGAAGGCCATAGTTCGCGGCCATATAACGTAAAATCTGGGTATCGGGAATAAAGGGAGCGTACTTGCCGGTGCCAGCCGGATACCATACCTGAACCATCAATTCCCTCTTGCCTGTCGCGGTTTTGCCAAATGTCTCCTCCCGGCTTGGATCGATGAAATGAAAGACTTGCGTGCCTACCTTCAACTCGCCGGTTGGCGCCGGAAAGTCGAATACGGGAAACACATAGAGGAAGCACCCCGTTGCGATTAGCCCAATCACGATAAAAAGGCGGCCCAGCACCCTACGGATTCGCGAGGCAGTCCGAACGACTTTCGGCGTTATGAAAACGTCTATAAGCGAAAGCATAAGCATCAGGATCGTAAATCCGTATAAAAATAAAAGCTGAACCCTGTATCCTTCGACAAGCAAATGTATCACTAAAAAAATGGAGCCTGCTCCGCTTGTCAGGAGCAAAGCTGATCTTCGGATACGTTGATTGAAAATGAACAGGAGTGCCAACAAACAAGCACTTGAAAAGAATAACAGCATTTCAAAAATCCTCACGCCAACTCCCCCTTAAAAATAGTCCTATCAATGGATTAGTATAGAGGAGCAGATAGGTTGATGCCATTGATCTAGATGACAATTGCCTTACACTCTTGTAAGGTTGCGCGACGATGGCGCAGAAAACGGCATGTAATGTGCGGATTCCTGTCTTTCGGCCGGGGTTGTTTCGGTGTGCGGTTTCGGAATGGTGAGGATGAACGGAAATCGCAGCATACAATCTCTGCGCGATTTGCTCCATGGCCGCTTGCGAAGGATGAACCAGATCAATCGATTGGTTTTCCGGCGACGATCCAGGAGCTTTGGACAAGCTGTTACCTCGGTCAGCATCACTTCCGCTAACTTGTTAAATCATAATTCAGCATAACTTAGCCCTCATCTATTTGAACAGGTGGGGGCTATTTGACGCTTACCCTATAAAAAATCATGAAATAATAACTGACAAGCTAAATGCTCATGGTTCGTGGGTGTACAACAACTATTTGTTAAAATGGAGTACGAGGTTGAACTCGATTATGAGGATGATTACATTGGGACCCTTGATATATCTTTCTATGTAATTGTTTTAGAAACAAAAGAGCCATTCAGAGTTAAAATTAGATATCATAATGTTTATGATCTCACATTACAAAAATCAACAACTTTATCTTTAACAAATGCTTTAATCATTCATGATTTGAAGGATGAGGAGGGAAGAAGTGCTTATGGATTTCAAAGAAGAAAATATTATCGAGAAGCTACAGGAGGGACTGTCATGGAAAAAGCAGGTTATGCTTCATTATGGCTGGGGAAGCTGGGCTCGGAGGAGCAGCTCGATGTTCTGCTTGAAATTAATTATACCGATGATGGAGATTCGGTTCCTTCTGTCTTCGCGGGGCATTTTGGCATCGAGTGGTATGACGATGATTTCAGGGAAGCTGAATTTTTCGCAGAGGAAGATCGAGGTGGCGATGCAGCGAATTTGCTAGCAGGCTTCTCCTATGAGGAGGAATTGATTCCGAAGTTTGCCGCTTTGCTAAAAGGTATGACTTTGGATGAATTTAATATCGTCATTATTCTGTACAATTTCGAGTATGGTGGCGAACGGGGGAGCTATCAAGATACATCCACACAGCTGGAGTTTATTGGAAGTGTGCCGTACCAGGCATAATGACAGCATATGTCCAATGAATCCAACCTATTCGTTTTAAAAAAAAGAGAGATCAGCCTGCTTTTTTAAGCAAAGCTAATCTCTCTTTTTCATTGCTCTTTTTATTGCCAAAAGGCTATTTTCGCAGCTCGCTGTATTGCCGATGAATACGGTTTTCTGGGTTTCGGTCGACCGTATACAATACGGCGAGGAAAATCCATTCCAGCGGCTTCATCAGCAGGTAAACGACATCGGCAGACCACGGCTGATTGATGTGCTTACTGAGCGGATAGCCGTATTTGTCATAGCAGCGGCGGATGATTTTGTGCGTTCGCGGCGCGTACTCCTCAATAATATTTTCAAAAGCATTCGCAACCAGCAGCTGGCGGTTGACGACGATTCTGTTGCCGTGCCGAAGCCCGGCACGCAGTGGCTTGACGATTTTACGATGCCCCCTCACCGAAACGGTGCATAAATAATGACCGTCTCCCGGCACGAGAATCGGCGGAGGGGCTGGCAATTGCGAATAATGAAAGCTGCTCGTTTCGAGAAATACACGGATGAAGCTATCTGGACGCTGTCCGAACAGGACAAGCGGCAGCTGGACGATTAGCATGACAGGGAAAAATGCAATCGACCAGAGCAGCGGCAGCCGGTAATATTTTTGGCGAAAATAGTCCATGAACCGCAGCCATTTGCTGCTGTACACAATCTCTTCTTGCTGGGCGCTGTGCATAAACGCATTGGCGGAATGCTTAAGCTCAGCTGCATACAAACCGATTAAGCAAGCGAAGCCTAAATGCAGCAAAATAATAGGAGTGGCTCCAGCGGAATCATCGCCGTAATGGCCGAAGCCAGTATGCGAAAAATAAACGATAGCAAATATAACATTGGCAATTAAGAGGACAGATGCTGCTGTGTATAGAAGCGGTGATAATGCTCCTCTGTTACTTTTCAACCCCCAGTAAGCGAAGGCGCTCAAAATCATGCTGCAAATAATGGTCACAACATAATCATTGGAAAGGGTAGCGTACGCATCCCGAAAGTGTAATGTCCGTTCCAATTGATGCAGCGGCAATCCACCTGCTACACCGTGGTCGTTTAGAAGAAAGCCTGCACATAGAAACACTACCATTGCGAGGAAGGACAGCACCTCCATTATTTTCACATGCACCTTTTTAACAGCTGTACGCTCATCTACGATCCAGCTTCGAATCATTAATACTATGGAACTGACCGGGAAAAGAAAGATAGCAATAAACAAAAATAGATACAAAATCAAGCGGTTCACTCCTTAAATTATGCGGACAACGGTGATGTAACGCTGGGCAGTCTCGCAATCTCATCCTTATATCCTCTCATATTTACCCAATTTCGGTCTAGCGAACTCAAAAATTTTTTCCGAAAAAACCGATTTCAAAAAAAGGAATCGCGCACAACATGTCGAAATGATAAATCAACGAACATGAATAATCACAAAAGAAAGTAAATAAACATCTAAAGCGTCACAAAAAGCTATTTCATGTTTGCTTTAAATAAGCTGATGAATAGGAGCAAGCCGATGGAGCCATATGTTTTAGAATTGAAAGCGATTACAAAAATCTTCCCTGGCGTTAAGGCGCTAAGCGATGTTTTGTTCCAGTTGGGACCCGGCGAAATTCATGCGCTAATGGGTGAAAATGGAGCAGGCAAATCGACCTTCATTAAAATCATTACTGGCGTGCACGCGCCCGATGAAGGCGAGATGTACGTGAATGGGCAGAAGGTGAAGTTTCAAAACCCGAATGACGCGAAGCGCCTCGGCATCGCTGCGATTTACCAGCATGTCACCTGTTATCCGGATCTTAGCGTGACGGAAAATATTTTTATGGGGCATGAAAAGGTGCAAAAAGGCACGCGTCGCATCCGCTGGAGCGAGATGCACAAGGAAGCGCAAAAGCTGCTGGATGACCTTGGCGCAAAATTCAGCCCGCGTACACTGATGGGGTCGCTCAGCGTAGCGGAGCAGCAAATCGTCGAAATTGCGAAAGCGCTATCCGCCGATGCGAAAATCATCATTATGGATGAGCCGACAGCGGCGCTCACGAAGCGGGAGAGCGAGGAGCTGTACCGAATTACGGAGCGGCTTCGCGATCGGGGAGCTTCGATTATTTTCATCTCCCATCGCTTCGAGGATATGTATCGCCTGGCGAGCAAGGTGACGGTGTTCCGCGATGGCAAATATATCGGCAGCTGGCAGGTCGATGAAATTGACAATAAAGATTTAATCGTCGCCATGGTAGGCCGGGAAATTACCCAGCTGTTTCCGAAGACGGAGGCAAAGCTGGGGGAGGAAGTGCTCCGTGCAGAGGGACTGGGCAGAACAGGCTATTTTGCGGATATTTCTTTTTCGCTGCGGCGCGGAGAAATATTAGGCTTTACCGGACTTGTAGGCGCAGGACGCACAGAGGTATTTCAAAGCCTGTTCGGCATTGAAGCGTATGACAAAGGGAATGTGTTCGTGAAGGGCGAGCCGGTGCGAGTAGATAATCCGCAGCAGGCGATGAAGCTTGGCATTGGCTACTTGCCGGAGGATCGGCAGAAGCAGGGGCTGGTGCTGGACTGGGAAATTTCACGCAATATCACGCTGCCCGCATTGGATCGCTTCGTCAGCAAAGGCTCGCTTGATACGGGGAAGGAAGAGGCGGAAGCAGTCAGGCTGGCGCAAAAAATGAACGTCAAGGCGCCAAGCATTTACAATCTGGTCAGCTCGCTATCTGGCGGCAACCAGCAGAAGGTTGTATTTGCCAAGCTGCTGACGGCTGATCTTGATATTCTCATACTCGACGAGCCGACGAAAGGTGTAGATGTTGGGGCGAAATCAGCCATTTATGAAATTATTAGCACCTTGGCGGGGCAAGGCTACGGCATCATTATGATTTCCTCGGAAATGCCGGAAATCATCGGGATGTGCGACCGGGTCGCCGTTATGCGCGAAGGCCGAATGACGGCGATGCTCGGCAAGGATGAGGTGACGCAGGAAAATATTTTGCAGGCGGCGATGGAAAGTCGCAGCCCGGGTGTTGTGCTAGCGTAGCGGTGGTGAGCTAATGCAAGCACAGTCTGCTGCTAAGACGGGACGATTCGCAAGCGTTATTTTTGAACGGGGAATATTCCATTATGAACGAAAAGGGTGGGACGGCAATGGCCGAGACAAAAATGGCTGCCAAGGGGTTAGTAAACAAGCCAGCAGAGAAGCAGTCGCTGAGCGCTGTGGTCGCGAAGTTTCGCGAGCTGGGATTGCTGGGGTTTATTATTGTGCTGTCACTTATCGTGCAGCTGCGCAATCCAAGCTTTCTAACGCTGGAAAATATGAACGACATGATTACGAATACGGCGATTTTGAGCATTTTGGCGGCGGGCATGATGCTCGTCATCATTACGAGAGGCATTGACCTGTCGATTGGAGCGACGCTTGCGCTGTCGGGCATGATTGCTGCCCTGACGGTAAATGCGTTCCCGGAGGTCAATCCGCTGCTTGCAATTGTGCTTGGAACGGCTGTCGGGCTAGTGTGCGGCGTCGTACTGGGGTTTCTCATTGCAAAAATGGGCATTCTCCCGATTATCGCCACACTCGGCATGATGAACGTGTTCCGCGGACTGACCTTTATGGCCAGCGGCGGCAAATGGGTAAGCGCCCATCAAATGCCGGTCAGCTTCAAAGCGATTGCAACAGGCTCGATTTTTGGCATCAATACGCTGATCGTCATTGCGGTCGTCATTTACATCGTATTTTATTATTTCATCAATCACACCCGTACCGGCAGGCAGATTTACGCGGTGGGCAGCAATCCGGAATCGGCGAAAATCAGCGGCATCCGCAATGATCGCATTTTATGGCTCGTTTATTCGATTATGGGCGGTTTATCTGGTCTAGCCGGTGTGCTATGGGTATCCAAGTTCGCTTCTGCGCAAGGCGACACAGCTATGGGATATGAGCTAAGCGTAATTGCGGCCTGTGTACTCGGCGGCGTGAGCATTGCGGGCGGCTCGGGCAAAGTTTCCGGTGTTATCCTTGGCTCGATCTTGCTCGGCATTCTTAATAATGCGCTGCCGCTTATTAATGTATCGCCTTTTTGGCAGACGGGCATTCAAGGCTCGATTATATTGATCGCCGTTATTACGAATGCGCTCGTTAAACGGGGCGTTGACCGCAATAACCTCATGAGGAGGAACATTTAACGATGGAAACACGAGTCATTTCGGGCAGCCGGGCCTTTTCATGGAAGCGCTTTTTTATGCAATGGGAATGGATGCTGGTGCTGATATTTATTGCCGTAAACATTATGAATATGAATTTGTCCGAGTATTATTGGAGCTTTGACAGCCTGCGGGATGCGACGATGACGTTTCTTGATAAAGCGTTTATCGTTCTGCCGATGGTGCTCATCATCATTCTTGGGGACATTGATATTTCTGTAGCGTCGATTGTTGCGTTATCCTCCGTCATCATGGCGGACTTATATAACTCGGGCGTTCCCATGCCGCTGGCAATGCTGATTTGCCTCGGCGTCGGCGTCGTATGCGGCTTCATTAACGGCCTGTTAATCGTCAAGTTCAAGGAGCTTTCCTCGGTCATCGTGACGCTGGCAACGATGATTATTTATCGCGGCATCGCTTATATTTTGCTGGAGGATCAAGCGGCAGGCAAGTTTCCAGAGTGGTTCAGCTTTCTTGGCTGGGGCTACGTTGGTCAGGTTCCCTTTATTCTCATTGTGTTCGCTGTATTCGCGGCGGCGTTCATCGTGCTGCTGCATCGCACGACCTTCGGGCGGCGCATCTACGCGATGGGCAACAATTTGACAGCGAGCCGCTTCTCGGGTATTCGAGTCGATCGGATGAAAATTATCGTCTTCACCTTGGCGGGCTTGATGGCGGCAGTTACGGCGCTGTTTCTCACCTCGCGCATGGGCAGCACGAGACCGAATGTAGCGACAGGCTATGAGCTGGATGTTATTGCGATGGTTGTTCTTGGCGGCATCAGCACAGCGGGCGGCAAAGGGCGGATGATTGGCGCGATTTTGGCCGTGTTCCTGATCGGCTTCCTGCGCTACGGCCTTGGGCTTGTCAATGTGCCTGCGCAAATGCTGCTTATTATTCTCGGTCTGCTGCTCATCGTAGCGGTTATGCTGCCGAAGCTTAAGCTGTCTTCTCCTGCAAAGAAGCCAAGCCGCTAAGCGCAATGCACGGTAAACGGCTGCATTTTTAACAGAAGCGGGCAGCAGAGAGAGAAAAGCGTTTCGTTTGCGGCAGCCTGCCCGGCTCATCCGGGAAAGATGCAGCTTTTTATATACAAATGATAAAAGGGAGGCAATACAGATGAAAAAGGTTTTAGCGACATTTTTGACAGTAATCATGGTGTTAACGGTTTTAGCCGCATGCAGCACTTCGGGAAGCAAGCCAGCAGGGGAGTCCAGCGGCGATACCGGTGCGAGCGGCGGCAAGAAGAAATTTGCCATCATCTTTAAAAATACGGGCAACCCGTATGGCGAGAAAGAAATGGAAGGCTTTAAGCAGGCGATTGAGGAGCTGGGGCATGAGGCGATTTTGAAGGCGCCGGATCAGCCGACTGCTGAAGCGCAAATTCAAATGATCGAGGAGCTCATTTCGCAAAAGGTTGCGTCTATCGCCATCGTCGGCAATGATCCCGACGCCTTGCAGCCTGCACTGAAAAAAGCGATGGATCAAGGCATCAAGGTGCTGTCGCTTGATTCCGCAGTTAATGGGGAAAGCCGGATGGTGCACATTAACCAAGCAGACCCTGAGCGTATTGGGCGTGTGCAGATACAGGCCATTTCCGATATGATCGGCGGTAAAGGGCAAATTGCAGTTCTCAGTGCAACTTCGCAGGCGACGAACCAGAACACATGGATCGAATGGATGAAGAAAGAGCTGGAGGACCCGAAATATAAAGACATCGAGCTAGTGAAGGTCGCTTATGGCGACGATCTGCGGGACAAAAGCGTATCGGAAACAGAGGCGCTGCTCAAATCATATCCAGACCTGAAAGGAATCATTGCGCCAACGACAGTAGGGATTGCTGCTGCAGGCAAAGTGCTTACCGATAAAGGACTGACGGGCAAAGTTCATTTGACGGGCCTGGGCCTACCAAGCGAAATGGCGGAATATATTGAAAGCGGCGTGAGTGAATGGATGTACTTGTGGAATCCGCTTGATGTGGGCTACTTGTCCGGCTATGCGGCTGACGCGCTGGTGAATGGCACCATTAAAGGCGAGGTAGGTGACAAGTTTACAGCAGGACGCCTCGGTGATAAAGAAGTGATCGTTGACGTCGGCGGCACGCAAATTATGCTCGGCGATCCATTCAAATTTGATGCTGCAAACATTGCAGAGTGGAAGGAAGTCTACTAAAACAGGGCCGGGTTAAAAAGGAGGAAGCATCATGGCACTCAGCAATAAATATGCCTGGAGCTGGCAGGTGAAGGAGGAATGCTTGGAGGAATATGTCCGGATGCATCTTGATCCGTGGCCGGAAATTATGGAAGAGCATCGCAGTGCCGGCATCTCCAACTATTCTATTTTTCAAAATGGCACGCAGTTTTTCTATTGCTTTGAGTGCGATGATGTGGCAGCGGCCTTCGCCTATATTGCAAAAAGCGATGCTTGCAACCGCTGGAATGCCCTTACGTCCAAAATGGTTCAAGGATCATTTCATTTGGAGCAAGCCGAGCCGATAAAACCGTTTCGCGAAATTTTTTTTCTGAAATAGCGTTTTAAAGCGATCCGCCTCAGCCCTTGCCGTTATGCGATTTTCAAGGTAAAGTGTTGCCCTGCTGCATAAAAGTACGCATAAGGTCAACACTGTTTCTCTAGACCCACTCTGGTTTAGTCGGGTATGATACCTTTACTTGGAGATCATTAGGAAATGAGGTAAGGACGCTTTGGATCAGTATGAAAAAATTAAGCAGGGCGAGAAGGGTGCTTGGCTTAGCATTGCCACCTATTTGACGCTTACCGCACTAAAGCTTGGAGGCGGCTATTATTTTGCTTCTGGAGCGCTCGTTGCGGATGGCTTTAACAATTTAACGGATATCGTGGCATCGCTTGCGGTACTTATCGGTTTGCGAATTTCACAGAAGCCGCCGGATAAAGATCATCCGTATGGACATTTTCGGGCAGAGACGATTGCCGCGCTGATTGCGTCCTTTATTATGGCAACGGTCGGCATTCAAGTACTGATTACAGCGGTCGGAGCACTTTGGTCAGATGCGGAGGCTGCTCCAGCGCTTAGCTCGGCGTGGATCGCTTTATTTTCTGCGGTCGTCATGCTGAGCGTCTATTATTACAATCGGCGGCTGGCCAAGCGGATCAACAATCAGGCGCTGATGGCGGCGTCAAAAGATAATTTATCCGATGCGCTAGTCAGTACGGGAGCAGCGATTGGCATTATCGGCGCGCAGTTCGGCCTGCCTTGGCTTGATCCAGTAGCGGCAATTGCGGTCGGTCTTATCATTTGCAAGACGGCTTGGGAAATTTTCTACAGCTCGACCCATGCGCTGACGGACGGCTTCGATGAGAAGGAGCTGACGACGCTTAGAGCGACGATTGAACGTACGAAAGGGGTGAAATCCATTAAGGATATTAAAGCCCGCGTTCATGGCAGCAACGTGCTGGTTGACGTCATTGTACAGGTGGATCCAGAGCTCACGCTAATCGAAAGCCATATCATTTGTGATAATATTGAGCATCGCATGGAGCGCAAGCATAATATTATGAGTGTGCATGTCCATGTGGAGCCTCATGAGCTGGAGCCTGCGCAACGCGAGCCAAATGTCGAGTGAGATGTCGAATAAAAGGGATGTAATTGTTCCCAAGGTAAAATAAACCAATTTAACTAGTCCTTTAGTCTCGGTTGATTATCGCGACTAAAGTCTTGTTTTCTGACTTGGGTTAAAAAAGCAATAAAGTGAGTAACAGCAGTAGCTGCAGCGCTTTATATGAAGGGGCCATTCGCAAATGCGAAGGCCTCTTCGTTTTTTAATGCGAATTTTTAATGCTTCCAATTTACCAATTTGGCAAATTGGCAAATAGGATAAAAGGTTGATGCTGGCGGCAAGATGGCGACCCTACAATGGTTGAAGCACCATTTATTTATTTTCAAACAACCAAGGAGGCGTACAGCTTGAAACACACCATGAAAAAAAGGATGATCACCGCCGCTTTCACTGCATCCCTATTGCTGGGTTCTGTCTCGGCTTCAATTCCCACAGTGATGGCTGCTCAGAGCGCAACCGTAGATGCAGGCGTGAACTTCCGCAGCGCACCAGCGGCATCGGCTCCCGTTATTCGCATGCTTAAAAAAGGAGAACAGGTAACGATTCTGGATGCTTCCAATGCGTATTGGTATAAGCTGCAGGATTCTTCTGGACGGACAGGCTATGCTTCGCCTTCCTATTTTTCAGTATCATCCGTAGCGAAGCCAAACACGGCAACAGGTACGATTCAAAAGTCGGTAGCCTTTCGGACGGGCGCTTCTCTGTCGGCTAGCCGTATCCGGTTTTTGCAGGCTGGTGAGCAGGTAGCGATTGTATCCCAGCCAAACGGCAGTTGGTATGAAATTAAAGATTCTTCTGGACAAGCTGGCTTTGTCAGCTCGCAATCCCAATATATTAGCGTCTCAGGAAACGTTTCATCAGGCGGCAGTGGAAGTGGCGGCAGTGGCAGCGGTTCAGGCAGCTCAGCACCATCGACCGGTTCTGTGGAAAGCGTCATTGCGGCGGGGCTTAAATATTTAGGTACACCTTATGAATATGGCTCAAGCCGCAGCACGACATCCACATTTGATTGCTCGGATTTTGTAAGGCAAGCTTTTCTGGATGGGGTAGGCATTAAGCTGCCAGCTGATTCGAGGGGACAAGGGGAGTATATTACGCAGCGAGGGAAAGCGGTGTCGGACTGGCGTCAGCTTAAGCGTGGCGATCTTATGTTTTTCATGTCTTATAAGGGAAGTAAAGCTTCTGCTTATGCAGGCACGAACAAAGCATCAGCAACGATTACGCATGACGGGATTTATTTAGGGGACGGCAAAATTTTGCATACATATTCCAATGAGGCTGGCGGCGTAACGATAAGCAGCATAGCAGGCACCCATTGGGAATATCGATTCTTGTATGGAGGCAGCGCGCTGTAGGCCGGGCAAGGGACAACCACCAATTTTGAAACATCTGCTATAAAAAAAGACAGCCTCCAGCATTCATCGCTAAGCGACAATGATGCTGGAGGCTGCTCATTGAGCAAGCCTGAGGTTAAGCTGTAAAGTCTTTCTGCGGCGCGATTGGCGTTTGCCGCCGTTTCCCTGGTTTGGGCAAATTGCCGAACAGCACCCAGGAGAAAGGCAAAAACCGTGCGGCTAATGAAACGATAATCCAAGAGCCGACGAGCGCAGCTGCATAGCCGCCCACATACCAGCTGTGCAGCAGCAAGGAATTGCCTGTCACAGGTGGATATTCGCGGTAGTAGAACAGGATGAACGGGTGAACCAAGTAAATGCCGAACGATAAAGCGCCAAGCTTAGAAAGCAGCGAAACTAGCCAAGGCGCTGCCTTGCGGTACAGCAGAAAGCCAAGCTGCAGCAGCACGAGCGCCGAGAAGAAAGTATGCATATTCCATAAAAATTCATACAGCAGCGAGTGGTAGCTCTCGATTTTAAGTCTCGTATCATACCAAATGCTTACATGCCATAACCCAGCGGCAAGCCATAGGCACCATAATGCAAGCCATGCCGCAACTCGCGTTTTGCTCGCATTTTGTTTGTTTATAATGATCCAATGCTTGATTTTCGGAAAATAGATACCGATTGCTGCCCCCATCAAATAGTAGGAGAAGTAGGATAGCGAGTAGCTGCCCTTATTCGGTATCGGCGTCGTCAGCGCGTATTTATTAATGAGAACGAAGGCCCATTGAATGGCAAAGCCGGCCGGTATCGCCCATTTGACTAGTGCTGGAAACTTCTTCAACAGCCATAGAAACAACGGAAGAAGCAAATAAAACTGGATGCTGATAAACACAAAATACAAATGCGTATAGGCGTTGCCCGTCAACACCTTGTCCCAGAAGCTGCTTAGCGTTTGATCAAGCGGCCTGTTTGGATAGTAGTTGTAATGCAGCAGGGTGAAATAAATAACGGAAAAAACCAAATAAGGAATAATGATATAAAGCGCTCTGCGTTTATAAAAGGAGCCAATCAGCTTGGCGTCCAGCGGCCTCGTATAATAATTGTAAAATAGCACAAAGCTGCTTAGAAAAATAAAGGTCGGCGTGCCGAATTTCATAAAAATATTAAAAAAGTTATATAAGAAATAGTAGCCGGAATTGACCATTTTCAGCGTAGCGTAGGAGGTCGAGTGGACCGATAATACACCTAATATGGCCATTGCACGAACCATCTGCAGCTCGGGAATCGCTTCCCGGCGCTGCAAGGATGCTGTAGACATGTAGCATTTCTTCCTTTCTGTGAGGCTATTCGCGCGGATGTCTGCGAGCTACACCGCTTTCGATAGCAGCATGGATGACGCGTTTTCGCACCTCTTCTACGACTTTGGCATTGAAAACGCTAGGGATAATATACATCGGGCTGAGCTCGTCATCGCTAATGACAGAAGCAATCGCTTCGGCGGCAGCCAGCTTCATTTCTTCATTTACAGTAGTTGCACGGCTATCGAGTGCCCCGCGGAAAATGCCCGGAAAGCACAGAACGTTGTTAATTTGATTCGGATAGTCGGATCGCCCTGTTGCAAACACAGCAACGATATCCTCGACCAGCTCTGGACGAATTTCAGGCTCGGGATTCGCCATAGCAAATACGATCGGCTCTGCATTCATCGATTCAATATGCGCTCTGGTCAAAATCCCGCCCGCCGATACGCCAATAAATACATCTGCACCAGCAAGCGCCTCGGACAAATGGCCCGCCTTCTTCTCGGTATTTGTATGTTCGGCGTACCACTGCCACATGCCATTGTCATAATGGAGGTCTGCGGTTAAAATCCCTTCACGGTCGACTCCAATAATATGTTTTGCGCCGCCGGCAAGCAGCATCTTGGTGCAAGCCGTACCTGCTGCACCAATACCACATATAACGAAGCGGGTATTAGAAATGTTTCGGCCCGTCAGCTTGAGCGCATTCAGCATAGCGGCGAACAGGACGACGGCTGTACCGTGCTGATCATCGTGAAACACAGGGATATCAAGCTCTTCACGCAATCGGCGTTCGATCTCAAAGCAGCGCGGAGCGGAAATATCTTCTAGATTAATACCGCCGAAGCCCGGCGCTAATTGTTTGACGGCTTGAATAATCTGTTCCGTATCTTGGGTATCGAGGCAAATGGGAAACGCATCAACGTCTGCGAATTGCTTGAACAGCATTGCCTTGCCCTCCATGACAGGCATTGCCGCATATGGCCCGATATTGCCAAGCCCGAGTACGGCACTGCCATCAGAGACGACAGCGACGGTGTTGCGTTTAATCGTTAATGTAAATGCTTTGGAGGGATCCTGTTCAATCGCTTGGCATACTCTTGCGACATCTGGCGTATAAACGCGCGAGAGATCGTCGCGGTTCTGAATCGGCGTTTTTGGCTGAACCGTAATTTTGCCACCAAGGTGGAGCAGAAAGGTGCGATCGGAAATGTGCTGAAGGCGGATGCCGGGCAGCGTGCCAAGAGCCGAGGAAATACGATCGGCTGTGCCTGCTTCGGTCATCTTTACGGTCAAGTCCCGTACGGTCGTTGTTTTATCGGTATGAATGACGTCAATCGCTATAATATCGCCGCCAGCAGTCTCAATAGCCGTCGCGGCCTTGCCGAACTGTGCTTGCTGAATATCGATTTCCACCCGTAAAATAATCGTTTTACCGTCCATGCTGCGTTCCTTCATTCGCTTTCCACTCCTTATCGATTGGCCGATGAGTCTGACAAAAACGCCGTCACTGCATTAAACGCAGGACGGCATTCGGGCAGCTCTTCGGGTCGTATTGTTGGTTGCGCTTCGTTAGCAAGCTTTCTCGGAATTGGCCTGAGGTATACGGTTCCTGAATCATGGCAAACCACTTATCTACCATTGCAGCAGAATCAAGCATTTCACCAAAGCCATTGCGGATAAAATATTCGCAGTTTTCTTCTTCCTGTCCCGGAATCGGTTCATAGAAGAGCATCGGCATTCCTTTGCTCATGCCTTCGGTACAGGTCATCCCGCCAGGCTTCGTCACGAGCAGATCGGCAATGTCCATCAGCTTGCTGATCTCGTTCGTAAACCCGAGCACTTGAATGTTCGGATGCTGAAACTTCGTGCTCGAAAGCATTTTTTCCCTTACCTTCTCATTGCTGCCTACGCAGAATATCAACTGTATGTTGTCGCGCCACTTGGTCATATATTCAAGGAGATTGTCTTCATACATTAATCCCCACCCGCCACCCATTATAAGCACGGTAGGCATAGGCTTTAAGTTGAACTTTTGCAGCAGCTCCTGCTTATCGTAGGTTGTCCAGAAGTTCGGGTGTACCGGAATGCCGGTCACTTCTATCTTCATGGGTATTACGCCGCGCTCCATCAGCTTGTTTCTCACAAGCGGGGTAGATACCAGGTATTTGCTGACTTCCGGATTGACCCATGCGCCATGAGCATCGTAATCGGTAATAAGCGTGTAAAGCGGAATATGTAGTCCAAGACGCTTTAGCCTGCCTACGACTGCATTGGGAACAGGATGCGTACAAACGATAAGATCCGGCTTCAACTGGGAAATAACCTGCGACGTTTGTGTATAGAACATGCGATGAAGAGCAAGCTGCGTAAATCGGTTAAGCGATTTCTTGTAATTGCTGCGATACATCAGGCCGACCATTTTTGGCTGTTTGCTTACGGTTTTGCGATAAGCAGACATAATCCATGGCCCGACAACCGGATTAAGAAATTTGCCCAGCTCGATAACGCGGGTTTGAATCTCGGGGTTAATTTGGCGCAATCCCGCCGCTAAAGCATATGCGGCTTGCGTATGTCCCGAGCCGAAGCCCTCGGAGAGCAGCAGCACTCTTTTCTTACGCATAATGTCACCTACTTTTCTAATTCCATAATACGTCGCCAAGGTTGGGAACACAAGTCATTCCAGGTTATTAAAATGCAAGCGGCCACACCTGTTGCGTTCATTAGTAGCTTGCTCAATATGCTGAAGCAGCAACCTGTCGCAAGCAGCGAGGTTCAGAGCTTGCCTGCCGGCGCTATTGTCCTTTATGATTAGAATGGCATTAACCGGAAGCAGATTATTCATTAGGATCGTTTCATTTAAAATATAAGCAGTTATAAGTATTACACTTATAATGGGCATTCAAGTAGGAGGCATGCTTAATGGAAGAAGCAAGGAGCGCGTTTGAAGTCGGAGCCATTGTAAAAGCGGAAGTAAGATCGGGACTATATGTAGGAGAAGTAATGGAATTGCATGGGCCCCGTGCCTTGTTCAAGGTGCTGGCTGTCCTTAAGCATCCACAGCAAGGGGACCTGCACCATCCGTATGAGCCGGATGTACCGCTATTTCATGAGCGGCCGGCGCTGGCCTATACAGAGAAGACGATGATTCCGCTGCGCCAGCTGCAGACCTTTAGCGGCCATGTGCCGGATTACCGCGAATCGCTGCATGCGGCTTTGGCAGCCGAAGTGGCTACGCTTGACCGGTTAAAGCGCTGGTCCGAGCAGGGGCTTGCTTTGCTTGAGCAGCTTGGAAAGCAATACAAGTAGCCGTTGATGGAGCCTCTGGATTGGGCTGCGCCAATCGGATAAAACAAATGGCAGTCGTTCACTTAGGACGGCTGCCATTTGTTTCATTTATGAGTAGTCTTGCGCCTTCTTGCTTTCCCAGCTTGAAGCTAGTTGATGAAGGCAGCTTGAAGTGTACTGCGGTAGGTAACCTGCAAGCCAAGTTCCTCGGAGAGGACCGCTAGCGGCAAATAGGTTTTTTGCTCTTTGCCGTTCTTTTGCAAATAAGCGGCAGGACTGTTCAGTTTTTTCTTCACGCCATCGACGAGTATAGTTGACGATCCAATCGTAAACGCTACCGTATGTTTATTGTAGGAAACGGTTGCCGTTTGGGTCGTTTTGTTCCAGTCAAGCTTCGCTCCAATGGCATTTGTAATGTCGCGCATCGGTACGAAGGTGCGATTGCTCTTCATCGTGGCAGGGGATGCAGCGGGCAGTTCCTTGCCGCGCACAACTACCGAAACGGGCACATTCGCTGGGCGAGTGCGAACATTCAAATATTTATTCCATATTGTGGTAGAATAAGTGTGACCCATAGCAGCGTACCCAAGGCGAGTCGGGTGGACATCGCTGTTGGAGATTGACGTATATTCCAGCTCCTTGCCGACAAAAGGCTTGCTGACCTCAGTGATGGAAATATCGATGCCTTCCGCTTTTATAGCGGCAACAATCGTTTTTAGCTTTTCGTTTAGCTGGCTCAGCGCCTGTAATTCAAATTCGCGCAGGCGTGCTGCATCTGGAGGCAGAGGAAAGCTTAGGCTGCCAACCGTAATCGTTGCCGGAATCGGCATATATTGATCGGCGATCACGAGTTTTGCTTTTGGCGCGAGTGACGTTACCGCCTGCAGTCCTGCAGTCAGTCCCGTTTCATATTGAGTCAATGAGGCTTGCAGCAGCTGTGCCTTCTCCTCATCTGTCGTTGTGGAAGTGATTTGTGCAGCTACACCAAGCAGATCATTGCCGCCAATCGTCATGACGATCAGATCGGCACCGCGGATGCTGCCTCCGATTTTTGCAGTATCGCCAATAATGCTAGTGGCACGCGGATCTTTCAGGCTAGGCTGCACATCGCTCACAGAGACGCTTTTGCCATCTTTAACCGCTCCAAGTAAGTGGCTAAAGCCTGTTGACGTCAGCCCAAGCAGGCCATAATTGACATATTCCGCGCGAAGCCCCTGGAACAAGGCCTGCTCATATACATGCTCCACATAGCCATAGGGCACAGATTTTGCATCAAAGCCATACTCATAGCCGGCCGTAAGTGAATCTCCAAGCGCAACAATTTGATAGGTTGCAGCCGCAGCTTCTTCTGCAGCGGCAGCTGTTTTCCAGCCAGGTGAAGCCACCAATAAACCGATAATTATAAATAGAAACGACACTTTCCTCCACTTTCCAGACAACATAGACACTTCCTTTTGATAAAATAGTAGCAGCGGGTTTTCATTCATTTGCATAATTGTGTATAAAGTTTGCAGTAAGAACACGAACATTGCCGTTCTGCTCCCAATTATGAAAATATTAAATTGATTCCGTTTTGGCCTGATGTTAAAATACTGTAATAATCGCAAGTGGCGGAATACAGCCCGGAATATGGTCAACCTCAAACGATCCCCGCAGCGCTGCTTAATTTTATTCAACATAACACGAACGTTTCCCTGCGAGTGCAGCTAAAAAGTTTGTGTAAACCTATTCGGCGCGCTGCCGGATACAGTCGTTTGAGTAATTATGCAAAGTGATAAGCTGGCGGTTTGGCTCTGCTAACCGCTTTGCTATCAAGCAACAAGCCTGTTTGATGAAGCATTACTGCTTGTTCTCACAGCGATCGGCTTGGTTCCGTTATGCACGCCCCAAAAATCTTCTGATAGAAAGGTTGCACACAATGAAAGAGAAAATTTTTGGATTACCGCCGAAACAAGGTCTGTATGATCCTCAATTTGAGAAAGATGCATGCGGCATGGGATTCGTGGCGAACATCAAAGGAAGAAAGTCGCACAAGATTATTCGCCAGGCGCTGACGTTGCTGGAGAATATGGAGCATCGCGGCGGTCAAGGCAGCGAACCAAATACGGGAGATGGAGCAGGCATTATGCTTCAAATTCCACATGCGTTTTTTGCAAATGAGCTGAAGCGTATGGAAGTGGAGCTGCCAAGCGAAGGCGAATATGCCGTAGGTATGGTGTTTCTGCCGCAGGATGAGAACGTTCGCCGTTCGCTGGAGAACGATCTTGAAACTATTATTCGTGAAGAAGGCCAGTCGCTCATCGCTTGGCGTACCGTGCCGACGAATGATGCAAAGCTCGGTCAATCTGCTAAGTCGGTTAAGCCTTTTGTCCGCCAAGTATTTATTGGCAAGAACGAAAGCTTGAAGGACGTCTTGGCATTCGAGCGCAAGCTGTATGTCATTCGCAAACGGGCGGAAATCGCCATTCGCTTCTCGGGCAAAGAAGGCGGAGAAATGTTCTATTTCCCGAGCTTGTCCACGAAGAAAATCGTCTACAAAGGCATGCTTACGACTGAACAGGTTGGCTCCTTCTATGTGGAGCTTAATGATGAGTCCGTCGTTACAGCGATGGCACTTGTCCACTCCCGTTTCAGTACGAACACTTTCCCAAGCTGGGAACGTGCCCATCCGTTCCATTATTTAATTCACAACGGTGAGATTAATACGCTCCGCGGCAATGTGAACTGGATGCATGCGCGCCAAACGCTGTTCGAGACGGAATTGTTCGGCAGCGATATGGACAAAATTAAACCGATTATTAATCCTGATGGCTCGGATACAGCGATGTTTGACAATACGCTGGAATTCCTATACTTGTCGGGGCGTTCATTGCCGCATGCGGCAATGATGATGGTTCCTGAACCATGGTCCAACCACGAAGGCATGGATGATGACAAGAAAGCTTTCTACGAATACCACAGCACATTAATGGAGCCTTGGGATGGACCAGCTGCAATGGCCTTTACAGATGGCGTGCAGATCGGCGCTTTCCTGGACCGCAACGGTTTGCGTCCAGCTCGTTATTACGTGACGAAGGATGACCATATTATTTTAGGCTCCGAGGCGGGTACCGTTGTCATTCCGCCAGAGGACATTTTATACAAAGACCGTCTGCGTCCAGGCATGATGCTGCTGATCGATACGAAGGAAGGCAGAATCATTTCCGATGAGGAAGTGAAGAAGCAAATTGCGACAGAGCACCCGTATCGCGAGTGGCTGAACGAGCATTTGATTGATCTTGAAGATTTGCCGGATGCGCCTGAATTGCCTGAGCTTGATCATGCGACGGTACAGCAGCGCCAGCAATCTTTCGGTTATACGTTTGAAGATTTGCGCAAAGTGCTTGAGCCTATGGCAAGCAGCGGCATGGAGCCGATTGCTTCAATGGGCTATGACGCTCCGCTTGCTGTATTGTCGGATCGTCCTCAGCGTTTGTACAACTATTTCAAACAGCTGTTTGCGCAAGTAACGAACCCGCCAATCGATTCGATTCGTGAGGAGATCATTACTGCAGTAGGTACGACAATCGGACCTGAGCGCAATCTATTGAATCCGGAGCCGGAAAGTGCGCGCCACATTAAGCTGGAGACACCGCTCCTTTCCAATGAACAGTTTGCGAAGCTTCGCCATGTTCGCCGTCCGGGCTTCAAGTCGATTACGCTGCCGATCTTCTTCACGGCAAGTGAAGGGGAAGAGGGACTGCGCGCAGCACTGAAGCAAATGTGCGAAGCAGCAGACCGCGTTATCGACAAAGGGCATAACATTCTTATTTTATCCGACCGCGGTATCGATAAGGAAAATGCAGCGATTCCGGCATTGCTTGCCGTATCCGCATTGCATCACCATTTGATTCGTCAAGGTACGCGGACTAAAGTAGCAATTTTGCTTGAATCCGGCGATCCGCGCGAGGTTCATCACTTTGCGCTGCTGCTCGGCTACGGCGTGAGTGCGGTTAACCCGTATTTGGCATTTGAGACGCTTGATGATATGATTCGCCAAGGCTTGCTGAGAAATATTTCGCATGAGAAAGCGGTCAAAAACTTCATTAAAGCTGCTACTAAAGGCGTTACGAAAGTATTGTCCAAAATGGGTATTTCCACGATTCAGTCGTACCGTGGCGCTCAAATCTTCGAGGCGCTTGGCTTGAAAGAGGAACTCATAAATGAATATTTCACTTGGACACCTTCGCGTATCGGCGGTATTGGACTTGATGTAATTGCAGAAGAAACGCTTAAATATCACAACTTGGCTTACGCTGACCAAGAAGGCCGTGTAACGGAGCTTGAGTCTGGCGGCGAATACCAATGGCGTAAAGACGGCGAGGACCATCTGTTTAGTCCGCAGACGATCCACACTCTGCAAATGGCGGCTCGCTCCAACGATTATAAGCTTTACAAAAAATTCTCCAATCTTGTTCAAGGCGAGGACAAGAAGCATATGATGCTTCGTTCATTGCTAAGGTTCAAGGATGGCAGAACGGCGATTCCAATCGAAGAGGTTGAACCGCTGGAATCGATTATGAAACGCTTCAAGACCGGTGCTATGTCCTTCGGCTCGATCAGCAAGGAAGCGCACGAAAGCCTAGCGATTGCGATGAACCGCCTTGGCGGACGTTCGAATACGGGAGAAGGCGGCGAGGACCCAGCGCGTTTCATTCCAGATGAGAACGGCGATTCCCGCCGCAGTGCAATCAAGCAGGTGGCATCGGGACGTTTCGGCGTAACGAGCAATTATTTGGTCAATGCGGATGAAATTCAAATCAAGATGGCGCAAGGCGCGAAGCCAGGAGAAGGCGGACAGCTGCCAGGACGTAAAGTATACCCTTGGGTTGCTGAGGTTCGGGGCTCCACACCGGGCGTAGGCTTGATTTCGCCGCCGCCTCATCATGATATTTATTCCATCGAGGATTTGGCTGAGCTTGTTCATGACTTGAAAAATGCTAACCCGCGCGCGCGCATTAACGTAAAACTCGTATCCGAGGTTGGCGTTGGTACGATTGCAGCAGGTGTTGCCAAAGGCCGTGCCGACATTATTATGGTCAGCGGTTATGATGGAGGAACGGGCGCATCTCCGATGAACTCGATTCGTCATGCCGGACTGCCGTGGGAGCTTGGTTTGGCTGAGACGCACCAGACGCTGATGATCAACAATTTGCGTGATCGCGTTACGCTTGAAACAGATGGCAAAATGATGAACGGACGCGATGTTGCGATCGCTGTTTTGCTCGGCGCTGAAGAGTATGGCTTCTCGACAGCACCGCTTGTTGTACTTGGCTGCGTAATGATGCGTGTTTGCCAGCTGGATACGTGTCCGGTCGGCGTAGCCACGCAAAATCCAGAGCTGCGCGCGAAATTTATGGGCGATCCGAGCCATGTAGTCAACTACTTGCGTTTCGTTGGTGAAGAGCTGCGCGAAATAATGGCTGAGCTTGGTTTCCGGACGATTCAGGAAATGGTTGGACGCGTAGATATTCTTGAAGCGAAGCATCTGGCTGAGCATTACAAAGCGAAAGGTCTTGACCTGACGCCGCTGTTGTATCAACCGGAAGTATCTCAGGATGCTATTCGTTACTGTGCACAAGAGCAAAACCACGGTTTGGATTTGTCGCTTGATGTTCAGGAGCTGGTGCCAGCTGCGAAAGCCGCTTTGGAAAATGGGGAGCAAGTACGCGGTACATTCCCAATTTTGAATACGAATCGTGTTGTTGGAACAGTGCTTGGCAGTGAAGTGACTCGTCGTTATGGCGCGAAGGGCTTGCCAGAGGATACGATTTCCTTCCACTTCGTTGGTTCAGCAGGCCAAAGCTTTGGCGCTTTCGTTCCTCAAGGCATTACGCTATCGCTGGAAGGCGATTCGAATGACTATGTTGGTAAAGGACTTTCCGGAGGCAAGGTCATTGTTGCTCCTTCATCGAAAGCAACCTTTGCCGCTGAGGAAAATGTCATTATCGGCAACACGGCACTATACGGAGCAACAAGCGGCGAAGCTTATATTCGTGGTATTGCTGGGGAGCGTTTCGCGGTTCGCAACAGCGGAGTGAGCGTTGTTGTTGAAGGCGTAGGCGACCATGGCTGTGAATATATGACGGGCGGCAGAGTCGTCATTCTTGGTCAGACTGGCCGTAACTTTGCAGCTGGGATGTCCGGCGGTGTTGCTTACATCTATGATGAGCAAGGTGACTTCTACAAGCATTGCAATATCGAAATGGTATTGCTGGAGCGTCTTGAAGAAGAAGCGGATATGGCTGAATTACGCGGCTTGATTGAACGCCATGTTTCCTATACGGATAGCGCCATTGGCGGCCGTGTATTGAATGACTGGGATCTATCGCTTGAGAAATTCGTAAAAGTCATTCCGAAAGATTACAAGAAAATGCTGGAGTACATCCGCAAAGCTGAAGATTCCGGTTTGAAGGAAGATGCAGCGCTGCTGTCAGCATTTGAAGCCAGCATGAAAGAGCTTGCCCGTACAGGCGGCTGATCCATGTTGCCAATAGATAAATGAAAAACGGCTCTCCGATATGTAAACTTAACTGTTGTGTATGTGGTTAATCCCTATCGCCACTAAAAGCTACAAATGAAGTATCACATTATATCTTTAACAAGCATTCTCATTTTCATTGAGGATGCTTTTTTTTGCCTCTTTTTAAGGGGAACAAATAGGTGACAGCACAGGATGCGCAAAATGCGCTTAAAGAGCTGTTTGCAGAGGCCATTCAAGAGATGCTAGAAGCGGAGATGGACACATATCTGGGCTACAAGAAGCATGAGGCGAAAAATAAAGCAACAACGAATACTCGGAATGGGTAAATATGGAACGCGGATATGAGCGAGTCTGGTCGAGGCTTCAAGAAGGCGTTAGAACACTGAAAAGACAATCACTAACCTCTGAATAAGGCAGTGTGATTGTCTTTACAGTATTCATTGCACTATGGTTCTCCATTAGCTTAATCATGCACACATTAAACAAGAGGGCGGCCTCTATTTGATATTTGGCATGTTATCGAAAAATATTATATTTTCCCCTCTATGCGATCTGCATAATAACAAGATGTGCGGAATCTGGCCTTGTTCCTCCAGCTAATGGAGTGATTGTGAGTGCCGTGGAATTGCCAGCAGGATTTCGAACTGTGAGTACTGAATTAATCACCGTTGTTTGCACAAGTGCCATTCCTACTATTTGAGTAGTTCCTGTTGCACGCCCGACCACCGTATAGGCCAGATCAGCGCCATTTAGTGTTAAAATCAGTTGACCCGCTTCGTTTACATTAACCTGAAACAAAACCTGATATGTGCCAATTGCAGACAAGTTAAATGAGCTCGCATTTATACGGGTAATTGCAGTCCCACTAATTGGACCATCTTGCGGAAAACTTACATCCGTGTTGGGAGCAACAGTTGCTGCATTATTAGGTGGCATCAAGGCGAAAAAATCTGCAAAGCCTAATACTCCACCTGCTGGCCCTCCAGGTCCCGCTGGGCCCACTGCTCCTGCTGGACCCGCTGGACCTACTGCTCCAGCAGGACCAGCAGGTCCTGCCAGTCCAGCTGCGCCAATTGCTCCTGCCAGTCCTGCCAGTCCTTGGGGTCCAAGTGCACCTGCGAGTCCTTGGGGTCCAAGTGCGCCAATCGCTCCTAAAATTCCTGCTGCTCCTTGGGATCCAAGTGCTCCTGCGAGTCCTTGAGGTCCAAGTGCGCCAATCGCTCCTACAATTCCTGCTGCTCCTTGGGGTCCAAGTGCTCCTGCAATTCCTTCGGGTCCAAGTGCGCCAATTGCTCCCACGAGCCCGGCTAATCCTTGGGGTCCAAGTGCTCCTGCAAGTCCTTGAGGTCCAGCTTCTGCAATCGCTCCCGCAAGTCCTTGAAGTAATTGCCGTCCTTCAGGCGGGGGACAATTTTTACAAACAAGCTTTTTAATTACGCGATGACGACGTTTCTTTTTTTTTCCTTTTGGATGGCACACCACTATGGTTTTATTTTTACACCGTTTTTTTATATCGGAACAACTCAATCACGACACCTCCCTGTAAAGATTGTTCAGTGTACGTGAGTCGGTTTTTTTAGGTATAGACTAATAACCTGCAATCGGCTAGACTAGAAACTATTTCCAAAAATTTGGGCTTATGCTAGGGTAGTGTTATAGCACAAAATCTAACACTCTTTCAGTTATGATTACATAAATTAATATTAAGATGAACGATGGGCTGAAGAAGGAGCGGAGAGCCTGATGGCAGCGGCTGAACGTAATCCGTCTAAGGAAGCAACGAGATGACCCACCACTTTGTCAGTTGGATGTGCTTGTCCAGTCGTTCTTTCAATTTTATGATTAAACTATGGTGCCCGTTAAATTAATGGTTAATCGGTATAGCTTTATAAAATAAGAACCCACCTGAACGGTATAGAAGTTCAGATGGGCTAATGGCGTCACAACATAACAGACATTATTACTTTTATATTTGTTCGAACGATTATTTGTCGAGAAATAAAACTTAACTGAGGGCCGTTTTTTATTATTTTTATGCTGCATCTTTATAAGCATTTGCTTATGCGGGCAGGTTTTAATATTTGCTTTTTCGTACAAGCACTGTTCACTAATTTAGGAAAAATGAAAAGTATTTCAAAAAACAAAAAATATTTACCTTAAATCTACGTAATTCGACAAAAAAACAACAAAAAAAGAACAATCGTGCTCCCACCTTACGACAAATTCCCAGTAAGGTATTGGGTATAATAACAGTATTGTTCAAACTATACATAAGGCAGGAGTCGGATACGAAGATGGCAGAGAAAAATTCAGGCCGTATTGAACTAGATGTAAAGGATATACTTAGGCAAATGGGAATTCCTCCAGAGAAATGGCCGCCGCTAGTGAATTCACCATCCAAATAAATAGTCTAATTCATCATTCTCTCCGCTCGTACAAAAGCAATAAACCGTTTCGTTTCTTCCACTGTCAACTTACGCCCATCAATACTCAAATTAAACTTCTCCAATATTTCATCATCGGATAATTCCAAATGCTCGGCAAAATTGCGGACATCGTCACTAAGTACCGTTTGCGGATGAAGGGTGCGTCCAACCAGAAAATCAACGGATACTTGGTATAGATCGGCAAATTTTTTCAATGTCTCGGAATCCGGTTCCCGGCGATTTTTCTCATAATGAGATAAAGCAGCGCGTGAAATGCCTAGCTTTGCTGCGGTTTGCTCTTGTGTCCAGTGTCTGTCATCTCTCAATTGAGCAATTCTGCTGCCTATGTTCATATGACCCCTCCTAAAAGTTTGCGAAGCAAACTATCTTCGTAAGCATTAACTTTAGTTTGCTCAGCAAACCATCTTCGTAAGCATTAACTTGAGTTTGCGAAGCAAACTAGCATCGTAAGCATAGTCTTAGGTTTGCTCAGCAAACCAACTTTGTAAGCATAAACTTGCTTACAACATATAAACGGCAGGTTTTGCTATGCAAAACCTAGTTTGTATACACACTTATTGGATTATAACTGCTACACCTATATTAATACGGAAACGTTAGATTTGCATTTGTTGCAACGAAATGTCGCAAAAAATATTGTTAGACGTTTTTTTTGCTTGACATGATACAATTTGTATCTTAAAGTGAAGGAAAAGCTTGATACATAACGTATCAAATTATTTCCAAGTCATTATCACTTTATACCTATAAGGAGAAATAAATGGACGGTAAAGAGGAAAACTCACGCAGCAAGGTGCGTTTAAAGCTGAGGCCAGGCATTAAAGCAGGATTGAGGCTGCTCAATCGGCATGGCCATTTAATGAGTCCATCTACTGGAACGGTATTAGTGCTGAATTTAAGCCAGGAGGGTTTATGCTTTTGGTCTTCCTTAAGGCTCCCCGTACATCGGATGTACATGGTAGAAGTCCGCATGAAGCTTTCAGGCAAAAACATCCGGCTTCAGGGAAATGTCGTTTGGCGTAAACGAACGGATAATGTTTTCGAGTACGGTATGCATTTCCAGCCCCCACTGCTTATCAAATCCATTATTACCCGCCTATTAAACGAAGAATTACTCGCCCAACAGCCGCAGCAGCGGAAAATCCATCAGCTATATCGCAGTTTGAACGCAGGAAGCACTTTTGTCAAATGAGGAGGCTCTTCGGGTGAAACGATGGGTGAAACGCTCACTTATTATCGTCAGCACCGTATGTCTGGTCGCTGGCTTGGGAACGGCCCTATACAGCTGGTATCTTTATGGAAAATTTAAAAAAACGGCTGCTGATATGTTCGAGCCCATCATATCTACACCATACGTCAGCTCAGATTCGGAGCTGCAAATATCCGGCATAGAAGAAGCAATAACTGCGGAGAAGCCGTTCACCGTATTAGTAATGGGTGTAGATGAAAGAACGAATGATCGGGGACGAACAGACACCATGATTGTCATGGCGGTGAATCCGCTCAAGCATTCGATCTTTATGTTCAACATTCCGCGTGATACGAGAACGGCTATTATTGGACATGGCACGACGGATAAAATAAACCATGCTTACGCTTTTGGCGGGGTAGAAATGTCAAAGCAGACGGTAGAGCATTTTCTTGATTATCCGATTGATTATTATATTCGGGTCAATATGGAAGGTTTCTCAAAAATCATAGACGAGCTTGGCGGAGTAACCGTCAACAATCCTTATGCTTTTGATTTCAGTGGTCATACGTTTGAGCAAGGGCCTATTCAGTTGAATGGAGAGCAGGCGCTGCTTTATTCTCGCATGCGATATGAGGACCCGAAGGGGGACAGGGGCAGAAATGACCGCCAGCGCGCCGTCCTAAAGCAGCTCATTTCCAATGTATTTACCTTATATGGAGCTACGCAAATAAGCAATCTGCTTGCCGAGATGGGTGACAATGTAAGAACGAATATATCGTTTGACGAGATGAAAATCTTTTTTAAAGAATATGGGACCGGGATCGAAAAGGTGGATAGCATTGAAATAAGCGGCAGCGGAACGATGATTGATAAAGTATGGTATTACATCGTCGGCGATCAGGAGCGGAATCGAATTCATGAGCTTCTGAAAAAACAAATGAGCATAGAAACGGATGCGGTTTAAAGCTTTCGGCTTCTATAAAAAAGAGGATAAGGACCCTGACATATCGCTGTCAGGGTTCGATGTTTCTGTAAGGCGACAAAATTTGAGTTTTCTGTTGACATTATTCGCTAAATACCATAAAATATAAACAAACAGATACATTACGTAACATTTTACATAAATTATGATACATTAAGTATACAAGGAGTGATTAGGTGATTCAGCCTCAGGAGCAGTTCTATTGCGTCGGATGCCAAAACATGATACCTACTGGGCAAGCGAATGTGTTGTTCCGAACCGGATTTTTCCGTGTAGTAAATCGGCTAGGTTGTTGTAGAGCCTGTGCTCAGGCCCAAGCTGGCCATGCTAACAAGTTGGAGGCACAAATGCAAGGCGCAACAGGCGGAGTGATCCCGTTAACTGCTAAATCTGATTTTGATCCCTATCAAACGAGCTTTTATCCTGCATCCCAAAGCCTCCTGACTACAGAAGTTGTGTAGCAGGAGGCTTTTTCTATGATTCGTGTACATATTCCAATCGTTTCCTAATTCGATTATACTAGGTAAGGTTAGTTGTAGTTAGATTAATGTTAGATCATTATTAGATCGCTATTAGAAATGTGACAGGACATGCGATCCACTGGAGAAGGAGGAAATAAAAATTGGAGCAGCCAATCGTACAAATGCTAAATGTAACGAAGCGCATCGGCAAACGGACGATCATTGATCATCTCAGTCTTGACTTGCCGGCTGGTGAAGTATTCGGCTTCCTCGGTCCCAATGGCGCCGGCAAAACGACAATGATCCGAATGATGGTCGGCCTCATTTCAATAACAGAAGGCGAGATCAAAATTGATGGTCACAGCATCTCAAAGCAATTTGAGAAAGCGATTCGCCATGTCGGTGCCATTGTCGAAAATCCAGAGATGTACAAATATATGACTGGTTATCAAAATTTGGTTCATTTTGCCCGGATGGTTCCGGGTGTTGAGCATTCACGTATTCAGGAGGTGACGGAGCTCGTCGGCCTTGGCTCGCGCATACATGATAAAGTGAATACCTATTCGCTTGGCATGAGGCAGCGGCTTGGTGTGGCGCAGGCGATTTTGCATCGGCCCAAGCTGCTCATTCTGGATGAGCCGACGAACGGACTGGATCCCATGGGCATTCGTGAGCTTCGCGATTATTTGCAAAGGCTGGCCAAGCAGGAGGGACTGGCGATATTCGTCTCCAGCCATTTGCTTGCCGAGATGGAGCTGATGTGCGACCGGGTAGCCATTATCCAGCAGGGCAAGCTAGTGGAGGTCGTCCAGGTCGAGAAGAACAGAGAGTCGGAACAGAATGCAACGCAGCGGGTCGTTTTTGAAGTGGACGATTTAGAGTCGGCGCTGGCTGTTGCGGCTAATGAGGGAATAGCGGGGGAACGGGCTGGCCACGCCATTGCCATTGGGGCGGATCAGGAAGCGGTCGCTAGCTTTAATGCAAAGCTCGTAGCGGCAGGCATTAAAGTATACGGCATTCAGGCACAGCATCAATCTTTAGAGGATCGGTTCCTCGAGAAGACGGGGGGCGGTCATATTGTATAACTTCAGCAAGCTGCTATTGAATGAAAATATGAAAATATACCTCCGCACAAGAACTTGGATTATGACGGGCCTGCTGCTGGCATTGGTTGTATTTATGACCGTACCCGTTTATTTTATGTCCAAAGACAGTGCGGTATCGATGTGGACACTTGTAAAATATGAATCAGCAGTAGGTTATATGCTTATTGCCATGTTCACATCCGTCGTTGCGGCGGGGAGCGTTGCTGAGGAGTTCACGAGCGGAACGATTAAGCTGCTGCTTATTCGCCCGTGGATGAGATGGAAAATTTTATTGTCCAAATATATTTCAGTCGTGCTGTTCGCGGTGTTACAGGTTGTGCTGCTATATGCATTTACTATTGCGTTCAATTTTTTGTTTTTTGACCATACGAATGTAACGGCTGCAGAAATTCACGGTTTTTTAGTTGCTGATGGCCAATTTGAAGGCTCAGCGGCAGTATATAATATGAAATATTATTTGATGCGCTTTATTGCCCTGCTTGTGACCTCGATGATAGCGTTTATGCTGTCAACGGTATTCCGGAGCGGCGGGCTTGCTATCGGGCTATCCATTTTCCTCGTATTTTCCTCCATTTCCATCGGTCCATTTATCGGCCTGATGAATTATAAATGGGTGGACTACTTGTTTTTCGTCCAATTGGATTTGGTGCCTTATTTGACCGGAAACGTTGGTGATCGGACGCTCGGCTTCGCGATAAGCGTGCTTGCTGTGTATTATGCAATATTCGCAGCACTCACCTGGTTTGTATTCGCTAAGCGTGACGTTGGCGCGTAGTGAAGCCGCATAAGCATGATGGGAGATGGGAGCTCGCCCCGGCTTAGTTCTAATTCGTAGAAAAAAAGGAACCTTGCCAGCCTGACTCCTGAATAAGGTGCACAGCTGGATTAGCAAGAAATAAGCAAAAGCAAAAGCAAGTAAAAAGTAAAGGGGCAGGCGATAATTCGCCTGCCCTGCTTTTGTATGTTCAAATATAAGTGAAGCTTTTTGCACAGTATGTTCCCGAATGCTGTTAGCAGGCTGCTTCCCCTAATCCAATCCGATTGCTTGTTCTATGTGTTTTCAGCTGAGTGCTTCAAGCTGCTGCTTATATGCTTATATATGGTTCATTGGCACACACTGGACGCTTGCTAGACGGCCTGACGGGCCTTATCCCGATTGCTGCCGTCTTTAGCAGCGTTATCTTTCCCTGCGCTGTCTGTTTCCGAAAGCGGGCGTGTGAGCGGGGCCTGACCCCGTTCCATATGGCAGCTGCCATTAAAGCTTCCGCCATCTTGAATAATTAAGGAATGGGCATAAATGTTTCCTGTGATTTGCCCGGTTGCAGTAATCGTGAGCCGCCCCTTTGTCGTAATATCCCCGAAAAGTTTGCCTGCTACAGTCAAATCCTTCGCCGTTATATTTGAACGAGCTACTCCAGATTCGCCAATGATGACATCTCCAACACATTCAATGTCTCCACGATATTCGCCTTCAATACGCAGGCCTGCTTCACATATGAGCTTGCCTTCCGCATGGGTACCCTGTCCAATTAGTGTATCCGTAGGGGATATTCGTTTGTTTTCCTTAAAAATAGACATGGAAAAACCTCCTTGTTTCGCAGCTTAGGATGGTTGAAGCAAGTAGGGCAAAGGATTGACGGCCTCGTCGCCCTGCATAATTTGAAAATGAAGATGAGGCCCCGTGCTTCTGCCTGTAGAGCCCAGCAGGCCGATTTTCTCGCCCCGCACGACCTGTTCTCCTTCCTTGGCTTCTATGCTTTGCATATGCATATAAACGCTGTTCAGCCCGTTATGATGGTCGATAATGATATAGTTGCCCTCAGAGCCTCCAGTACCGACTTCCTTAATCGTTCCATCCGCCGCGCTGAAAACAGGATCGCCTGCTTTGCCGCCAATATCAATGCCGGCATGAAAGACGGCTTTCCTTGTAAAAGGATCTTTGCGGTAGCCGAAGCTGGACGTCAGCTTCTTCGAATAGGTAGGCCAGCCTGATGGATAGGAATCAACCTGCTGCCTTCTTATCTGTGCTTGCCGCAGCGTCTGCGCCATCGTTTCCTCCAAAGAGTCGATCATTGCGCTTAACGATTGAACGTCAAACGAGGTAGAGGAAGCCAAAGCTCGAAAGGACATCCCGCTCGTTTGCAAGGAACCGCTCGTATCATAACCGGCTTGCTGTGCCAAAGCCTGCTCGCGCTTGTACAACTGTTCAGATTGTTGCCCAAGCTTGTGGCTGCTCGTGTCTATCCCAGAGTCAGAGCTGCCATATTTGTCGATGAACTGTTTGAGCTTGTTTTCCAGTGCGAGCAGCTCATCTACACGCGTCTGCATGTCCTCGGTTTGCTGAGCAAGGCTTGCCAGCTGCTGCTGTAGGGCGAGGATCGTCTCATCCTTATTGGCGACGGTATGCTGATACTGCTGAGATTGTTCATCCTGCTGCGTCGCCTGCTCCTGAAGCTGCGCCTCAAGCTCATGCAGCTCGAAGACCGATTTGATCTGGAGGGCGGCAAAGCAGCCTGACACGGCCAGTGCAGCTGCGGCAGGGGCCGCAATGACGGATCGCTTTGAGACATGAAACTGCTTGACGGTTTTGTCAGCGCCGCGCATGACTACAAACGACCACTTTGAATTAGACGATCGATTCAATAGAGGTTTCTCCTTCCGGCCGGTATGAGAATTTAGAACGTTCTAATGCAATTTATTCTGCCGCGGCGGGAAACATGTCAGAAAAATAGGAAAAGCGCCTCCTAGGGAACGTCTCAAAACGGGTTTATGCGTAAGTAATGCATAGATTCAACCGCTTAAAGACGAGGCCGGAAAGGCGCTTATTCTTGTGGCAATTGCTTATTTGGTTTCAATAGAAGCTAGTGCTTGCTGCATCGCAGGTGTGAAGCTGAAGTCGCGTCCCTGCGATTGTTCTGGAGGCAGTGTCGCAAGCTGGGCGATACGCCGCTCCACTTCCGCTTTAAGCTCCAGCACACGCTTGTGGTAGCTTTCTGCATTTCCAGCATCACTGCTAATGGCCGCGACATATTCAACAATGGCATGATCATAAAACTCGATATCCCAACGGAATTTGCTAATGCCTTCTTCCAGCACCTGTAGCATCTCTGTTGTTTTGCCGTCCTTTTTGTCATTTTGATATTGGGCCATAATGAACGAACGGTTATAAGGATCATTGGCTTTGCCGCTTGCAAGCGTCTGCAGCGCTTCATCTTTCATGGAAGCATTTTGCGTCTGCTCATAGACCTGCATCAGCCATTCGTATTTGGTCAGGCTAAACACGGAATGATCAGGAGAAGTCTTAATGGCCTTATTGAGTGAAGGCAGCAGTTGGTTGAGCTGCGCCTTCCCAGCAGCAGCCGTATTATACGTATCCTGAAACGTGCTGTTTGCGCCGTTCGCGCGCGCGGAGCCGACGAGCAGGACAATTGCGAGCACGCCGATGGCAGATGGATAGATCCATTTTACTGCGCTGCCCTGTACGGGTTGTTCTGCCCCTTGTTTAAACGCAAGCGATTTGCCATATGGCGCAATCATAGCGCCCAAGCTAATGAACAGCAAAGCGCTCAAATAGACGTAGCTCATATCAAAATCGATAGCGCTATGCAGCAGAAGCGTCGTTGCCAAAATAAAAAAGATCAAGTGGCTGCCCCGACGTTCAGGGTAACAGATGTACGAGCGAATGTATAAGTAATAGACATAAACGAGCAGCCCGATAAGCGCAGCAAATCCAATCCAGCCCACCTCAACTAGCGTTTGAATGAAGAAGCTGTGCGCCTGTCTGCTCCAATATGGATTGTTTTGATATTGCTCATATAGAGCCTGCCAGCTGCCTCCGCCAGCTCCGAGCAGCGGATAGTCTTTGGCAACCTTAAGGCCATCCTCATAGAAGGTCCAGCGTTCGAGAACGCTGTGCTGCTGCAAGTTGATGTTTTCGAATCGGGAAGCCATTTTCTCAGGCAGCAGATCACGGATGCCGTCGCTTGTAATAAGCAATACGGCTGCCAATAGTCCGACAACGACAATAGCAGCGGGAAAAGCAGCAAACGCCCATTTGCGCTGCGCAAGGCGTGCACTTTTCTTTTCGATCCAAGGGAACAGCTTCTTGTGAATAAGCATGATCAGTCCTGCATTAACAAGGGCTGCGCCTGCAAGCAATGCCCAGCTTTGCAGCGGCAGCTTGTCGAACATCGAAATCGTCGTCGCCACTTTCGTTTCGGTCGGCTGGACAATTGCGGAAATAGCTTCTGTATTAGCCGTGATTTTGCCCAAAATAACGAGCGTCAGCAAAGCGGATAGACCAGCATAGACGACATAGGCAAATTGCCTAGCCAGCTTCAGGAAAGGCAGAAGTACAATAAGCATTACTGGAATAATAACGAGGGCGCCCCTCGAATAAGCGAGAAAAAAAGAAATTAAAATTGGTACGAGCATAATAGAATTAGCTAGGCGCATATACCAGCGCTCACAGGTTGCGGCATAATAAGCGGCGATCAGAAAGATGGCAATTAGGAAGCCGGCATATGTATTGGAATATTGAAAGACTGAGCTAAGCCGGTAGCCATCGTGGGCGAGCCACATCGCATCCTTGTAATATTGCTGGCCGAACAAGTTCAGCAGGCCGAAAAATACGATTAAATAGGCAGAGAGCACAACGCCATATTCCAGCCATTTTCGCATCTGTACTTTTCCAGCGGCATATAGACTGGTCAGAAACAGGGCAGCGAGCAGGAAAAAGACAAACGTCATAAATTTGGCATAATAGCTGGAGACGGCCTGCATCGATGAGAGCCAATAGATGGCCGGAAGCAGCAAAACTGCAATCGACAGCACGCTGCGATGGTTATTCAGTTTCCAGCCCGTAAGATAAGCGAACAAGGCGGTTGCGGCGAGTAGAACGTAGCCATAGATGGCCGCGTTGTAAATGGGAGACTCAAAGCCATACTCGTAGCCATTGAACAATCCGCGCTCGTATGGGAAAATAAGGACGAACAAAGCCAAGCCAAGTGTCAATAACCCTTGCAACAGCGGCTGCTCTTTAGACAATTCCGCTGTGTTTTGTGTTGCTTTTTTCCTTGAACTCATTAATATGTACTCCTTGTATGCGTAGTAGATTTCTTCATAGTACTATTTTAACAAATGAGGGAGTCGATTACTATAAGGGGGGCGTTAAGTAGTATCAACCAACAGTTTGAGCGGTAAGCTGGGAATAAGAAAAGGGTGTACGTTACTGTTCGTTATTGATAGAATACATGAGGGGAGCTTAATGCTATTAACTAAAAGTAGAAACAAATTGGTCGTAAAATTCGTCTAATATATAAGCAAGTTTGCAATCATATGGGGAAATGAGGAAAGACAGAATGCTTTTAAACGTATTTAAAGAAATGAAATCTATTCAAAAATTTATCTTTGAATTTTCATTAAGGGATTTTAAGACAAGATATTTAGGCTCTTTCCTAGGCGTGCTTTGGGCGTTCATTCAACCGACCATTCAAATTCTTATCTTTTGGTTCGTTTTTCAAGTCGGGTTTAAAAATGTTCCTGTCGATAATTTTCCATTTATTCTCTGGCTTATTTCTGCGATGATTCCATGGTTTTTTATTTCAGATAGCATTCAAAATGCTACGAATTCTATCGTTGATAATAGTTATTTAGTGAAAAAAGTAGTTTTTAGAGTCAGTATCTTGCCTGTTGTGAAAATTTATTCTGCTCTATATGTACATCTCTTTTTCCTTATCTTTATTTTAGTGATGTTTGCAATATATGGATATACGCCTTCTTTATATAACTTGCAGGTTTTTTATTATCTGGCGGGTGCTATGCTGCTTGTTTTGGGAATTTCATGGATTACTGCATCTCTTGTTATCTTCCTAAAAGATGTTGGCCAATTTGTGGCAATGGTATTGCAATTTGGCTTTTGGCTGACACCTATTTTTTACTCAATATCCATAATACCGGAAAAATATCATTTCTTATTTAAGTTGAACCCTTTTTATTATATTACGGATGGGTATCGGGATTCTTTTATTTATCATGAATGGTTTTGGCAGCATCCGTTATCAACTTTGTATTTTTGGTGTGTAACTATTGTGATACTCATTATTGGGGGCTTTATCTTTAAAAAACTCCGTCCTCATTTTGCAGATGTGTTGTAAATGAAAGGGGAAATAACTGTGAATGGGCAATATGCTATTGAAGTCCAGAATTTAAATAAAACGTATAAGTTGTACGATAAACCAGTAGATCGCTTGAAAGAAGCGGTTAACTTTGCAAATAGAAAATTTCATAAGGATTTCGGCGCCTTAGAAGATGTGAGCTTCTCATTAAAAAAAGGAGAAGTGCTTGGCATTATTGGGAAAAATGGTTCTGGGAAATCTACATTGTTAAAGATTATTACTGGTGTTCTTACACCAACATCGGGCAACGTATCTGTAAATGGCAAGATTGCGGCGCTGCTCGAGCTCGGTGCAGGCTTTAATCCGGAGTACAATGGAATTGAGAATATATTCCTTAACGGAACGATAATGGGTTTTAAAAAGGAAGAAGTTGAAGCTAAGCTAGATGATATATTGGCTTTTGCAGATATCGGGGATTTTATTTATCAACCAGTTAAGTCTTATTCGAGCGGGATGTTTGCAAGATTGGCGTTTGCTGTAGCTATTAATGTGGATCCCGACATTTTAATTGTCGATGAGGCTCTGGCAGTGGGGGATATTCATTTTCAAGCGAAGTGCTATCGTAAATTTGATGAGTTTAAAGAACAAGGGAAAACGATACTATTCGTTACCCATGCTTTAGATAGCATTATTAGATATTGTACTTCCGCTATTGTTCTGAATGAAGGCAAGCTGATCAATCAAGGGTCACCTAAAGAGATGGTGGATGTATTTAAAAAGATTATAACAAGCAGCACGGCAAAGCGTGAACAGAAAAATGCAGTAACATCAGCTGAGCTGGTAAGTGAATGGAAAGAAAAGATGGAGGTCCACCCTGATCTTGTGGAATATGGTGACCGTCAGGTGGAAATTATTGACTACGGTATTTTTAATGAAACGAATCATTTAAATTCTACACTTCAAAGCGACGAGATGACTACGTTTAAGATGAAGGTTTACTTTCATCAAGCTGTTTCTAATCCGATATTCGCTTATACCATTAAAGATGTGAAAGGACTGGAAATTGCGGGAAGCAATTCTTGGTATGATGGTATTTTGACTGGCGATTATAACCAAGGAGATGAAGTGGTCATTACTTTTACCCATCAATTAAACCTTCAACATGGAGATTACATGCTGTCCTTGGGCTGTACAGGATATAATGGCGATGATCTAGTAGTCTATCACCGCCTATACGACGTTCTCTTTTTCAAGGTTGTATTATTTAAATCAATTGTAGGTATTACTAATTTGAATACCAATACTTATATTGAACGGATAGGGTAGGAAAGAGGGAGCTATGGGAGAGAATAGTTTGGATTTAAACCTGAATTACTATAGTGGCCATGATCAATATAGCGACGGGGATATTGAAGACGAGCTATTGGAAATCGTTAAGAACAATACCTCGTTTACCGACATTTTGCATCATAATACTAGATGGCCGATTCTTTATCATTTATCTCCATTAAGATGGAATCTTCTGCAATGGTACCCTTTTAAAAAAGATGCATCTTTGCTGGAAATTGGTGCAGGCTGTGGCGCGTTAACAGGTCTTTTTTGTGAAAAAGTGAACGATGTCACAGTAGTCGAGTTATCGCAGAAGAGAGCTCAAATTATTTCGGAAAGATGCAAGCAGCATGACAACATAAACATATTTGTAGGCAATATGCAGGAAGTGCAGCTTGAGAAGAAGTTTGACTACATTACATTAATTGGCGTATTAGAATACGCTGGGAAATATATTGATGGAGTAAATCCGCACGTTGATTTTATAGAGAGGGTTAAAACCTTTCTTAAGCCTGATGGCGTATTAATTATAGCGATTGAAAATAAGTTTGGCCTAAAATACTGGGCAGGTGCGCGTGAGGACCATACAGGTGCTTTATTCGAGAGTATTGAAGGCTACACCAATAACAATGGAGTGGAGACCTTCAGCAGAATGGAGCTGGAGAAAATCCTTTCTGCAGCAGGAATGACAGCAGGGAAGTTCTATTATCCGATACCAGATTATAAATTGCCAAACCAAATTTTTTCAGATGAGTATTTGCCCAAAACAGGAGAACTACGCACATCACCAAATTATGATCGCGATCGGTACTTAATTTTTGACGAACAAGCTGCCATGAATAATTTAATTGATAATGACCATTTTCCTTTTTTCTCTAATTCATTTCTAATTTTCTCTAGGCAAGGTGATAAATAGTGGAAATTTTGTATGCTAAATATAATAGAGAACGCTTGCCTGATTTTCAGACAGAGACGATGATCTACAAAGATTCAGGCCAACTGTATGCGCGTAAAAAAGCGATGACGATTCAAGCCGTTGGGCACATTCAGTCAATGGTTAATAATTATACGATACTTCAGCAGTCTATGAGAGCAGTAGAAATTGTTAAGCCAACATTGGATAAAGATTCAATTGTTTTTAATTATTCTGAGTTTCCATCTCTGGATTCTTTATTGTTTCAGGCAATTAAGCAAAATAATAGAGATTTGTTTTTTGAGTATTTAGGAATATACCGAAATATGCTCCTTCAACAAGAGCTGTCTTCTTTTGAACTATTTACGTCGGATCCATCATTTGAAGTGGTTTTTAAGCAAAAAGTAAGCATACCGGAAGTTAACTGTATGAACCATGCCAATATAGATTTAACTTTTGATAACTTGACGATAAATGGGAGCGGCCAGCTAACCGTTATTGATTATGAATGGGTTTTTAATTTTCATATTCCAATAGAATTCGTAATGTTTCGTGCAGTAACGGAGTTTTCAGTTAAGTATTCCAAGCATTTTAAAGATTTTGTTGAATTGGCGAAAGTGTATACTTTCTTAGGTATAAGGCAGGCGAATGTTCACATTTTTAAAGCAATGGAAGATAGCTTTCAGAATTTTGTTTTCGGTGAAGCCAGGAAGTATGCCTCAACCTTGAACGTTCAAAATAATTCCTTGAGTTTTTCGGAAATGGAAGCCAGAAGTCAAGAGCTTGAGTCGAAAAAACAAGAAGTCGAGGCCAGAAATCAAGAAGTACTGACTAAAAACCGCGAAATTGAACGGCTATATATTGAAAAAGAGCAGCTGAATATAGATAAGAGACAGCAAGATGAAGAATTTCGCGATCTACAGCTGCATTTAGAAAAGCTTGATGCTAAAGTATTTGGACAGAATGAGCGTATTAAGCAGTTGGAGCAATTAGCGGAAGAAAGAAATCAGACGATTTATAATAAAGAGGGGCATATTCAACAGCTTCTCGTTCAAGAAAGAAAACTGGACAATATCTATAACTCTGGCGGCTGGCGTCTTTTGAAGAAATACTACGCTGTCAGGGATTTTGCTGTGCCGTCTAATAGTAGACGCAGAGTTTTTCTAAAGCTGTTCAATAAGTTTGTGAAAAATCCAAAGTTTCTAATGAAAAGTTTAAATAAAAATAATCTCAAAAAATTGAAATATTATATGAACGCCGAGGAAGCAAAGCAACTGGAGCATCGTATTGATACTTATGTGGATCGTCATGTAGAAGATTCCCATTCAAGTACAGCGGTTCAACTGTTTGAACATAAAGAATACTCGAAGCTTGAATTTGAGCAGTTTACTAGCCCATTAGTATCTATTATTATTCCTGTTTATAATCAATTCAATTATACGTATTCTTGTTTAGCATCCATTTTGGAAAATACTAAAGGAATAGCTTATGAGATTATTATTGCTGATGATATGTCCTCAGATGAAACGATAAATATAAGCGATTATGTAACGAATATTCAGGTAGTGAGGGATGGAGTCAATCGCGGTTTTTTGCTGAATTGCAACAATGCGGCTAAGCATGCAAAAGGTAAATACCTCTTTTTCTTAAATAATGATACGAATGTTCAATCTGAATGGCTCGATTGTTTAGTACGATTAATTGAATCGGATGATTCCATTGGTATGGTAGGCTCCAAGCTCATATATCCAGATGGCAGGCAGCAGGAGGCTGGAGGGATCATATGGAACGACGCCAGCGGCTGGAATTATGGCCGGTTAAGTGATCCGGCAGCTGCTGAATTCAATTATGTAAAAGAAGTGGACTACATATCTGGGGCAGCTATATTAATTCGTCATGATCTCTGGGGAACTATCGGTGGTTTTGATGAAAGATATGTCCCTGCTTATTTCGAAGATTCAGATTTAGCATTTGAAGTTAGAAAACATGGATATAAGGTAGTATTGCAGCCTAAATCGGTAGTTGTGCATTTCGAGGGGATTTCCCATGGAACGGATACTGGGAGCGGTGTAAAGAGCTATCAAGTAAAAAATAAAGAGAAGTTTATCGCCAAGTGGGAAAAACAATTAAGCCAACAATTTATGAATGGCGAACATGTTTTTCATGCAAGAGACCGCAGTTCCAGAAAAAAGACATTGCTGATTATTGATCATTATGTCCCTCATTATGATAAAGATGCAGGGAGTAAAACGATCTTTCAATACATTGGATTTTTTGTGAATGCCGGCATGAATGTAAAGTTCATAGGTGATAATTATTTCAAACATGAGCCTTATACAACGCAATTGGAACAAATGGGAGTAGAAGTGCTTTACGGTAGCCACTATGAGAAAAATATAGAAAAATGGCTTTCTCAAAACGGTAGTTATATTGATTTTGTTTTTCTAAATCGTCCGCATATATCTATTAAATATATGGATATGGTTAGAAAACATACAAAGGCTAAAGTCATTTATTATGGTCATGATCTTCATTATTTGAGAGAGCTTCGTGAATATGAGCTTACCCAAAACGAGTTTCTTCTACAAGAATCGAATAGATGGAAGAAAATTGAGGTTGAGCTATTTCAAAAGGCGGATGTCGTATATTATCCTTCTCAAGTTGAAATTAACAAAATTCACGAAATGCTTCCGGATTTAAAGGCAAAAGCTATTCCAGCTTATATTTATGATATTTCAAAAGCAAAATTGAATAGAAATATTCGCAGCACTAAAGATTTGCTTTTTGTTGGTGGCTTTGGACATAAACCGAATGTAGATGGTGTAATGTGGTTCATTTCAGAGGTTTTCCCTACTATTCTAAAATCGTCGCCAGACATGAAAATTCATATTGTTGGCTCCAATCCGCCTGAGGTTGTCAAAGATTTGGCGAGTGCTTCAATCATTGTACACGGTTTTGTTACAGATGATAGACTCGAACAATTGTATGAATCCTCTCGAATTGCAGTCGTGCCTCTCCGATATGGTGCAGGGGTAAAAGGAAAAGTAGTTGAGGCTTTATATAATCAGATACCTATTGTAACGACTACTGTAGGCTCTGAAGGTTTGCAGGAGATTGACCGTTATTTGGTTGAGGCCGATGGCAGTGAGCAAATGGCAGCACAAATTATTGAGTTATATAGCGATGAAGAAAAGTTGCGCAGGTTGTCAGAAAGCTCAATTTCATATGTTCAAAAATATTTTTCGTCTGAAACGGTTGAATCCATCATCGCGGATGATTTTATTTAAAAGGTTACGGAAGGATGTTAAACAATGATTTTTAGATCTAAGGCACCCTTAAGATTAGGCTTGGCTGGAGGGGGCACAGATGTATCTCCTTATTGTGATGAATTCGGGGGCTACGTTCTTAATGCTACGGTAGATATGTATGCTTACTGCACAATTGAAGTTACAGAGGATAATAAAGTTTCGTTCAATGCATCAGACAGAGAAGAATATGTACAATACGATGCCGTACAAGTATTGGAATATGACGGACTATTGGATTTGCATAAAGGTGTCTATAATAGAATCGTTAAGGAATTCAATCATCTTGAACCGTTATCTTTTAAAATGACAACTTATTCTGATGCACCTGCAGGATCAGGATTAGGCTCTTCCTCTACATTGGTTGTAGCTATTCTTCAAGCTTATTCGGAATGGCTAAATCTTCCTTTGGGGGAATATGATATTGCGCAGCTAGCGTATCAAATTGAACGAAATGATGTGGGTTTAAGTGGCGGAAAGCAGGATCAATATGCAGCTGCATTTGGTGGGTTTAACTTTATTGAATTTTATAAAGATGATCGTGTCATCGTGAATCCTCTCCGTATTAAAAGTTGGATCGTTAATGAGTTGGAAAGTTCCATAGTGTTATATTATTTAGGGGCTTCGAGGGAGTCAGCAAAAATTATAGATGAACAAGTGAAAAATACGCAAAATAAAAATGAAAAATCAATTGGTGCTATGCATGAACTTAAGGCAGATGCCCTTACGATGAAAGAGAATATTTTAAAAGGTAATCTTAAAGATTTCTCGGTTAATCTCAACAAGTCTTGGAATGCAAAGAAGAGGATGGCTGCTTCTATTTCCAATGATTTGATTGACCAAATATATGATGTTGCGATGGAAGCAGGAGCATATGCCGGTAAGGTCTCTGGAGCCGGAGGTGGTGGGTTTATGATGTTTATGGTAGACCCGGCTAGAAGAAGGCAATTGATAGCTAAATTGCAGGAGCAACAAGGGAAAGTCATTAATTTTCATTTCACTGAAAAAGGTACAGAAAGCTGGAGGGCATAATGATGCAAAAATATATTAATGATCAAATTGAAAATTCTTATTTGGTTAAAAAGGCGATTTTAGAGAGTAAAGAACTTACTGAATTAATTAAACAGGTTGCTGAAGTAACTACACAAGTTTATCAAAAAGGAAATAAAACTTTATTGGCGGGAAATGGGGGAAGCGCTGCCGATGCTCAGCACATTGCAGGGGAATTTGTAAGCCGTTTTTATTTTGATCGTCCGGGCCTGCCTTCCATAGCTCTAACGACGGATACTTCCATTTTAACTGCAGTAGGCAACGATTACGGCTACGAGGAGTTATTTGCTCGACAAATTCAGGCAAACGGTGTGGAGGGGGATTTATTCATAGGTATTTCCACCTCAGGCAACTCTAAAAACATTATTAAGGCGCTCAAAGAATGCAAGAAAAAGGGTATTATTACGGTAGGCTTTACCGGCAATCATGGTGGGGAGATGGCCGAACTGTGCGATTATAGTATTCAGGTTCCTTCTGATGAGACCCCACGCATTCAGGAATCACATATTTTAATCGGTCATATTATTTGTGCCGTTGTAGAAGAAACTATATTTGGCAAAGGATTTAATTAATATGGAAGCCATTATTTTGGCTGGTGGTTTTGGCACAAGGTTGAAGCAAGTTGTCGCTGATGTGCCAAAACCAATGGCACTTATCAATGGAAAACCATTCTTAACTTATGTATTAAATACTCTTCAGCAGCAAGGGGTAAAGAGAGTAATTTTATCAACGGGATACAAACATCAGCTTATTGAAGAATATTACGGCAACAGCTTTGCAAATACACTGGAGCTCTTATATTCAGTGGAAGAAGCTCCTCTTGGAACAGGAGGGGCTATTCTGAAAGCTGTGGAGTTTATAAAAGGTGATGACTTTTTAGTACTAAATGGTGATACCTTATTCAATGTCGATGTGAATCAATTAATGTTTACTCATCAAAAACATAATGCGGATATTACAATTTCATTGAAAGAAATGCATCATTTTGACCGATATGGGACTGTAACGTTAGTAGAAAATGATGTGGTTGGATTTGAAGAAAAGCGAAAAACAGATCGGGGTTATATTAATGGAGGCGTTTATGCTCTTTCTCGCGATACCTTTAATAAATATGATCTTCCTGTAAGTTTTTCTTTTGAAACTGATTTTATTCAACGTTATTTTAATGAACTGACTATTAAAGCTGTCCCATTCGACAACTACTTTATAGATATTGGTATCCCAGAGGATTACTATCGGGCACAAAGCGAGTTGGGAAATCATGAATAAGGCCTTGTTTTTGGACCGTGATGGTGTCATTAATATTGAGAAAAACTACGTTCATAAAATTGAAGATTTTGAATTTGTAGAGGGCATATTTGAAGTAATGAGGTATGCGCAGCAAAAAAAATACTTCTTGATCATAATTACGAATCAAGCCGGAATTGGGAGAGGCTACTATACAGAAGATGATTTTGAGGTTCTTAATCGTTGGATGCTGGATCAATTCGAGAAACAAGGAATATCGGTAAACAAGGTGTATTATTGTCCCTTCCATCCCGAGCATGGAGTAGGATCGTATAAACAGGATTCCTTCAATAGAAAACCGAATCCAGGGATGATATTGGAGGCGGAGGAAGAGTTTGGTTTGGACTTATCTTCCTGCCTATTGCTGGGAGATAAAGAAAGCGATATTGAAGCCGGTATTCGTGCTGGAGTAAAGCTTAATATTTTATTGCATGATTCGGCCCCTGTCTATGAAACGAAGGCGAATCAAACGATTGAGAAAGTAATTGATATGATCACTTTATTAGATGATGAAAAGTAATTTGATGATGAGTAGGCCTTTAAATCAATAAGCAGGGAGTAGCTATGAATACAACTACTGAACTTGAACTGGAGAAAAAGCCTAGAACCTTGAATGATTTATTAAAGGGAAGGGAAAATTATTTTGATTTAATCCGACTAGTGGCGGCTATATTGGTTATTTTTTCTCATGCCTATCCGCTATCGGGGAGTGGAAATGAAGAACCTTTATATCGTATTTCTAATGGTCAAATTACCTTAGGCAATTTGGCTGTGTATGTTTTCTTTATTATTAGCGGTTTATTAATTACTCAAAGTTATTTGTATTCCAATAATCTTATTACCTTTTTAAAAGCAAGACTATTAAGGATTTTTCCAGGTTTAATAGGGGTGTTATTTTTCTCAGCCTTATTGTTAGGCCCTATCGTGACTTCGTTATCATTTCGTGAATATTTTATGGACCACGGAGTTATTCAATATTTAAAAGCTGTGTTTTTGTTCCCTATGCAGTGGAACTTGCCAGGAGTGTTTGAAATAAATGCATATAAAGGCTCCGTAAATGGATCGTTATGGACGATTCCCTTTGAGTTTTTATGTTATCTCGTTATAGGCGCTTTAGGATTCTTAGGGCTTTTAAAGCATCGTTATTTAATGCTGTTACTGACGAGTGCTTTATTTTATTATTATGTATTTAGTGATACGATTGCCCCAGCAGGCGGCGGGCATTTGTTTGGATTAGAAGTTAAAACGCTATCTGAACTTCTTCTTTTTTTTATGATAGGAAGTATTGCCTGTTTATTTAAAAACGTTATATACATAAAAAAAGAATTTGCGATGATAGGAGTAGCTTTATTATTCCTCTCACTCTACTATGGGGGCTTTAAGCCCATTTTTGTAATTGTGGGAGCCTATCTCATTCTTTATGCAGCCTTTCTACCTCAGACTAAACTTGGCGTCATTACTAAATATGGGGACTTCTCTTATGGCATCTATTTATATGCCTTTCCTATTCAACAAACTGTAACGCATTTTTTTGGAGGCAAGACAAGTGAGTGGGTAAATTTTTTAATCGCCTTCCCTTTAACGTATTTGTTGGCTATAGCCTCTTGGTTTATTATTGAGAAAAATTTTCTGAAACTTAAGAAGGTAAAGCTTATTGGTGAGAAAAATTTAGATCGACTGCTCCCTAATTTCATAATAAGAGTGTGGGAAATATTACAGACAGTAATTAACTACTTATTGAATATGAACTGGTTAAAGTATTCAGTTTATCTTATTATAATTGTTATATTGTTTTTGAACTTTAATGCAAAACCAAGTGTTATTGAATTTCCCTATTTAAAAAGCGAGAGTGTTTTTAAAGATGGATGGCTACCACAAAATAATAATGAAAATTACCGTTGGATTGCTCAAAAGGCAAATATCGAGTTGGATGTCCCTAGTAATGCCAAACTACTTATTAATGGTTTCGTGCCAGAGGAATTCAAGGAAATTAGTAAAGTAAGCATATACTTAAATAATGCTAAGATCAATGATACGGATATTAAACCTGGCGAAGGGTTCTTTTTAAATATCCCGGTGCAATCATCGAGTAATACAAATTTGGTTACTATAGAATTTAATGCTGTGCATATACCATCGGAGACAAATGAAGATCAGCGTCAAATGAGTGCTTTGATTAGTAAGATACAGGTTTTGAGCTGATAAGTATAAAGATCTTATTATTCAGAAAATTGGGGAGAAGTTATGAAAGAATTGGATACAAACAAAAAAAAGTATATTTTATTTTGTTTAGTAGGAGCCGCTATCTGTTCTGTATTATTTCAATACGCAGCTTTGAAAAATATATTGGTTAAAGTGTACGCTTGGCAGCTTGAACAACCGGAAACAATGAATGGAATAGGAGAAATTATTTTAATTGCATTCTTATTCACTTTAGCGATTTTATTAACTAAAAGCAATAAGTCTGTATATATAATTACCATATTAAGCGGGATTTTTTTGTATCTTCATGGTGTTTTAATAGCAGCTTTATTGAGTGTTATTTACTTTGAAACAATTATATCTATTGGTAGAGCCACTCTAAAAATTGTTTTAAGAAATAAGAAAACTAATAATAAAAATGAATATCTTGCATTTTTTTTGATAGGATTGTTGATTTGGGGTACCGTGAGTATAATATGCTCTTTATTAGGATTTGGTAGTTTTAATGATTTAAGAATAGTTACAGTAATATTATTGTTGATGAGTTTCATTAACGGTTTTAACCTACCTTTTAGTGCTTATGCCTTTATAAAATTCAAAAGCTTAACAACATCTGAAAAAATTCCTGCTACATTTGTGCTTTTATTAATACTTATACAATTTGCAAAGTCAAATACATTATTAGTATATGAATTTGACTCCATATGGTATGGGTTGAGACCTGAAGCAGTATTGGTGGGAGAAAATTCCTTTTACGATAACTTGGGTTTAGTTAGTTATGTTCATTTATATCCCAAATTTTTGGAATTCTTTTTAATTCCGATTAGTAATTTGGGGAGCTACAGCTATATTATTTCAGGAAATGTAATGTTTCTTCTGCTTTTACTCTATACTGTTTTTTTATTTTTTAGAGAATTGTCTAATACTAAATTTATTTCATTTTTTTATGTTTGTCTAATAGGATGTATCCCTATGGTTTCCAATATGGCATCGACTTCAAAGACAGATATTTTTTCTACCTTCTTAATAGTGTTGGGTTTATATTATATGTGGAAATGGTTTTTCTATTTGAGAAATCCTTCTAATGAGTCAGAAAGCATTTATTTTTGGTACGCTATTATCGCTTTTGTTTTATCTTTAGGCGGTAAGCCAACCAGCATGCTGTATGTTCCATTTATTATTGTAGGAGCAGTTATATATGGGTTTATGAATAGGAAGGAATTTAAACAGAAAATTAATTTAAAGATTAGTTGGCTTCCTCTGCTGTTGTTTAGTTTTTCAGTCTTCATATTTCTAGGAATATGTTATAGAACATATATCATTACAGGAGTTCCCATTTACCCTACATTCGGAAATGTATGGAGTTTACTTGGTTTTGACGTTAAATATCCTTTTATAATGAAAAACGTTGGAGAGGTCGCCTCATCTGATGCTTTTGGAATGATAAATATCTTTTCACGCTGGTATCATTTGTTGTTTGATCCGCAGCCATTTGGACATGTTATTATGTTATGGATGGGGAATTTTGGCTTAATATTAGTTGGTTTGTTTATTTTATTGAACCTACTAAGAGTTAAAGTGATTCAAAAAAACAACATTTTAATTCTTGTTCTACCTGTTTGTTTGGTTGGTGTTTATTATGCCACAGTTCTTCCAAACGGTGGAGACAGCAATTTTTACTTGGTTCCTTTAATTTTAGTATTAGTAAGCCTACTCAGTTACATATCTTTTCTAATGTTTGAGTATAAAAATCTCCTCATAATTTCTTTAATATTAGTTATCCCTTTTCAATCACTTATAATGTTTACGTCGCATCCTTCTTGGAGTTATGGCATGTCTCCTATAAATGCTACTATTCAAAAAAGCAATAACACAGTAGAAATGAAAAATAAGCTATTTGAATATAATGATTTAACGAAAATTGAACAAAGATTGAAAGAAGATGATGGCTTTCAAAAGTGTATTGGTTTGGGAGATGATTATTTATTAAATCAACTATCATGCAGAATGGAAACAGTAAATGCTTCGGCATCGGATTATTTGGGTAACTCCCAATTGTTTTCTGACTTGGATAATTTAAAGAAATTTTTATTATGGAGCAAAACCAAATACATTATTATGCCTCATACAATGCCAGAAGACGTTCAATCTGTGTACAATCTTTTTGATGAGTTAAGAAAAGTAGGGATACAAGATGGAAATGTCATTGAGGGAACCAAGTATGACTTAGTTATTCTGAATTATGGTATTAATTAAGAATGGGCAGTTGCCTTCGGTAGAATTAATTTTTATAGATATATCGTAACTGTAGAGAATTGTAGTTTAAGAAAGGTGACCTTAATGAAACCATATTTTTCAATTGTAATACCTGTATATCGCTCTGAAAAAACCTTGGTGAAATTGTATGAGAGCCTTAAGTCGGCACTTGAAGAGCTCGGTAAAAGTTTCGAAATCATATTAGTCGAAGACTGCGGTGGAGACAATTCATGGGGTGTGATTCAGAAGCTAAGCGAGCAAGATAACCGCGTCATTGGAATCAAATTCACTAAAAATTATGGGCAGCATGCAGCGATAATTTGTGGAATTGCAAAGGCAGAGGGAGAATGGATTATTACACTAGATGATGATTTAGAGCAAAGGCCAGAAGATATTCCTTTGCTTTATGAAGAAACCAAGAAAGGATACGATCTAGTCTATGGCATTTATAAAGAAAGGTCACATGCTAAATGGAGGAACATGACCTCGCAATTGGCAAGAAACTTATTTAATAAAGCCATTCCAAATTTGAATTATGAATATACATCTTTTAGAATGATGCATGCAAGAATTGGAAAGGCATTAATCCAATTTGAATCGCCCTTCCCCTTTGTAGATGGTTATTTAGCATGGGTTACAAATAATTATTCAACAGTATTTGTAGAACATGGAGTGAGGCAGCACGGAGGCAGTAACTACAGTGTATCCAAGCTAGTTAAGCATACGGTGAATATTTTTGTATCTTTTTCTGATATACCTTTGAAGTTTGCTTCATGGATAGGATTACTAGCATTTGCTTCAGGGTTCACCTGGTTATTAGTTATCCTATCCAGGAAAATATTTATTGGAATTCCAATTGCGGGTTATGCATCAATCATAGCTGGAGTAGTATTATTTGGAGGAATTCAGTTATTAGTACTTGGAATTTTCGGAGAGTACTTAAGCAGAATTAATTTTAAAACGACTAAAAAACCACTATATATTATTTCAAAATCTACTGAAAATGAGTAGGAGCTGCTAATGAAGATCATAATTATCGGTGGTAAAGGTACGGCTGTTAATATTGCAGATCAAATAATGGATGCTCAAATTAAGCATGGAGAAAAGACGGAGTTTCTGGGCTTCTCTATAGATGATGTTTCGTTAGGAGCATCTATAAATGGATATCCTATTCTTTGTTCCACTGCTAATCTCCAAAATCAATTTGGAAAGTATTCTGATGTAAAGTATATATACTCTCTTTACAAACCTGAAAAAATGATGGAGAGGGCTAAACTTCTTGATAGCTACGAAATACCAATCAGCAAATTTTACACGTTTATACATCCAACATCATACGTCTCCAAAAATGTGGAGATTGGTGTTGGAAATGTAATTCTGTCTCATTGTTCAATTCAAACTAACGTGAGAATTGGTAATTATAATATTATTAACTCTAATGTGGTGGTTGAGCACGATACTCAAATGAAAAATAATAATTATATTGCTGCCTCTGTTTGTATCGGGTCAAATATTAAGATGGAGAATGGCATATTTGTTGGTTTAAACTCTTCCATTAGAGAGGATATTAAAATAAACGACTATGCATTTATTGGTATGGGCTCAAATGTACTAACGGATGTGCAGTTGAATAAAGTTGTATTTGGCAATCCAGCAAAGGAGTATAAGCATGATCCTAGAACCTAGAGCTTCTGCAATTATATATAATTTGTTGAGTGAAATTCCAGATCATAAAATTTTCTTACTACCTTCAAATGTGTGTCCAATCGTTCCGATCACTTTTTTTAAAGCAAATAAAAGAATTGAATTTATAGATATATGTAATGAAACATTATGCATGGATGAAGAAGTGGCTCTACAGAAGCTTAAATTAAACTCAGAGCAATACGCTGGTGTTTTTTTTGTTCGGACATTTGGAGTGAATAACTCATTTGAGGATTTTTTCAAAAGTATAAAGGAAATAAGCGAAGATTTTATGATTATTGATGATAAATGTCTTGCTGTGCCGAATCTACAGCATGTTAGGACTTATGCTGATGTAATTTTATACAGCACGGGATATTCTAAAATAGTCGATTTAGGTTTTGGAGGATTTGCACAAATCAATCGGGATGTTAAATACAAAAAACATACCCTTCAATATAATGAATTCATGCATGAAGAATTAGTCAAAGACTACAAGCAGAATCTAAAGGAACGTTCTTCTTATATATATAAAGATTCAGAATGGCTGGATAACTCTATTGTGAAAACATCATTTGAAGAATATTCTAGGCAAGTTGAGCGAGAATATAGGGATAGTATTAAGATGAAAAACAGAATAAATAAGATTTATGCTGATAATCTTCCAGATCGTATTAAGCTTGACCCTGAGTTCCAGCTTTGGAGATTTAACATTAAAGTTCCTAATAGGGATGAAATTATTAATATGCTTTTTGAAAATAATTTATTTGCCAGCACACATTACGCTTCTTTAAAGGGGATATTCACTGAAGGCTTTTCCCCTAAAGCAGAAAGTTTACATTCGAATATTATCAATTTGTTTAATGATAAAAATTTTAGTGAGGAAAAAGCATATCAAACAGTCACTATTATCAAAAATCTTATTTGATTGCAATGAAATTGACTATTGAGGAGAAGACTATGAATACGGTATCTGTAATACAGTCGAATTATATTCCGTGGAAGGGTTATTTTGATATAATCAACGATTCTGATATTTTTATCTTTCATGATGATTTACAATACACGAAAAATGATTGGAGAAATAGAAACAAAGTAAAGACGAATTCAGGTCTGAAATGGCTTACTGTACCCGTAGGTTCAAGAGAAGACAGGCTCATAAATGAGGTAGAGCTGCCACCATCAAACTGGGCAGCAAAGCATTGGAATGAAATTAAAATGACTTATTCTAAAGCTCCATATTTCCATCAATATAAAGATTTTTTTGAGCATATTTATCTTGAGCGTGAATGGAGCAGATTATCAGAATTTAATCAATATGTAATAGAACATATATCAAAAGAGTTTTTAGGAATTAAAGCAACCTTTGTTGATTCAAGTGAATTTAATATAAAGAGTAAAAAGCTAGACAAACTGATAAGCCTGCTCCAAGAAGTAAAAACAGAACAATATATCTCAGGACCCGCGGCTAAAGCCTATATTGAAGAGGAAAGATTCCGCGAGGCCGGTATAAATTTAATCTATAAAGACTATTCGAACTATCCGGAATATTCACAATTTCATCCTCCATTCGAGCATTTTGTTACTATTCTTGATGTTTTGTTTCATACGGGCCCTGATTCAGCATATTTTATCTGGGGATGGAGAAATAATAAAGATGCGATGGAGTATTAATTATATCTTTTTATTATTGAGTGTAATTTTTCAATCCGTTTCTTCTGTTTTATCTAAATTTGCAGCTACTGATTTACAAAAAGATAGTTTCTTTTTAGTGATGCTTAATGGTTATTACCTGGCTGCAATTGTATGCCTGTTTTTGCAGGCAATCTTTTGGCAAATAACGTTGAGAAAGATAGATCTTTCGGTAGCCTATCCTCTAACCTCGTTGAATAATGTCTTTATACTTATATTCAGTTATTTTATTTTTAATGAAGCAGTTACTCTTAATAATATTTTGGGAGTGTTAATAATAATGATAGGCATAGTAATTCAGAACATAAAGAGTGAGACTAAATGATAGTGTTCGTAATTGTTATACTTGTTTTAATTAATAGTTTTGCACAGATTTTTTTGAAACTCGGGGCTTTGAATATAAATGAAAAGAAGTCCATTTTAAAGTTTAATATTCAAACGTTAATAGGCTACAGTTTGTTTTTCTTATCTACAATTGTGGTTGTTTATCTTTTGAAACATATAAGCTTTAAAAGTCTTACCATTATTATATCTTTGAATTATGTGAGTACTTTAATACTTTCTAATGTGATTTTGAAAGAAAGATACACAAAACAAACGGTATTGTCGACAGTATTTATTATCATAGGGGTGATTGTTTTTAACTTATGAAAATGAAACAGTTTTTATTTAGTTTGTATTCTTATGTTTTTAACTTGTTTTATATTTTTCTTGAAATATTCCCTCCATTTATGAGGCAAGTTATCTTTAAAGTAGCTTTTAAAAAGTACGGAAAAAATAATAATCTTGATTATAAAACCTATTATAGATATCCGTCAAAAATTACTATTGGAAATAACGTTTGGATTAATAGAGGTTGTCAACTTTACGGCTCCTATCAAATAAAGGAAGCAGAAATTATACTAGGTGACAATATCGCATTAGGGCCCAATGTAGTTGTGTTTTCAGCTTCTCATGACTACCGATATTTAAATCTTCCAGATACAGCAGGTTCAGTAATTATAGAGAACAATGTATGGGTTGGAGGAAATACAACGATATTGCCTGGAGTAGTTTTAGGAGAAGGGTGTGTTATTGGAGCAGGCTCTATTGTCACAAAAAGCATTCCTCCCTATTCCATTGCAATAGGTACCCCAGCGGTAGTGATTAAAAGGAGAGAAATCATCGATGATTCTATTTAATGTTCCTGCAGTGACAGGTACTGAGCAGGCCAATATTCAGAAAGCTATTGTAGGTGGAAAGCTTTCAGGAGATGGCGAGTTCACGAAGTTAAGCAACAGATGGATGGAGAAAACATTTGATACGCCTAAAGCTTTGTTAACAACTTCTTGCACACATGCTTTAGAAATGGCAGCCATATTGGCTGACATAAAGGAAGGCGATGAGGTCATCATGTCTTCCTATACATTTGTTTCTACGGCAAACGCTTTTGTATTGAGAGGGGCTAAAATTGTATTTGTAGATATTCGCCCCGATACAATGAATATAGATGAGACTTTGATTGAAGCTGCTATTACAGCCAGAACTAAAGCTATTGTTCCTGTGCATTATGCAGGTGTTGCTTGTGAAATGGATACAATTATGGGATTGGCCGAGAAGTACAATCTAGTGGTTATTGAAGATGCGGCTCAAGGTGTTATGAGTAAGTATAAGGGGCGGTATTTAGGTACTATTGGTCATATGGGCTGCTACAGTTTTCATGAAACCAAAAACTACAATTGTGGTGAGGGAGGAGCCCTATTAGTCAATAAAGAGCAATACATAGAAAGAGCGGAAATTATCCGTGAAAAAGGTACAGACCGTTCAAGATTTTTCCGAGGGCAAGTTGATAAATACACTTGGGTGGATATTGGCTCATCTTATTTGCCAAGTGAAATAAATGCCGCATTTTTGTATGCTCAACTTGAAAAAGCTGAAGAAATAAATGATAATCGTCTTGCAAGCTGGAACCACTATTACAATGGATTGTTGGAGCTTGAAACTAGGGGTGACATCCACTTACCCTACATTCCTGAGGAATGCGAACATAATGCTCATATGTTCTTTTTAAAGTGCAAATCGATTGAAGAAAGAACTAAATTGACTCAATATTTGAAAGAGTTGGAGATACAATCTGTATTTCATTATATTCCGTTGCATTCTTCGCAAGCAGGGGAGCAATATGCTACATTTTGGGGAGAAGATATTCATACAACTTTGGAAAGCGAGAAGTTGCTTAGGCTGCCAATGTATTATAAATTGTCATCAAGTGATATTGCTAGAGTAGTAGAAAGCATAAATAGATTTTACATGTAAATAAAAATAGGGGCGTGTATGCAGATGAAAGGTATTATTTTGGCAGGTGGAACTGGTTCCAGACTGTATCCTTTAACCAAAGTTACAAACAAACATTTACTTCCGGTAGGGAAATACCCAATGATCTTTCATTCCATTCATAAATTAAAAGAAGCAGGAATTAAAGACATCTTGATTGTAACCGGCAAAGACCATATGGGCGATGTTGTTAATTTGCTTGGAAGTGGCAGCGATATGGGGGCAAGTTTTACTTATAAAGTTCAGGATGAAGCGGGAGGTATTGCTCAGGCGCTCGGATTAGCTGAAAACTTTGTTAACGGTGATCAGATGGTCGTTATTCTTGGAGATAATGTATTTGAAGACAGCATTGCTGATTTTGTGAAAGATTTTAATCAGCAAGATAAGGGAGCTAAAATCCTCATTCAAGAGGTTCACGATCCTCAGCGTTATGGTGTTCCTGAACTTCAAGGAGATAAAATTGTTTCTATTGAGGAAAAACCGCAGGAACCTAAGAGTAAATACGCTGTTACGGGAATATATATGTATGACAGCAGAGTCTTTGAAATTATTAAAACGCTGAAGCCATCTGGTCGCGGCGAATTAGAAATTACGGATGTCAACAATGCGTATATTGAAGCAAATGAGTTGTCTTATGATGTTTTACATGGTTGGTGGACCGATGCAGGAACACATGCTTCGTTGACAAAAGCAAATGCAATGGCTAATGAACTAACATTTGGTGTGGAATTTGGGAAACTTAAACTTTAAAGAGCAGGTGACGTATGAAAGTAATGGATACGAAGCTGCAAGGTGTAAGGCTTCTTGAACCTGCAGTTTATGGAGATAATCGCGGTTTTTTTACTGAAAGCTATAACGAAAAAACGGCTCAGGAAAATGGCATTCACATTAAGTTTATTCAAGATAACCATTCTCTTTCTGTAGAAGCTGGTGTACTCCGTGGTCTCCATTATCAATTAAGTCCGAAAGCTCAGACCAAGCTGGTTCGGGTTACTGCTGGTGCGATTTATGATGTTGTCGTTGATATTCGCAAGAATTCTCCTACCTTTGGTAAGTGGCAGGGCTTTATTCTTTCCGCAGCTAATAAAAGACAACTGCTTGTACCTCAGGGATTCGCACATGGGTTTTGTACGATTGTTGCAAATAGTGAGGTACAATATAAAGTTGACGAACTTTATTCACCTGAGAATGACCGGGGAATTGCTTGGAATGACCCTGCACTTGCTATTGATTGGCCGACTTCTAAGCCAATACTTTCGGATAAAGATAGTAAGCACCCTGTGCTTACCGATGCAGATATTAATTTTGATTACGAAGGGTGAGTTACTAAAATGAAAATATTAGTAACCGGCGGCGCCGGTTTTATAGGTAGCAACTTTGTTTTATATATGATTAATCAATACCCTGAATATAAAATTATTAATGTTGATGCACTTACTTATGCGGGGAATTTAGAAAACTTGCGTTCAATTGAGGCACACTCAAATTATACCTTCCTTAAGATTGATATTACTGATCGGGAGGCACTTGAACCGTTATTTGCAGAAGGAATAGATGCAGTAATTAATTTTGCTGCTGAGTCGCATGTGGATCGCAGCATTTTGCATCCTGAAATTTTTGTGCAAACGAATATTATGGGGACTCAAACTCTTCTAGATCTTTCGAAAAAATACAGCATCAATAAATTTTTGCAGGTGTCTACAGATGAAGTATATGGAACGCTTGGCGATACTGGATTATTTACCGAAGAAACGCAGCTTGCTCCAAACAGCCCTTACTCCGCAAGTAAGGCTGGGGCGGATTTGCTTGTAAGAGCTTATCATGAAACCTTTGGCTTACCTGTTAATATCACTCGTTGTTCTAATAATTATGGCCCCTATCAATTTCCAGAAAAACTCATTCCGCTCATGATTCAGAATGCCCTTCAGGATAAGCCTCTTCCTGTATATGGCGATGGTTTGAATGTAAGGGACTGGTTATATGTAGAAGATCATTGCAGCGCAATTGATCTGGTTTTACACAAAGGGCGCAATGGTGAGGTATACAATGTTGGAGGAAGTAATGAGCGCGATAACCTTCATGTGGTTAAAACCATCCTAGCGGAGCTAGGGAAACCGGAATCACTTATTACGTATGTAAAAGATCGTTTAGGTCATGATCGCAGGTATGCCATTGATGCTGATAAAATACGTAACGAGCTCGGATGGAAGCCGAAATTTGCATATGAGAGCGGAATCAAAGAAACGATTCAATGGTACTTAAACAATAAAGAGTGGATGAATCAGGTTATATCCGGTTCCTACCAGCAATATTACGATACTCAGTATAAGGAGCGCTTGGAGGAGAACGCATGAAGCAGTCTAAGCTGAAAATTATCGTGACTGGTGCTAACGGTCAGTTGGGACGTGAAATAACGGAATGGCAGACAGAGCAGGCGGAGATTATCGGCCTTGGGCGTGATACCCTTGATATTACAAATTTAATTCAATGTCGGGAAGTGCTCAAACAGCATTTGCCCGATGTTGTTATTCATTGTGCAGCCTATACAGCAGTAGACAAAGCCGAGTCCGAACCGGACGAGGCTTTTCGTGTGAATATGGTTGGGACGCGTAATATAGTTATCGCAGCAAGGGAAGTGGGTTCAAAGCTTTGTTACATCAGCACTGATTATGTTTTTGATGGAACCTCTTCAGTGCCTTATAACGAATATGATCAGACAAACTCTAAAACGATTTATGGCAAATCCAAATTAGGTGGGGAACAGGCTGTTCAATCCCTGCATAATCGTTTTTTTATTGTACGCACGTCTTGGGTATATGGCAGACATGGCAATAATTTTGTGAAGACCATGCTTAAGTTAGGTAAAGAGAAAGATAATTTGAAAGTAGTAGCTGACCAGATTGGTTCTCCAACATATACGTATGATTTAGCGGAGTTCTTATTGGAACTTGTTCAAAGCGATTTTTATGGCATTTATCATGCTTCAAATACAGGAATATGCTCGTGGTTTGAGTTTGCACAAGCTATTTTTGAAGAGAGTGGCTATAAATTGAATTTAGAACCATGTACGACGAATGAATTTCCAAGGCCTGCCCCTCGTCCAGCATATTCCGTAATGGATCACTGTGGGATAAGAAGTACGGGATTCAAACTGTTGCGTCCATGGAAAGAAGCACTTCAGCATTTTCTTGAAAATGTTGATGTTTAACTTTTATCGAAATGAAACTGCTGTATCACTATATATTATTTAATAAAACAAATTTCAATTAATTATTGGTTCATTCCCCGCTCACTGGAAGCGGGGTTTTATCTTCTCCTAGATTTTGTTACAATGCTAGTAGAGTCGAAATTTGATAGAATGTAGGTGAGTGCGCTGTAATGATCCGACAGAATCAAAGGATTTTAACGCAATTATATATGTTGGCGGATCTTCTGTGTACGCTAATCGTTTTCTTAGCAGCGTATTGGCTTAAGTTTTACAGTGAGTTGCTTGATTATGTTCAATCCATTCCGTTTTCTACTTATTTGCTTTGGGGAACCGTTTATTCTTTCTCAGCTGTTGTTGTGGGCTTCTATTTGCAGTTTTATTCACCCAAACGCCGCAAAAACTTTTCCTATGAAGTATTGAAAATTATTCAAATTCAGACGATTAGCTTTCTTGGTTTGCTGAGCTTGTTTTATTTTACAGGCGAAGTACATATTTCCCGGGAGTTTCTTGTTATTTTCTTTGTAATGAATATTATTGCGGTATCGTTATATAGGTATGTAATTAAGTCAATGCTGTTCTCCTTCCGTCGCCGCGGGTATAACAAGCGTTATGTGCTTATTGTTGGTGCAGGCTCAGTGGGGCGAAGCTTTTACGAGAAATTGATTAGGCGTCCGGAACTCGGTTATGAAGCAGTCGGCTTCCTTGATGATTACCAGGAGGAGCATGCGGAAGAGTTTCAGACCATGAAGCCGATTATCGGCTGCCTGGATGATCTTGAGGCGAAGCTGAACGAGCTAACGATTGACGAGGTCATTATAGCGCTTCCGTTAGAAGCGCATAAGAAATACGCGCAAATTATTGAGACATGCGAAAAGACAGGCGTGAAGACGCTAATTATACCGGACTTTTTCGATTTGCTGCCGGCTAGGCCGTTCTTTGATAATTTTGCGGGTATTCCGCTTATTAATGTGCGGGATGTGCCGCTGGATGAGCTCAGCAATCGCGTGCTGAAACGTGGCTTTGATATTATTTTTTCCTTAATCGCAATTATCTTAACGTCCCCCATTATGCTAGCTACGGTAGTCGGGATCAAGCTCACTTCCCCTGGTCCTGTGTTGTTTAAGCAGGAACGGATGGGGCTTGATCGCAAAAACTTTTTTATGTATAAATTCCGCTCGATGCGCGTATCGACTGGTGAGGTTTCCAACACGCAGTGGACGGTGGAAAATGATCCGCGGCGTACGAAATTTGGCAGCTTTCTGCGCCGCACGAGTCTTGACGAGCTTCCGCAGTTTTTCAATGTGCTGTTCGGGCATATGAGCGTCGTCGGTCCGCGGCCTGAGCGTCCGTATTTCGTCAGCCAGTTCAAGGAAGAAATTCCGAAGTATATGATCAAGCACCAGATTCGCCCTGGTATAACCGGTTGGGCACAGACGAACGGGCTGCGTGGCGATACATCGATTGAGGAACGCATCGTCCATGATATTTTTTATATCGAGAACTGGACGTTTATATTGGATTTGAAAATTATCGTAATGACGATTGTGAGAGGGTTTGTCAATAAAAATGCTTACTGACCGCAGTACGGATGTGAAAGTATCAGTTATCATACCAACGTTAAATGCGGGGGCGGGATTGGCTGAGCAGGTGGAGCGGCTGAAAAAACAGACTCTGCGTCCCTACGAAATTATTATAATGGATTCTTCTTCAGAGGACGGTACGGTCGAACGGGCGCGAAAGCTGGGAACGCGGTTGATGTCCGTGCAGCGCAGCGAATTTGACCATGGGGGAACACGAAATGCGGCGGCGGCTCAAGCTAAAGGCGATTTTTTCGTATTTATGACGCAGGACGCCCTTCCTTATGATGATTATTTGCTTGAAAAGCTGATCCAGCCGCTGCTGGCAGACGAGAGAACGGCCTGCTCTTATGCGAGACAAATCCCTTATCCAAATGCTGGCATACTGGAACGGCTTGCGCGGGAATCAAACTATCCGCTAGAACCACGTTTGAAATCTAAAGCGGATATTGACCAAATGGGCATTCAGACGTTCATTTGCTCAAATGTGTGCGCGGCGTACCGGAGGGAAACCTTTTATGAGATGGGCAGCTTTGACGCACCGGTTATCTTCAATGAGGATATGTTTATGGCGGCTACTTGTGTGATGAATGGCTATAATATTGCTTATGCTGCTGAAGCTGGTGTGTATCACTCCCATGAATATACGGTACTGCAGCAGTTCAGGCGTTTCTTTGATAATGGGGTGTCCATGTGCCGAAATGAATGGATTATCCCGTACAGCAAGGTGGGAAAACCCGGTTTCAAGCTGGTAAAAACCCAGCTCAAATGCTTGCTGAAAGAACGGCGTTATCACTTGATTCCTGTACTGGTTGCGGAATCGGCTGCGAAGCTCATTGGCTACAAGCTCGGCATTAAGCATAAGCGGCTCCCATTATTTTTATGCCGGCATTTCAGTATGCATAAGCTGATATGGGACCGGATGCACAGAGTCAATGAAACTTCGGCAACGATGAAGCGCACTGGTTAGCACGGGACGAAAATGAACCGCACAGCCTAGCATGTCACCTGGTTTATCAAATCAGGCTGGCATGCTTTTTTTATCTTCAATATGATTTGCCTTCCGTTTAACTTAAAAAAAATGAACGCATAAGGAAACCTTGAACCGCCGACACTAAAACAGCAAGCGCACGAACGCAGGTTATGTGGGGGATGCAAGGGGGACTACTATGTCCGTTTGGTTGATTACAATTGCCCTAGCCATCGTTCTAGGGCTTTATTTACTGCAATTTGTATTTATCTTCACAATGGAATATCGTAGGCCTGCACGCCTAGCTGCCTGGATGACGATTACGATGCTGCTGCCGATTTTAGGGATTGTGCTTTACTTGCTGCTTGCACGGCCGGTGAATCGCCAAAGCAGCCATACACATAAACGGCTGGCTCAAGAGAAGCTTCTCCAAGCCGGGGAGCTGACGCAAAATGCGCAAAGCTTTGCTGATTTGAAGGCAAGACAGGAGCTTGATGGGCAAGAACAGCTATTCCGGCTGTTGACGGCTTCGAAAGGCCACTGTATTACGCTGCGCAATAAGGTCGATGTGCTCCAAAATGGACACGATACCTACGAGGCGATCTTGGCGGCGATTAGCCGGGCAGAAAGCTATATTCATCTTGATTATTATACGATACGGGATGATGGAATCGGGCAGCGCTTCAAGCAAGCTTTAATCGAGCGGGCAAGGGCGGGGGTAAAAGTTCGCGTGCTGTATGACGGCATCGGCAGCATGAATCTAAGCCAGGCCTATATTCACGAGCTTAATACGGCTGGCATTCAGACAAGCTGTTTTTTGCCGCCGCGCCATGCCTGGTACGAGCGGAGGCTGAACAACCGCAATCACAGTAAAATCGCAGTTATAGATGGCACTATCGGCTTCGTTGGAGGTATTAATATAGGCGATGAGTATTTGGGAGGAAATCCGAAGCTTGGTTTTTGGCGGGATACCCATGTGCAGTTGGAGGGAGATGCGGTTTATTTTTTGCAGCAGCTTTTCAGAAGCGATTGGGCTTTTGCTGCACATGAGGAGCTGGACGATGAACGTTATATGCCCAAGCATTATTGCGACGGCCGAAATCCGGTACTCATTACGCCAGGAGGCCCTGATCAAATCGGAGAGCCGATATTGGAGTCAGTCGTCGCTTCGGTAATGGCTGCGAAAGAATGCATATGCTTGTCAACGCCTTATTTTATACCCGACCCGGGCTTGCTGATGGCACTTCGGGTAGCTGCGCTGAGCGGCGTCGATGTACGAATCATTATTCCGGGCAAAGGGGATTCACAGCTTGTATTGTGGGCTACGCTGTCTTATGTAGAGCCGCTGCTTAAGGCGGGAATTAAAGTGTTTCGTTATCAAAAAGGCTTTATACACGCCAAGGTGCTCATTATTGATCGCATGCTGGCGTCAGTAGGAACGGCGAATATGGATATGCGCAGCTTCTACAACAATTATGAGCAAAATGCGCTTTTATTTGATGCGGGATCTATTTCGCAGCTGAAACGGGATTTTCGGCAGGATGAGCGGGATAGCGAGGAGTTGAGCTTGAACCGTTTTTCAGAGCGGCCAGTCCTTCAGAAAATGGCGGAAGCTGCTGCGCATCTGCTGTCTCCATTATTATAAGCGGGAACTTGGACGGCAGGAATGAATGAACAAGTGTCCGATCGGGCATATTTTGCAAGTAGGCAAGGAGCTGTTTAAAGAAAGGAGGGAAGGCAATGACAGATATCAATGATCAACCAGCAGGCGAAAATACGACTAATGGTACAGGCGTTGACGCCCAGCATGAAGGGCGCTCCGATTATTTTATGGATATTGACCGTATGGTGAACGAAGGGCTTGGAGGAGGCAATGTAACGCCTCATAACGGCCTTATTGATGAATCGACGACCGATACGATGGAGGAAGAAGGCAGATAGCAATTTAGCTTAAGGAGGGATCCTGATGGACGTTTCGCGCGCCAAGCAGATCTATGATTCATCGCAAACAATTGGAGTGCAGCTCGATGGGAAAGCCGTTTGGATCGAGCATGTAGACGTAGCGAACAGCATGGCAACCGTACAGGTGGGCTCCAATCCATTAAATACGGAAACGGTGTCGGTAGAGAGGCTGCGGGAAGAATAACCGCCGCTTCAAGAGGCGCAGATTCCGTTTAGCGTGAAAAGCAGGGTGTTTTCTCAGGCCGGCGGCCCATAGAAAAACCCTGCTTTTTTTCGTATGCCCGCATGGGGAGCGTCTTACCCGCCAAACGACTCGCGGAAGGCTTCGCTTAGCTTCGAACGATCCGTCTCCCATAGCTCGGCGATTTCAGCGGAGACGTTCTCATCCCACCAATCCGCGAGCAGCTTGCGATTGCTTTTATGCTCGTGAATCCACAGCAGATTGACTGCTACCTTATTAAAATACAAATTTTCCGCCTGATCAAGCTTTTCTTTGGACACCCACAGCTTCAAACGTTTGGCCGTACGGTACAGCTCATTGCTGCAGGCACGCCGTATTTTGCGAGCGGTAGGCAGGCTTGAGTCATGCTTCTGGGCAGTAGGCTTCATGGCAGACCCGCTCCTCTCTTTCCTCTATATGTATGCTTCCGCCCGTATGAACGTCACCTGCACGGTTTCGACTGGATGAGCCTTCCTTCGGTGTGGTAGAATAACAAACGAAGCAGTAGTTTAGAGAGGATGTGAGAGGCAAGCGTGATGGATAGCATTTCGGAGATTTTGCATACCCTGCTTTTATGGATTGAAAGCCTTGGCTACTTTGGGATTTTGATCGGTTTGCTGATGGAGGTCATTCCAAGCGAGATTGTACTCGGCTTTGGCGGCTACTTGGTGTACAAAGGCGAAATTTCCTACGCGGGCGCCGTCTTTTTTGGAACGCTCGGCGCGGTTGGGCAAAACTGGATTTTGTATGCTTTCGGCAGATTCGGCGGACGTCCCCTGGTGGAGAAATACGGAAAATATATTAAAATTAAAAAGAAGCATGTCGACCTAGCCGAAGAATGGTTCAAAAAATATGGCTCCGGCATTGTATTTACAGCCCGTTTCGTTCCCGTCATGCGTCAGGTCATCTCGATTCCTGCAGGCATGGCGAAGATGAATTTCTGGCTGTTTACTGCACTTACCGCAGCTGCTTCCCTGCCATGGGCACTATTGTTCGTCCATTTGGGCCGCTCGCTTGGCGAAAATTGGGAAAATATTCATGAGCAGGCGAAGGATTATGTGCTTCCAGCTATTATTCTCGCAGTATTGTTAATCATTGTTTATTCGCTTTATAAATTTAGAAAATCACGTAAGAAATCAGCGTAATGCAGCCTGATCCGCATGAACCTACGATACATATAACAGGAGAAAGAGGGTAATTAATTATGAGCAAAAGCGTAGCAGAGAAATTGAATAAAGGCATTAGCCCGCAGCAATTCATCGACGGCATGGAGAAAAATAAAGAGGCTTTTCAAGACTGGTACAATCAGTTTGCATGGACGGATGAAAGCGATCGTGAATTTTTCGAATCGCTGAACAACCGCGACGATTTGCGCTGCTTGATTTTAATGGCAGAATGGTGTGGCGATGTCATTCGCAATATTCCGGTTGTATTCCGTGTGCTCGAAAATAGCGGCGTTCCAACAGAGGTGCTCATTATGGAGGAGCATCTCGATACGATGGAGCAGTTTTTGACCATGGGCGGCCGCGCGGTGCCGATCGTTATTATTGCAGATACAGGCGGCCATGTGCTCGGACAATGGGGACCGCGTCCTAAGCATGTTCAAGAAGCGATGACCGCATTCAAGCTGGAAAATCCAGACCGTGAAGCAGCGGATTATCAAGACAAGCTTGGACTTGTTCGCCAAGAAATGGGCCGCCGTTACGGCGAAGGCACAGGCTATCATTCGGTTATTGTGAAAGAGCTGCGCGATCTGCTGGAGTCGTTCTAAACAGAAGAATAGGAGCGCTGATCATGAGTGAAATGCGAGTTGAGTCATTTGCGCTGGGACCTCTCCAGACAAATTGTTACCTCCTCACGGTAAAGGATGAGGAAACAGGCAAGGAACGGGGCCTCATCATTGATCCGGGCATGAACCCGAAAGGTATGCTGAAGCGGATTGCCGATACGCATATTGAGGCGATTTTGCTGACGCATGCCCACTTCGATCATATGGGCGGTGTGGATGAGGTTCGCAAAGCGGCAGGCTGCCCAGTTTATATTCACGATCTGGAGGCCGACTGGCTGACGGATGCTGGGAAAAATGGTTCCATGCGCTGGCAGGAAGTAACGCCGCCGCTGACGACCGATCCGGCGGAATACGCCTTGGATGAAGGAATGACGCTGGAGCTGCTGGGCGAGAAATTTCGCGTTATGCATACGCCGGGGCATTCCCCAGGCAGCGTGAGCTTTTTGCGCGGCAACGATCTTTTTTCTGGCGACGTGCTGTTCAGGCTTTCCGTTGGACGTACGGATTTGCCGGGCAGCCGCGAGCGGGATTTATACGATTCCATTCAGGGCAAGCTTTACAAGCTGCCTGATGAGGTTAAAGTATATCCGGGGCATGGCCCGCGGACGACGATTGGCTTTGAGAAGGCGAATAATCCTTTTACGCGATAATCGCTTAGGCTTTTACAAGCAATATAACCGTCAGCCAGCGTGGCATTTGCCGCCTGCGGCTGGCGGTTTTTTGTGCTGAATCCGGTAGCTGTGCACATTTGAAATGTATAGGCGGTTCAATGATTTTGAACACTTGCCCAACATAATGGTAAAATAGGGAGAAGCCCACCTGCGGCAAAACAAGCAGGCTATGAAAATGCAAAAGGACGGTGCGTACCGCTTGGCAAATACGACGACGAATATAACGAGTGAAGCACTCGATGGACCAACTGGCAAGGTGGAACGGACAGCGGAGCAAATAGCTGCGGAAAATGAACGGATTATTAAAGGCGTAGCTGCCCAGCTGTCTATCCCGGTTACTAAAGTGAAAGCGGCTGTCGCCTTGCTGGATGAAGGCAATACGATTCCGTTTATCTCCAGATACCGCAAGGAAATGACGGGCGAGCTGGATGAAACCGAGCTTAGAGCGATTGAGGAAAAACTGCAATATTTGCGTAATTTGGAAGAGCGCAAGCGTGAGGTAATCCGGCTTATCGACGAGCAGGGCAAACTAACCGAGGAATTGAGCTTAGCCATCAATGCGTCCGTAAAGCTGCAGGAAATCGAAGATTTATATCGGCCGTATCGCCAGAAGCGCAAGACGCGGGCGAGCGTGGCGAAGGAGCGTGGATTAGAGCCGCTTGCCCAGTGGCTTTGGTCGCAGCCCCGTCAAGGAGAGCCGCTCGCCGAGGCAGTTAAATATATCGATGAGGCCAAAGGTGTTCCCGGCGCTCAGGAAGCGCTGCAAGGGGCAATGGATATTTTGGCTGAAAATATAGCGGATGACGCGTCGATTCGCTCTTGGGTGCGAAAGCATACGTTTGATCATTCGCTTATTCGTACCGAGGCACGTGATGCGAAAGCGGAGTCTGTATACGAAATGTACTACAGCTACAATGAACCGCTGCGCAAGCTGCCTCCTCATCGCGTGCTGGCGATTAATCGCGGCGAGCGCGAGGATGTGCTGAAGGTAGCATTCGAATTGTCCACAGAGCGGATTCATGAGCATGTTGGTCGTAAAATTTTACGGAATCATACAGCTGAAGCGGTGCGAAGCGTGCTCGTTGCCGTCATTGAGGATTCGTATAAACGCTTGATAGCGCCGTCCATTGAGCGCGAGGTTCGCGGTGAGCTGACGGATAAAGCGGAGGAGCACGCGATTTCGATTTTTTCGGAAAATCTGCGCAATCTGCTGCTTCAGCCGCCTGTTCGCGGCAATGTCGTGCTTGGCGTCGATCCCGCCTTCCGCACAGGCTGCAAACTGGCGGTCATAGACGATACAGGCAAGCTGCTGGAGGTGGCTGTATCCTATCCGACTGCCCCGCATCATAAAGTAGTGGAAGCGGAGCGTTTAATTAATGGCCTGATTGATAAATATAAAGTCGAGCTGATTGTCATTGGCAATGGGACGGCCTCAAGGGAAACGGAGCAATTTATTGCGAACCTGATTAAAGCCCGCCAAGCTGCGCCTGGTCTCGAGCTGAAATATATTATTGTCAGCGAGGCAGGGGCGAGCGTGTATTCGGCTTCCAAGCTGGCAGCCGAGGAATTCCCTTCGCTTGACGTTGCCGAGCGCAGCGCCGTGTCCATTGCACGCAGGCTGCAGGACCCGCTGGCCGAGCTGGTTAAGATTGAGCCAAAGGCAATCGGCGTCGGCCAATACCAGCATGACGTGAGCCAGAAGCGCCTGGATGAAAGCCTGGGCGCTGTCGTGGAGTCAGCGGTTAACCATGTTGGTGTAGACGTTAATACGGCTTCAGCGTCGCTGCTGTCCTATGTGGCAGGCATTAATGCAACAACAGCTCGCAACATCGTCAAATACCGCGAGGAAAATGGCCGTTTCGTGAAGCGGGCGCAGCTGCAAAAGGTGCCGCGTCTTGGTGCGAAAGCGTACGAGCAGTGTATCGGCTTCCTGCGCATTCCTGAAGCGGCCAATCCGCTGGATGCGACACCAATCCACACCGAGTCGTATGCGGTCGTGGACAAGCTTTTTGCCCATCTGGGCGTTAAGCTGAACCAGCTTGGCTCGGAAGAGCTGAAGCAGAAGCTGACAGAGCTTGATGTGGCTTCCGTTGCTCCTGAGCTTGGCGTCGGGGTTCCAACGCTGCGCGACATTGTGGACAGCCTCCTGCGTCCCGGACGCGATCCGCGGGAGGAGCTTCCCGCTCCTATTTTTCATACCGAGGTGCTGAATCTGGAGGATTTGACAGCGGGCATGGAGCTGCAGGGCACGGTTCGCAACGTCATCGATTTCGGCGCTTTTATCGATATTGGGCTTAAAAATGACGGGCTCGTCCATATTTCCCAATTAAGCGATAAATTCGTGAAGCATCCGATGGACGTTGTTTCTGTAGGGGATACCGTTACCGTCTGGGTACTGACCGTAGATGTGAAAAAAGGGCGCGTTGGCCTTACGATGCGCAAGCCAGGTTAATAAAAGCTTGAAAGACGGACTTGCCGATTGCCGGCAAGTCCGTCATACTTAACAGGGAATATAATGAATGACCCTGTTATGTGACAGAGAGGATGACTATCTATGCAAGCCGAGAAATGCAGCACTTTTCCCCATCATAAATGGTTTGGCATAGCGCTTCAGGCGCTCGTTGTGCTTGCTCATAAGGATCAGCCATGCACAAGCGCAGAAATTTCAAAACGGCTCCAGGTCGAGCCAACGCTGCTGCGTCGCGTGATGGCGGAGCTTGCCCGCGAGGGGCTTTTGGCAACGAAGGAAGGCAAGGACGGAGGCTACAAGCTAAGCCGTTCTGCAGGCGCAATTACGCTCGCAGATGTGTATTTAGCGCTTCAACTAGGCGAGCCTTTATGCAAAGGGCTGGAGCAGACGACTGGAGAGCATGAATTTGGACAGGAAATGCGTCAGGCATTTGGTGAAATTTCTGAAGGAGTCAAAAATAGCGCGCTCGAAATGCTTGGTCAAGGGACAATTGAACAGCTGACGAGACGGGTTTGCGACCTTAAAAAGGTAACAGATAACCAACTATAAAATAGTTAGAAATATACGATTGACAAGTGAGTAGATGGAGGACTATACTATTGCTTGTGTAGCAGATGTTTTTTTTGAAATCAACTGTGTTATATTACGCACAGTAAGAATTGCACTTATATAAACGATATTCGGAGGGAATTATCATGACTGTACAAACACAGCTGGATCAATCTTTTTATCAAGTATTAAGCGATCGCCGCTCGGTGCGCCACTATGACAATACTGCAAAAATGACAGAAGCGGAAATTACGGAAATTTTGGAAATTGCCGCTAAAGCACCGTCATCGTCGAACATGCAGCCTTGGCGTTTTCTAGTTGTAACGGACGAGGAGCTCAAACAGCAATTGCTGCCTATCTCGAACAATCAGCAGCAGGTTGTGGACGCAGCAGCTGTTATCGTCGTGTTGGGCGACCTGGAAATGTATAAGAATGCTGAAAAGATTTACGGTTCAATGGCGGAAGCTGGCCTTATGACCAAAGAGATGAGCGAATCGTTCGCTGCCAACTCGCAAAAGCTGTACACATCCATTCCAAAGGAACGTCTGCATGAAGTGACTGTATTTGATGCAGGCCTCGTATCGATGCAAATTATGCAAGTAGCAAAAGCCAAAGGCTATGATACCGTGCCTATGGGCGGCTACGATCGCGATAAAGTAAGAGCGCTGCTGAACATTCCAGAGCGTTATGCATTGAACATTTTGCTGCCAATCGGCAAAGCTTCCCAAACCGGACATCCGAGTACGCGTCTGCCGATCAACGACATTGCATTTTTCAACAAAATGTAATTCATAATCATAAACGAAGAAGCCTCTGGCAGCCACTGCAATTAGTGGGAGCCGGAGGCTTCTTTTTTTAAAAAAAGATAAGAATGTATAAGCTGCACCCTTATAAATTCTTATCTTTCACCCTAGAAACGGCAGCTTTGCCGCCAGAGGACAGCGACAGCCGTTTACGCTTGCTATGACGCTCAATGGCGAATCGTCAATTCGTTGTTATTGTCCGTATCCTTGGTGCTTTGCTTGCTGCGATAAAAATACCAGCATTCATTTAGCAGCTTAATTTGCCTGCGATCTTTCTTATGAAACGCACGCATCATTTGATTGCACAGCCACTGCGGCATAGTGGATCGCCCTCCTCCCGGTCATCCCTGATGTATTACTACCATATGGGGAAGGGCGAATGTCCGTGCAGGTCCTATTTAGCCGATTTCATCTTCGTACCATTGCTCAAGCTGAGCTTGCAGCGCACGAATTTCCGTGAGCAGCGCAATAAGCGGGTAAGCAGACTCTTTAACAGCCGCAAATTCGCGTTCCAACTCGTTAATGTAGTCTAAGCCCGAAGCAATGCGAATCGAGCTGTCATGGAGCTCTACGCGGTCACATTCAGCAATCGCATATGGAAGCGCAGGCACCTGCTCAGCAGTAAGCTTGTCCAGCTCCTTGTGCAGGCGCAAGTTAAGGGCGCTTAATTGATAGGCATGCGTATCAGGCATTTCTACAAAGAAGACCTGATCATTGTTTTTCATTAGTACAAAACGCATCGTTGGCATAAGATGATTGGATTCTCCCCTCAAAACATTCGCTGCATCATGCAGCTGTTTATTGCTGCTGTGCCATAAAAGTGCATCACTACTTGACAGTGTAGCGTATGGGCTGCAAAAATGCCAGAAAAACGAGTCGGAATTTGCTGCACTTTTTTGGCCCTCTTTACGGTTGTTATTTTATTTGGCAAACTAGAGTGCAAGAGAACAAATGAACAAGGGAGAATCAAGATTTATGGTGCAGACGATGAAAGACGAGGAGCTTCAGCAATGGGTGGAGCGGGTGTCCTTGGAAAGCTTTGGACGGCCATTCAAACATCTGGCAACTTTTAACGGTCGTTTGAAGGCAACGGGCGGACGATATTTTATGAAGTCGCATAATATTGAAATTAGCCCTTATCAACTATCGACGTTCGGAGTGGACGAAACAGAAAAAATAATTAAGCATGAGCTGTGCCATTATCATCTACATATTTTGAAAAGAGGCTATCGTCACCGGGATGAGGATTTTAAGCGGCTGCTTGCTCAGGTGGGCGGTTCGAGGTACTGCCAATCGCTGCCGGAGCGCCGTGTAGAGCCATTTCGGTACAAGCTTGTATGCAAGGAATGCGGGATGGAATACATGCGAAAAAGGCGGATAAATCCTGCAAAATATGCGTGCGGAAAATGTCGTGGAAAATTATTTTTAAAAACGCTTGACTTAAATTCAGATACATGATAAATTATTACTTGTCGCCGCGGTTCACAGGCAACACTGAGAAAAAACAAAATATTCCCTGATAGCTCAGTTGGTAGAGCACTCGACTGTTAATCGAGTTGTCACAGGTTCGAGTCCTGTTCGGGGAGCCACACATGGAGAGGTACCCAAGAGGCCGAAGGGGGCGCTTTGCTAAAGCGTTAGGGTGTAACAGCCGCAAGGGTTCGAATCCCTTTCTCTCCGCCATATTTTTTCTCAAAAGTGATTGTAACGGAAGGCCGTTCAACATGCCGGTCTTTTTTTTACGCCTAATATCACAGTGTGCGACATTTAAGGCCCGTTGGTCAAGTGGTTAAGACACCTCCCTTTCACGGAGGTAACAGGGGTTCGAGTCCCCTACGGGTCACCATTTATTTTTTTGTTAGTGCGAGTCATTAGCTCAGCTGGTAGAGCACCTGACTTTTAATCAGGGTGTCGTAGGTTCGAATCCTACATGACTCACCATCTTTTCTTGTAAGACTTCCCTAAATGTGCGGTAGTGGTGGAACGGCAGACACGCTATCTTGAGGGGGTAGTGTCCAATGGACGTGCAGGTTCAAATCCTGTCTACCGCACCATAACTTAAAACTTCCAGAAGCCTTGATATTCAAGGCTTCTTTTTATTTTACAGTTATTTAGGGGATGTGTAAGCAAGCTGGAATCGGTCTGCTGCACCTTGCATAGTGCATATTCGAAAGCAATTTCATCTGACAAGGGCAGGGGAACCGCAGTCTGTGATTGTTGGTGAGGCCAGGAAACGAGGGACATTCACTTCTTTTTTTTGGAGGACTGAGGTTCCGCTATTCTGGCTTTTAAATCGATTTCATGCCGTAAGCGGACAGGAAAACCGTTATCGCTCTCATTATCCCGTCAAAATGGCTATTTGCTGCGCATTAGCGGCTCCTGAGTCCGCAGACTATGTCTTAAACATGATTTTGTTAAAATAGCGGCTCCTGAGTCCGCCAATTTTATCTTTATGATGGGGTAACGGGTTACCCCCTGTTACGAAGAACATAGAACAGCCTTTTGGCACATATGTTCACATTTATGAGCTGTGACATTCCCATTATATAGAAGGAATATAATTGATGCTGGCTTCTATCCTAATCTGGCTCGCTTTCGTTGCATACACGCCCTAAGTTAAATTTAAAAATGGCTTGACTTAAGCTAAGCTTGCCTTAGGCCTGACGATTATCTCATTCACATTAACATCAGATGGCTGTTCAAACGCAGCAAAAGGCGCGCGCTCTTCTACTTTTTGGAGCAGCCGCACTTTCAGATGCGGGTTTTCAAGTGTCCTCTCAAGGCGATTGAGAACTGTACTGAAGAATTAAAATATTTTTATGGTTGTTATTCTAACGAAAAGGTTACCTACATAAGTGAAGGTACAAGATATTTCAATGAGAAGTGCCTACCCTTACTTCATGGAGTGATTGAAATGAAAAAAGTATTATACATTCCGCTCGACGACCGTCCAGCGAATTTGGACGATATTATTTTGCAAGGCAAAGCCGCTGGTATTCAAGTAATTGTGCCGCCAGTAGGAGATATTCGCAACCGCCTCGATTCCCACATGACGACAGACGGAACGCTTGTGACCGGTACCTCTGGCCCGACGTTCGGCAAGCCGGAGCATATTCGCCGTTTTATTTTTCATCATGCTTCCAAGGTGGACGGTTTTATAATTTCTCTGGATATGCTTGTGTATGGCGGGCTTATTGGGAGCAGGCGCTTGCGCGCTACTGCTGAAGGTACATATCCTGCATATGACTCGCAGACGACTGAGCTGCTTGATGTTATTCGCGAGGTCAAGCAGGCTTATCCGTATAAGCCTATTTATGTGCTCGATACGATTATGCGGCTTGCCTCTACCGTCTTCGTAGACGGTCTGGCGATGCCAGCCTATACCGAGACGCGTACGCTCATGCAAAAGCCGCGTAAGCAGGAGACGGAGCTGCTGGCTATTTTGAATGGCTACGATATTCAGCCGGATGGAACGAGCTTCCCTGATACCGTCTACGTGGATAAGGAGCAATATTATAATGCGAAGCGCCATAAATTGACGACGACGTATTACATGCTGGATCAGCTCGCAAGGGAGGGCTATATTGATTTTGTCGCCATTGGCGTTGACGATGCCTATATTGACGGGATTCAGGCGAATGAGATCGCTTTTGTGGAAAATCGGATTAATGAGTGGCTTGGCGGCGCGGATGGACAAAACCCAGAGCGGGCTATTATTTTGCCGGATGCTGATGGATTAGGACATTCCTTGCTGGCTCGCATGGCGAAAAAACTATATTGTGTGAACTTCAAGCCGCGCTTTGCAATCCGATATTTTGGCCCGGATGGCCGGGCGATTGTGAATCCCTATGAATATATGGATGTTCATCAAAACCTGCTGCGCCATATCGATATTGTGGGCGGGGAAGCGGTGGACAGCTGCGAAGGCATCGAGAGCGATATAGAAATCATTGCGATTACCGCGGTTGACCAAGCGGGAAATGCGGTGAGCCGTGAGGCTGAAAATGCGGCGAATATGCGGCCGACGATTGTGATTGATTTTACAGGCGGCGGCGCGGCAAATGCGGCTGTTACGACGGCGCTGCTAGGCAGCAAATACACGGGCAGCCTGCTTGGCTATAGCGGCTGGAATACGGCCGGCAATAAAATCGGCATGGCACTTGGCATGGCTCAGTCACGTTATGCCTGCCTGACGATGGAGACGCATGCGGCTGTGCTCGATGCGGCCATGGATGCACACGGCTCGCTGCTGTTCAAGCGTTTTCTGAAGGACTATTATTACAAGGTTGTTACAATCGCGGAAGTACGCACGGAGTCTCGCGGACGCTCGCCATATACGAATGTGACTGCGGATCAAAATATGCGGCTGTTCAATTCCACCAGCGACTTTGAGCTGTTGACTGCGCTTTTGCAGGGCCGCATGCAGACAAATACGACGACACTTGCCCAGCAAAAGGCTTTCGGCATTGGCTCAGCGTCCCCGGCCTGCGCGATCCGTCAAATCCGTGATGGAAGATGGTCGCTTGCGCCATATACCCGTGTCGTTTTGAAGCGGGATAATCCAAAATTTATTTGGGACCGCGCTTTTGAAATTACGGTGGAGCCAGACATCGTTTTGCGAAGACAACATTATTAATATTAAGCAGAAAAAAGCCTGGGTGATTGACATTCCTTATCAAAAGGAAAGGAGTGTCAATCATCCAGGCTCAGTTTTTAGCTAATCTTAAAGTAAAATCTTAATGAATATCAATGCTGCTTAAGCCAAACGATCCGTCAGCGAAAGTTTGATATTTAAAATATACATAGGTGCTACTGTATGCAGAAAAATCTTCGGGTATAAAGTTAAAGCTTACATCCATATTATAAACGCTTTTATAAGGAGAAATACCATCTTTAATATCAGAAACAGTTGCATTTTTCAGAGCGGCTGCATATTTTTTGATCGTGTTTTTATCATTAGCTTTTTGAAGACCTTCTACTGTTTCCTTGAATAATTTTTTTGAATAATCTTTACCCTCGAAGTACTTGTTAGTTTCGGTTTTATCTTCAACATATTTATCTACGTAGCTATTAAACTGACTGTAATCATTTGTTTCCAAAGCAGCTGAGAAATATTTGAGTAGCTGCACTACTTGTGTTTTGTTTTCTTTGCTTACACTGCTCAGAGTCACATTTGCTGGCCAATTTGTTTTAAAGCTGGATGACGATGTGCTGCTAGGAGTAGGCGTTGTAGACGGCTTCGCAGTAGGAGCAGGCGTTGCAGTCGGTTTTGCAGTAGGAGCAGGTGTAGCAGCTGGACTAGTACTTGTACTGTCAGTATCGTCATTATATGGAACACCTTCGTTTGAAGAAGAAGTTCCACTAGCTGTAATTTGAATCGTTTGTGAACTGCTTTCGTATTTGACGCTGGCACCTACAGCCTCGGATACCGCTCTTGCCGGCAAATAGGTGTAGCCGTTATACACAATAGGAGCCATTACTTTGCCATTGTTATCTTTAGGTGTCCAAGAAGAACCATTAACAAGGAATTTAATATCGTGATTGAGAAATACTTGGATTTTCTCGACACCACTTGCTGCAAAAATACCTACTGTTCCAAATACCAAGCCGCATGCTACTAAAGATGATACAAAAAAAGATTTTTTAATATACACTTTATATCCCCCTAAATATGAATGTATAGACAAATAGAACTATATGACGAAGAATAATGAGAATTTAATCCTAATTATGCAGTTATAAAGAACTATTATCTGTTTTTGATTATATAGGATATACGAATAAGAGTATATATCTTTTTTCCTAATTGTTGAACTGGAGGAAATGTTTCAATATTGACTTGCTATAATCAACTATTCAAACAAACACAAAAGCAGCCCACTCCCTTTGAAGAGTGGGCTGCTTTTGTGTTTGTTTCGATGCAGCATTGTGGCAGGCACCAGGAATTTAACGGGATGGGCGGGGAGCGGGCTTGCGTCTACTCGGCGGCTCCCGTTTCCGGCTCGACTGGAGCTGGAGCTGGATGCGCAGCAATATACTCCAGCACATTATAGGTCAAAACCGCTGCTTCTGCGCGGGAAATTTCCTCCTTTGGATTGAGCTTGCCGTCCGCATCAAGATCCGCGATTTTCAACACAAGCGCCCGTTGAACAGCTCCTTGATACTGTACGTCCAGATCGGCTTCATCGGCGAATTCCAAAGGCTTAATGTTGATAAGCGGCAGGTTGTTTGTCACTTCGGCGGCTTTCATCAAATAGTGGATAAATTCTTCTTTTGTCCATGGCTTGGCGGGGTCAAGATCGGCTGGCAGCTCAAGTCGATTATTCGCAGCAATGATTAAAGCGTCTGCATACCAGGCGTCATTGTTAGCTTTAGCGAAGTAGTCAGTCGCTAGCGGCGCTTTGAAAAATCTGATGTTATCGATGTTCAAATTCAGTGCATTCACAATCAATTGAATACCTTGGGCAGCTGTGATGGATGCATCCGGTTTAAACTCGTCGTTACTCACGCCTTTAACGATTCCCCTTTCCTGTAGTGAAGCGATTTTATCTTTAACAGAAGACTGATTAACGTCGGTGAACGGAGTGGAAGCCGCGAAGCTATGGCCAGCAAAAGACAGAGCCAGCAGAGCAGTAGCGGATAACATCACAAATTTATGTTTGATTCTCATTGTATATCACCTCTATGTGAAATTTTTGTTGCCGTTTATACCGTATCAGACGAGACATGACCAAAAAGGTTGCAAAAAACTTTTCCGATATAAAAACGAATCAGCTGAACACCTATAGAATGCCTTATATTTTTTTGTGAAATGCGTTTTGTCGTTCGATTGCGGCAGTTTACTTGCGGTTTCGTTGAATATACCCTGTAAGCAGCGGATATCCTTTCTACAGTCGAATAAATATTTACTGTTGACAGCATAGGATTATTTGCTATAAGATGGGAAACAATTGACGAGGATTAAATGCAATATTAACGGATGTTGTTGACTCCATATTAACTTAATCCATTTAACATAATCAATCGAAGGAAAGGAAGTGCACGGCACATGTTAACCATTTTATTATTCAATCATGATAGCAAGCTTGAACAACCGTGGGGCTCTGAACAGAGCAGCCATCTTTTTGTGCAGGCCGAAAATGCGAACAGCCCGTGCAGCAGCCTTTCTCCTATATGCTTTCGACGCCAACCGGAAGGGAACCAGGTATTCGCCTGAGCCCCTGGATGGGTAGGCTATTGAAGGGGAGATGAAGGACTACTGCCGCTGAGCAGTAGTCCTTTTTTTTATTTGCTAAAGGAATATTTCAGATGGAGAAAATCATTCATTAACGAAAAATGATTCGATTTTCCGTGTGTCATTCATGAATATAAGGTAATAAAATCAATAATATAAACTATTTTCATTTTTTGAAATAAAAAGGGTTGACTTGTTAAAAGTCGATATGCTAGTATGAGAAGCATCAAGTCGAACATGAATTAAAGCGTTAAAGCATTGAAGTGAAATGCGTGATCGGTAAGCCGATTCCATGGCGAGACCAATAACGAAGAGGAAAGGAAGGTGCAGGAAATGAAAAACACAGCAGAACAGCTTATGAATTGGCAAGCGGAGCTTGATTTACATCAGTATGAGCAAGTGCAGAGCGGAACAGTTAAGCATCAGGCGGATGAACAGCAGCATCCAGCTTTAGAAGAGATGAATGAAAACCTACATGTTGCCTGCATCGAACCGAATATTCGTTGTTTTTGCGTATCGCAGCCGGACTGCTCCATCCTGAACAAAGGGGGAGAAGCGGCAGCCTGATCTTGAAGCACGGGGTAGAATAATTCCGATGATTCATTATCTGTATACGTGAAGACTACTTGCACCCTTGGTGAGTGGTCCGTTTGTGTTTTCTCGTAACTTAGCTGAAGTAGGCTGAAGTCGAGGAGGCAAGGCGGAGCCGAGAGGGAGAAAGTAGTTTTTTTATTGCAAAAACAAGAACAAACGTTCCTTTTTTGGTTTGATTCAGTAGTAATTTAATTAAGGCGCATTCGGCAAGCGGCTAAGCCACACGACTTTCACTCGTGGATGCGGCGGGTTCGAATCCCCCATGCGTCACCATGGAGATTATGGTGAAAAGGCAAACACGTCAGGTTGTGGTCCTGATAAGTACCGGTTCGAGTCCGGTTAATCTCCCCAATAATGCCCCTTCGCCTAACGGTAGGGCAACGGTCTTTGACACCGTGCGTCTTGGTTCGATTCCAAGAGGGGCAGCCAATTCGATAGAGGGGGACATGTCCAAGGCAGGCGATTCGGAGTCCAAATCCGAATGAGGCGGGTTCGATACCCGCGCCCCTTGTTTTAAAAAGCGATTATTTAATTAAGGCGCATTCGGCAAGCGGCTAAGCCACACGACTTTCACTCGTGGATACGGCGGGTTCGAATCCCCCATGCGTCACCATCACTTTGTGCTTCTGGCGGAATTGGCAGACGCGGCGGACTTAAAATCCGCTGTTCATTGGACAACTAAGGGTTCGAGTCCCTTGAAGCACACTAATCCAACTAAAGAAGGGAAGAAGCCTAATTGCTTTACAGGTGACGATGATGAAAATAAGAAAACATCTTCAATTGATTCACGACATGGAGTTTCACAATGTATCGGAAAGACGCCTAAATCTGGAGCAGGTGCATGATCGCATTGTCCGTTTTATGTCGCTTGATCCACATGCAAATTACAATTTCATGATCGGTACCGACTGCCAGGTGCATGCAGGACATACGACGATGATTACCGGCGTCGTTATCCAGCGTGAGGGCAAAGGGGCATGGGCCTGCTATCGGCAGGTCGTCATTCCGCGGGAACTGAAATCCATTAAGGAGAAGCTGTCGCTGGAGACGTCATATAGCGAGGAGGTAGCGCTGTTTTTCGGTGGCGAACGCAGGGCGCAAATGGAGGATATTGTGCTTCCTTTTGTTTACAAGGGCGCGTCCTTTGAAGCGTATATTGACGTCGATGCCGGAACCGATCCGGCTGTCAGCAAGACAGCTGCCTATGTGGCGGAAATGGTACTGCGTGTGGAAGCTATGGGGATGAAAGCTCGTCTGAAACCGGAAGCAATTGTCGCTTCTTCCTATGCGAATCGGCATTCCAAGAAGCCTTACCGCTTCACGGCAAATGATGTCGTTGAAATATAAATAATAGTAAAACATAAATATTCTTGATTAAAAACAAGCAGGCGTATTCATGCGTCTGCTTTACGATTGATGTACGTTTTCTGCACGTTTGCTATACGGCTGGCGCTGGTTGGAGGCTAAAGAAAAGCAGCTTATCTAACGGTGCCATGCCAAAACAGAGCTCCGATTAAAAAAACGGCAAAAGGGGTAATCTATGGCAAGCGCGATGCCAGAAAGTCTGGCAAAAGATGAACCTTTAAAGGAGAGATACCGATGCCGAATACAACAAAACAATTGGAGCAGGAAATTATTGATGTGCTGCAAGCGAACCATGTTTGCTCGTTTGCTACCGTAAATGGCGATAAGCCGATGGTGCGTTATATGGCACTTTTCCATGATGGACTTAACTTATATTTGGCGACAAATCGCGATACGAGCAAGGTTGATGAGCTGCGGGCTAACCCGAATGTTCACATTCTTGTCGGATACGATGGCAAGCCATCTACCGATATTGTTCAAATTCAGGCTCGTGCCGAGTTATGTGCGGACGACAAGCTGCGTGAGAAGCTATGGAATGAAAACTTTAAGCAGTGGTTTGATGGACCTCACGATCCGGAATACATTATTATAGAAGCGTTCCCGGAGTATATTGAATACTCGAGCGACGGTGGCGAGACCAAGGTGTGGCTGCAATAGCATCAAATAACGCTAGCAATTAACTAGAGCTATGCACAGGAAAAAAACAAACGAAAAGAGCCTGCTGCTTTCACTTTCATGTGAAGGCGGCGGGCTCTTTTGCTGCAATAGACGATCCGTAGCTAGAAGTGAAACAGCTGGCTGCTTAAGCCGAAATCCGGGGGCCCTTGCTTAAGCCTTCACAAGCTCTTCCTGCTGCGCCTGCTCCGCGCGCTCAGCATCGCCAGCGGCTGCAGCTTCAGGCTGCTCCGCTTGCAGCTCTGCATATTGCTCCATAAAGAAGCTGGTCAGCTCGGTGCATTTTTTCGATAGAGTAGATACGGATACGCTGTACTTCTCGGCAAGCTCGGCTTTCGAGCTTGGAATGCTTTGAATTTCGCAAATCAAATATTCCAAAGCCGCGCAGTAAACGCCGGATTTACGGAAGGAAGGTTTATTCGCATCCGTATACTCTTTCCACATAAACAGAGCAAGGCTAATTTGGGCAGGCGTGTAGCCGTCCTTCATTTGTCCAGCCAGCTCACGGGCAAGCTCTCCATAGGACGGTGCTTCCCACACGAGCTCTTGATCCAGCAGGCGCTCGATATCCGCGTACGATTGCAACCCCCCGGAAGCTTGCGCCGCCGCCAAGCGGCGCTCTTCCTCGCGATCAAGCTCGATACAGCATTTTTTATATTTACGGCCGCTGCCGCAGTGGCATACATCATTTCTTCCTGGCTTTAACATGTTAAGTCTCCTTAGGCAAAAAGTTAATCGCACATAAGGAGCCACAAGGGGCAGCATTCGCTTATGCACCCTTACCATGGTAGCGGTTTTGAAGCATTCAGGCAAGGGGCGGCCGTAAATTCCTGCTCTTATTTATGTCTAGCGGGCACCGATATTTGTACCAGACGGCGTGCCGGAGCCGATTAAATCGCTGCCAGTGGCCAGCTTGAGGAAGTTGCCAAGATTCGGCGATCCGTCTGCATTTCGGGTAACGGTTGGGGTCAAGCTCACGAAGTCAGCAGCGCTTGCGAGCAGACCTTTGCCGTTCACGCTTGCATTGCTTTTCCACCAAACATTGGTATTGGAAACGTCAGTGCCGCTAGTTTTATCGCTAGAACTGCCGCTGAAGCTCAAGTTGTTGGTGAAGGTGTGTGTGCCTAAATCAAAAGCGAAATTGCTTTGTCCATTGCTCCACGAAGTATTGTTTTTCATGGAAATGGAGCCTGGGTTGCTGTTATAGGTGAAGCCATGCTTTTTGTTTTGGAAAGCGATGCTGTTTTCTACAATGTGATTTACAGCAATTTTTTCGCCGCCCAGCTTGAAGCCATTGCCATCGCTGTCAGTTGTCGATGTACCGTCGGACGTTTGGCCATTTTGATAGGCGATGCTGTTGCGAATCGTTACAGCGCCAATGGCTCCGGTTTCGGTTTTTGCAAACAGATCCCAGCCATCATCAACGTTATACGCCGCAATACAGCCGTCGAAAACATTGCCCGGACCAACAGTCAGCTTCGCGGCAAAGCCGTCTGCATCTTCGCCATTATCCGGATCGTAGTTGTCATGGGAGTAAGAATTAATAATTTCATTGTAAGCTGGCCATTCGCTGTAGCCGGCCGTGGATACATATCGTCCAAGCTGCAGACCCGTATCGCGGTTATGATGGGTTTCTACATTTTCAATGCGGTTGTAATTGCCGCCAATATAGATGCCGTTATCGCCAGCACCCTTCACTTCAAGTCCTTTCACAAACCAGTAATGGCCGTTAATTTGCAGACCGCGGTTCGTAGAGGCAAAAGCTTGTGCGGAAAAGTCCAGCACAGGCTTCTCGCTGCCATAAGCGACAAGTCCTTTGCGTGCACTAACAGAGCTTCCGCTATTCGTGCGCTCAATTGTTACCGTTTCGGAAAAAGCGTAGGTGCCGCCGCGCATATAGATCGTTTTGCCCGGTTGAATTTGCGTAAGTGCTGCTGCAAGCGTAAGCGGGCTGCTGATCGTGCCGCTGTTGCTAGCAGAGCCATTCGCTGCTACGAATAGATCGCCCGTAGCTGGCGTTGGTGTAGCGGATGGTGCTGGTGTAGCTGTAGGTGTCGGAGTTGCTGTAGCTGTTGGTGTTGGCGTTGGAGTTGGAGTTGCTGTCGGTGTTGGCGTCGATGCCGAATCCGACACGATGACATTGTCGAATTTAGCAGCCGTCTTAAAGCTGACGAGACCAACAGCACCTGAGGTCAAACTGGAGTCAGTAGCCGTCAGCACCTGCGTGCCATTCACATGCATGGTGATTGCTGAACCAGACATCGTGAGTTTAACCGTATACCATGTACCGGCAGCAATGGGATAATCGACGGTTGCAAGAGTAGTTGTGGAACCGCTTACTTTTTTGCGCAGTTCAAGCTTGCCGCTGCCGCTGTTATAAAGCGATGCCGCATAAAAATTATTGCCATCCTGGTAGCGTCCGGCTACATAAGTACGGTTTGTTCCATTAAAATTATCAATTTTCACTTTGGCTTCAACGCTGTAATCCGTCCAGGCCTGATTTCCTGCGGAAGTGCGGCCCTCTTCGGAGCTTGTTTGGGCATAGGTGTAGGAGCCGCTATCCTGTACGACCGACCATGTACCGCTTGTCGACGTCCAGCCGGATGCTGTGCCCGTTTCAAAATCAGCGCTGTAAAGCGTAGCCGCCTGAACCTTACCGAGCATGGATGTAAAAGGAAGCGCGAGACAGAAGCAGAGCAGGAAGGCGAGTGGTTTGATCCCCTTTTTCTTAAATAGCATAGTAGTGGACATTACATTAATTTCCTCCTTTGTAATCGCTTAAATTGTATTTTATTCCAATTAACCTCCTTGGACACATCGTAAGGAATGAAAGCGATTCCAGCAATAATCATTACCTCACATGTTGTTTTAGCCGCGAAAAATGCGGCTTTTTCGATAGACGGTCTATTTACCGAACGCGCAAGCCAAGCTTGTCATTTGGTTTCAGGAGCAGGGGAATGGGTAAGCATAGATGATAGGCACGACTAAGCGACAGAGGGGAAGCTTTATTATGCGTTTAACCCGATTGAATCAAATTTTTGTCAGCATCGTATTGGTGCTGCTTATTTTGTATTTGTTTGCGCGCAACTCCGCCTTTTTTGACCCGATTATGCTAGCGCTGAAAATCATCTTTGTACCGATCGTGCTGTCGGTATTTTTGTATTATTTGCTCCGCCCATTGGTCGCACGCCTGCATCGCTGGAAGCTGCCGAAGCCGCTATGCATTTTGCTCCTATATGTGCTCGCGGCTGCGCTCATTACGCTGCTCGGCATCGTCGTATGGCCGATATTGCAGCGCCAGCTGACGGGTTTGCTTGAGCAGCTGCCAAAGCTGGCGGATGATTTTCGAAGGCAGCTGGACCAGCTTCAGAAAAATCAAATCTTGTTCGGGATTGATCTGTCGAAATTTGATTTTGCTGGCTTTAATTTAATGGATAAAGCGGGGCCCTATTTAACGAAAAGCATTGCATCGGCAACCGACTATATGAAAAATGCCTTTTCTGTGCTCTCCAATTTTATAATTGTCGTATCTACGGCGCCACTGCTGCTTTATTACATGCTGATGGATGACCGGGCCGCGGTCCATAAGCTGCTGGATCGGGTCCCTGGGCGATATAAAAACGGTTTGAAAGAGACGCTTCAGGAGATGGACAAAGCGTTGAGCGGCTTTATTGTCGGCCGGGTTACGCTTTGCCTGCTGCTTGGCGGAATGGTGCTCGTTGGCTTCCTTCTAATCGGCGTGCCGTATCCGCTTGTGCTCGCGCTCCTCATTGCTTTCATGAATATGGTTCCGTATATTGGGCAAATTTTGGGGCTTATCCCTTGTGTGATCGTGGCGTTTATCGATGAGCCTTCGTCGGTCATTTGGGTTGTCGTCGTCATTATGCTGGCCCAGCAGATTGAAGGCAACATTTTGTCCCCGTATATTTATGGGCGAAAGCTGGACGTTCATCCCATTACAACGCTGCTGCTTATTCTCGTCTCAGGGGCGCTCGGCGGCATCATCGGCATCATGGTTGCGATCCCGGTTTATTTGCTTGTGAAGATCATCGTCGTGCGGATTTATAATCGCTGGGAAAAAACTGTCACCTAATAGGCTCCCTTCACGTATGAACAGATTAGGTTTGTTCTCATTTTGTTCATATAAATAGAAGGGAGAGGTTTAATTGAACACTGAAATAAACAGACCGCAAGGAAGCCAGAAGCCGCTTAATCCAAAAACGGTAAAAAAGGCGATCATCGGAGCAGCCATCGGCATCGTAGCCGTTACGCTCGGATTTTCATCTTTTTATACGGTGCAGGAGCAGGAGCGGGCGGCGATTTTGACATTTGGACAGTATACGGGGGAATCGACGGCGGGGCTGCATTTTAAGTTTCCATATCCGATTCAGCAAGTTGTTACGGTGCCAGCTGAGCTGGTGCAGCGCATTCATATCGGGTACCGCCAAAATGGCGATAGCGTGACTCCCGTTGACGACGAAGCGCTTATGATTACCGGGGATGAAAACATCGTATCGGCCGACGCCGTCGTCCAGTGGAAAATAAGCAATTTGCATGATTATTTGTACAATATTGATGATCCGGAGCGTTTCCTGCGCAATGCGGCAAGCTCCTCCATTCGTTCGGTTATCGGTTCCGAGAAGCTCGATTATGCGATTACGGACGGGAAAACCGTTATTCAGGATAAGGTGCGGGAGAAGCTGCTGGAGCTGCAGACGAAATATCAAACCGGCATTCAAATTATGGACATTAAGTTCCAGGATATTGAGCCGCCGAGCGGCCAGGTAGAGGAAGCGTTCCGCGAAGTCACGAATGCCCGCGAGGAGAAAAATACAAAGATCAACAACGCGGCAAAATATGAAAACGATCGCATTCCGAAGGCGCGCGGCGAAGCACAGGCGCTGCTCGAAAATGCCGAGGCAGAGAAAAAGTCGCGGATTTTGAACGCCGAGGGTGACGTCGCGAAGTTCAATGCGATTTTTGCCGAATATAAAAATAATCCTGACGTTACGCAAAGCCGTCTCATCCTTGAAACGCTGGAAAAAATATTGCCGAATGCGCAAATTTTCATTACAAACAGCAATGGAGATACGGTGAACTACTTGCCGCTGAATGAACTGCTGCGCAGCAAAAGCGCTTCGAGCAGCACCGGCAATTCGCAAACCCCTGCTCCGCAGGCGGAAGGGGGCGTAACGCCATGAAGAAAAACCAATTGATTTTGCTAGTCGCCATTGTGCTCGTCGTCATTCTTGGAGCAGGCTCGATGTACATCGTAAAGGAAGGCGAATACAAAGTCGTGCTGAAGTTTGGTGAAGCGGTACGGGTTGCTGAAACGCCGGGCCTCAAGCTGAAAATTCCATTTATCGAAAATGTATCGCCATTGCCGAAATACCAGATGACGTACGAGAGCAATCCAACGTCGATTTTGACGAAGGATAAGAAGCCGATCATCGTGGACAATTATACCGTTTGGCGCATTACGAATCCGGAGCAGTTTTTGAAAACGGCACAGACGGTAAGCGCTGGTGTCCAGCGTATTGATGAAGCGGTGTACAATTCGGTGCGACGCAAGCTGTCTGAGGTGAATTACGATAATATTATTAGCGAGCAGACGGAGCGCGGCAATATTAATGATGAGATTACGCGCGACGTAGCCGAGGCGCTGAAGCGTGACGATTATGGCGTTGAGGTAATCGATGTGCGTATTAAGCGTACGGATTTGCCTGAAGGCAATAAGCAAAGCGTGTACAATCGGATGATTTCCGACCGTCAATCCATCGCGGCGCGTTATTTGTCCGAGGGCGATGAGGAGTCGCGCAAAATTACGGCGAAGGCCGACCGTACCGCAAGCGAGCTGATGTCGCAAGCACAGGCTGACGCGAAAAAAATCATTGCCGAGGGTGAGCAGCAGGCGGCGAAAATCTATAATAAAGCATACGGGCAGGACCCGGCGTTCTATAATTTCTACCGGACGCTGGACAGCTATGTGACGACGCTCAAAAATGAGCCGGTCATCATGCTGCCAATCGACTCGCCATATGCGAAAATATTGCTTGGCAAATAAAGAGCCAGCTTGTGGCTGAATAACGAGGCGGGGAAGAGCAGCACTCTTCTCCCCGCCTTTTTTTGCCGCCCTCAGGCAGGTGTACAAACCAATTGTGGTGCTGCTGCACTTCCTAATAGGAGCGAGCGAATGATGCTTGCACCCGAAGGGAGGGTGAACGATGGCTGAAAGGATACAGGATTTTATTCCAGCGGGCAGGAACAATCGTCCCGGCATCGCCATTCAAGGGCCGAAATATGTGACGGTACATGATACAGCGAACAGCTCGAAGGGAGCGGATGCGCTTTCGCATGCCAAATATTTAAAAGGCAGTGCCGCCGCAGCTTTGCCCGTGTCCTGGCATTTTACGGTGGATGATACGAGGGTCGTGCAGCATTTGCCAGTGGCCGAGCATGGCTGGCATGCAGGCGATGGCAATGGGCTGGGCAACCGCAGCTCAATCGGCATCGAAATTTGTGAAAATGCCGATGGCATCCGCAGCAAGGCGGAGGCGAATGCAGCGGCACTCATTGCCGGATTGCTGCGCCAGCTCGGACTGCCGATTACGGCAGTCGTCCAGCATAACCACTGGAGCGGCAAAAACTGTCCGCATACGTTTCGGAGCCGGCCGGGCGGTTGGGAAAGCTTTTTGCAGCAAATTAAAGCGCTGCTGGGCGATCCAGTAGAGCCAAAACCAGAACCAGAACCGGATAAGCCGGAAGAGGAGGGGGAGCCCATGACAGATGCGGAGCGCCAGCAGTTTGATGCGCTGGTGAAGCGGGTAACCGAGTTAGAAGCAAAGCACAGCATGGCGGTGCCAGCATGGGCGAAAGCAGCGGTTGCGGCTGCGGCAGCAGCTGGAGTCATCGACACGCCGGAAGGCGGATCGCTGGACTTTTATCGCGTGCTGACTGTGCTGTATCGCAAAGGGCTGCTGTAGGCGGCAGGCAGAGGCTGAGCGCAGAGCGAAGGCGGCTCAAGCGAGCCGTCTTTTCGTCATTTTCGACCCAAAAGGGGAATAAACTGTTACAATGGATACTATAGCAGTAAATAGTTAGCCGGCAAAGGAGTGATGTGCAGAATGAAAAAAGGGCGGATTTTAGTCGATTTTCTAAGACAAAGCTGGCCTTTGTATGCAGTTGCCGTTCTGCTGCATGTCGCATCCAGTATCATTCAGGTGTTCTTCCCGCAGGTGCTGGGAAGGTTTACGGATGCGCTGCAAAATAACGGTTTATCGAGCGGGCTTATTCAAAACTACAGCCTGCTGCTGCTCGCCATTGGCGCGAGCTATGTTGTGCTGGCTTGTGTGGCGCAATTTCTCATTATGTACATTGGCAGACGTTTTGAGCGATTGACACGCGGCAAGCTGTTTGTGCATTTTACCGGACTTAGCGAACGTTTTTATTCGAAAAATGGCGTCGGCAAGCTGCTGAGCTATGTCGTCAATGACGTCACTGGAGTGAGGGAGTCGATCTCGATGGGCGTCAATCAGACGGCCAGTGCGGTGACGCTGTTTTTCGCCGTCGTGACAATGATGCTTTACAGCGGCATTCCGCTGTTCTTGCTAGCCTCGTCCATCGTGCCGCTGCTGCTGATCCCGTTCATCGTAACGAGATTCGGGCCAGTTATTATGCAGCGCTCCAAAAAAGTGCAGGCCTCGCTCGCTACGATGACCGAGTCAGCGGAGGAGCAGTTCGGGGGCATACGCGTCACGAAGAAGTTTGCTGTTGAATCGGTAATGAATGAGCGGTTTTTCACAACCGTAGATCAAATCAAGGACAACCAGCTTCGTCTGGTCCGGGTATCTTCGATTTTTCAGGCGATTATCCCCTTTCTCGGCGCTTTGTCTTTAATTATAGCCATTTCGTTAGGCGGCTACTTAACGGTGAATGGCGAGCTGTCGCTGGGGCATTTTGTAGCATTGACGCTTTACATACGGATGCTCATGAATCCGCTTCAGCAAATCGGCACTGTGATTAATACGATGCAGCGTTCGCGGGCCTCATTGGAGCGGCTGAACGAGCTGCTGTCAGAAACGCCGGATATTCAGGAAAGCAAGGCGGCTGCATCGCTTGATTTGCATGGCAAGAGCATTCATGTTGCGGGACTGTCTTTTACTTATCCGGGGGCTCGCGAAGCGGCACTGCGCGATATTCAGCTGGACATTCGGCCAGGCATGACGATTGGCATCGTGGGAGCGACCGGCAGCGGCAAGACGACACTTATGAAGCTGCTGCTGCGCACATATGAAGCGCCGATGGGCACCATTCGTTTTGATGGGACGGATATTCGCGACATTACGCTTGAGAGCCTGCGCAGCCAAATTGGCTACGTGCCGCAGGATGGCTTTTTATTCAGCACCTCCATTCGCGATAATATTGCTTTTTCGGATCGGGGGCGTGAAATGGACGCTGTTGAGGAATCGGCAAGGCAGGCGCAAATATTTGAAAATATTATGGCATTTCCCGAGCAGTTCGAGACGAAGCTTGGGGAACGCGGGGTGACGCTGTCCGGCGGGCAGCGCCAGCGAACGAGTCTTGCGAGAGGCTTCATTAAGCAGGCGCCGCTTATGATTTTGGATGACAGTGTCAGCGCTGTCGATGCTGTAACCGAGACGGAAATTATGAATACGGTACGCAGGATGCGCAAAGGGAAAACGACGATTATTGTAGCCCATAGAATTAGTGCGATCAAGCATGCCGATCAAATTATCGTCATGAAGGAAGGGACGATTGCACAGCAAGGAACCCATGCCGAGCTGTCGGCGAAGCCGGGCTTATACGCATCGCTGTGCGCGATTCAGGAGGAGGGAGAAGCAGATGGCTAATTCCATTCGCAATTGGGAAGCTGACCAGAGGGCTGATCAGCAAATGGGTCCAAACCAGCCGAAGCCAGATATAAAATATATGTCGGCATTTCGGGCGTTATCCGCCTTTGCTAAACCCCATAAATGGAGCTTTACGCTAATCTTCTTCTGTACGCTGCTTGCTATAGCGGCGGATTTGCTCCAGCCCTATCTAGTGAAAGTGATTATTGACGATCATTTGATGGCGGGCAAGGGGGAGTATCGCTCCATTATCGGTATAGGAGCCTTGTATTTGGGCTTAGCAGCTATGAGCCTGCTGTTTACCTACCTGCAAAACAATATGCTGCAATACACAGGGCAAAGCATTGTGGCGAAGGTCCGCAAGCAGCTGTTCGAGCACATTTCAAAGCTGTCGATGTCTTATTTTGACCGCACCTCAAGCGGCAGCTTGATTACCCACGTTTCCAGCGATACGGAATCGCTGAATCAGCTGTTCAGCCAAGTGCTGATGAGCGTGCTGCGCGATGGCATGACGCTGGTGTTCATTATATTTTTGATGTTCCAATTGGACGCACAGCTGGCGCTTTATTGCTTGCTTCTGCTGCCGATTATTGCGGGCATCGCCATCGGTTTCCGTTCTTATATGCGCCGGACCTATCAGCGGGCGCGGACGCAGCTCTCCCGGCTCATAGCTTTTACTGCTGAGAACTTAGCCGGAATGAATCTGATCCAGGTTTTTCATCAGGAGAAGGAGCAGCAGCGAGAATTTACGGAGCGCAATGAAGGTTATTTCCGGGCTAATATGAAGGAAGTAAAGACGCAGGTATGGTTTCGCTGCTCCTTCGATATATTAAGTAATCTGTCTATTGCTTTCGTTACGTGGCTTGGCGGCATGGCGGTGCTGAACAAGCAAATCGAGTTCGGCGTCCTTTACGCATTCATTACGTATATTCGCCAGTTTTTCCAGCCGCTTAATACGATTACGCAGCAGTGGAATACGCTGCAATCGGCAACGGTTGCGGTGTCCCGTATCTGGGGCATATTTGCGCTTAAGCCGGAGGTGGAAAACAAGGCGAAGCCGCGTACGCTTGCGAAAGCGCAAGTACGTGGCGATATTGAATTTGATCATGTTGTATTTGGTTACGGCGATCGGACGCCTGTCATTCAGGGCTTGTCGCTGCATATCCGGTCAGGGGAGCGAATTGGCATCGTCGGCACGACAGGGGCAGGCAAAAGCTCGCTGATTAGCCTGCTCTGCCGTTTCTACGATGTTCGCTCTGGCGGCGTGAGGATCGACGGCACGGATGTACGCGATATCGAGCAAGCGCAGCTGCACCGCATTGTCGGCCTCGTCCAACAGGAGCCCTATCTTTATTCTGGCAGCGTGCTGGATAATGTGAGGCTGTTTGATATGGACATTGATGAGGAAACGGTTATGGAGGCGTGCCGCCTAGTTGGGGCAGATGCTATTATCAAGCGGATGAGCGATGGCTATAATACGCGGCTGTCCGAGCGGGGAAGCGGCTTGTCTGCTGGCGAGCGGCAGTTGATTTCCTTTGCCCGGATTATCGTATTTCAGCCGAAAATTCTCATTCTTGACGAAGCGACGGCGAATCTGGATTCGTATAGCGAGCAGCTGCTGGAGCAGGCGCTTGCGATCGTCTCGCGAGGACGGACGACGATTATTATCGCACACCGCCTTTCTACCGTCATGAAGGCTGATCGCATTATTGTGATGCGCAAGGGCGAAATTGCCGAGCAGGGCACGCATGCAGAGCTGGTGAGACGGCATGGGTACTACGAAGAGCTGTATCGCCATTCGCGGGGCAAAGTATTCGCTTGAGCTGATTAAATGAAGCAAAAAATGGGTAATGATAGCGGGTATGCGTTATGTCGAAAAAAGTAAAAAACTAGCAATGCACTTTGGGATTTTTGTCATTTTATATTAGATTTGATATAGTTAACAGTATCAAGCTAAGGAGGGATCTCTTTGAGTATTGATCTAAGGAAGCAAGCGGAAGATAATTTGATTGATTTGAAGAAGAAAGCAACGATTTCCTTAACCAAGCGGGGGCTGAATGGGCAGGTTGCCCGAGTAGCAGCCGTGTTCGATATTTCCGGTTCGATGACGAATTTGTACAGAAGCGGCATTATTCAAAAAACAGCGGAGCGCGCGCTTGCGCTTGCGATGAATTTTGATGATAACGGTGCGGCGGATGTATTCGCTTTTGGACTGAGCAATCATGAAATTGGGGAAATTTATCAAGCGAATTTTTATCAATTTGTAGAGCGGGAAATTACGAGCAAGCATAAGCTTGAGATGGGCACGCAATATGCGGGTGTCATGAAGCAGATCGCAGATTTTTATTATCCAGGGGCGCTGAAGCTTACCCGCAAGGGCGGTTTTCTCGGCTTGGGCGGCCGGACGGAATATGAAATTGATGCATCCAAGATTAAAAATGACCCGCCCGTATATGTCCTATTTTTCACAGATGGGGACAACTCCGACAAAGAGGAGACGCGCGAGCTGATTCGCGGCTTGTCAAGACTTGGGATCTTCTTTCAGTTTGTCGGCATAGGCAATGAGCGTTTCTATTTCTTGGACGAGCTGGACAATCTGGATGGTCGTTATATCGACAATGCAAATTTCCTCAAGGTGAAAAACCTCGATAAAATTTCCGATGACGATTTGTATGACAGCTTGCTTGTTGAGTTTCCGACATGGCTTAAAGAAGCGAAAGAAAAACAATTATTCTAAATAAATGACATGTTAATCCAGTACATTCTTCCCTTTATAAAATCTTTATACGTTTCGCCAAAATTCTCTGAAACTTGTTGGGCGCTACATGCGTAGAAAAGGTAGAATCAAAACGAAAGCCACGGATGACGAAGCTGCTTCGCCTGATGTGGGAAGGAGGTGACCTCGAACATGAGTATTAATCTGGTTAAGGGACAGAAGATTGATTTGACTAAAGGAACCTCCGGTCTTACCAAGCTGATGGTTGGTCTTGGCTGGGACCCAGCGGTGGAAGAGAAGAAAAGCTTCTTCGGAATGGGACGGAAGCAGGCGGCTAACATTGACTGTGACGCTTCGGCTCTAATGCTGAATGCGAGCGGAAAGCTGGCAAGCCGCGAAAGCCTCATCTGCTTCTATAATAAACAGAGTGCCTGCAACTCGGTCATTCACTCGGGTGACAACATTACGGGTGAAGGGGATGGCGATGACGAGCAAATTGGTATCGATTTGGCGAAAGTGCCAGCCGATGTGGAGAAAATTTTAGTCGTTGTCAACATCTATGAAGCGGAAGCAAGAAAGCAGGATTTCGGCATGATCCGCTCGGCTTATATACGGGTCTTAAATGCGAATAATATGCAAGAGCTGGTTAAGTTTAATTTGACGGATAATTACTCCGGCATGACCGCTCTGATTACAGGTGAGCTCTACCGTCACAATGGCGAATGGAAATTCAACGCTATCGGTGAAGGAGCCCAAGCGCCACATATTGATATTTTGGCGGCGCGATACAAGTAATACCCAATCCCATAAAATGAAAAGAGGTTTTTGACAATGGCAATTAACTTATCCAAAGGTCAAAAAGTAGACTTGACGAAAACAAACCCAGGACTTTCCAAAATTTTGGTAGGTCTAGGCTGGGATACGAATAAATATGACGGCGGCGGCCAATTTGACCTCGACGTATCGGTATTTCTTTTGGCAGCTTCGGGTAAAGTAGAAGGCGAGAAAAACTTCGTATTCTACAACAATACTTCCAATGAGAACGGTTCCGTCGTACATACAGGCGACAATCGTACAGGAGAAGGCGACGGAGACGATGAGCAAATCAAAGTAGAACTGGCAACTGTGCCTGCTGATGTAGAAAAAATAGCTTTCGCTATTACGATCTACGATGCAGAGACTCGCAACCAGAACTTTGGACAAGTTTCCAATGCGTACATCCGCATTGTGAACGAAGCGAGCAGCGAAGAATTAATCAAATTCGATCTGGGCGAAGATTTCTCGATCGAAACCGGCGTTGTTGTCGGCGAATTGTATCGTCACAGCGGCGAATGGAAATTCAGCGCAGTCGGCAGCGGCTATAAAGATGGCCTTGGCGGTCTGGCACGCGACTTCGGCTTGAACTAACATTTAAAAGCATAGAAGCAGGGGCAAGTCCTCTTTTCTCGCGTGCGTATGGCGGGAGGGGAGGGCAGGCCCCTTTACAGCTTTTTTTCTACCTATCCAACCTCTATAACATCACTCTTCTAGAAAGCGGGGAAATCATATGTCTATTAACTTGTCTAAAGGCCAACGTATTGATCTCACAAAAACAAATCCAGGATTGACCAAAGTAGTTGTCGGTCTGGGCTGGGATACGAATAAATATGCAGGCGGCAGCGAATTTGACCTTGACGCTTCTGCATTTTTGCTCCATGCTGATGGAAAGGCCAAGGGAGCCGAAGATTTTATTTTCTACAATAATAGAGAAACATACGGCGGGGCTGTGCTGCATACTGGCGACAACCGTACCGGCGAAGGTGAAGGCGACGATGAGCAAGTCATTATCGACTTCAGCAAAGTTCCAGCACATATCGTGCGTATCGGCATAACAGTTACGATACATGATGCTCCTGTTCGCCAACAAAACTTCGGTCAAGTGAGCAGCGCTTTCGTAAGAGTAGTCAATGAGGCGAATAACAATGAAGTGCTTCGTTTTGACCTTGGTGAAGAATTTTCGACGGAAACAGCAGTTGTATTTTGCGAATTTTACCGCCATGAGAACGATTGGAAGTTCCAGGCGATTGGAAGTGGCTTCGCTGGCGGTCTAGCCGATCTTTGCCGCAATTACGGCCTAGAGGTATGACGGTAGCGCTCGTAAAGGGGCAGAAAGCTGATGTAACCAAGTCAAATCCGGGTTTGACCCGGATTACGGCTGCTCTGGGATGGTCAGCCCCTTCCTCCTTCGAAATCGATACTTCCGCTTTTTTGCTAGCTGCAGGCGGCAAGGTGCGAAGTGACAATGATTTGCTGTTTTACGGCAATCCATCGAACGCTTTTTTATCCTATATCGAATCGCCGGGCGGCAATGACCGCAAGCAGTTCAAGATTGATCTTTCCCGTACCGACGCTGCAGTTGAGAAAATCGCCATTACGTTGACCATTTACGATGGGGAAAAACGGAATCAGCAGTTCAGCGGGGTAAACGGCCTATACATACGTTTTCTGAATGAAAGTACGGGCCAGGAACTCATTCGTTATGATCTGCGTGAGCCTTTTTCGGTGGAAAATGCAATTGTTATCGGCGAGCTTTACAGGTACAATCAGGAGTGGAAATTTAATGCGATTGGGGCCGGCTATTCTGGCGGGCTGAAAGACTTATGCGGAAGCTACGGCATTGAAGTGAAGGACGAGCCCAAAGCTCCTGCTGCTCCTACGCCTCCTCCTGCGCCGCCAGTACCGCCTGCACCGCAGACGTCTTCTGCACCACGGAATCCGCTGATTCCGCCAGCGCCTCCTAAACCACAGGAGACGCAAGGCTCGCGCATCGTCATTCCGCCAAGGTCTGGCTCTACGCCAGCTCCTGCACCATCTGCTCCTGCTGCTTCGCAGCAGCCGACTTCAGAAGCGCCGAAAATCAATTTTTCCAAAATTGAGCTGAAGAAGAAGGGCGACGTCATTAATTTGACGAAGCAAAGCGGCGGCTTGGGCGAAATTTTGGTTAACCTCAATTGGAACCAGAAAGCCGGCGGCGGCTTGTTCAAACGTACGGGTATTGATCTTGACCTCGCTTGCATGTATGAGTTGAAAGATGGCAGCAAAGGCGTTATTCAGGCACTTGGCAACAGCTTCGGTTCCCTGAACAGAGCGCCATATGTGATGCTGGATGGCGATGATCGGACAGGCTCAGTGACGACGGGTGAAAATATCCGGATTAACGGAGAGAAAATTAAGGAAATCAAGCGATTGCTCATTTTCACCTTTATTTACAAAGGGGTGACGCGCTGGTCTGAGGCTGATGGAGTCGTCACGCTTAGCCAGCAAGGCGGCCCGGACATTGTCGTTAAGCTGGATGAATACGACAATGGACAGGCGATGTGTGCAATTGCCATGATTACGAATGTGAACAATGAAACGTTCAGCATTGAGCGGATTGTTCGGTATTTTGAAGGGCATCGGAAGCTTGATAGTGCTTTCGATTGGGGTCTCAGCTGGGTTGCAGGAAGCAAATAAAATGGAGGTTAGAATGAAGTGGACTGGCTAACGAATTTTTTCACAAGCATTGTGGAGAACTACGGACATTTCTTTGATTGGGATGCAGTAGTAACTACCCTCTCCGACCCTGTCAGCTGGGGAATTATTGGAACACTGATTATATTGGAAGGACTTTTGTCCGCCGATAATGCGCTCGTGCTCGCTGTTATGGTTAAGCATTTACCAAAGGAACAGCAAAAGAGAGCGTTGTTTTACGGTATTTTGGGCGCTTATATTTTCAGGTTTCTGGCGATTGGTTTCGGTACGTATTTGGTTACGTTCACAGCCGTCAAATTCCTAGGCGCGGCTTATCTCTTGTACATCGCTTATAAAGGATTGTTCAAGGGCGGCGGCGAAGACAGTGTTGAAAACAAAGGGCAATCGTTCTGGAGAACGGTTATCGCTGTAGAATTAATGGATATTGCATTCAGTATCGATAGCGTTATCGCGGCATTTGGCGTCAGCAAGGAAGTATGGGTATTGTTCCTTGGCGGTATTCTCGGCGTTCTGATGATGCGCGGCGTGGCCCAAGTATTCCTCAAGCTGATTGAGAAAATTCCTGAGCTGGAAAAAACGGCATTTTTCCTCATTGCGTTAATCGCAGTTAAAATGATTTTGGGGGCCTTCCATATCGAAATCCCTCACATCTACTTCTTTGCCCTAATTGGCCTATTGTTTGGCGGTACGATCGTACTAAGCCTGATGAGACAAAAGAAGGGTACTTCAAACAGCAACTAAAGCTTGTTTAAATAGCGGTTTATGCGGGTAATGATCCCTTAATCCCTCCTGGTTAAAGGGGGGATTATTTTTTTTATGAATAGATCGCGCATTTGGCGATCGGGGCCGAGTAATTGGAACAGTGTCGATTACTGGAATGAATCAGGAGGAAACCGGAATGCGATACTTTGATTATTTTACCTGGGAGGAAGAAGAAGCGGTTTTCTTCTCGGCACCTACCCCATTCGATCATACGACGGAGCGGGAGCTTCTCGCTTATGCCGTCGGAGCTGCTTTGTATTGTCCGGCTACCCGCCAAACGATTTCCGAAGATATTTTAAACCGCAAGCATGAAGGTTTGACGACGATGGTCATTGACCTGGAGGATGCGGTTGGCGACCATTTGGTGGAAATGGCAGAGGACTCTCTGCTGCAGCAAATTTTTCGGTTATCCTCTTTTTTGAAAATTGGCTCTTTATCGCGCGATCATCTTCCTCTACTATTCATTCGCATTCGCAGCGCGCAGCAGCTTGCCCGCATTATAGAGCGGCTGGAAGAAAAGATCAGCCTGATTACCGGCTTTATTTTTCCAAAATTTACAGCGGCAAACGGTGAAGCCTATTTTAGTCAAATCGCTGCATTTAACCGTCAGCAAAGTGATGGTTCGCCGGTGCTTTATGGGCTGCCCATACTAGAAACGCCTGCTATCATTTATCGTGAGACACGCCTGGAGGAATTGCTGGCCATTAAGCAGCTTCTCGATCGTTATCAGCGTTATGTGCTCAATGTGCGTATTGGAGCGACAGACTTCTCCAGTTTATTTGGCCTGCGCCGCAGCAAAACCATGACCATATACGATATTCTTCCTGTTCGGGATTGTATGGCGGATATTATAAATATATTTGGGCGAATGGAAGCCTCTTATGTCATCTCGGGACCCGTATGGGAATACTTTTCGAGCAGCAAGCAGGCTTCTGTCCCTTCATTATTTCCTCTACAGCCAGAGCAACTGTCTGGAAAAGGAGAGCGCTGGCCCCTGCGGCATTCGGCAGCACTAGAAACGGATGGCCTGCTGCGCGAAGTCATGATGGATAAGGAAAACGGCATTATTGGCAAAACGATTATCCACCCGTCGCATATTCGGCCGGTGCAATCGCTCTATGCGGTGACGTATGAAGAATATATTGATGCACAAAGCATTATTGCCAGCCATAACGGCTATGTCGGCGTACTCAAGAGCGATTATGCCAATAAGATGAATGAAGTGAAACCCCATATGAATTGGGCTAATCGCGTAATGGCAAGATCAAAAATATACGGGGTGCTGCATGAAGAACAACATTTTATCGCCTTACTCGCAAGCCAGGAGCAAGCATACGTATAACATTGTAGATGATCTTAAGGTATCGGTAACGGTAACAGCAAATCCATTCGGATTATCCCCGGATACGCTGTTTGCCATGGCAGCGCGCATGAACAAGAAGCGGGCCTTTCTGTTTGTCAGCAAAGTACTGGGCAAGCATCTTCCTGTTAATCCTTATACTTCGCTGCTTAGCGGCGCAGCATTGTCTCTGCTGCTTTATAAAAGGTACGCTGCGGATGAACAGCAGCATGCTCTGGCTAATGAACTGCTGGATGCCGCTATCGAAGGTTTGACTAAACCGGGACGTTCAGAGCAGGTGTATCATCAAGTGATTGAAGCTAATCTAAAGCTGCCTGAGCAAGCGCTGTTTATCGGTTTTGCAGAAACAGCAACAGCACTTGGGCATAGCATGTATCGCGTGTTCAGTGAGGACTGTACCTATCTTCATACGACTAGGGAGCAGATTCCGGCGATAGAATCGCTCATTAGCTTTGAAGAGGAGCATTCCCACGCGGTTGCACATCGCTGCTACGCTTTGGATGCGGCCTTTTTTAACGGTAACGAGCCGATCGTTCTCGTCGATGATGAGCTCACGACTGGTAAAACAGCCTTGAACATAATACGGGATATCCAAAGGCAATTTCCCCGTCAACAATATATAGTAGCATCGCTGCTCGATTGGAGAACTGAAGCGGATGAGCAGCGTTTTGTGGAAGCCGCACAGGAGCTTGGCGTATCGATTGAAGTATTGTCGCTGATGAAAGGCGTAATTAGGGCGGAAGGCAGCTCGCCCGAGCAGGTAGCGGCCAGCGCTCAGACTCAGGCTGTAACATTTGCGAGCGGTCGCTTGAATAAAGTGTATTTTGACGAGCTGTTCGAGCTCGCATCCTACAGCTCGGTTGATTCAGCAGGAGCTGTGAATGCTTCGCCTTATTTGGCAGGAACGGGACGCTTCGGCGTTCGCTCCAGCGAGAATGGGACGCTGGATGCAAGCATTGCAGAGGCTGGGGCTAAGCTGAGAAGCTTTAGAGTGGGTGAGCGTACATTATGCCTAGGCACAGGCGAGTTTATGTATATACCGATGCGAATAGCGGCGGAGCTGGGGCAGGGTGTATGCTACCACTCAACGACGAGAAGCCCGGTTCATCCCATTGACAAGCCAGATTATGCGATTAAATCGGGACAAGCGTTTCCATCACCGGAAGATGAGCAGGTGAGGAACTTTTTTTATAATGTCGGTGCCTTGCAATACGACGATTGCTTTATTTTTGCAGAGCGCGACTGGCCGGAGGATCGTCTTGCTCCATTGCTGTCGGCGCTGCAAGCATGCGGATTCCAGCAAATCAATGTCATTATTTGCGGTCCATCAAAGGGCAGTCATAAGGAGGAAAAGGCATGAGCAGAAGCTTGCTTGAACAACGGTTGCAAAAACCGATCGGGGCTCCGAAGCCGCTTGGCAGCTATAAGCCGTCCGACGTCGTTTTTCTATTGAAGGATTTGAGTGATGTGCAGCTGGAGCGGGGAACCGAGGATCGTGAGGAAGCGATCCAATCCGGCGTGCATTATTCGGAAATGCTGCCTGTAGAATACCAGCCGACGCCGGAATACATCCAGCTGTTTCACCAGACATTGACGGAATCTGCAAAGCGGGTAGCATTGGCTGCTGGCATCGTAGCCGAACAGGTAGTGGCGCGCAGCGGCAAGCACACGGTGCTCGTTTCTTTAGCGAGAGCGGGCACGCCAATCGGCATTCTGATGAAGCGCTACATAGCAGAGCGATGTGGGCTTGATGTGCCGCACTACAGCATCTCGATCATTCGCGGCAAGGGCATTGATGAAAATGCGCTGCTTTATATTTTGCAGCAGCATGGTCCGGAGGCAAAGCTTCAATTCGTGGATGGCTGGACGGGAAAAGGCGCCATTACTCAAGTGTTGATTGAAGCTTGCAAGACATTCAAGCAGAAGTACGGCACCCAGCTGGATGCGGAGCTTGCGGTACTGGCAGATCCTGCTTGCAGCTCAAGCATATTCGGCACCCGCGAGGATTTCCTCATTCCGAGTGCTTGCCTTAATTCTACCGTGTCCGGGCTGATGAGCCGCACGGTACTGCGCGGCGATATCATTGGGCCGGATGATTTTCACGGGGCGAAGTTTTATAAGGAATGGATGAAGGAGGATCTATCCAATCATTTCATCGATACGGTATCCGCGTATTTCAGCCAAATCTCACAGCAGGCGAAGCAGGAAGCTGTGAAGCTGATGAACGAGAAGGCTGAGGTAACTTGGCAGGGGCTGAAGGATATTAAAGCGATTCAAAAGCTTTACGGCATCGAGGATATTAATTTGGTGAAGCCGGGCGTTGGGGAGACGACACGGGTGCTGCTGCGGCGCGTGCCTTGGAAAATTCTCGTTGACCGCCTGGACAACCCGGGGCTCCAGCATATTTTGCTGCTGGCAAGCGATCGCGGCGTTCCAGTGGAAGTATTTCCTGAACTGACGTATTCCTGCTGCGGCATTATTAAATCGAAAAATAAAAAGGCGGATATTGCTGCTTCCGCCGAGGAGGAAGCTGTATGATTTTCGCCAGTGATCTTGATCAGACGCTCATTTATTCCACGAGATCGATGGGACTGGATGGTGCGGAGGGCTCGGGGCTTGTGATGCCCGCAGAAACGAAGGATGGTCAAGTGCTGTCGTATTTTTTGACGGAAATGCTGCCGCTGCTGCAAGCTATTGCGCAGGAGGTTCATTTTATTCCAGTAACGACCCGGACGATGGAGCAGTACAACCGAATTGAGCTGTTCCGCGACCATATAGCGCCAACCTATGCGGTGACGAGCAATGGCGGCAATATTTTGGTGAATGGCGTAAGGAACGAAGAATGGAGCACGCATATCCAGAAGCTTATTGCGGCTAGTGCGGCTCCGGCGGAAGAAATTAAAGCGATCTTCGATGAGGTGGCGAGTACGGATTGGATTCATGGCGAGCGTTATTGCGATGAGCTTTTTTTCGCCTACGTCATTGATCGCGAGCGGATGCCAACCGAGCAGGTGAGCCGTGCTGTGGAACGAATTACGGCGCTTGGCTGGAAAGTGTCGGTACAAGGACGCAAAATTTATCTCGTGCCAAATGAGGTGAGCAAAAGCGCGGCGCTCTTGCATTTGAAGCAGCAGCTTGGAGCGACGGTCGTTGCTGCCTCCGGTGATTCCTTGCTGGACCAGTGCCTGCTAGATGCGGCAAGTCATGCGATTGCCCCAAGGCACGGCGAGCTGTTTCGCCAGGAGCAGCGCGAACCGGGAAATTTGGCTTACACGTTTACAACGCATTCGGGCATTATGGCTTCGCAGCAAATTTTGGACTTTGTGTCCACTGTCATGGCTGAATTTAAGACAGCAGCAGCAGTCGAAAGGAAGGCAAACGTATGAGCAACGTAACAAAAGTATGGTTCAACCGTTGGTTTTCGGTCGCTTATCATTATATGAATGCGATTCGTAACAATAGCGACGGAGCAGCCTTTGAGCTGTACGGCACGCATTCCGATCCGAAGCATATGTCGCTGCAAGCTTGCGATGTGGCGGAGGTTGAGCCGCCCTTTAAAGGCGAGGCTTATGTTGATTTTTGCATTGATTTCTGTTTGAGGTATAAAATAGATGTGTTCGTCCCAAGACTGAATATGCTGGATATTGTGAAGAGCATCAAGCGTTTTGATGAAATAGGCGTTAAAGTCGTCGTCTGCCAGGATGAGGAGCTGCTCGGCAAGCTGATGGTCAAGGATCAGTTTTATGAATCGGTGAGCGAGAGCGGCATTATGGTCATTCCTGATTATCATGTCGTTTCAACGGCAGAGCAGTTTAAGGCGGCCTACGACGATTTGGTATCAAAAGGGCATCGCGTTTGCTTTAAGCCAACGGATGGCGAAGGTGGACAAGGCTTCCGCATCATTGACAATGAGCGCGACAAGCTGGCGGATTTATTCGGTTCCGTGTCGCGTGCGCTGCCGTTTGAAGAGGTGTACCGTACCTTAGCGACCGTCCCGCAGTTTGGTGATTTAATGGTGATGGAGCTGCTTGACGGGTTTGAATACAGTATTGATTGCCTAGCTGCGCCAAATGGGGAGCTGCTTGCCGCAGTTCCGCGCCGTAAAGCGGGCGGCCGTCTGCGTCTGCTGGACAATGTGCCGGAATTAATGGAAATTGCCCAGAGGGTTTCAGAAACGTACAAAATCCCTTACAATTATAATATACAAATGAAATACAAAAATGGAGTGCCCAAGCTTCTGGAGATTAATCCGCGGATGTCTGGCGGTCTCCATGTTTCCTGTCTGAGCGGCATCAACTTTCCTTATCTGGCGGTCAAGCTGGCGCTTGGAGGAGAAGTGGGCAAGCTGACGCCTGAGTATGGCGTACTGGCGAGCCACGTTGAGCAGCCGATGCGTTTGACAGCATTCGAATAGAAGCGAGTGGCACAGCAGGTTGGAGGGTGAGAGAGTGATTCAAAAACGCTCGATTATCGGAGCGGCAATGGGACTTGTTATTGCCGCTGCAACAAGCTGGCTGCTGCCAGAATTTATAACGGTGCTTATCCCTGTCGCAGCTACACTCGTAGGTGTCGTGCTCGATGAGAAGCGGCTGCTGCGCAAAACCAATATTATCGATGCAATTCCGTCGCCAGCCCGTGCTTCTTCTGAGCCTGGGCAGCTGCCAGAAGCATTGCAGCCTTCTTCCTCTGGCGGAGGCGGGGCATTTGCATCTGCACCAGCACCGGCGATTAGCCCGATATTTGATCCCGTGCTGGAGTATTTGGAAGTGCTGGAGGATATGGTTATATCCGAAGGGCAGAAAAATACGCTGGACAATGAAATTGTGGAAAAGTCCTGTTCGCTTTTTCTCCGTTTGCACCGGGTATTGCCGCTCTTGACTGAACTGAATAATGATGAAATTAATCATACGGTCAGACGGCTGGTGCTCAAGGAGCTGAACAGCGTCATCAATCCTTTCTTAAGGCTGAGCGGCGACGCCAAAACGAAAAACCGCCGTATTTTGCTAAATGGTCTGAGGGATATTAATACAAAAATTTCGGAAATTGTTGCAACGATTGAACACAAGGATTTGATGGAGCTGCAAACCAAGGCGGAGGTTATTCACAAACGCTACAACTACTCGGAGTTTTAATGGCCTATTAGATTGAAAATCCGTGGGGAGGGAACTTGAGTGTCCATACAAACGATTCAATTGAAAAAAGAAGACGAGCAGAAGGCCGTCCAGGAAGCGGCCGTCATTATTCAGAAGGTAGCGCAGGCCGATACGCTCTCACTCGATGGCTTAATGGACGAGATGGGCAAGCTGGGCGCCAAGACGCAGGAGCGTGCGGGCGCGACACTTAAGCAGCTGGAACGTCCGGTCGCCACCCTCATGTCAGGCGGGTCCAGCCAAGTATCGAATCTGATTTTGTCTCTGCGTAATGAATGCGAATCTTTGCAGCAAAGTAAAAACGTCGGCTTTATCGGCAAGCTGATCCGCAAGTCGCCCGTGAAAAACTACGTTTATAAATATCAGTCCGTGCGGACGAATATTGATGCGATTGTGCAGGGGCTGCGGGACGGCAAGGATGGCCTTGAGGAGAGCATTGTGAATATGCGTACGCTCAAGCGCAGCTCGCTTGAGGAAATTTATTCGCTGCAAGAGAAGATCGCCATGGGCAACAAGCTCAAGGAGCTGTTCGAAGCGGAAATCGCCAAGCCGGAAAATGAGCAGCGCAAAACGTATCTGGAGCGTGGCTTGCGTAAAGTCGTCACCCGCATCCAGTCGATGACCGAGGATATACTGCTGTTCAATCAGGCGGTTGCTGCGACGGACATCGTCAATGACAACAGCGACAAGCTGATTGATGCGGTCAACAACAGCATCTATAAAGCGTCTAATCTGATTACGGTGTCGGCGATGATCACGCTCGCTATCGAGGATCAGTTAAAAATCGCAAATGCAGTCGAGAGTGTAAACAGCACGATTGAAGACCAGTTCAAGCGCAACGCAGAGCTGCTCAAAACGTCAACGGAAAAGTCGGCGGAGCTGCTCAAAAAACCAGCGATGTCGCTGGAGGCTGTCAACACGGCGATTGCCGACCTGATTACAGCGCTCGACACATCGGAGAAATCCAATCGCGACATTATCGCGACCTGCAAAACCCACACGGAGAAGCTGGCGCAAATTAACCAAAGCATGTCGAAGCGTCTCGGCTTGGAAACAGGCGGACAATCGCAAGCGGCCATTAGCAGCGGAGCTGCTGGCGGAAACGACATAGACAGGCTGCTCAGCTAAATATAGCAAGAGGCTCGTTCTATTTTAACAACGATACACATAGATGGCGCCACTCATTCATAGGCTTAACAAAAGCGATGGAATGAGAGGATGGTTGTCTTTGATTGCAGTAGGCACGCTCGGCTTATTGATTGTAACGTTGATTATCGTTGCCACCAGCGAACGGGTAGAGGCCATTTTAGAGCAGCATAACCAATTATAATCGTGGGCAGGGCCGTATTTTCTGTAGTACAGGAAGATGCGGCCATTGTTATCGTTCTATGGAAAACGAGAATAGAGTCGAATTTTATATAATATTAGCGTAATGGCGGATCATTTGGTAAAATTGACTTATCGGAAGAATTCGGGCCTGCTGCTCGTATGGAGGGAACGATAATGTTGGATTTTTCATTTGAGATGCTGGATGAACATACAATAAACGTAGAATACGTTTTTGGCAGCGAGAAATTTATATTTAATTTATTTTATTCGAATGATAATTGGACCATACATCCCTTCGATGGCATCTTACTTAAAAATCGAGATTTGTGTCGCAGCGTTATGAGCGATTTATTTCAAAACAAGTCGTTCCAAATTATGCTCGCGAAAGAAAATATTATTTTATCGTCGATTCGTTCCTCGGTTAATCTGAATCCTTACGAGGAAGAGGAGGAAGTGCCGGAGCCGGAAAGGCTGCGGGGTGAGCGTTACGGCGGTGATGGGGGCGGCGGCCGCGCCGAGCGGAGCGAGCTGGATGATTTCATTAACAGCCACACACTGGATGAAATTTTGGAGCTGGAGCGCAGCTTCATTGAGGAGCGGACAACCCTTTTCAAATCGGTGCTGCAGAAAATGTTTATGGATGGCCTTGGGCCGGGAGACAGTGAATTTAATCAAATTCAGGAGCTTGTGAAGGCGTATAAGAGGGCGGGCGAGGATATCGCCAAAATTCGGTAATGCCAATGTTAAAGTCTATTATCCTATTTAAGTTTGGAGAGAAATTATGGATGCTTCCCAGTTAGCGGTTCGGATCAAAGAGAAGGACCCGTTGGTTTTCGCGGAAATTACAAAGGTCTATTATGATAGGCTGTTTTCAACTGCTTATAGGATGCTTGGCAGCCGTCAGGAAAGCGAGGATGTTCTGCAAGAGACGTTTATTCGCCTCTTGACGAATATCGATAAGTTCGACCCTTCGAAAAACTTCACGACCTGGATTTTTCAAATTACGATTAACTTATGTATTGATACGCTCAGAAAACGCAAGACGCGCCGAAGCGTCTCTTTGGATGCAGAGCCGGATTATTTTATGTCGCAATGGCCGCTTAAGGAAACGCTGCCGAGCTTGGATAAAGGGCCGGAGCATGTGTATTTGGAGCAGGAGCTGTCCGAGGAGCTATCCGAAGTGATGAAGGGACTGTCTGACAAGGATCGCGAGCTGGTTGTGAAGCGATATTTTTACGATATGTCGCTGGATGAAATTAGCCAAGAAACACAGGTTCCTGTCGGCACTATTAAGTCACGGTTATTTCGCGTGCGTCAGCTATTGAAGAAAAAATGGAGCATACTAAATTTGCGTGGTGCTTCCTTGAAATTTCTTAGCAGCATGATGATGAGTGGGCCGCTTTTTTAGAAAGCGTCCCAACATCGGCAAGCTTGAGGCAGTACGAATGATCGGAGGAATAAATTGAAATGAGACATGAAATTTTATATCGCGGCGCTTTTCCCTTATTGAAGGTGCAGTTGGAGCGCGGCGAGACGATTAAAGCAGAGTCGGGTGCGATGGTATCGATGTCGCCAAACCTGGAGCTGAAAGGTACGCTCGATGGCGGCATTATGCGCGGCCTTGGACGGATGCTGAGCGGCGAGAAGTTTTTCTTTCAAGAGCTGTCTGCCACACGGGGCCCAGGCGAAGCATTGCTTGCTTCTGCAGCGATTGGCGATATTGAATCGATTGAGCTTGATGGGTCGTACAAGCTGTATGTGCAGAAGGATGGTTTCTTGGCTGGAACGCCAGGCATTGAGGTTAACACGAAGATGCAAAACCTGGCGAAAGGTTTCTTGTCGGGCGAGGGCTTCTTTATTGTTGAAATTAGCGGCAAAGGAACGGTGTTTCTTTCCTCCTACGGCACGATTCATGCCGTGCAGCTTGCTGCAGGCGAGGAAGTTATCATTGATAACGGACATCTGGTTGCATGGCCTGATTATATGGATTACCGGATCGAGAAGGCTGCTAACGGCTGGTTGTCCAGCATTACAAGTGGCGAAGGCATTGTGTGCCGGTTCCGTGGCGAAGGCGTCGTCCTGATTCAAACGAGAAATCCGAAAAGCTTCGGCGGCTGGATTAATCAGTTTATTCCAAAGTGATGAAACAATGGTACATAGACGAATCGGCTCGAAGGTCGCAGGATTGTGAAAAAGCAAGGCATTTAGCTCGGATGGACGAGCTAAGCGCCTTGCTTTTCATTTTTTTAAAGCAATGCTCTTATCGCTGAATCAAGCTCCGGCGGTAGTACAGTCGGCTCAAAACGGCCTGCTACTTGACCTCTGCGATCAATGAGAAACTTAGAAAAATTCCACTTGATTCCATCTCCAGCATGGAGCTCGGGGTATTTTTCACGTAAAAACTGGTCCAGCCACTTGCCGTTCGGGGTTCGCATATCGAAACCGTGAAACGGAGCTTCGCTCACTAAATAGTGAAATAAAGGATGAGCTGTTTCGCCTCGAACGTCCACCTTGCTGAGCAGGGGGAACGTAACGCCAAAGTTTTGTTCGCAATAGGCTTTTACTTCAGCATCGCTGCCCGGTTCTTTGTCATTAAATTGATTGCAGGGGAAAGCGAGTATCTCCAATCCCTGTTGGTGATGGGTTTCGTAAAGCTGCTGGAGCGCGTCAAATTGGCTGGAATAACCGCATTTACTCGCCGTATTAACAATGAGAACAACCTTCCCCTGATAGGCTGCCCAATCTAGCCATTCTCCGTTTATCGTTTTAACTTGAAAGTCATAGATGGACAAGTTGATCGCTCCCTTCGACGCTATACAACCCATCATAGGACAAATTCACTTATTGGTCTAATATATAATAGAGATAAAGCTTATAGTTTTCACCTATGTCGATCAGCCATGCTGGGCGAGTCTCGTTTTGCGATAGTCGGCGGGGGTGACGCCAAAGCTTTTCTTGAACATGCGATGGAAATAAGAGCTGCTCGTATAGCCGCTTTTGTCGGCAATATCGACGACGGACCAATCCGTATTTTCCAAATAATCTTTGGCATGCTCCAGCCGCACCTGATTAATGACGTCGACGACAGCGGTCAGCGTCTGCTGCTTGTAAACCCGGCTAATATAGATGGAGGACATATCCAGCTCCTCAGCAATCCAATTCAAGCATAGATTGGAGTTCGCGAAGTCGCGCTCAATCAGCTCATTGATTTTACGAATGAGATCGCTTTGCTTGACCGTGCGTTTCTCCATAAGCCTAGCCTGAATATCATCAAATAAGGTGAAAAATAAGGCGTTCATTTCCTCCACCGTCTCGAATTTATCGAGTGAAGGGATGTTCGTATTCAGCCCGGTTTCGACCTCGAGACTGTTATTTTTATGAATCGTGTACAAAATCGTATTGACCGTCATCGTTAAATGCGAGATAGCAAGCTGCACGACGTGAATCGGATAGTCAGCCGTCTCCTCTACAATAGAGGCGAAAATCTGTTTTGCATCGATATTTTTGGAAGCCATCAGCGCATCGGTCAGTTTTTTCTCTTTATCGACGGGGAATTTATATTCCTTCGCTTTCAGCTCCATAATCTGTTGCGAATAGATCAAGCAGCCCTGCCCATAAAATAAGCGGTGCAGCGAAGCTTCCTTCACCTGTTTATAGAGGGAGGCAAGCTGCTGAGGCTGGTTCGCCTCCGGGCTGTACGTCATAGAAATGCCTATCCGCAAATATTCCAGGCTCGAATGCTGAATTTGCAGCAGCATCGTCCGCAGCAGCTCATCATCCGGCTGTTCCGTCGATTCGAGGCGCCCAAGCATGAGCACAACGCTGTCTTCATTCATATCAACCGTTTCGACGCGGTAATGCTTCAACCCAATTTCCCAGCTAATGTTCATAATGGCGAATTTATAAGCGAGCAGATCATTGCCCCGCGTTTCCCTGAGCGCTTCTAGGTCATCAATTTTAATTAATACGACGCGGTAATGGTTTGTGAAATCAAACGTAATGCCGCTTTGCTCAAGCTTGTCGAGCTGGGTTTTCGTCTGCAATTGCTGCGCGCCTTCCAGCAAGTTGCGTAAAATATTTTGTCTAATCGTATAGGAGCTGTTGCGCCGCTCTGTTTCGAGCATATTCATTTTATCCATAATATGATGGATCGGGCGATAGAGCATACGTGACAGCAGCCAGGAAATAAGCAGGCCGATGGCCAAAATCGCGGCAGCAATAGCAAGCGTCGTATTGCGAATGGCACTTACTTTTCCTGTAATTTCGCCATAAGGCGTGACACGAACATATTGCCATTCGAGCGCATCCGAGGACGTATAGGAAATGAGCGATTTCTGGCCGTCAAATCGCGCCACAATATAACCCGGCTGCTGCTGTCCGAAAATTTGCGATAAAAGCATATCATTATCTTGCTTATTCAGCGATTTGAGGGCAAGTGTATCGCGCGAAAGCATGCGCTGGCGATCATCGATAATAAACGATTTGCCGAGTGACTCGCTGGAAGCGGTTCCAATATCTTTATTAATCCACGACGATGAAATATTGACGATGACTGCCGAATTTATCGTTTGATTTTTACCGACCGCATCATAGCCTAAATAAGTATATACATGATGCACGGGTGACGGCTGTCCAGGCAATACTGGACTGTCTGCATCCTCTGGCACATAGGAGCGTGGAATCGGCGTAAACGGCTTATACGTCTGGAAATCTTCTAACGTCTGTAAAATGCCTTTATCGGAAATTTCCTCCTTGGTAAAAATCCCGCTTTGCCCCGAACGATTAGCAATGTAAAATTGATTGTTGGCTGAATTGTATACATATATCGACTCAATAAACGGCATGGAGCTCAAGTAGTTGGTCAAGTCATTCATAGCTGCCGTCACATCATAAATATTAGGCTTCGTATAAAAAAGCAGCTTGGAAATCGTAAACGTCCGATACAGCTGGAAGGTGAGCGACTGGGCGCTCTCCGTCATGTTGTTCACTTCATGGCTCGTTCGGGTCAGGCTGCTGACGTCGGATAAATAGGCTTGCTTTAGATCCAGCCTTGTATAAGCAAGATAATAGAAGAAGGACGAAATAAGCAGCGTCAATACGATACATAATGTAATGCTGAGCAGAAACCTGCTGTAGAGCTTTCCGTTATTTTTCCATGCGTTGGCTTTCATAGCTGTCCCCCTCTTTTCTTAGTAAGCGCTTACTTTTTATAAGTCTCTAATTGGTTTAGATATCGGTTGCCTGATTATGCGCATATGTCAGTTTGTTCACCTGATCCCCCATGCATCTCTGTTCATATTATAAACTTCACTTTGCCAACCGTACAATGTATTCTATGCATAAAATTGAACGACCTTGCTCTGAACGCTGTGAACAAACCGAACTGGAGTGAACTTTTTGGCAAAACCAATACGTTCAGATGACAAAGCTAATGCTTTCCTTTAGACTTTTCCTCGAATTCGCAGTGCAATATGGATAAGTCGAAGGGAAAGTGACAAAATGATTCATTCCAAGCTTCCAAAAATTTGGTATGGCGGTGACTATAACCCTGATCAATGGCCAGAGGCGATCTGGCAGGAGGATATGCGTTTATTTAAGGAGGCGGGCATTAATGTCGTCACACTTCCGGTATTTAGCTGGGCGAAGCTGCAGCCTTCCGAGGACGTTTATCAGTTTGAATGGCTGGATAAGCTGCTGGATCTCATTGCTGAAAATGGGATTTACGCCTGCCTCGCCACCTCGACGGCTGCACAGCCTGCATGGATGTCACGCAAGTATGACGATATTTTGCCGGTTGATGTAGATGGACGGAAGCGGACGCATGGCTCCCGTACTAATTTTTGTCCGAATAGCAAGACATACCGCCGTTTCTCCCGTGCTCTTGCGGCGAAGCTAGCTGAGCGCTACAAAGAGCATCCCGCGCTGCTCATTTGGCATATTAACAATGAGTATGGCACACATTGCTATTGCAATCATTGTGCGGAGGCTTTCCGTGTCTGGCTGCAGGCGAAGTTCGGCACCACCGAGCGCTTGAATGCAGAGTGGAACATGAGCTTCTGGGGCCATACGGTGTATGACTGGGAAGATATTGTACCGCCATCTAACCTCAACGGAGACAACCGCCATTTTCAGCCGATGGCACTCGATTATAAAAGGTTTATGTCCGATTCCCTTCTAGCCTGCTACAAGGGGGAGTATGAGGAGCTGAAGCGTATTACCCCGGATTTGCCGATTACGACAAATATTTGGGGGCTGTTCAACGGCCTTGATTTGCAAAAATGGGGCGATGCGATGGATGTCGTATCCTGGGACAGCTATCCGCAAATGAATGAGCCGATGGGCAATGTGGCGATGCGCCATGATTATATGCGGGGCCTCAAGCAGGGCAAGCCGTTCATGCTGATGGAGCAGACGCCAAGCCAGCAAAACTGGCAGCCCTACAACAGCCTCAAGCGCCCGGGCGTCATGCGGCTGTGGAGCTACCAGGCGGTCGCGCATGGCGCCGACACGGTGATGTTCTTCCAGCTGCGCCGCTCGATCGGCGCTTGCGAGAAATATCATGGCGCGCTCATCGAGCATGTCGGGCATGAGCATACGCGCGTATTCCGCGAATGCGCGCAGCTGGGGCGCGAGCTGGAGGAGCTGGGCGACAAGCTGCTGGATGCTACGGTACAGGCGGAAGCGGCGCTGCTGTTTGATATCGACAACTGGAATGCGGTTGAAATCACGAGCGGGCCAAGCGCGGACTTGAACTATTTGGAGCAGGCGCAGCGCTATTATAAAGCTTTTTACGACCAAAACATTCAAATGGACGTCATCAGCCCGCTCAGCGACTTCTCCAAGTACAAAATCGTCATCGCTCCCGTCATGTATATGCTGAAGCCAGGCGTAGCCGAGCGCATCGAAGCGTTCGTGCAGGCTGGCGGCACGTTTATAACGACCTTTTTCAGCGGTATCGTCAATGAAAATGATCTGGTCACGCTGGGCGGCTATCCAGGCGCATTAAGAAAGCTGCTTGGCGTATGGGTCGAAGAAATCGACAGCTTGACGCCGGATATGCGCAACACAATCGAAGTAGGAGAGCAGTTTGGGCATATAGCTGGGGGCTCTTATGAGTGTGAGCTGCTATGCGATTTGCTTCATTTGGAGGGCGCAGAGGCCATTGGCAGCTATGGGGCCGATTTTTATGCGGGGATGCCAGCGCTAACCGTCAATCGCTACGGGGAAGGCGAAGCCTATTATGTGGCGACGGTTCCTGAGCAGAAGCTGCTCAGCGGGCTCGTGCAGACGCTTTGCGAGAAGCATGGCATCGGGGCACCGCTTCTGGCGGATGCCGGAGTCGAGCTTGTGCAGCGTCATAAAGGGGAGGAAGCTTACACTTTCGTGCTGAATCATAATCCTTTTGAGTCCAAGCTTGAGTTGGGAGAAGTAGCATACACCGATTTGCTGACCAGTGAACACTTGTCTGGCACAGTATCAATTGAACCATATGGCGTCATGATCTTGCAGATATCGACATAGGCGGGGCTGGTATAGAAGAGCCGTTTTTCCTGTTCACACTGGGAAAAGCGGCTTTTTCTCTATGTTTTTAACATCTTGCAGCGTTAGTGGACAGCCTGTGAAAAGCTGAAAAATGCATAGTGGTGCAATTCGTTCACCTGTGTTTTCGCAGCATTTTTCACTAATTGCCTGATGTTGCTCTAGCTGAGCGTTTCGAGCCTGCTATACACTGAGGGCACAACGAACGACGTAAGCAGCAGCAGTCGCCTAGAATTGAGCAAGTGAGCCTGAGGGCATTGCAGCTGGCATCGTACAAATGAAAAAAGAAAAAGCAAAGCTGAAAGCTGAAAGGGGAGACATAGCCTGCATGAATACGAGAAGAGGTTTTTTTCACGAGCTGATCACCAACCGCATTTTATTTCTCATGCTGCTGCCGACGATTTTATTTTTCATCATCAATTCCTATTTACCGATGGTCGGCATCTATTACGCTTTCACGAGGTTCGATTATAATACGAGCTTATTCAATAGTGAATTCGTTGGGCTGGAAAACTTCAAGTTTTTATGGCAATCCGGCATTTTGACTAAACTGACCTTAAATACGATTGGCTATAATATAGCCTTCATCGGGCTTGGCAATGTGCTCGCCATCGCGCTGGCTATTCTGCTAAGCGAGCTTAAATCGAAATGGTTCAAGAAGCTGACGCAATCCGTTATGTTTTTGCCTTATTTCGTATCGTTCGTTATCCTGAGCGTTATTGTGTACAATTTGTTCAACTATGAAAGCGGATTCTTGAACACGCTGCTCAAGCAGCTCAGCATTGAGCCGGTTGATGTGTACAACACGCCTTGGGTATGGGTACCGCTCATTATTTTGTTCTATCTATGGAAAAACCTCGGTTACAGCATGGTTATCTATCTGGCTGCTATTACAGGCATCAGCGATGAATATTACGAAGCGGCCAAAATTGACGGCGCCAACATTTTCCAACGGATTTGGTACATTACGGTTCCGATGCTGAAAACGACATTCGTCGTCCTGCTGCTGTTCGCTCTCGGCAGCATAATGAAAGGACAGTTCGACTTGTTCTATCAATTAATCGGCAACAACGGCGTGCTGTATGATGCGACGGACATTCTGGATACGTATGTGTACCGCTCGCTGAAAGTAACGTTTGATATTGGGATGTCGACTGCTGCGGGTCTTTACCAATCGTTGTTCGGCTTTATCCTGATTATGACGGTCAACTATATTATTCGAAAAATCAACGACGAATACGCGCTGTTTTAGGAGCGCGATGAAAAAGAGGCTGTGTTGCATGAAAAGCTTGGCTTCCGATCGCCATTACCCTTGAATTTCTATGAAATACCCCCATAGGGGGAAATTCAAGGGTAAAAGCGAACGCTAACGCTTCTCCAGCTCAACCTTTCCATTTCACTACGCCTTTTTCATCTCCCTCCTAAAAGGGAGGAAAAAGGAAGCTTAGCCGCTTTTGCGCTTGCGCTGTACCTTTAAGTTCAAAACCAAGAACCAAAACCAAGAACCAAAACCAAGAACCAAAACCAAGAACCAAATCATTAGCGCATTCGCACTTGCGCCGTACCTTTAAGAGCCAAGAGCCAAGAGTCAAAAGCCAAAAGCAAGACCAGTAACAAATCCTTTGCTGCATTCGCGTTTGCATTATACCTTCGTGAGCTGGAGCTAGAGCAAGGCATTGCGCTTGCTTTAGTGCACAGACTTGTGCTTAAGCATGGGAGCGAAGGAGTCTTAACCACAGAGATGTAGACATTTATAAGCGTCAAATCAATTGTTTTCTGCTGTATGAATTCGAACTTTGTGGTTCGTGTTTTAGAAGGAGGGTGTTGGTGAAGGGGGCCTGAGCGGAGTAAAAGGTTTGAGCTGGAGAAGCGAACGCGTTCGCTTTTGTCCGTGGAAATTTACCGCTGGCGGTATAGTTAAGAATTTCCACGGGCAATGGCGATCGGAGGCCAAACCTTTTGCGCAGCGACGAACCTACCTCACCAAGCGCACTTATTCTAATCACCGACACAAAGAGAACATGGAGGTTACTTTATGAAAATCAAAGACGACAGCTATATGCTGCTGTTCCGCATTATTGCTTTCGTAGTTATTTTGCTCACGTCCGTCGCTTGCCTGTTTCCGTTTCTGCTCATTGTGTCAGCATCGTTCACCCAGAACGAATCGATTCTCCGCGACGGGTATCATTTGATCCCGCAGGTGTTTTCACTCGAAGGCTACACAACGGTGCTGCGATTCCCGCAGCAGGTCATCAATGCCTATACCGTAACGATCATAACGACAGTTGTCGGCACATTTCTCGGTCTGTTTTTCATTACGATGGCCGGTTACGTCCTGCAGCGCAGAGATTTTAAATATCGGAATTTTTTCTCCTTCTTTATTTATTTCACGACGCTGTTCGGGGGCGGACTTGTGCCGTGGTACATTATGCTGACGAAATATTTGCAGCTCACCGATACGTATGCGGTGCTCATTCTTCCAGGACTTATGACGCCGTTCCTCATTATATTGATGAAAAACTTCATCCGCTCCGCCGTTCCCGATGAGGTAACGGAATCGGCTAAAATCGATGGCGCGAATGATTTTACAATCTACGCTCGCATCGTGCTGCAATTGTCGATGCCGGGCATCGCAACCGTCGGATTGTTTCTGGCGCTGGCTTACTGGAATGACTGGTTTACATCCTCGCTGTTCATCAATGACACGACGATGTACCAGCTTCAATATTATCTCTACAACATTATCAATGCGATGAGCTTCCTGTCCCAGATGGGAGCAGGTACAGGCGTTTCACTTGGCGGGGATATGCCGATGGAGTCGACCAAGATGGCGATGGCGATTATTGTAACCGGCCCGATTTTGTTCCTTTACCCTTTCGTTCAGCGTTATTTTGTAAAAGGCTTGACGATTGGGGCTGTCAAAGGTTAGAACTGTACCAGAGTGCATAGCGGCAAGCTTGCTACTAGGGTCCAGCTAACATATATAGGTTCAACTCATAAAAGGGAGGATTCACATGATGAAGAAAAAGAGCAAAGGTTTAGTCATGCTTCTCACCGTAATGCTGCTTATGAGCATGATCGCAGCTTGCAGCGGCAATGGTGGCGGAAATACGGCAGCATCCAGCAGTCCAGCAGATAGCGGAGCAGCTACCGCATCGCCGGACAATGCGCAAGCAGGCGAGAAAACGGGTATCGATACTTCCAAAAAAGTAGAATTGCAATTTTATATGCTAGGCGATGCGCCGAAGGATCTCGCTACCATTCAAGACAAAATCAATGAAATGGCGCTTCAGGATTTGAATGCAACCGTCAAATTCAACTACACGTCATGGACCGATTGGGAGCAAAAATATAAATTGCTGCTTGGCTCCGGCCAACAGGTCGACCTGATCTTTACAGCAGAATGGACGCAATACCAGTCCTATGCGAAAAAAGGCGCATTCCAGCCGCTCGACAAGCTGCTACCTGTAGCTGCGCCGAAGCTGAATGAGTTCGTGCCGAAAGATATGTGGGAAGCGGTTAAAATCGACAACCAAATCTTTACCGTTCCAGCAACGTACAAAGAGTATGTAACGAATGGCTTCGTATGGCGTGAAGATCTTCGTAAAAAATACAACCTGCCTGAGCCAAAGGATTTGAAAACGTATGAAGAGTATTTGGCGGGCATTAAAGCCAATGAGCCGAGCATGCGTCCAATCGCACTTGGTGCAGACGTTCGCGGCAGCCTTGTGAACCAAATTCGCGATATCGAGCACAAAGCAATCGGCGCGCTGCCTTACGGTCTTGGCGTGAACTACTTCGAGCCAGGCAACATCTACACATACTGGGGCTCGGATGAGCAAAAAGCGGATTTGGAGCTGATCAAGCGCTGGCAGCAAAACGGCTACATCCCGAAAAACGTACTGAACATCAACGACGTTATTCAGGAGCAGCTGACAAGCGGCAAAGCAGCAACGATTTTCGGAGACAACCCAACTCGTTTCAATGATTCGGTTATTAAAGTACAAGCGGCTCACCCGGATTGGGAGCTGAAATACTACCCATTCCCGCTTACAACAGGCATTGCAACACCAGTACATGCGATTCACAACGGCTTTGCGATTCCAACAAGCAGCAAAAACGCAGAGCGCGCACTGGCATTCTATGAGAAAATGGTAACGGACAAACGTTACAATCAGTTGACAGAGTACGGTGTTGAAGGCAAAAACTATGAAGTTAAAGATGGCTACTACCAAATGATCGGCGATGCAAGCTCCAACGGCTTTGCTCGTGAAGGCATGAATGGCTGGGCATGGAGAAATCCAGAGTTCATGCTGTTTGACAAAAACTATGACGGCGTAAAAGCGATCTTCGACGAGCTGGACAAAATCCAAGTTCCAGACAAATTCAACGGCTTTGCCGAAGACTACAGCTCTTACCAAGCCGAGAGAGCAGCGCTTGAGCAAGTGGAGAAGCAGTACCTGTTCCCGCTGCAAGCTGGTCTCGTGGACAATATCGAAGAAGGCTTGAAAACGTTCATGGACAAAGCGAAGCAAGCTGGACTTGAGAAAATTCAAGCCGAGTACATGAAACAATGGCAAGCTTATGTAACTGAGAAAAATATTAAATAAGCGACAAAGCCGTACCAGAGGCAGCTCGAGGTAAAGGCGGAAAAGCGGTGGTGTGTCCCTGAGGGACATAACCGCCGCTTTTCTTATGCAATAAGAAAGCGATTAGGTGCGGATGCTTGAGTACAATGACAGTCAAATGATAAGCGGATATTCGGCCTTTTGAATCAAACGCTTACATAATGATCTATGCTACAATATAGCTATAGTGATCCTTCTTATAACAGGTTTAGAGAGGATGTTAATCATTGGATAAAGTCAGAATCGGCATATTAGGCCTTGGGAATATGGGAACGGGACATGCCCGTTATTTGATTGAAGGAAGAGTAGAGGGCGCCGTGCTTGCTGCGGTGTCGGATGTGCGTTCCGAACGTTTGGAGCTGGCAGCGCAGGAATGGGGGACAGAACTAAAGCTGTATTCGACGGCTGAGGAACTATTCTACTCAGGCGAGGTGGACGGAGTGCTCATCTGCACCCCGCATTATGATCATCCGCAGCAGGCTGCCGCAGCGCTGAAGGCCGGGCTGCATGTATTGATTGAGAAGCCAGCTGGCGTTTATACGAAGCAGGTTCGCGAGATGAATGAAGCGGCGGCTCAAAGCAATAAAGTGTTCGGCATTATGTATAATCAACGCACGAATCCGCTGTACGCGAAGCTTCGCGATTTAATTACATCCGGGGAGCTCGGGGAAGTTCGCCGTACGAACTGGATTATTACGAACTGGTACCGCTCACAGAGCTATTACGATTCGGGCGGCTGGCGTGCAACGTGGGCTGGCGAAGGCGGCGGCGTACTGCTGAACCAGGACCCGCATCAGCTTGACCTGTGGCAGTGGACGACAGGAATGATGCCGAAGCGCGTGCGCGCTTTTTGCTCCTTTGGAAAACACCGTGATATTGAAGTGGAAAACGATGTGACGGCTTACGTGGAATATGAAAACGGAGCAACGGGTGTGTTTGTCACCTCGACCTTTGAGTCGCCGGGAACGAACCGTTTTGAAATTTCGGGTGAACGCGGCAAAATCGTCATTGAAAATGACAAAATGACGTTTTGGCGGCTGCGCGTATCTGAAACCGAATTTAATGCGAGCTTTAAAGGCGGCTTCGGCCAGCCGGAATGCTGGAAATTCGAAATTCCGGTCAGCGATGGCGGCAATCACATGGGCATTACTCAGGATTGGGTAAATGCGATTCTTCATGGCACGCCATTGCTTGCTCCAGGCGAAGAGGGGATTAGGGGACTGGAGCTGTCCAATGCGATGCTGCTCTCTACTTGGACGGATGGATGGGTCGATCTTCCGATTAACGAGGATTTATTTTATGAGAAGCTGCAAGAGAGAATACGCAGCTCGGAGAAGCACAAGGATGCGAACAGTTATGAGACGCTGGATGTGAGAGGTACCCACTAATCAATAACCACTGATGAGCAAGCGAGAGGGAGGCAACATTTATGTCAACAGCAAATGGAATGAATTATGCCCCGAAAGGCAAGCCCAAACCAGTTGTCAAAGAAGGAGAGTTTGTATTCGCTGCTTTGTCGCTGGATCATGGGCATATTTATGGCATGTGCAACGGTCTTCGGGAAGCGGGCGGCACGCTCAAGTGGGTTTATGATCCAGACCCGAAGAAGGTAGAAGCATTTGTGCGCACTTATCCTGAGGTTCGCCCAGCGGAATCGAAGCAGCAAATTTTGCAGGATGCGGAAGTGGTGCTCGTTGCAGCAGCAGCGATAACGAATTTGCGCGGCCCGCTTGGCGTCGAGGTCATGAAGCATGGCAAGCATTATTTTACGGACAAAGCGCCGTTTACGACGCTTGAGCAGCTGGCTGAGGCGCGTAAAGTAACGGCAGCTACAGGCAAAATTTATGCGGTCTATTACAGCGAGCGCCTTCATGTAGAATGCGCGGAATACGCAGGGCAGCTCGTGAAGGACGGGGCTATCGGCCGCGTGCTGAATGTAATGGGATTGGGGCCGCATCGTTTGAATGCAGCGGCTAGGCCAGACTGGTTTTTCAATAAGGAGCAGTACGGCGGCATTATTTGTGATATTGGCAGCCATCAAATTGAACAGTTTCTTTATTTCGCCGGCTGCAAAGATGCTACGGTGCAATCCAGCAAAATAGCCAATTACAATAACAAGCAATACCCGGAGCTTGAGGACTTTGGCGACGCTACGCTTATCGGCGACAACGGGGCTACGCATTATTTTCGCGTGGACTGGTTTACGCCGGATGGCTTGTCTACTTGGGGCGATGGCCGGACGATTATTCTCGGGACAAAAGGTTATATCGAGCTGCGCAAATATGTCGATTTGACGAGAGGCGGCAGCGACCATCTGTTCCTCGTGAATGGAGACGGCGAGCAAAAAATAGATGTGAAAGACAAGGTTGGTTTCCCTTATTTTGGAGCTCTCATTCTTGATTGCTTGAATGGCACGGAGCTTGCGATGCCGCAGGCGCATACGTTTAAAGCGGCAGAGCTGTGCTTGCAGGCGCAATTGCAGGCTGTACGGGTCGAGTAGGGAAAGAGCAGAGGAAGCGAAACATATAATACGGATAGAGGAAGGGAGAAGCGTGAATCGATGATGAAGTTGTCTGTATTTACGGTAGCAACACCGGAGCTGGGGCCTGAGGAACTGGCAGCCGCCGCGCAAGAGGCAGGAATTCATGCTGTAGAATGGCGTTACAAGGAAGCACCGGATGCAGCTGTGGCGAGCCAGGAGCCTTCTTTCTGGGGCAACAACCGCTGTACGATTTTTCCCTCAGGCGGAGATGAAATGCTGGATCGCTTTGGCAAGGCTGCGGCTGATCATGGACTGACATCGCTCAGCCTGACGCCATATCTCACCGCTGGCGATTTGGAGGCAACCGAGCAGGTGCTGAAAGCGGCGAAGCGGGTAGGGGCTTCCTTTATCCGGGTTGGTGTTCCAAATTATGATCGCAGCCGGCCGTTCGGCGAGCTGTTCACGCTGGCAAGAACGTATTTGCAGCAAGTGCAGGAGCTGTGCCGAAAGTATGGCGTTAAAGGCTTAGTCGAGACCCATCATCAGACGATTGCGGCAAGCGCTTCCGCAGCTTATCGGCTCTGCGAAGGGCTGGACCCGGATTGTATTGGCGTGCTGTACGATCCCGGCAATATGGTTTACGAAGGCTTCGAAAACTACCGGATGGGACTTGAGCTGCTAGGTCCGTATTTGGCCCATGTGCATGTGAAAAATGCAAGCTGGCAAGCTGGCGCGGAAGAAGCGGACGGCAGCATAAGCTGGAAGGCAGACTGGTCGGGACTCGCTAAAGGGGTAGTGCCGTGGAAGCAAATCATCGAGGATTTGCAGGCTGTCGGCTACGACGGCTATCTCGGCATTGAAGATTTCAGCAAAGAATTTGCGGAGTCTCCAGACATGCTGCGATATTTTGTCCGCTATATTAACGGATTGCAGTCGCAAGGTTAAAATGCTCGATTTCGGCTACCGAATTCAGACGCCGCTTGAAGCGATTTTTCATTCACATACGAATTACGAGGTTTATTATTTTCATGAAGGAAAATGCAACTATTTGATTGGCGATCAAATTTACCATATGCAGCCGGGTGATATGATGATTTTGTTCGGCATGACGCTGCATTGTGCCAAAATCGATCCTTCCGTTCCTTATGTCCGGACGATTGTCCATTTTGAGCCTTCGCTGCTGCGCCCGCTGCTGGAGCTGCCGCAGGCGCTCAATGTTATGGAGCCGTTTGAGGAGCTGCGCAATCACCGCCTGCGGCTCAGAGGCGAGCATAAGGAAGAAGCGGAGCGACTTTTGGCTCAAATGCATGTGCATCAGCAGCGGGACGATGCCATCGGCAGCAACCGTCTGCTGCTTGCCTTTGTTGATTTATTGTATTTTATTTTTGGCTTGTGCGAGCAGCCGCTAAGGGACCGGCAAGAATTTTCCTCGGATAAGGAGCAGACGGTGCAGCGCATCATTTCCTTGCTGGAGCACAGCTATACGGACGATTTGCATATGGAGCAGCTGGAAGAACGGCTGCATTTAAGCAAGTCGTACATTGCCAGGCTGTTTAAGGATGTGACGGGTGTAACGGTGTTTCACTATGTGTATAGAAGGCGAATCAATGAGGCGAAAATCATGTTTTTGATGGAGCCGTCCGTCACGGTTACAGAAGCATGCTATCGTCTGGGCTTCAAGCATCTGGCCCATTTCAGCAGAATGTTCAAGCAGTTTGTCGGTGTATCGCCAGAGCAGTTCAAGCGGCGCGAGACGCAAGGCTAATCGTATAAATAGGGGGAATGATTCGGGTGAAGCTGGAACGTGGGCAGAAGCTGTTGTTTATTGGAGACTCGATTACGGATTGCGATCGGAACAAGCAGAATGGCGAGGGGCTGTTCGGCGCGCTTGGCAGAGGTTACGTAGCGCAGGTGGATGCGCTGCTGCAGGCGGTTTATCCGGAGCTCGGTATTCGCGTAGTGAACATGGGAACGGGCGGGCATACGGTCCGTGATTTAAAAGCGAGATGGCAGGAAGATGTGACGGATAAAAAACCGGATGTGCTTTCGATCATGATCGGCATCAATGACGTATGGCGCCAATATGATACGCCGTTCATTACGGAGTGGCATGTCTATATCGAGGAGTACGAGCAAACGCTGCGCGAGCTGGTCGCACTGGCGAAGCCGGTGGCCGGAAGCGGCATCGTGCTGATGACGCCTTTCTTTCTGGAAAGCAATGAGCAGGATGCGATGCGCCGCACGATGGACGAATATGGTGCAGTTGTACGCCGAATTGCAGATGAGACGGGCTGTCTGTTCATTGATACACAGGCGGCATTTAATAAAGTGCTGGCCCATCTCTATTCCGCTACTTTGGCGTGGGATCGCGTGCATCCGACGGCGGCAGGCCATATGGTGCTGGCGAGAGCTTTTTTACAGGCAATGGATTTCGATTGGACGAAATAAAAGTGGGTGAAAAGCTTATCCGTCGAGGATAGGCTTTTTTTTGATTTTAATGCCGCATAAGCCGTCCATATGTGTGCATGATGAACGTAGATGATGAATGTAGACGAATAAACGTATTGCAAAAACTAATATCATTAGTTATTATAAAACTAATGATATTAGTTTTTGCGCAGCAAGCGCAAAATACCGAGGAGCGATGCATTGTGAGAATGACCAAACATCAGCATATTTATCAGTTGACCTATTTGCCCCATGTATTTCCTGTTAATTGCTATTTGGTCGAAGAAGAGGACGGCTTGACGCTGATCGATGCAGCACTGCCGAATAATGCCGAAGCGATTATGCAGGCAGCACGCAAGCTGGGCAAGCCGATTGTACGAATCGTGCTGACGCATGCGCATGATGATCATATCGGAGCGCTGGATGCGCTCAAAGCACAGCTGCCGGATGCAGTCGTAGCAATCTCGGCGAGGGATGCGCGATTGCTGCGAGGAGACCGCTCCTTGGAACCGGGAGAGCCGGCTACCCCAATCAGAGGCGGTGTGCCGAAAAAAGTAGCAACGAAGCCGGATCTGCTGCTTCAAGATGGCGACCGTATCGGATCGCTGCTGGCGGTTGCAGCACCGGGACATACGCCCGGTTCCATGGCCTTTCTCAATACGAGAGGCGGCGAGCTGATTGTCGGGGATGCTTTTCAACTGCGTGGAGGCGTTGCGGTAAGCGGACAAGTTCGGCCGTTGTTTCCATTTCCGGCATGGGCAACCTGGAATAAGCAGCAGTCGCTGATTAGTGCGAGGCGCCTGCTTGCACTGAAGCCGTCCTTGCTGGCAGTCGGACACGGCAACCTGCTTGTTGACCCGGTGGCCGCAATGGAGCAGGCCATCATAACGGCTGAACGCAAGCTCGCTGCTGCTGCGGCACATTAAAGGAAAAGCACGCTGATATAATCTGTATGGATTTCACAACAGCAAGGAGAAGATGACATGTCGCCAAGAATAGGCTTGGATGTACCGACGATAGTTCGGACAGCCGCAGAAATTGCCAATACGCAAGGGCTGGAAGCAGTGACGATGGCTTCGCTTTCGCAGAAGCTGGGTATTCGCTCTCCCTCTTTATACAACCATATAGACGGTTTGAGTGGGGTGAAGCTGGCGCTTGCGATTTATGGCTTGCGCGAAATGAACGAGCAGATGAGTAAAGCGGTAGAAGGACTGACAGGGGAAGACGCCGTTTATGCGGCGGGCAAAGCCTATGTTGCTTTTGCCCGCTCGAATCCGGGTGTTTACGAGGCAACAATTCCGTCCCAATCACAGGATAATGATGAATTTAAAGCGGTTAGCGAGCAGCTGATGGGGCTCATTATTAATTTGCTGGATAGCTACAAATTAAAGCAGGAGATAGCGATTCATATCGTCCGCGGCTTGCGCAGCCTGCTGCATGGATTTAGCTCCATCGAGCAGAAAGGCGGCTTCGGCTTGCCCTACCAGTTGGACGAATCGATGCAGCTTGTGCTGCAAACGTATTTGTCGGGTATTCAACAAATGTGTATAGAAGAGTAACATCTTTAATCTAATCGCAGCATGTCTATTTAATTTCGCTTCCGAATAAATATTTTCTTCCTTATACAATATAAGGATAAACATGCGAAAAATACAGTCAAGTGTACATGCCATTTTGAAGCAGGGACATTATCCATAACTATTTTTAAGGGAATAGAAAGGATGAAAAATTGAAAGTAATAAAATAATTTATTTATGTTAGATAATTTTTTTTGCGGGATGGATATACTTCTGCTGATGAAGTAAAAACTGAAAAAAGATAAGAAAATAACACCTGTCATTTGAATGGCACTATTTCCTGTAGCAAATTCGATAAGCATTAAAAATATTAAAAATAAAACTAAAATATAAGCATCGATTAAATCAATAATAAGATTTATTTTCCTGTTTGTGATGGGGAACTCATCTAAATAAGAATTTTTAAATATAGGATATTCTAATTGTAGCGTTAGAAAAGTAACAAGACATATCATGTAAGGAATATCTACAAATGCAGCCTTGGGCATATTAAAAAAAGGAGCTAGAACTACATCATTAAAACATGATAAAAGAGTTACAACAGTAAAAATACGAATAATTCTACCCATATAGTCAGAATTTCTAAGCAAGCGGGTTATGTGAGTAGTTAACATTGCTTTTGTATGTTTATTTAAATAGAGAATACGGGTAGAGAGTTTCATAAGTTTACTGGTGAAATAGAAATAAAGCATTGCGTTTCTGCTGAATTGATTCATTTGTTGAGCAGCGAGTAGCGGACCTGTGAGTAAGCCTAAAATGGTTAAAATTATAATAATATAAGCAGCAACTGAAGGTGAATATTGAAAAATAGATAGACTAAGCATTTGCTTTTTGTTTAGTACATACAGTAGTGCGGAACATGAAAAAAACAACATTGAAAACCAAATGCTCAAACCAGGTAAACTTTTTAAAAATCCAAATAAAAACTCGAAATAAAGTCGTAAAAATCGTATTGCTTCCAACAATATAACGAATATAATTACAGTTTTTAAACTGGTATCATTCCAAAGTAAAATTAAAGCTGCAATAAGATACTCTAATAAAATAAAAAACTTTAAGGAACTAACTAAATAAACCTTATAAAAATAAGCAGTAGGCTTAATTGGCATAGAACCAACAAATTTGCTTAGCGTAGGGATACTTTTCAAAACGGCAGCAGTGAAAAATAAAAGAATTAAATTTAGAGCCAAATAGATACCGATGTAATATTCCATAGTTATTGCTGTGCCAAAATTTTTGATGCCTAAAAGGATAAGACTCATTAAAAAGCCGAGGCTGCAAAAATCAATGATGGCTTGTTTAGTCACATTTGAAATACGATCGTCATAAGCAATCGATAAAAGTTTTCTAAAAGCAGACAGATTCATGTAATATCCTCTTTCACAACATGAATACCATTATTGAAAAGTTCGAAAATAAGATCGGCAACCTCTTCACCATAATCACGAATATGTGTAGTGAGAAGTGTTCCCATACCTTGTAATTTTCTATGCTGATAAGCTTGTTGAATAAAAAGCACTGCATCAGTATCTAAGCCCTCATAAATCTCATCACAGATGAGAAGCTTTGGACAAATAAGCATTGCTGCTATGAACTGGATTTTCTTTTTAGTTCCAAAGGAAAGTTTTGAGAAAAGGGTATTCAGTTCGGTTAAGACATTTAAATCTTCTGCAAGATGGCTCACTTGTTCTATTCGTTCAAAAGGGATCATATAAATTTCTTTAAGAAACTGAAAAAATTCGTTTGGAGTCAACAGCTCGATAAATTGCTGATGGTCTGATGAGATGAAAAAAGTATTTGTTCTTAGACTTATACGGTCAGATAAAGGATTGCCGGCAATTTCTATAATTCCAGCGTCAATTCGCTCATAATGAAGCAAGCATTTTAGGAACACACTTTTTCCAACACCATTTGCTCCTTTTAGTACATAAATGGAGGGCGCTGGCATAGCAAAATTGATTTTGTTTAATACAAGTTTTTTTCCAAAGCTTTTAGATACATTTCTTACATCAATAAGAGGAGGAGGGGATGTTGTATTCATTGACATATTTTATACCAATCCTTATAATGATTTATTAAAGGTAAGCCAGAGGGAGTTTTCTGGGTTTTATCTCATCACTTTTTTGCTCAGCGTTCGTGGCGCTGGGCTTTTTTAGTTATCTCCGAAAACAGCTTTTAATGCTTCATATATGATTTCAACGTATACAGATCTTTCCACCAGCCATTGGGTGGCTTTCCACACGCCAGCATCCCATGCTGCTTTAAAGCTGCTCCATGCTGACCCAATAGCCACTTTGATTACATCCCAAGCTTTTGAACCATATTTAATAATATAAGCAATAATCTTTGCGATCAATTAAATCATCTCCTCTAATTTTCCCCTCTGACTTCACCTGAATACAATATTATACTTATTTTACAAATTAGTAAATTTCGCATATGCGCAATTATTTGGTTAAAAATTTAAAAAATATACATTTATTAGACTGTAATTTATATTTTTAATATGGGTAATATAGTAAGTTTTTGACTTGTGGGATTTATCGCCAGACCCAAAAAAGTTAAGTTTCCGTAGAAATTAACGCCAGATTTTTTATAGAAAGTGAAAATTTTGTGAAATGTAATAAATACTCAAAGATTGAAATTGAAATAAAAATATGGTATTAATTAGTTATGTATTGATTGTCTGAATTATGAAAGGAGTGGAAAAATGAGAAGAATTTTTGAAGTGCTAAGTTTTGTTGGGATACTAGGCTATCTTTTATGCCGAATCTTTTTTTATGAAGAGACGGAGACGATGAGATACCTATTTGGAGGCGCGGCATTATTAGGTTTCATAGGCAGAGTATTTTTGAGAGAAAGGAAAACTAGCTAAACATGGAATTGAACGCAACGGAAAAGAAGATATTGTTGCTCATTTGCAAGGAAAAGCCTAATAAAGAGATCGCCTCAATTTTGTATATCTCAAAGCGAATGGTCGATTATCATGTTACGTCCATACTTGGAAAGTTTAACGTAGCCACACGGGTAGGAGCTGCTGTATTTGCTTTGCAAAATCAAATTATCACTTCCGAGGAAATGAATGAAAACGTTTAAAATAGATTTGATGAAGTAAATATAATATAGGAGGACATTATGTTTGGTATTGTTTTGAAAGAGTATCTGGGGCTAATAAAAGGTGTGAAATCTTTTCTTGTCATTCTATTTGTAACATCCGTATCTATTTGGGCCGCTCAGTATGCTTCAAGCAGTACATTTTTGACAGAGGCATCCGGAGATTCTCAAGGAACGGAGCTTGCGGGGTTATCTTTTATTTTTATTTTGTTCGGGGCATTGTTTATCTATATATTATCCCATGATATTGTAAACCGGGATATTGAATTGCAAAGAATAAGACTTCTCATTACAAAAACATCTCGGAAAAACGTAATAGTTGGCAAGTTTATATCCGTATTTTCTTTTTGGGCAAGCGTTACTCTAATCACCTTTGTTTGTATTTCTATCAGTACTCAAACTTTTTATATTGCTCCATTAATTTTATTGTGGGTTTTCATAGCATTTCATTCTGGAGTAGCGATAATGATGTCCACTATTATTACGAAACATAGCTATACGGTACTTATCAGTTTAATTGCCGGGCTTGTAATTCCAGGTATAGGGATATGGAGTTTATTTAACAAATCAGTTATAGCCAAAGTTTTAAATTATGCGCTGCCTTATTATATTGCAATGGATGATTATCGTTTTATTGCTTTAACAGTTGTTGAGATTGCTATTATGTTAATAATCTCAATTATCGTTTTTGAAAGAAAGGAACTCTAGTTCAGATGACTATACTAAAAGTGGACGGATTAACCAAGGAATATAGAAATCATAAGGTAGTGGATGAAATTAGCTTTTCACTAAATAAGGGTGAGATTTTTGCCTTTCTAGGCAGGAATGGGGCCGGGAAGAGCACTACGATAAATATGTTGACAGGAATTTTAAAACCTACTCGTGGAAGTATAGAAATCTTTGACCAACCTTACGAATATTTAAATCGAATTAAATCGCGTATGGGTGTTCTGCCTGATAACAGCAATTATTATAATGACATGACTGCCCTGCAGCATATGTTTTTTTTCGCTCGCATTAAAGGCTTTGGGGCAAATAAGAAAGCGATGCTCGAATTGTTAGAGGAAGTTGGCTTAGGAGAGCATGCGAATAAGAAAGTAGGTAAATTCTCGTTAGGAATGAAGAAGAAATTAGGTATCGCTCAAGCCTTAATTGGCTCTCCTGAATTGCTCTTTCTTGACGAACCGACCTCAACGCTTGATATTGAGTCATCTATTATAATTCGAGATTTAATTATAAAATGGGCCTCACAAGGAACCACTGTGTTTATGACCTCGCATAACCTTGATGAGGTGGAAAGAGTGTGCAGTCGCATCGCTATACTTCATAAAGGGAAAATTGAGAAAATAGGGAGTATGAAGGAGCTGCAGCAGTCTCATGATGAGCATGTTCGACTAAAAATTAAATATCAATCGAATACCGAGAATGAATTTCAACTATGGATGAATGAAATGAGCCAATTCGCAGAAATTGCAGCATGGAACAATGAATGGGTGGAATTAAACATAGCAAACGAAGGCGTAATTCCTCATATAGTCAATGGAGCGGTTCGCTATCATTTAGACCTATTTCGAATAGAGGTTGAACATACTTCATTGGAAACCATTTTTGTTAACCACGAGAATAAAGGTTGAAAAATAATGCTCTTTTGGCATAAAACAGTTTTCCCGGTTGTAATTATGAGGGAGGAACCTATTTTGCCAGAAGGGAGAGGGCTGCCCATTACGAAGCAACAGCTGCCGCGAAGCTCGCTATTGTCTATTGGAGGGATGCTGCTTCCCCTTGTCATTCACGGCATTCATTTGCTGCTTCCACTGCTGTTGACAGGGAGTATAGCAGTGGAAAGCAGCATGCATAGGCATCACGGCGAAGCGGCCGGCTCGGGAACAGATTGGGTGGGCTTGCTGCTAAACGGCATTACGGCTATCTCGGTCATCGTTACCATCATTTATTTATACCGAATTTGGACCAGCAAAACCTGCAGCAGAACGAACGCATGGCTGTACACGGGCATTTCCGTTGTCTGCTTTGTGCTCATCGCCGCAACATTATAAGGTAATAGGGAAGGCTCAAAGCCAAGCAGCGGCCGGAGCTTTCTCTTTTTTTTTGCAAAAATCTTCTGTTGCGCTTCTGGTTGAATTTTGCTCTAATGAAAGTAACGTAAATGAATGAGTACTCTTCGGGAAAAGGAAGAGATTCGAAAGGAAGCAGCAGAAGATGGAAACAAAAGCCCGATTGCAAAAATTTGGCATGCAAATGACTCCTCGCGTCTGGTATAACGCCAAAATTGATGTGGGCGCTTCATTATTGTTCAGCTTGTTTAATGTGGTGCTTAATCAGTTTTACATGCCGTTTGCAATACAGCAGGGGGCGACGAACTTTCAGGTAGGGCTATTGTCGGCAGCCCCGGCAATTGGCCTTATTTTCTCGCCGCTGTGGGCGAACTGGATCGAGAAAAGCAACAATCCAAAACCATTTGTGGTCATTCCAAACTTAATTGGCAGGCTGCTTCTGCTGCTTCCGGCGTTGTTTGCTCATCCTTCGGTGTTTGTGGCAACGGCGCTCGTTTTTCAAATTTTGATGGGTATTCAAGCTCCGGCTTATGCGGCACTCGTGTCCCGCATGTATCCGCCCGATGTAAGAGGCAGGCTGATGGGGTATGTGCGAGTGGCCATGGGAGCCATTATGATCCCGCTCGCCTATTTGGTCGGAAAATGGGCCGATACGTCCGGTACGGCCTGGCCGCTCGTCTGTGCAGCAGCAGCAGGCACATTGTCTATATTGCTGTTCCAGACGCTGCGTCTGCCGAAAATTCCGCTGAAAAAGCTGGTGGCTCCCGGCGCTTCGGTCACCCGCTTCTCGCTGCGCGATCAGTGGAAGCTCGTGTCGGGCAACAAGAAGCTGGCTGTGCTGCTGGCCGCAACGTCGCTTGCTGGCTTCGGCAATATGCTGTCAATTCCGCTATACCAGATTATTCAGGTACAGGTGCTTGAACTAAGCAATGTGCAAATTGGTTATGCGCGCGTCGCTTATTTTATCGGACTGCTGGTCACTTATTTTATAGCGGGCTGGATGATTGATCGTTTTGATATCCGCTATACGATATTGGGCGGGATTGCAGCATATGCTATCGTTCCGATGCTTTATGGGCTGATAGGCACCTACCCGGCGGTCATACTCGGCAATGGGATTCAGGGGATTGGCGAAGCGATTTGGGATATTGGCATCCTTTCTTATATTTTCAGGCTTGCTCCTGGGCGTGAGGCGGTCGTGTTCGGTATCCATCTGATGCTGTTTGGCGTGAGGGGCACGCTTGGGCCATTGCTGAGCGCGGGCTTTTCGGACAGTGTGCCGCTGAGTACGCTGCTTATCGGGGCTGCTATTTTTGGCTGGGTCGGCACGCTGCTGTTTGTAATCGGCAACCGCAAGCGGGCGGGGACGCGGCTTTCAAACGGCACTACGCTAGGAGAGTAAAGGGGCAGCAGAAACGCTGCCTTGCATACAACTTAGAGAACGCTTACAACCAGCATGGGAAACGGCTGATGATCATTTGAGGGAGGAAAACAAAGATGACGGATGTTTTTCGATTTGATTTTGGTGTTGGAGCTGCGAGGGACGGGCATGTGAAGGTAACGGACTCAACGTTGTACGAGCCAGGCAAAGGCTACGGATTCAGCTCGGTCACGAAGGTAGCGGCGAAGAGTCGTGTGGAAGCGGAGGGCATGGGCAGCGACTTCTGCATTCCGATGGAAACGTCCTTTTTGCTTGATGTAGAAAATGGTGTCTACACCGTGAATTTGTTAATCGGCGATGCCATAACCGCAACGGAGACGACGATTAAAGCCGGCTGTGGCCGGCTCATGGCACAGCGTGTGAGGACGGTAGCAGGCGAGTTTATTCGCTACAGCTTTTCCTTGTCCATAAGAGATGGTCAAATCCGCCTGGCCTTTACGGGATTGGCGCCGCGCATTAATGCGCTTGAGGTGCTGCCTTCCAGCCAAACGCCGACCCTTTTTCTTGCCGGAGATTCAACCGTTACGGATCAGCGCGAGGATGGCTATCCCTATGCTGGCTGGGGCCAAATGCTGCCCAAATGGTTCAAGCAGGATGTAGCTATTGAGAATAGGGCGGTTTCCGGGCGGAGCTCCAAAAGCTTTATCGGAGAGGGCCGCCTTGATGAAATCTTTCAATGGATGAAGCCGCGGGACGTGCTGATGATCCAGTTCGGACATAATGACCAGAAGCCGGATGAGGAGCGGCGGACGGAGCCTTTTACCACTTATAAGGAATATTTAAAACAGTACATAGACGGGGCTCGGCATCGCGAGGCGATTCCCGTGCTGGTGACGTCCGTACAGCGGCGATTTTATGAAGCAGATGGTAGTCTCGTCGATACGCATGGCGATTATTTAATTGCGATGAGGGAGCTTGCCGAGGAGGAAAATGTACCGTTAATCGATTTGGCAGAGGAAAGCCGCAAGCTGTTCGAGGAGCTTGGGCCGGAAGCGACCCAATCGGTATTTATGTGGGCGGCGCCCGGCGAGTTTATGAACTTTCCCAATGGCGTAGAGGACAATACGCATTTTCAGGAGCGCGGAGCGCTGCAGGTTGCCAGCCTTGTTGTCGAGCAGCTGAAGCAATTGAGGCTTGGAGCAATACAGGTCGCATTCCGCTAAGCTTTGTTGTCACTAAGTGCGCGCCGCACATTCAGCGGACGTTAAGGCGGCATTCATACGGTGTTCATAATGGTTTGATAAGCTGTGCTTGTACAATTAAGCAAGGCTTATTGAAAGGAAGCGAACCCTATGAAGAATTGGAAAACACTACTAAGTACGATTGTGATAACGGCCACTTTGGCTGCATGCAGCGCCAATCAGACAGCAACGAATACGACCGCTGCTGCCGGCACGGAAGCGGCCACTGCTCAGAGTGGTACACAAGCAGATGCTGGCGCAGGACAAGGACAGGGAGGTCCGGGCCAAGGCGGCATGATGATGGGTGGCACAATGGGCAAGATCAAATCCATTGATGGGCAGACCATTACGCTCTACAAATCTTCCTTCACGCCAGGTGACCGCCAAGGAGGAGGCGAGCCTCCAGCAGCGCAGGGCGATGCACAGCAAGGTGAAGCGGGAGCGGCACCAGATGGAACACAGCCGGAGCCGCCGATACAGGATGGCGGACAAGCTGCTGGGGGTCAGGGCGGTGGCCGGATGAATATGGAGAACATGTTCACCGAGGAGACGGTGGAAGTGACGGTTACCGATGCGACAACGATTACAGCCATTTCTTTCGAAAACGACCAGCGTGTGGAGACGGCCAAGACGCTTGCCGACTTGAAAGCCGATGACATTGTCACTTACACGTTAACCGACGGCACCCAGGATGCGGCAACGATTCAAATCGGCGGCATGATGGGTGGAGGAATGGGCGGCGGCCGTCCCGGCGGCCAAGGCAGCGGTGGCGGTACGGCGGGCCAAGGCTCGGATACAGCTGCTGACGCATCCGAGGCAGCAGCTTCATAACGATATTGAAATCGCAAAAAGGAAAGAGCGGCCCTAATGGCTGCTCTTTCCTTTTTGCTTGTGAAAGAATAATAGACAAACTAATGGAATAGATTTTGTTATATTGAGTCCAAATGCTAACATCTCTGCTTGCAAAGGGTGGAATCCGACATGCATCGAACAAAATCATATATTAATTCCATTGATCTTTCTACGGTTGCAACGTTTCGGGCGCTGGTCGAAGCCATTGTGCCAAACACACCTGCGCTTGCCGTTTACGGAGCGGAGCAAACGGCTGGAGCAGTAGATTTGCACATTCATGAGTATATGATATGGGAATTGGATCATAGTCTTTCGCTTTTTTTAGGCACACATCTTACGGTCGTTCCGTTAGCTGCCCCAACGGCCCAAATGCTCAATGCGGGTGCGGTTCAACTCGTCACCTCTGGGCGTGCGCAGCATGCTCCAAATCATGCGGTTTGGGAAAGCAGCCCCTATGCCGCACTTTCTCCTATCGATAGGATTCGGGTTCTAGCAATGCTTGAGCAGCTTGATGTTGATCTTTGGAGCTTGCCCCCTCCGTACCAGTATGATGGAGGCATTGTCCGCTTTATGGTTGACTTTCTCAACAGGCAGACGATGTTTGGCAATTACTCGGAGTGGTCCGCGTATGGTACGACTCGGCTCGCTACGCCTACCGAGCGAAGATTGGAATATTTCCCGATCAGCTGGAAGCAGGTCGGTTACCCAGGCGTCGTTCCGGGTTACCGGGCGCTGCTCGGTTATAAGTTGACCATCGTTCGTGAGGGAGGGGAATCTACCATTGTATGATGCGGATGTAATCGTAATCGGATCCGGCGGCGGAGGTGCCGTTGCTGCCAAGGAGCTCGCAGAGGCTGGACTGCAAGTATTGGTGCTGGAAGCTGGCCCATGGTATGGAAATAAAAACTGGCAAAACCCGAACAGCGAGCGTGGAGGGGAATGGAGCTCCAGCTACAATGATCTGGATGTAGCTCTCTATAAGAAGCTGTACAATGGGTATGAGAACAACATGAATGATGTGGTGTCCGGCATGTTCCGCTTCGGTCCGGCAGACCGCCGGCGTACACCTTGGCATAGGGTTATGCGCCAGAAGGGAGACATCTGGCAGCTTTCAGGAGTTGGAGGAACGACCCAGCATTATTGGACGCAGTCGCCGCGGGCTTTTCCGATTGCAGTTGATGGGATATGGCCCATTAGCTATAAGGAGCTGATTCCTTATTACGAGAAAGCTGAAGCCACATTGCCTGTCCAGTTTGCACCGACGACTCCGAAAGAAGAGCTTTTTTACTACGGGGCTAAAAAGGCGGGCTGGCAGCTCATACCTACGCTCAATGTGACGACGCCGGGTTATCGCCCGAATCCAAACGCTATACTCCCGACAAATGAGCATCTGATGGACCCCAATTATTCATTGGAGCAATTATCACACATGGAAGGGTGCACCTTGAAGGGGAACTGTGTCAACGGCTGTTCGGTCGGACCGTCCGTCGATAAAATTGCCAAGAGAAGCACCCTCGTCAGCTACATTCCTCTCGCTCTCAAAACCGGCAATGTTGCCATTCGTCCCAATTCCTTCGCGATTAAAATTTTAACCGAGCAGGACCCGAAAGAAGGGCTTCGTGCAACAGGTGTGCAATTTCGAGATACATGGACAGGGGAAATCGGGGAACTGAATGCCAAAACGGTCGTCATGGCTGCAGGCTGCATCGAATCTCCACGTCTGTGGCTGAATTCTGGACTGCCCCATAATGCTTGGGTAGGAAGGGGATTGACGAATCATTGCTTCGATTGGGTTTCAGGCGTTTTTGATGAAAAGGAACTGATGAAAGTGCTGGGCATGCCGTCTGTCTATCCGTATGCGGGGCACACTTCGGGGGCTAGAGTTGATATTCCGGGAACGGGTATTTTTCAAGTGTCCTGCCTAAGCCCTGGATTGATGTCTTTTTTGACCTATGGCTTTAGCGAGGCAGGCTTTAACGCCCTTTCCCCTCCCGAGCCAGGGGCGCCTTGGGATATTCGCGGCCGGGTCGTCGGTCCGCAACTGAAAGAGCTGATGATGAACTATACACGAACGATGACGATGCTGCTGCTCACAGATGACGAAACGCTTTACCACAATAGGGTTGAGGTAGATCCGCTGCTGAAGGACGAGAACGGACCTATTCCGGTTGTCTATTATACTCCCAGCAAAAAAACGCTGCAAAGACGCGACAAATTAGCCAGATATGCTTCCGAGACGCTGAAGCAGGCAGGAGCCAAAACGATTATTCGTTCGGATACGCCATTCAGCTTCATGCTCCATATTGAAAGCACGATGCGAATGGGGTACGTTACGGATACGAACTGCGAAGCGATGCAAGTCAAACGGCTGTTCATCGCCGATAATAGTGTGCACTTCAATGGGATCGGCGGACCGAATCCGACGCTTACAACACAAGCGCTGGCCACACGAACGGCCGAAAAGATTTTTAATCAATATTTTGCATAACGCTAAATTTGTTATTTAGCATCTGTATGCATCCCCAAGCACATTTCGTTGACCACACAGACAGGTACCCTCTCTCATTTTTGAAGGACAGAGGTTCCGCTATTTCCGCTTTTTTTTCGATTTCAGCCTGCACGCGGACAGGAGATCCGCTATTGCCCTCATAATTGTGTCAAAATGGCGATTGCTGGCGCATTAGCGGCTCCTGAGTCCGCAGGATTCTTCATAACCGTTATCCTGTTGAAATAGCGGATGCTGTGTCCGCCAAGTTTCTGAAACTCCGATTATCGTTTGCAATACCAACCTAGTAAGTGGCAGCAGGCGCTGCTCTAAATGCACATGAGGCCCCGGAGAGCAATGCTCCCCGAGGCCTCAATCATTTAAACTTTTCTGTCAGCCAATCAATTGCTCTGCTTGCTGCTCTTCTTGTTGCTTCACTTGCTGTGCCGCTTGCTGCTCTGCCATAAGCAGCTGCTCTCGCACTTTGACAACCTCACCGATAATAATTAACGCAGGGTTGCTGAGCTGTACGGAAGCGGCCAGATGATGAATATGCTCAAGTGTGCCAGTAAAGGTACGCTGCCTCGAGGTGGTGCCTCGCTCAATAAGTGCAACGGGCGTCGAAGCGGCTTTTCCATGCTTCAGCAGTTCTTCGCGGATGGCGCCAAGCTGGCTGACTCCCATATAGATGGCTAATGTATCCACGCTATGTGCCAGCAGATCCCAGCGTACAGGCGCTTTATCGCCATGGCAGCGGGTGCCTGTGACGCAGGCGAAGGATGAAGCATGCTCGCGGTGAGTCAGCGGAATATTCGCCGCTGCCGCAGCTCCGATCGCCGACGTAATGCCGGGTATCACCTCATAAGGAATGCCATGCTTGGCAAGCTCCAGCGTCTCCTCGCCGCCGCGTCCGAAGACGAAGGGGTCGCCGCCTTTCAGGCGAACGACATTTTTTCCTTGGCTAGCGTATTGTATAAGCAGTTGATTAATTTTATCCTGTGGCATGGCATGGGCGTTTGGTGCTTTGCCGCAATAGATGAGCTCGACGTTTTTGCTGGCATAATCGAGCAGCTCTGTGGTAGCGAGCCTGTCATACAAAATAACATCAGCCGACTGGATGCGCCGCATTGCTTTAACGGTAATGAGCTCGGGATCGCCCGGACCTGCTCCGACAATGTAAACCGTGCCTGCTGACTGCTTCATCATAGTCCACCTCCTTTGGAGGTTACTGCTCCAGCTGCTGCCGGTTCGGATTTTATCGTTGCTTTAACGTTCAAAGCTTGGCTTGTCGGCGAATGATGGGACAAATACAGCAGCATCCCCGTAAATACTGCACCTCCAATAAAGTTGCCGATGAGTACCGGAATTTGATTCCATACCCACCAATCAGCAAAGCTGACGTCAGCGCCAAGCAGCATGCCTGCGGGAATGACGAACATATTGACGACCGCATGCTCAAAGCCTTGGGCGAAGAAAATAACGATGGGCAGCCACATCGCAATGATTTTGCCGCCCGTTGATTTGGACGTCATCGCCATTACGACGCCGAGTGTCACCATCCAGTTGCACAAAATCGCTTTAATGACAACAAGCATCATGCCTTCAGACCCCATATGCTTGTAGCCGAGTGTTTTCGTTTCGCTAAGCTGAATAATCATTTGAATGAGCGGATTGCTCATATCGGTGAACATTTTTGTTATGACTAAGCCGTACAGCAGCGCATATGCAGCGCAGCCAATTAAATGACCGACAATGACCCAGAAATAATTGGACAGCATGCGGGCTGCGGTCGTCTTGCGGGCAACGACAGATAGAGGGCTTAGTGCAAAGCTGCCAGTCACAAGCTCCAATCCAAGGAGGACGATGATCACGAACCCAGCGGGAAATACGAGAGCGCCTGCAAGGCCAAGCGAGGTTTGGCTGGCAGCCGTAAACGCAAGCGTTGTGGCAAAGGCCAAAATTGCGCCTCCGAGAAAACCGCGGATGACCATTTGCAGCGTGCTCGCATTAGCTTTCGCAGTCCCAGTATCAATCATTGTATTTATTACTTCTGCGGGTTTGATATAGGACATAATGATGTCTCCTTAAGATTAGGAATCGCCTAACATGCTCTTTATTATAGAAGTAAAGCGATGAGAATTGGAAATAAGTAATATTTATAAAAGATATAAATTATATAACCACGTAAATGGCGCCGTTATCTGGATCAATTTCAGTAGCAAAAGTCGTTACGCAGCCGTCATCCGGGTCCTTCACCAAACCGCTATGGAGGTCAACCTTCCAATCATGCAGCGGACAATGGACAACCGTACCGCATACCATGCCTTCGGATAAAAGTCCGCCTTTATGCGGACAACGATTTTCAATAGCGAGTACGCTGCCGTCCTCAAGACGGAATAAAGCAATTTCCGTCTCCTTCACGCGCACGGTGCGCGAGCCGCGAACATCAATATCAGATAATTTGCCAATCAGCAGTTTGCTCATATTTAATCCCTCCTGATGTTAAACCGGCAGTGGGCCGGCAATCGGTTCGAAGTTTTTACGCAATTCATCGTTATCCACAATTTCTTTCCAAGGGTCTGTCGTCAGGCTGAGCGTTTTCTGTACACGTTCAACGAGCGCGAGGCGGTCTTCTTGCTTCTCCAACGCTTTTTTGACCGTATCAAGGCCAACACGGTCGATCCAGTGGGCGGTACGCTCATTCCACTGGGCTGTTTCGCGGTAGTATTGCAGGTAAGCACCCGTCCATTCCATTACCTCGTCTTCTGTTTTCACCGTTGTCAGCAAGTCGCAGGCCCTTACCTTCACACCAGCATTGCCGCCAACATGAATTTCCCATGCCCCGTCAATCGCTACAACACCCAAATCTTTAATCGTTGCTTCCGCACAGTTGCGGGGACAGCCGGAGACCGCCAGCTTGAATTTTGCCGGAGCGTTCAGACGCTCGAAAGCCTTTTCCATCTTAATGCCCATGGCCATGGCATCCTGTGTACCAAAGCGGCAGAACGTATTGCCGACGCATGTTTTTACGGTCCGGAGCGTTTTGCCGTAGGCGTGGCCCGAAGCCATCTCGAGCTCCTCCCACATTTTGGGCAAATCCTCTTTTTTAACACCGAACAGGTCTAGGCGCTGGCCGCCTGTAAATTTCACTAGCGGCACATTGAATTTTTCGGCTACCGAAGCGATTTTAATCAAGTCTGCTGGAGTTGTCACTCCGCCATAAATACGTGGGACGACGGAATAAGTACCGTCCTTCTGAATGTTGGCGTGATAACGCTCATTCGTGAAGCGGGATTCCTTCTCATCCACATAATCTTCTGGGAACAGCATGCCCAGGTAGTAGTTGAGGGAAGGGCGGCACTTCGAGCAGCCTTCTTTGTTATTCCAGTCGAGCACATGCATCACTTCTTTGATCGTCATCAGGCGCATGCTTTGGATTTGTTCTACGATTTCGTCACGGCTAAGCGATGTGCAGCCGCAAATGCCTTCCTTCGCGGATTCGCCTACTGCGTCACCTGCGAACAAGTGCAGCAATCCTTCGATATCGGCCTTGCAGCCGCCGCAGGATGCGGATGCTTTCGTGCAGGCTTTCAGCTCACCGAATGTATGGCAGCCTTTGTTAAGGACTGCATCGCCGATGGCACCTTTAGTGACGCCGTTGCAGCCGCAGACGATTTCATCGTCGGGCATGTTTTCCAGCCGGCTAGCACTGCCGCCTGATTTGCCAAGCAAATCGTTCGAAATGCCGAGCAGCAGCTCCTTCTCGCGGCCTTCAATCGATTCTCCGCTTTTTATGGAAGCAAACAACGAGGCGCCGTCCGCTGTATCGCCGAACAATACCGCACCAATCAGCTTGCCGCCCCGGATAACGATTTTTTTATAAGTGCCCGCCATATCATCTTGAATCCGCAGCGCCCGCGAGCCTTCCGTCTCAATAAAGCGCCCCGCTGAAAAGACATCGACGCCAGATACTTTTAGTTTGGTGGAAGTGACCGATCCGGCATAACCAGTCGTTTCGACGCCTGCAAGACGTTTAGCGAGCACCGCGCCTTGCTCATACAAGGGAGCCACAAGGCCGTAAGCAACGCCCCTATGCTCTACACATTCGCCAAGTGCCGATACATGGGCCATATTCGTATTCATAAAATCATCGACGAGTATGCCGTTGTTATAGTCAATACCAGAGCTTTTCGCCAAATCCACATTCGGGCGTATGCCGACGGCCATCACGATCAGGTCGGTAGCCAAATGGCTGCCATCGGTAAATTGCAGCTCCTTGACTCTGCCGCGGCCTGTAATTGAAGCGGAGTGCTTGCTGAGCAGAAATTTCATGCCTTGAGCTTCAAGTTCCTTTCTCAGCATGAGCGAGGCTGCCTCATCGAGCTGGCGTTCCATAATATAAGGATGCTTATGAATGACGGTGACTTCCATACCGAGATTGAGCAAGCCGCGGGCAGCTTCTAAGCCGAGCAGGCCTGCGCCGATAACGGCTGCTTTTTTATACGATTTGGCTGCGCTGAACATTTTCTCGCAATCTTGAATATCGCGGAAGGCAATGACGCCTTCTTTATCTGCGCCGGGAATAGGGAGCATAAACGGCTTGGAGCCTGTTGCGATAACGACTTCATCATAAGGGGCCTCCATGCCGCTTTCGGAAATGACGACTTTGCGCTGCGTATCAATTTTTTTGATCGCTTGATTCGTATGAAGCGTAATGTGGTTGTCCTTGTACCAATCCCAATCATTAATAATGATATCTTTAAGCTCGGTGCTGCCTGCCAAGACGGTGGACAGCATAATACGATTATAGTTAGGGTGCGGCTCCGCACCGAAAATCGTAATCTCATAAGTGTCTGGGGCCAGCTTGAGCAAATGCTCGATTGCACGAACGCCTGCCATGCCGTTGCCGATAAGTACTAATTTTTTAGGGATTGTCATCATGGTTCTCTCCTCTCAAATAGGGCAGCTCTGTCTGGATAAATATAAAAAGCCTGATTTCGCTCCCAAGGACACAGTTGTGCTTCCTTGGTAGAACGAAACCAGGCTCCATTGCCGGTTCAATCGAATACGCCATTGTACTCGTGAAAAACGTTATAGTTGATAGTGCTACTATACACTGGATTTTTATATCATGTCAATATATCTGACGTAAATTGTTGCATAAATTGAGGTGTCGACAAATTAAAGGAGTTTGTGTTATAAATATTCACAACAGTCAAATAGGAGGGGGCGCTCCTGAATGCGTTCTTTATTACTTATTGAACATAAAGCTGCCGATTGGGAGCCTGTAAGACCGAAAAACCAGGCAGACCGCGATTTAAGCAGGCTTTTGCCCGAAGTTATTTTGGAGTCCGGCGGTTATTTTGTATTGCATGGCGGCAGCGAGGAGCTTGCGCGCAAGCATATCGCCCAATCGGATGCAGTTGTATTGAATCTCCCATTAAACGAGGTAAAGTACTGGGGCACTAAACTGCTGGGCTGGAAAAAAATTCCGATGCTTTGGTGGTGCAGTGCCGAAACCGCGACGCTTTCGAATGCTTTTTGCGAGGATGATCTTCCGGTGGATGGCATCATAACGCCGCTTATGAGCGAGCAGGAGCTGCATTGGGCATTCCATTTTGGAGCCAAGCAATGCAGTGAGCGGCAACAGTGGCATTTGGAACGCCAGCAGCTGGAGGGCCGTCTGGAAGAACGAAAATGGATTGATATGGCGAAGGGCATTTTATGTGACATTAAAAAAGTTTCCGAAGCGGAGGCTTATGATTTGCTGCGCAAGCAGGCTATGAATGAGCGCAAACGCCTTGTGGATGTAGCGACGTCCATTGTAAAGGTATATCAGCTGCTGCAGGAGCAGAAATAAGGGGGAGTACCGATGATTACCAATCTATTGAAGGAAGTCGGGCGCGGGAAGAGGGGCGCGCGTGATTTGACCTATGATGAAGCGGTGCAAGCAGCCGAATGGATTGTGAATCTGGAGGCGACTCAGGCGCAGATCGGTGCTTTTTTTATGGCGGAGCGAATTAAGATGGAAAGCGTTGAGGAGCTTGAAGCTTTCGTCAACGTGTGCCGGAGCCAGGCCCGCCGCGAGCATGTGCAGGAGGGAATTGACTGCGCAGGGCCATACGACGGTAGGAAAAAATCATTTTACGCCACATTCGCCACCTCCTTCGTCTTAGCGGCTGCCGGATTGCCGGTCACGCTGCACGGTACAGCTTCCCTTCCTCCAAAATGGGGCATTACGCTGCAGGATCTGCTGCTCGAAATGGGCATAAATCCGAAGCTGCTTTCGCAGGAGGCATCGCTTGAAGCTGCAAGGGAGACGGGCATTCTGTTCGTTCCCGCAGAAGAGTGGTGCCCGCCGCTTAAGCGGCTGCACGGGCTGCGCGAGGAATTGGGCATGCGAACGGTATTGAACACAGCTGAGAAGCTTGTGGATTATGGACATTCGCCTTATCTCGCATTCGGCGTTTATCACAATACGGTATTTGACCGCATGTCGAAGCTATTGACGAATTTGAATTATAAGAAGGCGCTCATTGTGCAAGGGACGGAGGGCTCGGAGGATTTGTTCATCGAGCGGCCAACTAGAACGTATCAGGTAGAAAATGGCGAAGCCAGCCTGCAAATGATTGACCCAGATGCCTATGGACTGGAGCTGCCTGTACCCGACGTGGACTGGACGCCCGCGGAGCAAATGGCTGTGACGGAGGCCGTGCTTAATGGAGGCGGGCATCTCGCTTTTATGAATCAGGTGCTGCTTAACGCTGCGGTCCGGCTTCATTTGGCAGAGCGAGTCGATTCCATTGAAGAGGGCTTGTACACGTGCAAGGACTTGATCGACAATGGGGTGGCATGGGAGCTCTATGAGAAGTGGAAGGTTAGCTTGCTCATCTCGGAGCAGCAGCAGCTTCATAAGGCGACTGTGACGACGCCGTAATTTTAACCGTGAATAGAATCTATGATTTACATGAAAAAAAGCAGTCTTCAAGCTCGCGTCGCGGGCCATTTGAAGGCTGCTTTTTGGTATGGGATGAATTAGTGATCATCGAGCACATTTTTATATTGACTGGAAAATAGCGGTTGTTTATGTTTTAAACGTTCAATTTCGAGCTTAATAATGGATTGCTCCTTAACGATGTATTCCACATCTTGTTTAAGGCTGGTAACATTTTGATTCAAATGCGAAACTTTGTCATGCGTATGACGAAGTATGCTAATGACATCGTCATTTTGCGATTGTTCCATGCGCCCCAGCTGGATTTGAATTTGATCAAGACGCGTGTCTGTTTGGTCAAGGCGATTATCCACATGGTCAAAACGCTTGTCCATTTGGTCAAGGCGACTATCTACATGGTCAAAACGCTTGTCCATTTGGTCAAGACGCTTATCAAACTGATCAAGCCGTTCGTTCGTTTGCTGCGCAAATTGGATCAATAACTGTTCAATACGGTTAATTTGTTCGCTCATTTAACAGCCTCCATGTAGTCATTGAATCTAGTATAACATGTATCGAAATTTCAGCAATGGCCTAGTAGTCGTCTAAACGCAGCAAAGCAGGCGATGCCAGATCGCCTGCCTGAACCGTACACAATCAAAACCTAAAATCACAGCTTGTCCAATTGCTGGAGCAGCAAGGACTCAGCTTGCAGCAGCATACTCTAGCTTAGTAAAGGGAAATCGTTAACGTATCCTTCTCATGATACGAATGCAGCGTAGCTTCGCTGCCGACGATTTCGACGCTGATCAGCGACTTGATACAGAGCTTGAGCGCATTTTTGCCAGTGTTCAGCTTGCGGTTCAGTACATCGGTAAGTTTCTCGACAGCTTTTTTATTCGTATCCGTTATATAGACGGGAATCGTTTTATTTTGAAACAACAGCATTGTTTTCATAAAGGAATTCCTCCGCTCATTGGTTAATTTTAATTTTACTTTACTTGATGAATCTTAAGCGAATCTTAAAAAAAAGTTATGAAAAGGTTACAAAATCGTAATTTTTTCTAAAAACATAAGAATGTATAAGTTTGCACCTATAATAGGCTTCTATTTCTCGGACTGAAACGCGCCTTGCCGCCAAAGAGCAGCGACAGCCGTTTCACCTTGTAATGGGCCATTTTGGACCGGATTCCGCTTTTGCTTGCGAAAATCGGACGGGGTGCAGTTCAACGTCTTGCGAAACACTTTAACAAAATAGCTGATATGGTCGAAACCGACCTCCAGCGCGATGTCTGAAATTTTGCGTTCCGTGTGCAGCAGCAGCTCGGCCGCCTGGTTTACCCGATAGGCGTTCAAATATTCAACCGGCGTCTGCCTCGTCATTGATTTGAAAAAACGGAAAAACTGTCCTTCGCTCATCGGAATTTGCTCCGCCAGCTCGCCTATGCGTATTGGTCTGCGATAATGCAGTTGGATATAGAGTATGCTTTTCTTAAGCCGCTCTATTCGGGTTCTGTCGTCTGTTCTTGCTTCGCTGCGATTGCATGCCCGGTTCTCAATAGCGATCTCATGCAGCATTAAGTAGAAATACCCTTTCACCGCAGCCTCGAATCCGGCATAGGGTGCTCTGCAGCAGTTAATCATAGAACGGAGCAGGAAGAGCAGCTGCCGCTTCCAACCACTGTCCGGTGATATATGTCTCGGAAACGTCTTTTTCTTCTCCTGGAACGGACGAACGCAGGTTTCCTGTACAGCATCGTAGCTAGTGCTATCCAGCCAGCGAACGTCAAATACGATGGCGCAATAGGTGCAGGAGGAGCCATTTAAAGAGTGTCCGGCATGAATATCTCCGCTGTCGATGAAGACGGCTTCGCCAGCGCGAACGGGAAAATACTCGGTGTCAATCTGGAAGAGCATCTCGCCCTCCAGCACAACTAGAAACTCAGCCTCGTCATGCCAGTGACAATCTACATTTACCTCGCCAGGTGCATATTCCATCCAGTAAGCAGCAAGAGGAAAGGTAACATCGCCATGCATGCGGTCTTCCCTGAGCGAATGACGCAGCGTCAAATCCATTGCAGTCAACCTCCGGTGATGAAGAAATCAGAATGGTGTTATAAACGGGCATAATTCTGTTAGTTTGTTGCTTTGCTTATCAGTATAATGCAAAATAGAACGATTTTAAAGTCAAATAATCGATATAAAAGCAGAAAGGTCGGTTCTATTATGAAATTTACTGACGGCAACTGGATGCTGCGTAAACAGTATGACCTTCTGGGCGCGGTACAAGCCCATGATTTCGAGCAAAAGGATGGCGTGCTTACGGCATATGCGTCTCCGCGTCCTATTTTGTCACGTTCCAATATGTTAGATACGATGCTGCTTACGGTTCGGTTTCATTCTCCGATGCCGGGCGTTGTCGGCGTTAAGCTGATTCATCACATGGGCGTGCGTGAGCGCGGTCCTGTATTCGAGCTGACGAAGGAAACGGGAACTTTCGTTACTATAGAAGAAACAGAAGAAGCAGCGATCCTGACAAGCGGCAGCCTGAGCGTTCATATTCGTAAAGGTCCCGAGTGGTCAGTGGATTTCTACCGCGGCTCCGAGCGCATTACCGGAAGCAGGCAGAAGTCGATGGCGTATATTACGGAAGGTAAAGAGCAAGCCTATATGCGTGAAGAACTGGATCTTGGTGTAGGCGAATGGGTTTATGGCCTCGGCGAGCGTTTTACGCCTTTCGTGCGCAACGGCCAGGTCGTCGATATTTGGAACCAGGACGGTGGCACAAGCTCCGAGCAAGCGTACAAAAATATTCCGTTCTATGTAACGAACAAAGGTTATGGCGTATTCGTCAACCAGCCGGATCTCGTTTCCTTCGAAATTGCTTCGGAGAAAGTGAAGAAGGTTCAATTCCATGTGCCTGGCGAATCCCTTGAATATTTCGTGATTGATGGTCCAACGATTAAAGAGGTGCTTGGAAAATATACCGCACTGACAGGCAAGCCTTCTTTGCCGCCGGCATGGACGTTCGGCCTGTGGCTGTCGACCTCTTTTACAACAAATTATGATGAAGCAACGGTTAATTCCTTCGTCGATGGCATGGAAGAGCGCGGTTTGCCGCTGCATGTATTCCACTTCGACTGTTTCTGGATGCGCGATTTCCATTGGACGGATTTCAAATGGGATGAGCGGATATTCCCGGACCCTGTCGGCATGCTCAAACGCCTGAAAGAGAAGGGGCTTAAAATCTGCGTATGGATTAACCCTTACATCGCGCAGCGCTCCCGTCTGTTTGAAGAGGGCAGAGACAATGGCTATTTGATCAAAAAGCCAAATGGCGACGTATGGCAATGGGATATGTGGCAGCCGGGCATGGCTATCGTGGACTTCACGAATCCTGCGGCATGCGAATGGTACAAAGGCTATCTGCGTGAGCTTGTAGATATGGGCGTTGACAGCTTCAAAACGGACTTCGGCGAGCGCATTCCGACCGATGTGGTGTACCATGACGGCTCTGACCCTGAGAAAATGCACAATTTCTACACGTACCAATATAACAAGGTTGTATTTGAGGTATTGGAAGAGAAGCTGGGCAAAAATGAAGCTGCGCTGTTCGCGCGTTCCGCTACCGTTGGCGGTCAAAAGTTCCCCGTTCACTGGGGCGGCGATTGCTACGCGGATTACGAGTCAATGGCTGAATCGCTGCGCGGCGGCCTGTCGCTGGGCTTGTCCGGCTTTGGCTTCTGGAGCCACGATATCGGCGGCTTTGAGAGTACAGCTCCAGCCCATGTCTTCAAACGCTGGCTTGCGTTTGGCTTGCTTTCCAGCCACAGCCGCCTGCATGGCAGCAGATCGTACCGGGTGCCTTGGGCGTATGATACAGAGGCGGTTGATGTTACCCGCTTCTTCACGAAGCTCAAATGCAGCCTGATGCCTTACCTGTTTAATACAGCTGCGCAAGCGGTGGAGCAAGGTTTGCCGTCGATGCGTGCGATGGTGCTGGAATTTCCGGAAGATCCAACTTCCGAGTTCCTTGATCGCCAGTACATGCTGGGTGATTCCATCATGGTTGCCCCTGTATTCGACGAAAATGGCTTTGTACAATATTATTTGCCGGAAGGCAGCTGGACGCATCTTCTGACTGGCGAAATCGTAGAAGGCGGAAAATGGCTCAAGGAAACGCATGACTTCCTCTCGCTTCCATTGTTTGTTCGTCCAAATTCAATCATCGCAATCGGTGCGAATGATACGAAGCCGGATTATGACTTTGCTGACGGCGTGAAGCTGACGGCTTACAGCCTCGCTGATGGAGCATCTGCATCATCCACCGTTCGCGACATTAAAGGCGCTGCCGAGCTGCTCGTTACTATGAAGCGCGAAGGCAAGGAAGTAGCCGTTAAGGTACAAGGCAGCGGTAAAGCGCTCAGCCTGGCTCTACACGGTATTGGCGAAATTGCTAAAGTGGATGGCGCTGCTTCGCTTCAAGACGGCACGGTATCAATTGCTGCTGGTGCGAAAGAAACAGCATTTACGATTACGCTGAAGTAATTGAAATAAAAACTGAAATAAATATTGAAAGAAACAAACGGCATAATGCCGGATGAGCTTTTAAAAACAGACCAACGCCTTGTGACGACCGCATCAACAGCCGTCGCAGGGCGTTTTTTTCTTAGAGTAAAAGACAGCATTCAACAAAATAACATATAAAAAGACTAATAAGACAGCTGTTTTTTGCAGCGCTCCTTCTATATAATTTGAAATGTAAGGTACAAGACTTGAGAAACTAAATTCACAATATAAAGGAGTGCGGCCAAAGTGGGACAAATCGGAATTGGTTTACAATTGTATACGCTCCGTGACGCAACAGCGGAAGACTTCGAGGGCACGCTGCGCAAGGTTGCGGCAATGGGATATGAAGGCGTGGAGTTTGCAGGCTACGGCGGTATTGAAGCGGAAAAAATGCGTGACTTGCTCCAAGAGCTTGGACTTAAAGCAATCGGAAGCCATATCGGCCTGCATTTGCTGGAAAGCCAACTGGATGAAGAAATCGCTTACTTGAAAACGATCGGCGCAAAATATGCGATCTGTCCTTATTTGCTGGATGATCAGCGCAGTGCTGAAGCTTGGGCGAAGCATTTTGTAGCTTTTGAGGAGTATGGTAAACGTTTCCGTGAAGCGGGTATTGATTTTGCCTACCATAACCACGATTTTGAATTTAAAGTGGAGATCGACGGCAAAGAAGTATTTGATGCGCTTTATGAGCGAATCAGCCCTGAGCTGCTGAAAGTGGAAATGGATATCGGCTGGGTACAATTTTCCGGCAAAGATCCACTCGCTTACATTGCGAAATATGCAGGACGTCTGCCTTTGCTTCATTTGAAGGACTACCGCGACAACAATGGCCAATTGCCAATTGATACGGTAGAACTTGGCCGTGGCGATCTTCCGCTGCTTCCTATCATTAATAGTGCGGTTGAAGCGGGTGCAGAATGGTTGATCGTTGAGCAGGACACTTGCGCAAATCCTCCGCTTGAAGCAGTAGCGGAAAGCATGGACTGGCTGAAAAACAATTTTCTGAACGCTTAATTCGCAAATAGGGAATGACCTTATCCATTATTTATTGAAAAGGCAGGGATACATTAATAATGAGCAAAATTAGAGTAGCAGTAGTAGGTTGCGGTTCCATTTCGAAATATCGTCACATTCCGGAGTATGCAGACAATGCAAATGTAGAATTAGTCGCATTCGTTGACCCGATTATTGAGCGTGCAGAAGGATATGCCGAGAAGCATGGCGGCAAAGCTTTTGCAGATTATAAGACGATGCTGGCTGAAATTAAGCCCGATGCCGTTAGCGTATGTACACCGAACGCGCTTCATGCACCAGTAGCGATTGCAGCAGCAAACGCTGGCGCACATGTATTGGTTGAGAAGCCAATGGCAGCTACGGATGAAGAAGCGGCAGCAATGATTGAAGCGGCAGCGAAAAACGGCGTTAAGCTGATGGTTGGACATAACCAACGCTTCATGCCGCCGCATGTAAAAGCGAAAGATTTGCTGAAAACGGGCATTATCGGCAAAGTTTTGACATTCCGTACGTCGTTCGGCCACCCGGGCCCGGATGCATGGAGCATTGATGGCGCGGAAAGCTGGTTTTTCCGCAAGCCGGAAGCAATCATGGGCGCAATGGGCGACCTTGGCGTGCACAAATCCGACTTGATCCGCTGGCTGCTTGACGATGAAGTGGCGCAAATTGCTGGCTTCGTTGGCACAGTAGATAAAGACAGCGATGTAGACGACAATGCAAACTGCGTGCTTCGTATGAAGAGCGGCGCGATGGGTTCGCTTGTAGCGAGCTGGACTTATTACAAAGGCGAAGACAACAGCACGATTTTGTGGGGCTCCAAAGGCGTTATGAAAATCGGTACGCACCCGGAAGATCAAGTCATCATTGAACTGCGCGACGGTACAGTAGAGCGCTACAAAACAGGCGAAATCTCCACAAATGAGAAGCAGCTGTCGAGCTTTGTTATCGATAAATTCATTGACTCCATCGTCAATGACACGACTCCACCTGTAACAGGCGAAGAGGGCCGCAAATCGCTTAAAGTCATTTTGAGCGCCTTCGAATCCCAAGCAACAGGCAAATTCATCGACATCAACTAATCTCCATCTATATAAGGGTTTTAATTAAGTATGTGTTACATGATTTTACTCACTATATGGTAGGGATAACGAGCCAAGCGCGTTATCCCTCAAAAAACTGCCTTCGCCGAGTTAAATGGTGGAGGCTTTTAAATTTGGAGGTGAAAAGTGGCAAGTGGTGGAGAGAAAGGTTTGAGCTGGAGAAGCGATAGCGTTCGTTTTTGCCTTTTCATTTCAACCTCAGAGAGGTTTAATTCAAGAAATGCAAAGGCAATGACGATCGTAGACCAAGCCTTTCACGTAATAGCGCAGCTCCTATTTCACCATCCTATTTAACGTCTCTCCGTCTTAAGGAGGAGAGACACTCGGGCGCTGGTATTGTTTTTAGCTTAGTATATAGCATTATAGAATAGCATGTGGTAAATTTAGCTTAACAGCAAGGAAGTTTAATTCACTATTCGATAATATCGAATAGCTGAGGCTTTTGCATTTTAAGCAAAGCAGGGAGCGTCGTGTATGAATGTGCAGTTCAAGAAAGGTGTGCTGGAGCTATGCGTTCTCGTCTTGACGTCTGAGGGAGACCGTTACGGATATGAACTGGCAGTGAAAATATCGTCCAAATTCGAGGTGGCCGTTGGGAGTGTATACCCGCTGCTCAATCGCCTAACGCTGGAAGGCTACTTCTCGACTTACCTTAAAGAATCGAATGAAGGACCTCCGCGGAAATATTATCAACTGACGGAGGCGGGCTGGCAGCATATGCGAGGGCTCATTCATGAATGGTCGAGCTTCTCGACAGCCGTAAATGAAATTATTGAGGAAGGAATCCGTCCATGATGATGACGAAACACAATTATATGAGCGAGCTGGAGAGGCTGCTCGCGAAAGTGCCGGATAAGCAGCGCCGCGAGTGGCTGTTCGATTATTACAGTCATTTTCAGCAGGCAGAGGAAAATGGGCAGAGCGAGCAAGAGGCTGCATTGGAGCTAGGCGACCCAAGGCAGATTGCGAGCGAACTGCTGCTTGGTTATAAAGTACAACGGGCTGAAGCGAAGAAAAGCTTCGGCAATACGTCTAAGGCGGTGCTTGCAACAGTGAGCTTGGGATTTTTCAATATCGTATTTGTACTGGGGCCTTATGTGGCTGCAGTTGGCGTGCTTATTGCCCTATGGGCGACTACTCTAGCGCTTGGATTGGCAGGCGTCACAACGGTGCTGGAGAGCACGTGGAGCGGCATGTTTACACTAACCCAAGCAGCCTCTATTGGGCTCGTCTGCATTGGATTGAGCATTTTGCTGGGCATAGGCGTTAATGCTCTGACAAAAGGATTTTTCGCTGCAACGATTAAATATTTGAAGTTTAATACGAAAATCATCAGGGGGAAAAAACAATGAGAAAGGCAATTGCAGTTGCGCTTATATTAATTGGAATCGGCTTGGCTGGAGCGATATATTCTTTTAGCTGGGATGAGCTGCTGTCCTTCGGAACGAAGCCTGTATCGCAGGAGAAAACAGTTGATGCAGCTGGCGTAAGCAGCTTGACGGTAGAAGCTGGTTCGATGGATATAGAAGTGGTGCCAGGGAGCTCGGATAAGATTGTTGTACACTTGGAAGGCCGGGCAAGCTCGAAATATTTAAACAAGCTAAAGCTTGAGACGGAGCAGGATGGCGACAGGTTAGTCATTAAAAGCAGCTTTAATACGGGTTTTACCATCGGTATCAACTATTCTTCATTTAAGCTGACGGTAGAGCTGCCGGAGCGCCAATGGGATGAGGTGACGCTGAAGGCGAACAGTGGCAACGTCAGCGCATCCGATATGAACAGCCGCACCTTGGCGATGCTAACCTCATCAGGACGTGTGAAGGGGGAGGATTTGTCTGCGGACGAGATGGATTTTGAAACGACAAGCGGAAAAATTGAGCTGCTTGGCGTAACTGGTGAGAGCATGAAGCTGGATGTCAGCTCCGGCAGCATCAAGATAGAAGACTATAAGGCAGAAACGGTCGAATTCAACACGACAAGCGGCAATGCAAGTTTTATTAATGGTACGGGAGAGCTGAATGGCCAAGCGAGCAGTGGGAAAATAAGAGTTGAATCGGAAACCATTACTCATAGCATGAAGCTTGACGTTACCTCTGGCAATATCGTCGTTGAAGCTAAGCAGCCGCCACAGTCTGCCGAAATTAAGCTGAAAACAACATCCGGCAGCCAGAAGGTCGAATGGGACAATGTTCAAACGGAAAAAGAGGATGATCTTTCCTTTGCTGGCACAATTGGGACTGGATCGGACCTTTCAATTGATTTGAAAACAAGCTCGGGCAATATTACGCTCAAATAGCGTGTGCAAAATAAGCAGCAAGCTGAAAGTCCCGCAAAGCCAAGCGCAGCGGGGCTTTTTTCTGTTTTTTAAACGGTTTGCGCTTGGAAAATGAGGGGTTTATGAGCGGATTCTAATATGGCGGAGCATTCATTTGGATGACAAGCTGGCGAAGAGTGAAAAAAGGCAGTTGCGGCTATTCTTTCACCCGGATTTCCAAAGTGAGATGATTCTCATAAACGTCTGAAAACGGTTTATTTCGCGTGAAAAACGCTTGTTTTACCATTTTTTGAGCCGTGTAACCGCCCAAATGCCATGTTACGATAGTTTGCGTCGGGATGACCGGCACACACAAATTACACACAACTTCGAGGAGGAGATTTCATAATGAAGAAGCAACCATTTAAAGTAGGTGTCGCTGCCGTAGCCGCAGCCGCATTAATCGGAGCAGGCGTAGCAGCACCATCGACGGTGGGAGCAGCACCAGCAGTGAAGGCGAACTCCAAGATTACGGCTTATAGCATTGACCAAGACTTGTTGAAGCAAATTGCGGAGCAATACGGAATTGATTTGAGCAAAATTAATTTTAACGGCATTACAATCAGCTTCCCTAACGGAACGCCAACGGGTACTGGTACAAGCAAACCAAGCACAGGCACGACTAAGCCAAGCACAGGCACAACGAAGCCAAGCACAGGCACAACGAAGCCAAGCACAGGCTCTGGTTCCACTGGCAGCACGAAGCCAACGACAGGAACAGGCTCTGGTTCTTCGAATTCGGGCAGCGGTACAACTGTCGATCAAAGCGCTTATCAAAGCGAAGTCGTCAAAATCGTAAACCAAGAGCGTGCAAGCGCTGGTCTTCCAGCTTTGACGGTCGATGCGCTGCTGACAAAAGTCGCGGTAGCCAAAGCGAAGGATATGGCGGACAACAAATATTTCAGCCATACGTCCCCAACTTATGGATCGCCGTTTGATATGATGAAGAGCTTCGGTGTTAGCTACTCTTACGCTGGCGAGAACATTGCTGCCGGACAACGCAACCCGTCTGAAGTAATGACAGCATGGATGAACAGCACAGGTCACCGTGAAAATATTTTGAGCAAAAACTTCGGCAAAATCGGTGTTGGCTACTACAACGGCCAATGGGTACAAGAATTTACGAACTAGAAGTGAACAGAAACAGGCGATCGTTAGCTAAATCTTTCACGCCGCGCAGCTCCTTGCCCGCGCGGCTTAGTAAACTATGGACTTAATCGATTTTGGAGGATATTTGTGATGAAAAAACTAAGTATTACAGCTGCTGCTATCGTGCTTTCCTGCGCGCTGGCAGCAGCTCCCGCTAACGCGGCAACCCAAACACATAAAGCGGCAGAAGGCGATACGTTCTGGAAGCTCTCCCAGCAGTATAAGGTTGATTTAGATAAACTGCTTGCAGCTAATTCCAAAATTAATCCGCTGAACATAATGGTAGGCATGAAATTAAATGTTCCAGTTGCAGCAGCAGCGGTGAAAACGAATGCCAAGGCAGCGAAAAATGCCGACAATGCAGCTAAAGCAAGCGCTCAAGCGCAGCCAAAAGCAGCAGCAACGATTAAGGCTGAAAGCCTATCTGCAAAAAGCATTATTGCAAGCAACGGCAACAGCTATACGTTCAGCAAGCAGCTGAATGTAAAAGCGACCGCTTACACAGCGGCAGCGTCGGAAAATGGAAAATGGGGCGCCGTCGATTATTTTGGCAATCCGCTTAAAGTAGGAACAGTGGCGGTAGATTCCTCGGTTATTCCGCTTGGAACGAAGCTTTATGTGACAGGCTACGATTATGATGGATTGCCTGATGGCGGCATGATTGCTGTAGCAAACGACATGGGTGGAGCGATCAAAGGCAATCGCATCGATATTTTTGTACCTGGCAGCACAGCCACTGCTCAAAGCTTCGGCATTCAAGACGTTAAAGTATATATGGTAAAGTAGAGCGTTATTTTGAAATAGGTCTGTTGCGTTATTTAGTTTAACGCTGACTCCAATAACCCTATGTACAAGCCCAGTGTTCCTCGCACCCGAGGAGCGCTGGGCTTGTTTGTATTGCAATTACAACACAGGGCTAACGGATGTGTCTCTCCGCACTTTGTTCGAGCAGCTCTGGCAGCGTGACGATGCGATAGCCCTTCTGCTGGAGGGAGGCAATGAGCTGTGGAAGCGCCTCGATAGTGCCAGAGAGGCTTTGCTTGACGCCGCCGCCGGCATGCTGCAAGATGATGGAGCCTGAGCGCAGCGTTTTATGCATATTCCGTAAAATGGCCGAGCTGGTCGGATTGTTTTTCCAATCCGCTGAATCAACATCCCAATTCACAACAATATAACCGTTGTTTTTGGCCCAAGCGACTTGACTAGGCTGCATCTCGCCATAGGGGGGCCGGAAAAAGTGCGGATGATACGGGATGATTCGACTAATGATCGTATCGGTACGCCACACTTGACGGTGAAAATCATTCGGTGAAAGCTTCGACATCACCTCATGATTATAAGAGTGGTTGCCGATGATATGGCCTTCGCGATGAATTCTTTTTACGATTTCGGGATGTTTATCCGCTCGCGTGCCTACAAGAAAAAAAGTTGCCTGTACGTGATGCTTCGCCAATATATCCAGTATTGCAGGGGTAAAGCGCGGATCAGGAGCATCATCAAAGGTTAACGAGACCTCTTTTTTATGCCGCGGCCCATTGAGAAAATAGGCGCCGGGATAGCGCTGCTGCAGCTTAACCCATGACACGCTGTCAGAGCGGCGTTTTTTGCCTGTTTTGGCTTTATCCGCCTGACTAAGGCTGCCGCTGCTGTCTGTTATGGCCGCCGTCTGTACGCTTGCCTTGGAGCTGGCGTTCAGCTCTTCCGCAGATGTCAGGAAGGTGGCGATAACCAGCAGCAAAATCAACAATTTGTTCAGGCGCTGGAGCATTACATGACGTCCTCCATTCGGTCTGGCAAACAGCCGGAATAAACGTTATTTTCCCCTAAATAACGCCTTTCATCCGCTTTACAAGTGAAGGGCACGGGCTTAAAATTAACGGGATAAGAAGATAAGATGGAGGATGAAATAATGCCGCTATTAGATATGCCTGTTCATGAATTACATAAATATCAAGGCAGAAGTCCAAAGCCAGCGGATTTCGAGGCTTATTGGGATCGCGCGCTTGCCGAGCTCAATGCAACAGATGCGAATGTTGAAATGGTTCCGAGCGCTTTCCAGCCAGCTTCAGCGGAATGCTTTGACCTGTATTTTTCAGGGGTGCGCGGCGCGAGAATTCATGCCAAATATCTTCGCCCTAGACAAGGCGCTCAGCAGCCTCACCCAGCAGTCGTTATGTTCCACGGCTACTCGGGTTCTTCAGGAGACTGGGCAGATAAGCTGAGCTTCGTATCGCTTGGCTACACGGTGCTGGCGATGGACGTACGTGGACAAGGCGGCTGCTCGGAGGATACAGGCGGCGTCAAAGGAACGACGCATAATGGGCATATTGTTCGCGGGCTTGATGGCGAAGCGGATAATATGCTGTTCCGTCATATTTTTCTGGACACGGCACAGCTCGCTCGTATCGCCATGGATTTGCCAGAGGTGGATGCAAATGAGGTATATGCAACGGGCTGGTCGCAAGGCGGTGCGCTCACGATTGCTTGCGCCGCACTGGAGCCGCGCGTGAAGAAGCTTGCTCCTGTTTATCCATTCCTCAGCGACTATCGCCGCGTGTATGAGATGGACTTGGCGATTGATGCCTATGCTGAACTGCGTACGTATTTCCGCCATTTCGATCCGCAGCATAAGCGCGAGGAAGAGATTTTTACAAAGCTCGGTTATATTGATATTCAATTTCTTGCGGAGCGGATTCGCGGAGAAGTGCTGCTTGGCGTAGGCCTCAGTGATTCGATTTGCCCGCCTTCGACCCAGTTTGCGGTCTATAATAAAATTCAGTCACCGAAGCGGGTGGAAATTTATCCGGATTTTGGCCACGAGGGTTTGCCAGGACTGCATGATCAAATTATGAATTTCTTCGTTCCGGGTTCAACAAATGGCTGAAGACATATATCGGCTGTTAAAGGAGCGGTTTAATCTTTGCGTAGTTGAGCCTGATGAAGTGGTTTACACAAGTGCTGCTGCTGCCTTGCTTGAACAGCCTGTGATGGAGGAGCTGCTTGCCGTATACCAGCCGCTTGTGATGGGGAAGGAGCAGATAGTGGCTGAAGTTTATGCAGCCTCCTGGTTTCGCAGGCCGATGCTGGCCCTCATTTATATGCTGGCGAAATACCGTATGGCACCAAATATGTCGCTGGATAATTTGACGCTTTATGTGTGCAAAGCGGACGGTTATTATAATGTGTATTTCAGGTTAAATAAGGCTGAGCTGCTCCAATCTCCGTCTACGGAGGAGGCGGCTGGCGAATGGGTGCGTGCACAGCTTGAAACGTTTTTTCATGAGACGATCGCTCCGTTTTTTCATAGCATAGAGCGTGCTGGATCGGCCAAAGCAAGCTTGTTATGGGGGCAGCTGCCCACTTCGCTGGAATATGAGTATGGCGTCATCATGGCTTCCTCGGAAAGCGAAGCGGTGAAGGAATCCATTGACTCGCTGTATAAAACGGCGAAGGCGCTTGATCCTGCGATTTTTCATCGCAAAAGAAATCCTTTGGATGTTAAATTCCAATATACGGAAGCTATTGATGACCCAGAGAAACAGATGCGCATTAAATATGCCTGCTGCCACTATTATAAAGTTGAAGGCGGCCGTTATTGCTATACGTGTCCGCGCAGCAGCGAGACGGAGCGGGTTCAGCGCCGCATGGAGCATCGGGCAAAGCTGAATCGAACAATTTGATTTTGAAGGATCATTGCTGCCCTTTCATAAAGGGCCCGCAATGATCTTTTTGGTTAAATTTAATTAACTGAAAATTGCGAATTTTCTTATTGTAACTTCATGATTTTTGAACTATAATGAGTCCCAAGAACTACACATATAGAGATATTTAGGGAAACGCTTATATATAATGACTATTTTACAACCAGGAGGAGTATGGGTATGGAATTGGAATCAATGTCACTAGCAAGACAAGTTGATTTTGTATTTCGGCAATTGGAAGAGGAATTAATGAATGCGATTGCAGGAACGGTATGTATACATATCCGCAACAATGCGGTTGGGAAATTTGGCATGAGGCATAATCCTCTAGAGACGAGAAACGGCCAATTTGAAAAGTTGAACTCAGGCATGACCGCTAAGCAGGTGCAGGATTTCAGAAAGATGGCGATCGAAGGCCTTAAATATAGACGCAATTGGACGCATGGCGAGATTATGTACGATTTTGCCGTAAAGCAAGGGGCGGGATCATGGTCGGCAAGCGTCTGCTATGAGTCAAATTACAATACGTCGAACTGGAGCTACCGCTACAAGCAGCCGCGCCAATCGAATTTGCGCGAGCTGTACCCAGGTGCCGAATAAAGCAGGGTGTAGCGCTGAAATTGAAGCAGCTGATGGCGATAGCTTGAAGAAGCCTCCGGAACCGCTGTTCGTGTAGCGGAATGAGCCGGAGGCTTCTTTTGATATTATTCGCATGCTGGATGGCTAAAAATCAAAATTCGCATAGACATAAGGCGACTCGGGCGCTTCAATACGTTTAATCGTGTTCAGCTTTAAGGTCAATATTTCGTTGCCGTTATACATGGAGATCATCAGCTTGCCCGAGACGCTTACCCAATCATCCGGGGCAAAATCCTTATAATCGTCTGCATGGCTGACTTGAACCATTAATCCATACGGCACGGCATCCGCCGAGCAGCAGGTCATGGCGAAACGGCTAACGGCAAAACGCTGTTCTCCCATGTCATCCTCTTTGTAAATAAACCCGCTAATGTCAATTGTTTTGTCCATAAAATTATCGCGATACAAATCGAGTGTTGTCAGCGTCTCGATGTAGGTCGTTTCCGGGACGGCAATTTTCTGCTTCTGATACAGCTTCATGCCGTATTCGGCGTGAGCCTTCGTGTATTCATCGTAAGGGAAACGCTCCTCCAAAGTCAGCGGCTTCGGTGCAAGGGAAGAAGGCGGTTCAGGTAAGGAGACGGCGAGCTGACTAGGCTCGGTGCCGAGCGGCTGAACCGTAGTAGAAGCGGCAAAGCTTACGCCCTTTTTCGATGCGGCCGTACTGCCCAAAGCACCAGCAGGAGAGAGGAAGCCGAGCGCTAGCGGGAAAATAAAAAGGCTGTAGATGACCGTGTTTTTGAATACGGATGGCGATGGAGCGTGCACACAGCCGCATTCAGCCGTATGCTGATGCTGCTGGCGCCGTATTTTCAAGGCTAGAAACAGCTGATGGATGGCTGCAGCATACAATCCGAGAGCAGACAGCTTTACATAGAGCTCCATCCTTGGCGCAATATACAAGGAGAGCTGATTGGAACGGGATAAATAAACGATAAGTAGAGCAAATGCAGTCAAAATGAAAGCTCTAAGCAGGTGATGCTTCATAACGATACCTCCATAATCCAGGAGCCAAGCCCAATTAAAATGAAACAGAGAAGGGCGAGCGCCAGTACAATTTTGAGCCGAAAAGCGGATAGCAGCATGAGCATATTTTTGAAATCAATCATCGGGCCAAATACGAGAAAGGCAAGCAGCGGGCCGCTTGTAAACACATTGCCGAAGGAAGCGGCGATAAAGGCATCCGATGTAGAGCAAATTGATAAAATAAAGGCAAAGGCCATCATAGCTATATAAGAAAGCATAGGCTGATCAGCTACAGAAGCAAGTACGCTTCTGTCCATAATGGTCTGAATCGCCGCAGTAATCAGAGCGCCGAAAATTAAATATTTTCCCATCTCAAAAAATTCATCCGAAGCATGTCCAAGCATGGCGGACAATCGGCTGCCGAGACTGCCTCGTTGCTCCTGATGATGATGTTCGTGAGAGTGGCTGTGATCATGCTTATGTGTGTGATGCCCGTGATGATCTCCATGACTGGAATGTACAGCAAGCTGCGGCGTGTGTTCGTCGCGAAGAGGGCTTTTGCGCATAAATAAATGCATAATCAGCCCAATAATGACTGCTACCGCAAACGCAAGAATAAGGCGGGCATAGGCCATTTCCGGAGCTGAGCGAAAAGCGGTAAAGGTAGCCGTGAACACAATCGGGTTGACGACGGGTCCGGCAAGCAAATAAACAATGCCAATGTAAGCGGGCATGCCTTTGCGGATAAGCCGCCTGACGACGGGAATCATGCCGCATTCGCACAGCGGAAAAGCAAGCCCGAGCAAGCCGCCGAACAGCACACCGGCAATGGGATTTTTAGGCGTAAATTTACGAATCATCTCATCTGTCACGAATACTTGAAGCAGACCGGAGAACAGCACGCCAAGCAGAATAAACGGTATCGCCTCTAAAATAATGCTCAGAAATGTAATTTTGAACGACTGGGCATGGGCATAATCGAGAAAGGTGAAAGCTGATGGGCGATTAAAAGCAAGGACGGCGAATATTCCGGCACAGCCAAGCGCCAATAGCACGGTTATGTAGCGAAATCTAATAATCGGCATAAAAAAACCACACCCGCTTTTCTTATAGTAATAATTACGATTATATCACAGTTTATGCGCCCGAAAAGCAGAATAGGACAACTTTATGAGCCAAAAGCGGATGCCCTGCAGCTTGACATTGGCTGTTAGGGCTGTATAATCATTGTAAATGCGATGACGGGAACAAGTACGTGCAGGTAAATTGCGTCCAGAGAGCCGGTGGTTGGTGTGAACCGGTGCAAGCCTGAAGCCGAATGGGCCCCCGAGCCGAAAGCGGAACGCAGCGACTCGCGCTGCCGATGCTTCTCCGGAAATTCCCCGTTATGGAATATTGAAGGCTAATCCGATTGTTAAGTCGCCCTATAATGGCGGCTGCGGATAGCGAATTAGGGTGGCACCACGGTCCCTCGTCCCTTGCGGCGGGGGATTTTTTGCGTTGATTTTTAAATTGGAGAGGAAGATTGAAGATGAAAAAAGTATTATCAGGCATTCAGCCAAGCGGCCAGCTGACACTGGGCAATTACATTGGCGCGATGAAAAACTTCGTCAAATTGCAGCATTCCGAGCAATGTTTCTTCATGATTGTTGACCTGCATGCTGCTACGCAGCTGCCAGATCCGGCCGCGCTGCGCGAGCAGACAGAAGCGGTAGCCGCTTGTTATATTGCTGCCGGCATCGATCCGGCGAAAGCGAGCATCTTCGTCCAGTCGCATGTGCGGTCACATGCTGAGCTGGGATGGATTTTCACAACGCTTTCTTATATGGGCGAGCTGGAGCGCATGACGCAGTTTAAAGATAAGTCCCAAGGCAAGGAGTCGATTCCGGCAGGGCTGTTCGTATACCCATCCTTGATGGCTGCGGATATTTTGCTGTATAACGCTGATCTAGTTCCAGTAGGTGACGATCAGAAGCAGCATTTGGAGCTGACGCGCGATCTTGCGGGCAGATTCAATAACCGTTTCGGCGAATATTTCACCATTCCAGAGCCTTACATGCCGAAGCATGGCTCGCGCATTATGTCACTGGACGACGGCAGCAAAAAAATGAGCAAGAGCAATCCGAATGCCGGAAGCTTCATTGCCCTGCTTGATCCGCCAGATGTCGTTCGCAAAAAAATCAGCCGTGCGACAACGGATTCTGGCCGAGAAGTGAAATATGATGTAGCCAGCAAGCCTGAAATCAGCAATCTCATGAGCATCTATGCCAATTGTGCAGGCTTGACGATTGAAGAGGTTGAGGCGCGTTACGAAGGGCAAGGCTATGGACCGTTCAAAAAAGCGTTGGCCGAGCAAGTTGTCTCCGTGCTGGAGCCGCTGCAAACGAGATACCAAGAAATTCGCGCTTCGGGCGAAATCCATGATATTTTGAAGCAGGGTGCTGAACGAGCAGCGGAAATTGCAGATCGTACACTAGCCGATGTAAAAGAAAGAATGGGCTTCCTAGCGCCGAAGCGCTAGTTGTTTTGCTGCTTGAGCCGTCTAAGTCTCGCTTTCACAATGAAGCCTGCGCCGATTGAAAATAACGTAAGGACAGCAAATAGCAGGGCTAGCCAAGCATTATAGCTCATGGAAATGGCGGTAGCGCTCATCAAAAGTACAGCAACGACGGCAAAAAGCAGCGATAAAGGCTTGGACATAATGAGGGTCTCCTCTAGGGCAGTAACCGCCCGATAATATTTTTTTGAAAATCCGAATAGTTTCTTGACTCGTGCACATAATAAGCTTGCAAGCTTGCAACATATCACAGTGCCCATACTGAAAGGAGAAATTCCTCATGTCAAGTAACACATTGGTGGTACCACAAGCAACGCAAGCTCTGAATCAATTGAAACTAGAAGCAGCTCAAGAGCTTGGTGTACAACTTCCGGCAGACGGTTACTACGGCAATATTTCTACTCGCGATGCAGGTTCGTTGGGTGGATATATTACGAAAAAACTAGTTCAAATTGCCGAACAACAATTGTCTGGCGGTTACCGTTAATCGTTTTTTCTATACACAAAGCAATACAAACAGGAGCTCAGGGGAAACCCTGGGCTTCTTCTTTGTCCATTTGACATGCGGCCGCAAAAAAAAGGAAAGCTCTTTCCTTCTATTGTGAAGGAAGGAGCTTTCCGCCGTCAACCCATAAAGACTGGGCTGTTAATAAGTATTCATTCGCAGCCGCTTCATTAGCCGTTCGTCGCTTAGCCAGCCAACGTAAGAGCCTAAGGTTTTGTACTCCTTGTCCATTAATAAGACGCCGAGAAAAGGGTATTGCTTGCGATGCCTGTAGCGGACATCGGACCAGCGCACCTCATAGCCCCACTCATGCTCAGTAACATCGGCACAGGCAAACTTGGTTAAATAAAGGAAGGAGCGAATGGCGGGATCGCTTTTGGACCTGGCAGCTGCGGGATGATCCGAGCATTTGACCCGATCGACCCAGCGGAGCGAGCTATTACGCAAATCGCCAACTGCGAAGCTGCCATCCTTCATCAGCTTGACCACATTCCATATGCTGAGCGATACGGTCGGAATGAGCAAATATCCGTCTGCCGAAAGATTTTCTTTATCCAGCGTAGGCAGCTTCCGCATGATTGTCCGCTGGGCAAGCGTCCGCCATACAAAATAAGCGGCCGTAAATAAATAAAGAATCGGAAAAATGATGGTTGGGCTGAAGGCCCCGATTGCCCATAATAAAATAGCAATGATGTGGGTAATGAAGATTACGGGGTCAAAAATGTGTATAATGTTCCATGAAATCCATTTTTCCGTGAATGGCCGCATCGCTTGTGTGCCATATGCATTAAATAGATCGCTTAGCACATGGACGCATACGGCAAGCAGTACCCAGCCTCCTACATGGAGCCATGGCAGGCTGCCACGATAAAATAGCTCCAATAATCCGGTAATAACGACAGTCCAAATGGCTATAGCTGGAATCGAGTGGGAAAGGCCGCGATGATTGCGGATATAGCTGGCATTGCCCTTCAGCCGCAGCAGCGTATCGGAGTCAGGTGCTTGCGACCCAACAACCGTTCCAATCAAGACTGCCGTATGCAGCGTTTGATCAGCTGCAATAACGGGGTCAATGGTGGCAAGGCCCGCAAGGCCAATGCCTATAACTAGATGTGTTCCTGTATCCACGGTAGCAACCTCCTGTATCTTCATTCAAGCGTCCGTATACGGTAGTATCGACGGCTGAAAGCTGATTTATGAAGGAGAGTTTAGGAAATGAAAAGGGGATGTAACGATGTATATTTGCTTTGCGGAATATCGCATTAAAACCGAAAACAAAATCGAGTATTTACATTATATAGAGCAAATGAAAGCAGCAAATGCCGAACTCCGTGTTTATGAAGGAACAGATCAGCCTGATTTATTCGTTGAGGTATGGCAGGCAGAAAGCGCAGAGGAGGCGGAGCAAATAAAAAAAGAACGCCTGAATGAGCGTTCTTCTTGGGGCCAGATGGCCGATTGGGTGCCGGGAGGCGCAGCGAAGGTGCATGTGTGGACGTTTAAGCCAGTCGCTGCGCCGCAATAAAAGAAGCGTGATAATAGATGACTGCCATTAGCGGCGGCTTGTTAGCCTTATTCGCGGCTGGTGCTCAGCGGTGTAGTGTTTGTAATTTTGCCGCCTTGGAATGGATATTCATAATTGATTGGGCCATCAAAGGTGACATAATCAAGATTAATGGAAAGCAGCAGATAACGCATGCCTGTTGTTGGATCGCTAATAATAATATGGTCACGGCCAGCTGCCTCTATAATGCCGCGGAACGTTTTGGCGTTCCACTCGCGGTTGTTCTCATATGTCATATAGAAGGTAGCCATTTTGCCGCGGTTAAGCCGTAAAATATTTTCTACGTATGATTCCTCTACGATCGGAACAGTAACCACATTGCCTCCGGATGGTGTTACGAAGGAACCGCTAGGAACGTTAACCGGCATCGGCTGCATCGCCTGCATGCCCGCTACCTGCTGCATGGCAGGCATTTGGCCACCCATCATTGCCGGCATCGGTGTTGGCATCGGCGTTGGCATTGGCATCGGCTGCGCGCCCATCTGATAAGGGTAGCCGTAGCCCCCTGTGTTTGCCGGACTAACCGCTGTTTTGTAACCATAACCATTCGTCATGTGAAATTCCTCGCTCTCCAAATAAAAAATCAGTTGCTGCATTTGCGATGATGCTAATACACACTTGGACAATCAGCTGCTGTAGGTACGAAGAAGCAGTGGGCTTTGAAGCGGCCGCTGTTCGATTGATTGTACCAGGTGCCAGGACAGCCTGCGGCCGGCCTAAAAAACCACAGCGCATTCGACGCCGGATGCTGCCGTTCCCCGCCAATGACGCGCTCGGCGAGCCGGATGTCGCGATCGCGCGCTTTTTGATAGAAATATCCCTTCTGTGTAGCCTCAAAGCCTCCGGGGCTTTGAAACACCATCTGCGGAATGGAACGAATATTTCTAAAGTCGAGACAGTTGCCCAGAACGCGGTTGACGCCAACGTTGCCTACCATCAGCATGCCAAGCTCGCCTTCCCCTTCCGCTTCTGCGCGCATCAGCCTAGCCAGCATTTTCGTATCCTCTGCATTTGTCTTGATGACTGCCACAGGCAGGCTCCTTTCAACCCTCAATGACGCTCCGCCGATCGATAGGCGAATGATCATGGGCGTTAAACTACATACTTAGTGTATTGTGAGCCCAGAGAAAGGGTTCCAAAATTATTGTCACATTTTGAGTGGCAAATTGATGAATTATAAGCTTGAGCGTTGTCATAACGTGGTTTTTTCTGTATGATTAAGAACGATTGACCAATGAATGTATGGGCGCAACGTGCGCCGTGTCACATACCTGGGAGGCTCGCTTCGTGTTTAAAGACTTGATAGCATTGACAAAACCAGGGTTGCTCCGGCTCAATATGTTTGCAGCTGTTGGCGGCTTTTGGGTAGCTTCCAAATGGCATATTGCCTGGTTTGATCTGCTTTGGATGCTGATTGGCTCCACGCTCACAATGGCGTCAGCATGCGTCATTAATAATTATTGGGATCGTGAGCTGGATCAGAAGATGGAAAGAACGAAAGGACGCGCCTTGCCAACAGGCAGAATGAGCCCGATGTTTGTGCTTGGTTATGGCCTTGTGCTTGGCATCATAGGGGAATTGGTGCTGTTTATAGCGGTCAATCCGCTTACAGGCTGGCTTGGACTTTTAGGATGGTTCGTATATATCGTGATTTATACGATTTGGTTGAAGCGCAGCTCCACATGGAGCACGTCGGTTGGCGGAATTTCCGGTGCGATGCCTCCAGTTATCGGTTATTGCGCAGTAACGAATGAAGTAGATGCAGGAGCTTGGCTCATGTTCGCTTTATTATTTTTATGGCAGCCCGCTCATTTCTGGTCGCTTGGCATTAGACGGGTGGAGGAATACCGCACAGCTGGCTTCCCGCTGCTGCCGGTTGTGAAAGGGATTAGACGGACAAAGCTGCAGATGATTCCTTATGTGGCACTGCTTATACCTACTTGCTTTCTCATGTTTTATTATGGATACACTGGATATGTCTTTCTAATCCTGTCCATTGCAGGCAGTGTACTGTGGGCCGTACATACGATTCGCGGCTTGAAGGCGAAGGATACGGAGAAATGGGCGAAAACGAATTTTCTCATTTCGGTTAATTATCTAATGGTTATTTTCATCGTCATGATTGTTAATACGGTGAAATAGCGCATCATTTCTGGACAAGCTTCATGGGAGGATGGGGATCATGGATTTTTTGAAAAAGCATAGCTTCAAAATCGCTGTGCTGGCACTTTGCCTGGGGATGGGCATTTATTTATTAATGACCAATGTATTTAAGCCGGAAGCGCCGATGCCGGTTCTGCAAGAAGCGCCGGCCTTTGAGCTTACGGATTTGGACGGCAACATCGTGTCGAAGGAATCGACGAATGGCAAAGCGAGATTGGTTTATTTTTATTTTGCCAATTGCCCGGATGTATGTCCGCCAACGACGTTTCTGTTGTCACAGGTGCAGGAAGGTTTGGAGAAGGAGGGCATACTTGGCACAGATGCCGAAATGATCTCGATTACGTTCGATCCCGAGCGTGATACAACGGAGGTTATTAAGGCGTTCGCGGAGCGCAATTATGCCAAGCTCAATGAAGGCTGGACGTTTTTGCGTGGGGATGATCCGCAGGCGGCCATCAAGCTCGCCCAGGATTTTGGCGCCAGTGCCATTAAGGACAAAGAAGGAACCGGCTTTACGCATATGAATGTCATTACTCTGGTGGACAAAACAGGCCAAATTCGCAAATGGATTGCTGGAAGCAATGAGGATTTGACGCCGGAAAGCATCGTTGCGGATATGAAGCGGCTTGCGAAGGAATAGCGATGGCTATCTTTTATCATATTTTATGGAGTAATGTTGCGCCGCTTACATTGATGATAGCTATTGGCTTCTCAATGCAGCGGCTTTTTTCTTTGGACATCAAAACCTTATCCAAGCTGAATTTTTATGTTTTTTCGCCGGCGGTCATTTTTCAGCTGCTGCGTACGACGGAGCTAGAAATGAGTCTAATATGGAAGGTGCTGCTGTTTGTCGTTATTTTCATGCTGCTGCAGGCTTTAGCGGTAGAGGTCGTTGTGAAAATGCGAGGGCTGCAAGGTGGCATGCGCGGCTCCATGCGCAACAGCGTACTGTTCTACAATAGTGCCAATTACGGCATACCGCTCAATCAGCTGGCGTTTGCGGGGAACCCGGTGACGCTGGCGGTGCAAATATTGGTCATGACGACGCAGTCCTTTTTGCCGAATACGTTCGGCATTTACAGCGTGAATGCTCATAAGCTGTCATGGCGCGATACGCTGAAGACGATTTTTTCGATGCCGATTATTTATGTCATTCCGCTCGCATTTTTATTAAAAGGGCTGGACGTAGAGATGCCGCAGCCGCTGCAAACGCCGATTGAATATTTGGCAAACGGTTTTATTGGAACAGCGCTCATTACGCTCGGCGTCCAGCTGGGCAGCATGAAGTGGCGGTTTGACAAGCGCCTGCTTGGCAATGTGCTGCTGTCGAACGGGCTTCGTCTAATAGGAGGCCCGCTGCTGGCAGCTCTTGCTATTTGGTTGATCAGCGCCACAGGACTGTTCGTATTCGACAGGCTGACGACAGCGGCGCTAATCGTTTCGGCCTCGGTGCCGACCTCGCTGAGCAGCGTGCTGCTGGCGGTGGAATTCGACAATGAGCCGGAATTTGCTTCACAGGCGGTATTTTTGTCAACGGTGTTCAGTATTGTGACAGTATCATTCGTTATTTTTATACTTCATATTTAGTCTTGCGGGGCAGGAGCGGGAGGAGGATACAGAATATGTTCCTCTAATCCCGCTTTTTCCAATTGGGCGATAACGTATTCCTCGGGTGTATGCTCAACGCCTGAATAGCCGCGCCGCGTATACATATGTTCGGCATCAGGGAACACATCGCGCAGCATGCCCCGAATGCGTTTTCCTGAGGAATCATTGTCTGTGAAAATATAAACGTGACGCTCAGCGATTTGCTTGCGCAGCTTCTCAAGCTGCTCCGTTCCCGGGGTGCCGTAGGTACAATAGATCGGAATGCTTTCGTCAAGCACGCGCCTGACGCGGCTTTTATCATTTTTGCCTTCCACAATAATCGCAATGTCTATCATGCTGATCACCTTGTTTTTTTAAAATATAACAATTTATAAGCTTCACACTATAAATGGGCTTATATTTCAACGCGAAACGGCAGCTTTACCACCAAAGGAAGGCTTCAGCCGTTTACGCTCGAAATATAACAATTTATAAGCTTCACACTATAAATGGGCTTATATTTCAACGCGAAACGGCAGCTTTACCGCTAAAGGACGGCTTCAGCCGTTTACGCTTGAAATATAAGAATTTATAAGTTTCCCCTTTATAATTAGGCTTATATTTCTCGGACTGAAACGCGCCGCGCCGCCAAAAGACGGCAACAGCCGTTTCACCTTGCATCCAGTGTATCAAATTACAAGGGGAAAAGCTTGCAGCGGTCATGATGAAAAATGGGTTCGTGTGACGAGCGGGCTGCGGCGGTGGAAAGGGAGAATCGACACAGCGAGCATCAGGACTAGAAATGCGATATAGTACGGCGACATATAGTTGCGCAGCTGACCAGCAAGCATTGGACCGAGAAAGGCTCCAATCGAATAGGCAATGGACAGAGCGGAGAAGGTGCGGCCGTAGCGTGCGCCTCCACTTAGCTCAATAAGCAATATTGAAATGGCGGGAATGACAATCCCTTTAGCCATGCCAACCAGCAGCAGCATAACGGCGAAGGGCAGCGGCGAATCAGCGGCTATTGTGAAATAAATTAAAGCCAGTGCGAGCGCCCCCCATAAAGTACGGCGATAGGCGGAGAGACGGTTGAGAAACAGCATGCTGAGCGTAATCAATGCGCCGATGCTGACCACGGAAAAAAGCAAGCCTGTTGTCATCATGCCAGCGGTCGTTGTCGCCATGAGCGGCAGCTCAAAGGACAGGATGCCCTGCGCGCAGCTGATGCCAACCGGCAATACATAAATCAGCCAAGAAACCGACTTTGAATCGGCGGCCGCTGGGGACGGCAGCTTCTGATGCTGTGCTCCGGCAGAAGTGACAGGAACGGCAGCAGCCGGGATGTCGCGAATGAAAAACAGCGCGCATATCGCAGTAACGATTAATATCCAGCCCAGCATATAAAATGCGGTGGCGAAGCCGATTTTGGCCACCATATAAGCGCCTGCTGCTGGGGAAACGACAGTTGCCAGCGTATGTACGAGCCCATTGCCGGCCATGAGCTTGCCCTGCTCGGTGCGATTGCTAGTCATGCGGGCGAGCAGGGCAAGGCATGCTGGCGAAAGGAAGGCGAGCACGAAGCCGCTAATGGACCGAAGGACAAGCAGCTGCCAAGGATTCGTCACTTGGGCTTGAAACAAGAGGATGACGCCGGCTCCAAGCAAGCTGAAGACGATAAACAGCCTGCTGCCAAAGCGGTCCACGCCATAGCCGGCAATGAGATTGCCAGGTAGATGCGTAATGGAATACATGCCCATCATCAGCCCAATGAACGAAGGCGCTGCGCCAAGCGAGATGGCGAAGGGCGTCAAAATCGGATATTGAGCATGCAAATCAAAAAAGGCGACGAACAGAAAAAAATAGAGCCAGATGGCGGTTTTCATCAGGCTTCACCTCCAGATTGTTATCAGCTTAGCAGGGAGTGCATCGATGACGGTCACGCTCGTTCCATTCATAGGCCATGCCCCTGAGCCATATAATTTACTTGTACGCCAAGGTCGGACAGGATATGTCTGCATAAAGCAAGGCGTCTAGCGTTTACGCTGGATTGCAGCTGGGGTATAATGTTTGATAATAGCAGTGTCCGCACGTTATAATAGGAGGGGTCAGGTTGGAGTTTCTGGATTTTTCAAGTTATGATTGGAATACTTGGAGCGATTTTCTGAAGGACCATTGGTTTGTGCTTGCTATTGCCCTTGTTGTGCTGCTGCTTGTTATCCGTATCGTCAAAACCGTTGTGAAATGGGCTTTAGTCGCCGTCATTGTGTTTGGCGTTATCGTCTACAGCGGGTATACGATGGAGGATTTGAAGGCATTTGGCACAAAGCTGGAGGAAACAACGGGAAGCCTTAAGCAGGAAGCGATTTCGGCTATGATCGGCGAAGCGAAGAACGCCAAGTTTACGACAAATGAAGACGGCTCCTATACGGTCGCTACAGATAGCGTAGCACTGACTGGCGTGCCGGGAACGAATGAAGTTTCTGTATCTTACCGCGGGAATGACTTGTTTAAACTGCAAATTGACGAGACGATTCAATCGATTATTGATCAAGCCAAACAAAACAAACAATAAGCACTTTTACTATAAATAAAGTTTTTGAGCAATGAATGAGGGGGATTATCGGAATGACGGAATGGATTCAGACAGGCGGCCAAAGCATGATGGAGCCTGTCACTGCTGCCGTTCTCCTGGTGCTCCTCGTCTCGCTCATTCAGGGTTTGATTAGAGGCGCATCGGGATCGGCGAGGCGTCTTTTCTTTTCTGTGTGGGAAAGCATCGTCATCGTGGCTTGTCTTGTCCTCGCGTCGCATTGGGCGGGAAAGCTTTCTCCAGTCGCAGCTGATATGCTGAGGAAGCATGTCATCGTCCCTAGCAGAGCGCTGGGGTCAATTGAGCAGGTTTGGTACACGTTGATAACGAGTATAAGGGATTTTGCGCTGCTGCGTTATGTCGTGCTGTTTTTGTTCATTTATTTGCTGCTGCGAGTAGCTGCCTCCGGGCTGAACCCGTTGTTTGAGCTCATGTTTAGGCGAAGGGTTCACCTAGACGGGGACGGGCAGCAGCAGGAGCGGCGAATGGCGCTTCCCAGGCAGCGGGCGGCAAGCCGCGTTTTTGGAGCTGTGTTAGGAGGCATCCATGGCGCAGGCCGTGCCTTCATAATCATTGGCGTCCTGTTCGTGTATGTGTCCTTGCTGCCTAATGGCGTTGGCGCACAGACGATTAAGCAATCGCCTCTGTATACGCAGGCAGCAGTGCTGCTTGAGCCGGTGGCGGGCGATATGCTAGCTGGACGCGGGCCTGTTTTAGCCGAGGCGATGCAGGCGGAATTCCAAAATATTTTACAGCGAAAATACGAAGTGATCGATTATGCCATTCCTGCAGACATTGAGCAGGCGGCGGTACAGGTCGTCAAGGATGCAGCGACCGATGAGGAGAAGGCAAGAGCGCTGTATGCGTGGCTAGGTACGCGAATTGCTTATGATTGGGACAAGGCCCGCAATTACGAAGAGCAGGGCATTTGGCAGGAGCAGTCTCCGCAAAACACATTTGATACGAGAAAAGGTGTTTGCATTGATGTTGCGAGATTGTATGACATGATGGCGCGAGCGGTAGACGTCGAGGTACGGGTCGTAACGGGGCTTGGCGCAGATGGGAAGGGCGGCTTCGGCCCCCATGCATGGAATGAAGTATTGATCAACGGGAAATGGCTGCCGCTGGATGCCACTTGGGCTTCTTCGGGCGATTGGTTTAATTCGCCGGATTTTGACCAGACGCATATTCGGGATAAGCAGCTGAGTATTTAATTCATAATTGAGGTGAGCATGTTGACGGATGATCCACAGAAAAGGGAAATTAATAATAAACGCCATTTCTCCTTTCGCCTGAACTTATTTTTCTTTATCGTCTTCGGTTTGTTCAGCGTATTGATTATTCAATTGGCTATTTTGCAGTTTGTTGAAGGACCGACGCTTAGTGCGGCGGGCAGCAAGAAAAGCACACGCAATGTGAAAATCGCGCCGATTCGCGGCAATATTTATGACTCCGAAGGGAAAGCCATTGCGTATTCGACTTCGACGCAGTCGCTTTATTTCAGCATTCCGCCGAATTATAAAACGGCAGAGCTTAAGAAGCTTGCTACTGAGGAAGCGACCAGGCTCGTAGAGGTGTTTGATAAATACGGAGATTCAGAATTGAAAATGACAGTGGAAGATGTCATTATGCAGATGGATTTAGGGTTTAGGCTCAATACGATTTCAACGCCGAGACGGATTAAAACGGGGCTGACGAATGATGAAATTGCTTATTTTCTCGGCAATAAAAGCAGCTTTGTCGGTCTAGATATTATGGAGGAAAGCGTACGTCACTATAGTCAGGATACGACTGCGGTTCAACTGGTCGGTTACTTGAAAAAATATAAAGGTGTAAGAGAAAACTTGGATTTTTATGGGGAAAAAGCTCAGGAAAAAGACCCTCAGCTCCAATACTTGGAGGATGAAGAGGTTGGGTTTGACGGGCTTGAGTTATTGTACCAGGATATATTGCGTGGCAAAAATGGGCTGAAGAGCTATCCGGTCAACAACCAGGAGGTTATCGTTGGTCCTGTACAAATAACGAATCCGGAAAAAGGCGATGACCTTTACCTGACGATTAATCGGGGCGTGCAGCAAACTACAGAGCAGGCCATTATGGATCAGATTAAGAAAATCAGTACTTCATCATTATCTGCTGAACGTGCGCCTTATGCGAAAATCGGCTTTGCAGTAGCGATGGAAGTGGAGACAGGCAAAGTAGTCGCAATGGCTAGCATGCCGGACTATGATCCGAACATTTGGGCTGGAGGCAGCATTAGCCAGAAGGATTATGACAATATTGAAAATGTAGTAAACAATGGAACGATTACGGAGGTATATCCTAAATACGATTCGGACGAGGAACGCAAAAGCCATCCTTCTTCCCTCGTTCCACCTGGATCGACGCTCAAGCCGCTTTCCGTTTTGATTGGCTTAAACGAAGGTTTGTTTAGTACAGATTCGATTTACAACGATACAGGCTTGTTTACATTTGGTAAAGCAGGTCATGAGGTTCCAATCCGAAATGCTGGCGGTCACGTCTATGGGGCGCTTGATCCGGCAAGAGCGATTGAGAAATCATCCAACCCTTTTATGGCTTCAATGGTCGGCAGCAGGCTGAACCAAAAATATCCCGGTGTCGAAGGGATTGATGTATGGGATAAATACATGAAGCAATTCGGCTTAGGCGTTTCTACAGAAAGCGGACTTCGCATGGAGAAAAAAGGCAGCGTCGATTACTATCACGAATTTGAGACAGCAAGTGCGCAATCCGCACTTATTCGTGCCTCATTCGGTCAACAGGCTCGTTATACCGCCTTGCAATTGGTACAATATGTTTCAATGCTGGCTAATCATGGAAAGCGCATGAAGCCTCAATTCGTGAATGAAATCAAGGATTCCTCGGGCAATGTTGTGCAGGCTTTTGAGCCAGTGGTGCTTAATACAGTAGACCTTCCTGATGCGTATTGGAAAGAAATCGAGACAGGCATGGGGAAAGTTGGCGTGCAAGGCTTCGATGGTGTAAGCTACACCTTTAATCGTAAAACAGGGACGGCACAATCGTCCGTTAAAGGCAGAACCGCGGATAACGGTGTGTTTATCGCGTATGCTCCTGCTAACAATCCTAAGCTCGCGGTTGCAGTCATTATGCCGGACGGTGGTTTTGGCGGCTGGGCGGCAGCGCCGGTTGCCCGTAAAATTTTTGATGCCTATGATTATGAAGTTGGTCTGAACGGCACTCCTGGAAAGGCAAAGGATGTCGCGGCTTCGACCGAGACAGATGCTGCCGGAACGGAAACAACGGTGCAATAATCGAGATTAATAGCTTATTTTAAAAGACTTTTTCAACAGCGCTGCTGGGGAAAAGGTCTTTTTTTTAAAAAAAATGTTGCACTAGAGAAACTTTTTTGTATAATATAAACAAAGAGGCGCTTAGCTAACTTACATTCGCATAGGCAAAATAAAATCAAATCAATTAAAACAATTAGATGGATAGGAGATTGAAAGCATGAAGAAGCAGCGTAAAATGAATTCGGCATTAAAGAGGTTAATTATGACGTTAATGTTTTTGGCTTTATCGGCAGTTGTACTGGCAGGGTGCGCAAGCGGCGGTGGCAGCGAGACGGCAAGTGGAGATGGGAAATTAAAAATCACGGCGACGACCGGAATGATCGCTAATGTGGCGGCAGAGGTTGGAGGAGACGACGTAGTTGTAACAGGACTTATGGGGTCAGGCATTGACCCGCATTTATACAAAGCATCCCAAGGCGATGTGAAGAAGCTGGATGAAGCGGATATTATTTTTTATAACGGCTTGCACTTGGAGGGGAAAATGGGAGAGATGTTCGAGAAGCTGGAGAAGCAAAAGCCAACGGTTGCGGTATCCTCGCAAATTCCAGAGTCGGAGCTGCATGGCAATCCAAGCGGCGATTCGACATCGCATGATCCGCATATCTGGTTTAATGTAAAGCTGTGGATGTCTGCAACCGAGGTTATGCGCGATACGCTAGTGGAGAAGGACCCAGCGAACGAGGCGGCCTACAAGGAACGGGCGGAGGCTTACCTGGCGAAGCTTGAGGAGCTTGACCAATATGCCCGTGAGCAAATCGCAACGATTCCTGAAAAGGGAAGAATTCTCGTAACGGCGCATGACGCCTTCGGATATTTCGGCGCAGCTTATGGCCTAGAGGTCACAGGCCTACAGGGAATGAATACGATGTCTGAGTATGGGTCGAAAGATGTGAGCGAGCTGAGGGATTTTCTCGTTGAGAAACAAATCAAAGCGGTCTTCATCGAATCCAGCGTTCCGCGCAAATCCATCGATTCCGTTATCGAGGGTGCTCGTCAATTGGGACATGAAGTGACGATTGGCGGCGAATTGTTCTCCGACGCCATGGGCGATCCGGGAACGGAAGAAGGTACTTATATCGGTATGGTCAAACATAACGTAGATACAATTGTAAATGCACTCAAATAACAAGACGCAGTGAGAGGCGATGGCTACTATGAAAAATCATTTGAAAACGGCAGCTCCTTTGACCATTGAAGGCTTAAGCGTAGCTTACCAGAAAAAACCGGTGCTGCGCGGCGTATCTTTCTCCATAGAGGAAGGAGAGCTGATTGGCGTAATCGGGCCGAACGGAGCGGGCAAGTCCACGCTCATGAAAGCGGCGCTCGGCCTCATTCCTCGCCTCAGCGGGGAAGTACTGATCTATGGCAAGCCGTACCGCCAGCAGCGCAGGCTGATCGGATATGTGCCGCAGCGCGAGTCGGTCGATTGGGATTTCCCGACGAATGCGCTGGATGTGGTCATGATGGGCCGTTACGGCCATCTGGGCCTGTTCGGCCGCCCTGGAGTGAAGGAGCGCAGGCTTGCGATGGAATGTTTGGCGAAGGTCGGCATGGCGGATTTCGCCACAAGGCAAATCAGCCAGCTGTCCGGCGGCCAGCAGCAGCGGGTATTTCTGGCGCGGGCGCTTGTGCAGGACGCCAAGCTGTATTTCATGGATGAGCCATTTGCAGGCGTCGATGCTGCAACCGAGAAAGCGATTATTACTTTGCTCCAAGAGCTGAAACGGCAGGGCAAGACCGTTATCGTCGTTCATCATGATTTGGCGACGGTCGAGGAATATTTTGACTCCGTGCTGCTGCTTAATGTAGAGCTTCAGGCATACGGCAAAACCGAGCAAGTATTTACACAGCAAATGCTCCAGCAAACCTATGGCGGGCGGCTTGCCTTTCTTGAGCGTGGCGGAAATGCCCGGCTTGCTGTCACGAAAGGGTGAGGCTGAGATGGAAACGTTGTGGAGACTGATTCAAGATCCGAATATGCAGTGGATTTTTCTAAGCTGTACGCTGCTTGGCTTAAGCAGTGGCGTCATCGGCTGCTTCTCTTATTTGCGCAAGCAAAGCTTGATGGGCGATACGCTTGCCCATGCGGCACTGCCCGGCATTTGTATTGCTTTTATGCTGACAGGCACAAAATCACTGCTGTTTTTTCTGCTTGGAGCAGGGGCAGCTGGCCTTGTCGCGACGTTCGGCATCGGCTGGATTACGCGAAATTCGCGGATTAAGCATGATGCGGCAATGGGGATTGTGCTATCCAGCTTTTTCGGCTTCGGTATCGTATTATTAACGATTATTCAGCATGGCGAATATGGCAATCAATCAGGACTGGATAAGTTTTTATTTGGTCAGGCGGCCGCGATGGTTGGCTCCGATGTACTTACGATGTCGATTGTGAGCTTATCGCTCATCGCGGTCTGTACGTTATTTTTCAAGCAATTCAAGCTTGTATCATTCGATCCCGGCTTTGCGCGCGGACTTGGCTATCCGGTTGCTTTAATCGAGCAATTGCTTATGTTTTTGATGGTCGTGGCTGTAGTAGTGGGCATTCAAGCGGTCGGTGTTGTGCTAGTGGCCGCGCTGATTATTACACCGGCGGTGTCGGCTCGTTATTGGACGGATAAGCTTGGCTTCATGGTTGTCATCTCTGGCGTGTTCGGCGCTTTAAGCGGCGGAATCGGCACGATTATTAGCTCGCTTGGCTCGAATTTGCCAACGGGCCCGCTGACGGTGCTTGCGGCAACGGCATTATTTCTTATTTCGATTTTGTTTGGCCCTCGTAGAGGATTGCTCGCGAAACGGATGCTGCGGCTCAAGGTTGCACGGAGCATCCATGAGGAGCAGGGACATAAGGAGCGGCAGCTAGAAGGGGGAGCGACGCTATGAGCGATTTTTGGATACTGCTAACGGGCTCGCTTGTCGCCAGCTGCTGCGGCATATTGGGGGCTTTTCTCGTTTTGCGAAAAATGGCGATGATCGGCGATGCGATTAGCCACTCGGTTATGCCGGGTATCGTTATTGCTTTTCTGATCAGCGGCTCACGGGATTCGCTCGTCATGATGCTGGCTGCTATGGCCTGCGGCTTGCTCGCTGTGTTCCTTATTCAGCTGTTTCAGCAAAGCGGCATTCAATCGGATGCCTCCATTGGTGTTGTATTTACCGCGATGTTTGCTACCGGGGTGCTGCTGGTGAGCTTGTATGCCCGCCAGGTGCATCTCGATCAGGATGCGATTTTATATGGTGAAATTGCCTATGTGCATTGGAATACGTGGACGCTGAACGGCGTCAGTATGGGGCCGATAGCAGTATGGCTGCTTGGCATTACGTTAACGGTCATTTTAGTCGTCATTGGGCTGTTCTATAAGCAGTTCAAATTATGCGCCTTTGATCCTGCGCTTGCGGCAGCTTGCGGCATTCCCGTTGCCTTGTTCCATTATTTATTGATGGGACTCGTGTCGATGGCGACGGTCAGCTCCTTCGAGAGCGTAGGGGCTATTCTCGTTGTCGGGCTGCTGGTTATTCCTGCTGCGACCGCTTATTTATTAACGGAACGGCTGAGCGTCATGATCGCCATGAGCGCAGGTGTGGGCATTGCCAGCACGTTCATTGGATATGGCGTGGCGACTGTGCTCGATGCCTCGATTGCAGGCTGTATCGTTAGTGCTGCCGGTGTGCTGTTCATCTTGGCACTGCTGTTCTCGCCTAGCCATGGCGTCATCTGGAAAAAATGGCGTTTGCGCCGTTTAGCACAGTAGTACGCGATATGCGAACTTTTCTGAAGCTGCGTTTAAAAACGCAGCGGGGATGAAGGTCAACCGGAATTTTGCGGTTGGCCTTTATTTTTTTGAAGTGGAGCAGGATCGTTTGGCTTACGCTTAAAATATGATAAAATGGCTGTATTGCATCAAGATATGATGTTATGCAGCAAATGCAGGAGGTAACGATGGCAGATTATAAATTAGTAGCACTCGATATGGATGGGACGCTGCTGAATGAACTGAGTGAAATTAGCGATGAAAATGCTTTGTGGATTAGAAAGGCGCTTGATGCGGGTATAACGGTCAGCTTCTCGACGGGACGCGGCTTCCGCAGCGCCTTGCCGTTTGCTGAGCAATTACAGCTTGAAACGCCGATGATTACGGTAAATGGTGGAGAGATCTGGAAGAAGCCGCATGTGCTGCACCGCAGAGCGCTGCTTGATCCTGATTATGTGCAAAGGCTGCATAAAATTGCCCAAAAGCACGCAGGCACCTGGTTTTGGGCGTACAGCACGAAGGACATTTATAATTTGGAAAAATGGATTACGCCAGCGGATGATTATGAAGCTCATCATTGGCTCAAATTCGGTTACTACACCGAAGATGATGTCGTGCTTAAGAAGATTTACGAGGAAGTCAGCGAGTGGGATGCGCTTGAAATTACGAACTCCTCCACGAGCAACTGGGAGATGAATCCGAAAGGCATTACGAAAGCAAGCGCGCTGAGCGAGCTTTGTGAAGTTATGGGCATCGAAATGTCACAGGTCGTTGCGGTTGGCGACAGCTTGAACGACATCGCAGCTATTCGCGATGCTGGTCTTGGCGTGGCAATGGGCAATGCCCAAGATGCAGTTAAGGAAGCAGCTGACGTCATTACGTTGTCGAATAATGAGCATGGCGTTGCCGAAATTATTAAGAAATACGTATTGAAGGGATGAAAACAGCTTGGACATCTTAGGCTGGTCGCTCGTTATTATTTTATTTATTGTCGGCATGGCGGGTACGGTTTATCCGATTTTGCCGGGGGCGCTTGCCATTTACGCCGCTTTTTTTGCGTACGGGCTGTGCATTACGTTTGAGCCGTTCGGCTGGGTCTTTTGGACGCTGCAGACGCTCATCGTCGTTGCCTTGTTCGTAGCGGATTATGCGGTCAGCGCCTGGGGCGTCAAGCGATATGGCGGCTCCAAAGCCTCTATAATCGGCAGCACCATCGGCCTTATTTTGGGACCATTCGTTATTCCAGCATTCGGTCTAATTATCGGTCCGTTCGTGGGCGCGGTTATCGGCGAGCTGTTCGTCGTTCAGGAATGGAAGCATGTAACGAAGGTCGGCATCGGCTCGCTGGTCGGGCTGCTGTCGAGCGTTGTGGTGAAGGTTATTTTGCAATCCATCATGATTGTGCTCTTTATTGTTTGGCTGGTTGTTTAAAGGGCGATTGATGAAAATAGTGCTGCGCTGCGTAAAAGATTTGGTTTTCGATCGCTGTTGCCCCAGAAATTTTGAATATATCCGCTCAGCGGTATAATTTCTGGGGCAAAGGCGAACGCTCCGCTTCTCAAATCCAAACCTTTTACTCCGCTTCGCCCTTTTCATCAACAACCTTCACTCAAAACAGCTCGGACAATCCTTCGCTGTTTTAAGGGGGAAATCAAAAACTTTAAAAGATCGTACAAAAGACAAAACCATAAACTATTAAGATAAACATGGTCAACAACGTTTTGAAATCGTTTTATTATAATTGGGGGAGCTGACAATCAATGATTAAGGTGACGGTCTGGAATGAGTTTTTGCATGAGAAGGTGCACGAAGAGGTGCAGCGCATTTATCCGGATGGGATACATAACGCTCTGGCAGCCGGCATCGCCACCGATTCATTTGAAATCGCTACGGCTACACTCGATCAGCCAGAACACGGGCTGACCGAAGAACGCCTGAACAACACAGATGTCCTGATCTGGTGGGGACATATGGGCCATGATCAAGTCGATGATGCGATTGTTGAACGTGTGCATGGGCGGGTCATGCAAGGCATGGGACTCATTGTTTTGCATTCCGGCCATTTTTCGAAAATTTTCAAAAAATTGATGGGCACTACCTGTGATCTGAAATGGCGCGAAGCAGGCGAGAAAGAACGTATCTGGACCGTGAGTCCAGCCCATCCGATTGCCGCTGGATTGCCTGAGTACATTACCATCGAGCATGAGGAAATGTACGGCGAGCATTTCGATATTCCCGCACCGGATGAGCTCATCTTCTTGAGCTGGTTCGAGGGCGGCGAGGTGTTCCGCAGCGGCTGCACCTTCTATCGCGGCCAAGGAAAGATTTTTTACTTCCGTCCCGGTCATGAAACGCATCCGACGTATTACAATGAACAAGTGCTCCAAGTGATCAAAAATGCGGTTCATTGGGCGAAGCCCTCAAACGCCGGTGTACCATTCCGTGGCAATCACCAGCCGCTTGAACCGATCGTGAAACCATAATCCTGCATTCGAAAGAAAGAGAGACATACCTGCTATGAAGAAAGATTCACTTATTAAAGGAACGCTGATTTTAGCTATGGCTGCGCTGGTTGCCCGTATGCTCGGTATTTTCCAGCGTGTGCCGCTGGAGCATATGCTGAGCAAAGAAGGCTTGGCGAGCTTTACCGTCTCCAACAATTTATATTTAACTTTACTTATTGTAGCAACAGGCGGTATCCCAAGCGCCATTAGCAAAATGGTATCCGAGCGTTACGCGCTCGGCCGCCAGCAGGAAGCGCAGCGCATTTATAAGGCGGCGCTTTTGTTCGGTTTGGTAACAGGACTCATCTTGTCTACGTTGTTGTATGTTTTTGCAGAGCAGCTGGCCGTTTCTCAAGATTTGCCTGACGCGGTATTTGCTATTCGGGCGATCGCGCCAACGCTGCTCCTATTTCCTCTAATCGCCATGATGCGTGGTTATTTTCAAGGCCGGCAGCTGATGATGGCGGGCGGGCTCTCGCAAATTATGGAGCAAATTATGCGCGTTGTGGTCGGCGTCGGCCTGGCGATTCTCGTACTCGCCTGGGGCTGGGGAGATCAGCTGGCAGCAGCAGCAGCGTCCTTCGGCAACTTTTTTGGTGCGATAGGTGCTATTCTGGTCATGGTGTGGTACGCAGTCAAGCTGCGCCGGACCGACAAGCTGGAAATGGATACATGGCCAGCGGAGAGCGAAGCTGCAAAAACGATCGCTTTACAAAAAGCGGAAGCGTCCCGTATTCCTTTTCGCGCCATTTACCGGGAAATATTTTCAATTTCAATCCCGATTGTCGTTACCGCTATAACGGTACAACTCATTTATATGGTTGATAATTACCTGCTCATGAAATTGAGAGCGGGAGTTTACAGCTATGATCAGGCAATCGAGATATTGGCGGATTTTGGGGGAAAAGCGCAATCCATTGCCGGCATTCCACCGATTTTGGCGATAGCGCTAAGCACTTCGATTATTCCGGTTATATCTTCTGCCTTTTCCGTGCGAAATATGTCAGAGGTGAATCGCCAAACGTCGCTCGTTATGCGTATTGTGCTGTTTACCGGCATTCCAGCAGCGCTGACGCTTGCGGTTCTGGCCTATTCAGTTACAGGGCTGCTGTTCACAGGACCGCAAGGCAGCGGCATTGTGGCGGCATTGACAGCGGGTACGATCTTCCAGGCGACGATGATGATTAGCAACTCGGTATTGTCGGGGCTTGGCAGGCCGCGGTTAGCGATGTATAACACCTTAATTGGCATTGGACTCAAGCTGGTGGCCAGCTTCGTATTGGCTCCGATATTCGGTATTTACGGGCTTATTGCTGCATCAACGCTTTGTTTTATTTTTATTACTTGGTTTAATTTGCAATCGATTCGCACCTATGTGCAATTCAACGTGCTCGGTCGCCGCTGGATGCCTTATATCGCTGCCGTACTCCTTTCCATGGCAGCAGGCTGGGGAGTGGACAAAGGACTCAGATGGCTGTTAGAAGGCTCTGAGCTGCCGGCTAGGCTGGCCTATCTGATTTCTCTCATTGTGGCGGGCGTCGTAATTGGCGGTTTGTATTTGGGTCTGCTTATCTTGCTGCGCGTCGTGACAGCGGAAGATGTGAAAACATTCCCAGGACCGCTTCGCAAGCTGTTTGCCAAGCTGTTCAGGCTGACTGGCCGCGCTGCGGTGTAAAACGTAAGTTTCCATACATTTACATGGGTCCTAGGCTCCTGTACAATGAAGAGGAATTTATTCATTTTTATTTTGTTGGCGAGAGGGGTCACGTACATTGAAAAAGCTGGGGAGCATAAAAAAAGGGGGCGCCCTGCTGCTGGCATTGGTGCTTGTGTTTGTCGCAGGCTGTCAGGCTATTAGCGGTGTCGATCTAAATAAGGCGATTACGAACTCGCTTAAGGTTACTTCTTATGAGGGCGAGCAGACGTTGTCTCTGCAATTGAATTTGAGCGAGGAAGACCTTGAATACATGGACGAAGATGAATTGGCGATTATGAAATTGATCAACAGCGCAAAGCTTGAGCTTACAAACATCAAGGTACAGGACGACACACATGTATCTTACAGCGGTAAGCTTCTGCTGGCTGACACGATTTCCATTGGCTTTTCACTCAAAATGTCCGATACAACGGCGGTCGTAGAAATTGAAGGGGCGAAGCAGCCCTTTGCTCTGGATATGAGTGAAGCCGGCTTGCCTTCGTTAATGGGCGTTTCCGGCGCGATTGGACAGTCCGTAACGGGTGGTCCGGCAGACGCTTCGCTCGTAGAGCTGGGCAAAGAAGTGATCGATGCCATAAGCGGCTATTTTATTAATAATTTGCCTAATCCCGATCAAATTTCTGTAAATGCGGTGCAGGAATCGATTAATGGCCAATCGGTATCCTTGATGAAAGTTCATACGGAGCTGGATGGTCCGGCTATTTGGACTTGGATTAAAAAATATGTCGATGTTCTCGTAAACGATCGTGCGGGACTGGACAATATGGTTAAAGGCTTCGTTGAAGTGCTTTCCAGTCATCCAGAAGTATGGGAAGCGATCGGAGAAGTAAATCCTTTTGACCAACCGGTTGTGCTTGATGGCCCTACACAAGAGGATACGATTAAAGAAATGGCAGACAGCCTTGCAGAAGAGCTTGCATACTTGCAGGAGGAGCTGCAAGCGTTGGAGGAAGAGGAGGACGGCTATTTCCTGGAATCTTTCTTCAACAAGAATACATCGCTCAAGACAGATGTTTATGTGGACAGCAAGCTGGACATTCGCAAGCAAGTAGTCGAGGCAACCATTACGCTTGGCGATACCGAGCCTGAGACGCAAATGAGCATCGTCATTCGCTCCGAAAGCCAAAAATGGAATGTGAACGAAGCGGTGAAGGCGGAAGCTCCAGTCGTGAGCGAAAATGCCATTAATTTGGATGATATGTACGACCTGAACGGCTATGAAACACTGCAATGGTTTGATAAAAGCTCATATGCTTATGATCTGCTCAAAAATACGTTCCATGTAGGTGTCCAGACGGCTACGTTATATACACAGGATTATGGCAATCCGCCGATCATAACCCCTACGAATATTACGCTTGTGCCTTTGCGCGATGTGGCGGAGCAGCTTGGAGCTACGATTTCTTACAACAAGAAGACGAAGCAGCTGACGCTATTTGACAAGGCGACTGATACGACGATTACAGTGAAAAATGGCAGCGATACCGCCATTGTGAATGGCAAGTCGGTGAAATGGTCGTATCCGGCAACTACGGTAAGAGGTGCGGTTTATGTTCCTGCCCGCAACCTTGCAAAGTCGCTTGGCGCATCTTTGAAATGGGAATCTTATTATGATACAGAGAAATATTTAGTCATTGAACGTGAAGTTGGATAAGAAGGAGGAAGGAACAAATGATTAAATTAACGACTGATGCTTCCTTTCGGGAAGCTGTACAGGCCGATGAATTGACGGTTATCGTATTCAAAACAACTTGGTGCAAAGACTGCCATTACATTGAGCCGTTTATGCCGGAGCTTGAACAGCAATATGCGGGCAAAGCTGTTTTTTATGAAATCGACCGCGATGATTTGCCGGATCTGTCCTCCGAGCTGAACATTCTCGGCATTCCAAGCTTCCTTGCTTTTCGCAAAGGCCAGGAAGTTGTGCGGTTCGTCAATAAGCTTCGGAAGTCGCGTGAGGAGATCGAACAGTTTGTCGATCGCGCCTTGCAAGTAAGCGATGCTTTGGCGGAAAACCAATAAGCACAATTTGCAAAGTCCGTGCGGCGCCGTCGCACGGATTTTTTTATGGTCACAGAAGCATCATAATTAGAGCTTTGATGGACAAGTGTCACATTTTCAACATGGCTTTTGGCATATTTTATGGCTATAATGAGTGGTAATTCAAACGAAAAAAGGTGATTGTACGAATGGTTTCAAGCCGTTTTCGCAAATTTTCAGTTGCAACATCTGTAGGCATGCTTATCATACTGCTGAACGGTGCACTGGTGACGAACATGGAGGCTGGCAGAGGCTGTGGAGATGACTGGCCATTATGCCATGGGAAATTTATACCTGCTTATACATTAGAATCGCTTATCGAATACACGCACAGGCTTACAACGGGTATTGAAGGAATTTTGGTCGTGGGCATGTTTATTGCATCGTTTCTTTTGTTTAAACGCGACAAAATCGCCTTCAAGCAGCCGCTCGTTTTCGCAAGCAGCTCCTTGTTTTTCACCATCCTGCAAGCTTTGATGGGCGCTGCTGCTGTCAAATGGCCGCAATCGCCATGGGTAATGGCGATTCATTTTGGCATATCGCTTATGGCATTCGCCTCGACGCTGCTGCTCGTCTTTTGGGCATATCGCAATCGTGATGGACAAGCAGTCGAGTTTTCAGTGCCAAGATCGTTTTTTCCACGGCTCTTGGGGCTAGCGGTATACATTTATGTTGTTATTTATTTAGGCGCTTATATTCGTCATACGGATTCCGGTGGCGGCTGTCTGGACTGGCCGCTTTGCAACGGGAAAGTCATTCCTGATTTTGAAGGTGCCGAGACGATCGTATTCATCCATCGGATAGGTGCAGTTATATTGTCTCTTGCAATTGCTGGCGTATTCGTGCACATTCGCAGGAAAAGCGGAGCAAATAAGGGACTTGCACCAATGGCTAAGCTTGCGCTCATTCTCGTGCTGACGCAAGTGTTAAGCGGGGCTCTGCTCACATTGACGATTACAAATTCAAACTGGTTTGTTTTTACAAATTTATTGCATAATCTCATTGTTAGTGCACTATTCGGCGTTATAATGGATATGTTGGTGCGTTCTTGGAGGCTGCGGGAAGGCGCTAGATAGCCAGGGGAAGGGACGGAGGCACACGATGTTGCGATTTCTGTTTGACGAGCCAGAGCGGGCATTAGAGGGACGACACGGTGAGACGGTGCGTTTAATGGAGCAGTTTATATCGCAGCTTCAGGGCAAGGTAGAGGCGGGCAAGGATGTGGATCATAAGCTTCGGACGTATGAGATATGGACGCGCGGTTTGATTTCTTCCTTGAATGAGCTGGAGCAAAGCCATTATGCAACCATTCGCTTCAAGCAGAAAATCAAATCCAGCTCAGTCAGCCAAATGCAATCTGATGAGTACCTTATGTATCAGCGTTATGTTTATTTTGACAAAAATGCTTTCATTCGCGTATTTGCTTTGCTCGATAAAATAGGCATTTTGCTCAACGATTTGCTCGCCATGAAGACAGAGCGGATTAAACCGCATTTTTCCTATTTTACGGTGCTGCGGAATATGCGGGATCGCGGTGTCCATCGGACGCTGACAGGTGGACTTGATGAGGTCAAAGGCTTAACGCAGGAGCCAATGGCCCGCCTGAGGAAACGGCGCAATGCCGAAATCCATTATATGAATTCTGAAATGCTCGATGATCTTGTTCAAAGCCATAAAGGCTATGGACTCGAAGTAAAGCTTGAAAACATCATGGCGCAGTCACAGGACCTGGCGGCTGGAGTAGCAATGGTGACCGACACATTATATCTTACGTTCCAGTACGCTTGCGGTTATATACGAAAAAGATAGTCGATTCGTAATCGCAAGGAGGAAGCACAATTGGAGTTGAACGGGAAAACGGCGCTTGTCACAGGAAGCGCCAAAGGGCTTGGCAAAAGAACCGCATTGCAGCTTGCGCAGCAGGGAAGTCATATCGTCATTAATTATTTTAAGAGCGAACAGGAAGCCCAGCAAACGAAAAAAGAGATCGAACAACTCGGCGTAAGCGCTACCATTGTGCAGGCGGATCTTTCAACGCCGGAAGGCGCGACGAAGCTGGCCGATGAAGCGGCAAGCTGGAGAGGCGGCATTGATATTTTGGTCAACAATGCGGGACCGTTTGTTAGGGAGCGGCGGCTGTTTGCCGATTATGATTTTGCCGCTATATCGGACATGCTTAACAGCAATTTGCTCAGCGTTATGCTGCTCGATCATAAGCTGCTTTCAGGCATGCGCAGCCGTGGCTGGGGAAGGATCATTCATTTCGGCTTTGGACACGCGGGTGAAGCACGGTCATGGCCCCACCGAGCAGTATATGCGGCAGCCAAAACCGGACTCGTCTCCTTTACGAAATCGCTTGCCGTTGAAGAAGCTGCTCATGGCATTACCGTCAACATGATTGGGCCTGGCGATATTCGCGGAGCGAACAAGGAACGGACGATTGCAGAGGTCGAAGGCCAGGAGGATGAGGAATCGCCGCTTGGCAGACCCGGAACAGGGGAAGATGTTGCACGGGTGATCACCTTTCTATGCGAACGGCGGTCGGATTTTTTAACGGGGAATATTATTAATGTGACGGGCGGATTTGATCCGATTCGACCTAATATTAAAGGACTGTGAATAAAATAGATGCAAGTGCTTGCCCGCAGCTGAATAGAACATGAATAGTACATGCAAAGAACGAAAGCCCGGTTGTCCTCTGAGGACACCGGGCTTTCGCTATAGCTTTGCTTTAGTGTACGCTTAGAATACTTGAACGACTTCGACTACGCCCTCAACCTCTTCAAGCAGTGCGCGCTCAATACCAGCTTTCAGCGTGATGGTGGAGCTTGGGCAGCTGCCGCATGCACCCATCAGGCGAAGCTTAATGATGCCGTCCTCAACGTCTACGAGCTCAACGTCTCCTCCATCGCGCTGCAGGAACGGACGCAATTTATCCAGTACGTCCAATACTTCATCGTACATTGTGCTTTGTGCTTGTTCACTCATTGCAATCATCTCCTTTCTGTCTTATTATAGTACAAAGTCGTGCAATTGAAAATGGATACCTACAGCAAGGTAAGGTGTAAAGCTTATGTTTAAGACAATGATTGAATATTGTACAAGCAATGCCCACCATGGAACCGTGGACATTATGCAGAAATTTGAGCAAGAAGATCTCTACGAAATTACAGAATATGGCTGTCTCGGCAACTGCGGCGAATGCTACTTAAAGCCGTTTGCCCTCGTCGAGGGGGAAATTGTCGCCGCCGATACCATTGATGAATTATATGGCAAAATTCATGAAGCTATTATTCGCCAAGAGACCGATCGTGACGCACTAGACAAGCTGCTGGACGATCTTTAACCGAAGTGCCGCTTGGACCGCCATAAAATGCCGCTTTTTACGAGGCGTGGTACACGGCCCATAAGCGGTGTGCCGCCCATAATGCCGAAGCCGCTCTTTTTGCCGAGCGAACCGAGAACGCCCTTGAGCTTGATTTTGCCAAGCCGGGGCGTTTTGTCATGCCAAATGGCCTGCATCACTTCAGCAATTTGTTTGCCTTGCGCGCCAGCCGCCTGTCCGCTTGGGGAGAAGGGCAGTGCAGCACAATCTCCGACAATGAATACGCCGCTGTGGGAAGGAAGCTGATGATGCTCATCAATAATTAGCCGTCCTTGATTATCCTTCGGCAAATCCAGACGCTGTACGATCGGCACCGGCTGTATGCCTGCCGTCCATACCGTTACATCGCTCAGCAGCGGCTTGCTGGAATTATGATCGTGCAGGACGCCCTGCTCAAGCTTGGAAAGGGAAACATTGCCGAGCATTTCCACTTCATGGCCTTTAAACCATTCCGCGACGAACAATTGCAGCTTGCCTGGAAAAGCGGACATGACGCCTGCACCGCGGTCAATAATGCGAATGTTCAAATCGGGACGGCTCTCGCGCAGCTCGGCAGCTACTTCAACGCCGCTGAGTCCGCCGCCTACGATTGACACCTGTCCATAAGGCTTGACGTCATTAAGCTGCTGATACGTTTTGCGTGCCGCAGAAAACGTTTGAATGCTCGTAGAGAACGTCTCTGCTCCTTCAATGCCATGGTATTTGTCCGTACAGCCAAGGCCAATGACGAGCCAATCGTAAGAGATCGGGTCTTGCTGCTCCAGATAGACCAGCTTATTTTCAAGATCAAGATTGTCAACTTCGCCATATACGGTACTGACTCGCGAGTCCACCGGGAACTTGACGCGCAGCTCAAGGTCGGACACGGTACCGGCAGCTAGAGCATAATATTCTGTCTTCAGGCCTTGAAACGGCATGCGGTCAATAAGAACGATAGACACATCCAGTGGAATATGCTTCTCGATCAGTTCTTCAACAATGGCGAGGCCGCCGTAGCCGCCTCCTAAAATAACTAATTTTCTCATTTACGCCTCAACCCCGCATTATTATTAATCTGATCAGTCATGGATGCTGCAAGGGTGTGCATGTAAACCGGAAGCCAGTCCTGCGCTATGCATACACGCCTTAATATATGTGATTGGTCAGATGATTACTCATAAACCTTAACTTCGTTGTAGAAGGTATCGCGTTCAACCGGAACGCGTCCTGCACCTTTAATCAGCCAAATCAAATCCTCACGAGTAATGCCTTCTGGCGTAAGTGCGCCTGCGGCGTGGCTAATGCGCTCCTTCACAATTGTACCGTGAGCATCGGAAGCGCCCATCGTCAGTGCGACTTGCGTCAGCTGTGTGCCAATATTTATAAAATAAGCTTTGATATGCTGGAAGTTATCGAGCATGAGACGGCTAATCGCGATCGTCTTTAAATCCTCGAAAGCGGAGTTGCGGCGTCTAATGCCCGCTTTAGGATTTATCGGCTGCATGGACAAAGGAATGAATACCAAGAAGCCATTTGTTTCATCCTGCAGCTCGCGGATTTGAATCATATGCCTTACGCGGTCCTCTTTGCTCTCAATGGAGCCGTACAGCATCGTTGTATGTGTTTTTAACCCTAGGTTGTGCGCCGTGCGGTGAACATCAAGATACTGCGACACGTCGGCTTTCGTTACGCGCATTTTTTTGCGGTATTGGTCAGATAAAATTTCGGCACCGCCGCCTGTCAGGGATTTCAGTCCTGCATTCATCAATTCCTGCAGCACTTCTTTATACGTCAAGCCGCTAATCCGCGAGAAAAAATCAATTTCCGCCGCTGTATAAGCTTTCAGCGTGACATCTGGATATTTCTTATGCAAAGCTTTTAGAGAATCGACATAATATTGAAAAGGCACATGCTGGTTATGACCGCCAACAATGTGGAATTCGCGTACGCCCGGGTGAATATGCTGCTCGACGTATTCAATCATTTGCTCCCCAGTCAGCGTGTAGGAGCCAGGCTCGCCTTCATCTTTGCGGAAGTTGCAAAATGCGCAATGCGCTTCACATACATTCGTGAAATAAAGGCTCATATTTTCAATAAAATAAACCTTATTGCCATTTTTGCGCAAATTCGCTTCGTTCGCGAGTTGGCCAATCGTCAGCAAATCGTCTGACTCATAGAGAAATACGCCATCCTCCAGCGTCAGCCGTTGCCCATTTCGAACTTTGTCAATAATTTCCTGCATGCGCTTCTGTTCTGTAGGTACCGCGATAAACATATCGGCATCCTCCTTCATTTTTTCCAAGTGGTATTGCTATTAAAAAGACATAAAGGCCGGCGAATGCGATCGTCAGCCACAATCGGGTCAACCTCAGATAAGGACATCACTGTCGGTACTGATTGGGCTAATTGTGAAAAAAATAACTTGCTGATCCGATTTTGTTAAAAATATAAGACTGGTATAAGTGATTCGTTTATGTCAGGCTTATATTTCTACGCGCAACGAAGCTTTACTGGTTAAGTATAGCATCAGTCGTTTACGCTTGAGATGACATTATTATAAACCTCTATTGTTGCAGCGGCAACTATTAAGTCATAGCTTTGCCATATATGAAAGCGGGCAAAGGACTCTTGAGCTGTTTCGTGAAGAGGAGTATACTAGACGTATAAGCATGCATTAGAATCGTATTTTGCAGGGAGGTAATGAATGATGATTACAATCAGTGAATCGGCAACTGATAAAATAAAAGAAATGCTGGAATCGGAGGGAACTCCGGAAATGTTCCTGCGCATCGGTGTGAAGGAAGGCGGCTGCAGCGGCTTTTCCTACAGCATGGGTTTTGATGATGAACAGTCCGCGGACGATCAGGAAATGGATATGACGGGTCTGAGAGTCGTCGTTGACCAAAGCAGCCTGCGCTATCTGAACGGCCTGGAGATCGATTGGAAGGAATCTGCTATGGGCGGAGGGTTTACGATCGAAAATCCGAATGCGAGCGCTACATGCGGCTGTGGAAGCAGCTTCCGCACAGCGACCGACGCGGGCAAGCCTGCTGAAGCTGGCGAGTGCTAAACCATTTTTTAAATCATGAATGAAATAAAGCTTCATTAATAATGAAGTAAGCCATCTTATAGGCGATAAACAGGGAGCAGCTAATCGGCTGCTCTTTTTTATAGAAAATTTCCTTCTCCTTGTGACAATAACTGTATGCGCAGCCGATAACATATATAAGAGGCGAAATAAAACTTTTGTAAGATGGGGACGAGGTTATGGAGCAGGAAAAAACGACGGAAGCGTTAGTTCGCAATACGCGAATTGGCGACGTTTATCAGGTGAAGCAGGCCATTCATCAAAGCGAGCTTTCCATTGTCTATAAAGCGCGGCAGACGGAGACGGGCGAGCTGAAGCTCATTAAAGAGTTTTTCCCCCAGCAGCTGGCGAGGCGAAAGGCGGATCATATAACGGTAGGCTGCGGCCCGGCCTTTGCCGAGAAATTTCGCGAGCTGCTTTGCGTCTTTGCGCAGGAAGCGATTATTTTGAAGAAGCTGAGCCATCCGCAAATAGTAGGCTACACGGATTATATAGAAGCAAATGGCACGGCGTATTTAGTTACGGAGTTTTGCCGCGGCCTCACGCTGGAGCATTATTTGCAGCAGGAGGACGTCACCCGAGCGCAGCCAGAGCTGCTGTCGATTGCTGGTGGAGTAGTAGGCGCGCTGAAATATGTGCATGATCAGGGCATCATTCACCGCGATGTAAAGCCGGGCAATATTATGATTGACGAAGGTGGCGGGGTGAAGCTGATTGATTTTGGCTCGGCGATTCCTTATGGGCATCCTGGAAAGCAGCTTATTTTTACTTCAAGCGGCTATTCGCCATTGGAGTTTTATTCGGAAACGTCGCGGCAGGAGCCGGTATCCGATATATATAGTTTAGCGGCTACGCTTTATTATATTTTTGCAGGGAAAGCGCCGCTGGATGTCAGGCAGCGCCTGTTCGAGGATAACCTTGCTGCGGTAAGATCGTATAACCATCGCCGCATTAGCGCTCCCTTCGATAAGCTGATCCACTGGGGACTTGCGATGTCGCCGGAAAAAAGATGCCGCTCTCTCGGCTGGTTCGCCATGGCACTCCGCTGGGAAAGCCTGTTAACAGCTGGCAAGAAGCGGGACAGGCAGCTTTAGCGGGCAAAAATAGCATCGTTTCTTCTATTATAATTAGCAAAGCAGCAGCATGAAAAAGCGTCTACGACAACGAATTGTCTTAGGCGCTTTTTCATTTGGAACTTGTTATATAAGCTTCATTATAAAAATCAATTGGTAAAGCCTCATTCTCTAGCTCAATCCGGCCTTGTAAAAATATTCGTATTCGCCTTAATCGGCTTGTAGCGCAGCTCAATCTCCGTAATGCCGTCCTCGAACGTAATATACAGCTTGTCGCCATATTGCAGCGGCTCTTTGCGGTCTTTGCGCAGCGCGGTTTTGCCGCGTACGAGCGTGCAGCGTGACGTATGCTTCACGAACAACGTTCCTTTTTTCCCTGCATAAAAGGTAATTGCTGCTGCTTCAGGCAGCGGCTCATTAATATCAAGCGAATGGAACAGCTGCTGTAGCGTAATGGAATGCTGCGGGAATGAAGTCAGCGGCCAATACGTCACCGGAATTTCATTGCCGCTCGCGGTGTTCAGGAAGAAGCCTTCCAGTCTGCCGGCAAAAGGCGGCTTCGGACGCAAGACGAAATAAAGCACCGTTCCAATAATCGCGAGTATCAGCACACTAACTGCAATTTGAAGGTACAGCGTCCAGACGGACGTTACTTCTACTTTAATCGTCCGCGTCAGCGTTCCGCCTTCCGTATCTGCCGCTTCAATAACCAAGTCGGACGTTCCGGTTTTGAGCGGCTCCAGCTGCAAAATGCCATCGGCTGTAATAGCAGCATCATAACGGTTAGAAGCAGCAGTAGACGCAAGCTTGAAGGTTAAGGGATCATTGTTCGGATCCGTGAACAATGTGTTTAGCGCAATGTCAGAGCCGCCATCTTCCTTGCTGAGCTTGATGCGGCCATCGCCTGCTTCCACAGGAGGCAAATTAGTAACGGTTAACGGACCGCCCGGCATAACGCGGTAAAAATCCGGTCCTTCCATTCGCACGCGCCAGCTGTAATTGCCCGAGATCGGAAAGCTATAGCCAGCCTCCAGCTTATCCTCTGTCAAAGTCATCGGAATTTCCTCTGATTTTTTCGTATCTTTGTTAGTAATCGTAAGCACCGCTTTGACCGTTGCATAAAAATCGGCATCTGCCAGCGGCGAGCCGTCTGGATGGAACAGCTGTGTTTCGAACGGTGTAGGCAGGCCCTTCACAATATCTTTATCAGAAGACAGCTTTGCCTCACCATTCAGCTCATAGTTGGCCAAAACATAAATTTTAACCAAGTCGCCTGAGACGCCGCGGAATTTCAAGTTAAAGGTGCCTTTGAGCGGCGACGTAATTTTCAAAATCGTATATTTGCTCGAATTGTACATCCGAATGTTGCTCGATTGATAAAAGAGCTGCGTCTCATTGATCGGTTTCTCCGAAATGAGAATAATGTTGGCCTCGCTCATGCTCCCGTTCGCTATCGTGACCGGAACTTCCTGCAAGCTGCCTTTCGCTGTTAGAGCGGCAACGGGGAGCAAAATCGACTGCACCTGATCAGCATAAATTTGATTGAAAATTTCCGGCAAATCCTCGGCGCTGCTCGTCATAAACGATTTGCCGCCGGTTTCTTTTGCAATGCGGGCAAGCTCCGCTTTATTGACCGTGCCGTCATGATTAAGCCCAATCGTATAAATCGGGAAGCCATTTTTTTTCGCAAGATTGATTGCTGCGGTTACATCCTCCCCTGAATCCTGCACCGTGCGATTGCTGGAGTAGATGCCGAGATCTGTAGCCCCGTCTGACAAAAGCACAACATAGGCTTGGCTGTCTTCCTTGCGCTGCTCGGCGAGCATATTCGTCCCCTTGAGCAGGCCAAGTCCGATATCGGTATAGCCTTTGCGCTTCAGCGACTCGATCGAGCTTTTCAAACGGGTGCGCTTCTCCTTGACCGACATATCCGTTAGCGGCTGGCTGTCCACAATCGAATGGTTGTAGGCGACGTATCCGATGCGCGTACGCTCGGCCTCGCTCATATCCATCAGCATATGGATAACTTCCGCAGACGTATTGCCTGGGTCGGTTTCCGTCATGGAGTAGCTTGTATCAAGAACAAACATCGCATCAAATTGGTTGGCAGGTGGAGCAGCTTCCGCGGCGGCGGAAGGTGGGAGGGAAACAGAGAGACTTAGCAATAAGCTGCCTATGCATAAAAATAACAAAGAACGTATAAATGGTTTTTTTATCATAATTGTATGTATAATCCCTTTCTTTCTAGTTATTTATGGGTTGAATAATTGATCGAATATGGAAGAACAGGGCGGCGCGGAGGCGCTTATAGGGCGGGCGGCTTATGGGAAAAACGAAGTGATTTACATTGTTTGGGCATTACCCTAAGAATGTTATCGGAATCCATCTAAAAATTAGTAATAGATTTCGAAAAATAGAGACTTTAGTTCTATTTATTATTGTAAATAAGTATAAAAGTCCTAAATTGTATTTATTGACAAACAAGGATTGGAGTGTTTAGTATTATTGGTGTAAAGTATAACTTTGTAATAATTTGTATGAAGATCGAGCCTATTGCAGGAAGGAGGGGCGCTATTTTTGCTGAAAAAGGTAGAATCTTCACCGATTTTGCTAGAAATAGCTTTGCCGCCAGTGGACGGTTTAGCTGTTTACGCTTGTTTCAGCCTAAAATTATGCGCCATGCCTAATGGACATTATTAATCAGACGAACCGAACTATTCTTTTTGAGGAAATTAATCCCGAAAAACTGGACTTGATAACGCTGGTAGGCGACGTGAAAGGCATTGATAGCCTAAGCGACGACAAGGTAAAGGAACTGAATACGAACCTGCTCGTTCGCAGCTTCGATGAGTTTCTGGACAAGTTCTCGCCTAGCGTCTATTCCTTTTTCAACGCAGCGAACCAGAAGGTCGTTTATTCCTTGAAGAAGCCGGAGGGGCTTGCCGAGGATCAAATTTCAGAAATCAAGATCGACCAGCACAACGATTTTCTGAAAATGCTGTTTACGCTCATTGATGCGAAGCGCAGCCAAGGCATCTCCAACGTAGATTTCAAATTCGAGCATTTGCTCGACATGATTTCCCCGAAGAAGGTAATGGACGATATTCGCCAAGTGCGTAAAGAAATCCATTACTTGTACAGCCAGTACGAGAAGCTGGACGATGGCGATCCGAAGCAGCTGGATATGGGCGACAAGCTCAATGTGCTCTTCGAGGAAGCAAGCAAGAACTATAACAATGTTATGGCGATGCTTCCACTCGCAATCGAGGATATTAAGACGCGGCTGCTCCTTGGCGGCTCGCAGGAAGAAAATGCAAGCGAAGCGGTGCAAATCGGTTTGCTTACGATCGGCGAAAGCGGCGAGCTGAAGATCATTGAAGCACCGAAAAGCGACAGCCAGGAGCTGATGCTGCTTGATGAGAGCAGCGGCAGCGCATTGTCCGAAGTGTTCGCGGATGATTACGGTTCGGTGACGGATTCGCCGTCGGCCTATGTAAAGGATTTGGTTGTGCGTACGTTCTCGCCGCTGCCAGCTGTTCAAGCAGATGTGGATACAGCGACAGAAGTGAGAAACTACAACACGTACCTGGAATTTTACAAAACGGCGAAGGATGATTTCGTCAAAACGGTTAAGCCGCTTGTGGAGAAAATTTTGGGCGTGAAAATGTTTTTCGACCAATACACAAGCAAAAACAAAGGTATGGCGCCGTCCCTGCTTATTACGAACAATAAGCTCGACATGACGGTGAAAAGCAGCAGCATTACAAGGCTGGAAACGTACCTGAACACCGTGAATGCGAAAAATGATTTTTCCGATACGATTTGGTTCGGCATCGTGCCTTCCGTCGAGCTGGAAACAGCCGGAAAAGTAAAAGTATCGCGTGAACGCTTCAAAGGCAACGAGCAGGTAGTGAAGCAGGATGGCAACAGCATGGAGTCGCTTTCTTCTTTGCTGCAAGTGCTGGGCGAATACAAAATTCAAGTTTTCTTCAGCTTCGAGACGGGCGAAGAGACGACCTTCAGCAACATTGCCACTGCGGGCATCGACAAGTATTTGGACAAATGCAGCGTGCTGACCCGCAAATCCTACAGCGAATTCGCTATTCCTACCGTACCGAACTTCACCATTATTCCGAAAGACAAGTCAGGCGTTGTCATTGACAGCCGCATGCTGCAAACCGAATATGGCGTCCAACTGTCGCAGGAGAAGGAAGACATTTTGCGCCTGTGGATTGAAGGCGTTTATGTAGGCGCAGCTTATGTTGCCGCCGGCCTTGTTTCCGCTTATCAGTGTCCGGAATATTTGCGCGACCAATACAAAACGGTCAGCCGCGAATATCCAGGCGTCCGCTTCGACATTGAAGCAGGCGACAATGCGCTTCGCGTTCCGACGACGATGGCGAAGGAAATTTCCGGCTTCACCAACAATATCAAGGATGCGATTAATCGCAAAAACTTCGGCTTTATTTTCTCCTCGGAGAACGCGCAGCTGCAAGCGAAGGACATCAGACGCATTACGGTATACAAAGCGAGAAGCCTTGCCACCTCGGAGGACGGATTCGACTCCATCTATAAGACGCTTGTCAGTACTTATGTTGAGCGTATTCTCCGCTTCCAGACGGGCGACTTCAAGCATGAAAATATCGTGAAGTTCTTCAGCAACAATCCAAGCAGCCAAAAAAGCAAATGGCTTGGTTCGCGCGGCTATACGAACTCGATTATTCACGATGGCGATGATATGAGCTTCATCATTGATGAGAAGAGCAATCTTTGCCACATTGATCTCGTGTTCAACGGCAATGTGAAGAACCTTGAAGTGATGATTACAAAAGGAACGACGCCGGTTAAGGCGTAACGCTTCCACTAAAGCAAGTCCCCAATCGGGTGTTAAAGGAGAACGCCTTCGGGCGCTCCCCTTTCAACATATATAGAACTCGTCAGGCGCTAGCACCTGCGGGTACACCATTTCAAGGAGGAATTTTAATATGGGATTTAAGTTGACGATTGAAGGCGCAGAAAAAATCGAGCTGGGCTTGGACAACATCCAAACCGTAAAGTATGACACAGATACACCGGATGATTCCAATGCACGCTCCACTGATGTAGGCGCAACGCTTCGCATCAGCGGCAAAATCATTACAGCAACAGACGGCGACGCTTTTGACGACACGCTCAAACTTGCTAACTGGTCGCTCGTTCCTGCTGAAAAAGCAGACAGCTACCGCAAAGTAACACTGGAAGTTATTTCTGCTGACCAAGTGGTTCGCAAAATCCACTTCCCGAACGCATTCGTTGTTGATTACACAGAAAGATTTGGCGACACAGAAGGTGTCGGCACTTTCGAACTGTACATCAAGCAAAAGAAAGACAAAACCGAATTTACAGCTATCGACGGCGGTTACCCGCTATAAGGCCTGAATTCGGCAGTGCCCGCTCGCGGGACCCGTTTCCTATAGAGCAGGCTAGCAAATTCAAGAGGCATATATGCCTCTTGAATTTGATTAAAGGGGTATTTCCCATATTTTGAAAAGTGATGAGGGAGCCGAATGAACAACTATTATGACGTTTTAGGCGTCCCGAAAGAGGCAGACGCAGCAGCGATCAAGGAGGCTTATCGCAAGCTCGCCAAGCGCTATCATCCTGATACGAATGGCGGCAGCTTAGATGCGGAGCGCAAATTCAAAGAAATTCAGAAAGCCTACGAAACACTGGGTGATCCGGATAAACGGAGCAGCTACGATGAGTCGCTTTCCGGCAGAGGGCATGCAAGCGGGGCGAAAGGCAGCGCTGCGGGCATGGGCGCAAATGCGGGCAAGAAATCGGCTGGCGGAGCAGCGGGCATGGCTGGCATGGCTGGCATGGCAGGCGGGGGCGGCGATGGAACACCGCTGTCGAAGCAATTCGAGCAGTTTTTCGGCTTTAAGCCGCAGGGCAAGGAAGGCATGACGGAGAAGCCTGGCGGCAAACCAAGCAATCCGCTGGATACGACGGATTTATTCAATCGCTTTTTCGGCAAAAAATAAAGCGGTGCCAAGTGTTCAAGGAAGCGGGAGAACGGAGGAATGACGGTGAAGGCGACGGCTGTTTCAGGTCGTAACCCGAGCGGCAGATCGGCAGGCATTATAGCCCTGGATATCATTATCGCCATTCTGGCTATTGAAGCTTTATATTATGCCTTCTTCATCAATGAAGACAAAATGCTGCAAGGGGCAACCGGCGTAATCGCAGGAATTTTAATCGTTGTATGGCTGGCTTTCAAATGGAGGCCGCAATGGAAAAGTGCAAGCAAGGCAGCAGTGATTACCCGGCTCGTCATGATAGACGAGGAGGGCGAGCGTTTGAAGGAATGGTACATAGATGGAGAAACCTCGCTATTAATCGGCAAAAGCTCAAGCCGCAGCGATGTGGATGTAGACCTCTCTGATGCCGAATATGCGTCGATTATCAGCCTGCAGCATGCGGTGCTGAACCACTCTAAAGGCATTTGGTATTTGGAGGATTTGGATTCGACAAACGGCGTGGGATTGCGCAAGTACAACAATAGCGTCATTACGAGAATTGACAATGAACAATCATACCGCATAGATAGCGGCGATCTGATTGTCATTGCGAATACGAGGCTGCTCGTTAAATAACGAAAGGCAGCTGTACATAACGAAGAACATACCGCGAGACGCGCGTGCAAGCAGCTGTGGAAGCAGCGGCAGCGGCGTGTGTTTACGATTAAATAGACGGGGGAAGAGCTTAGATGAGTTTGACAAGATGCCCGAACGGCCACATGTTCAGCACCAGAAAGCATGGCAATTTATGCCCTTATTGCAGTATTAGCGTCGAGCCTGCGGCAGCCAAGGGCGGCGATCGCAAGGCGGCCCAGCTGCCAGAGACGGATGATAAGACGATGCCTTATTTGGGCGAAACGAAGGGAATTCATCCGGTAACGGGCTGGCTTGTCTGCATTGAAGGTCCGCAGCTTGGCCAAGATTACCGCATTATGGCGGAGAAAAATTTTATCGGCCGCTCGGAAGAGATGCATATTCGCATTATTGGGGATAACACCGTCTCCCGCCGCAATCATGCCGTTATCGTCTACGACCCGAAAAAACGCAATTTTTATTTGCTTCCGGGCGATGCTTCCGGTCTTGCCTACCACAACAATGAAGCGGTTTATTCCCCTGTCGAGCTGACCTCCTACGATGTCATCCAGCTTGGCCATAGCAAATTTATTTTCATTCCGCTGTGCGGCGCCCATTTTGAATGGGAAGACAGTTCAGGTTAAGCCGATGATTATGATGAGGCTGATGGATATTCCTCCGGTCATTATATTGCTGGCTTTTCTGGCTGTTATAGCAGCGCTGCTGCTCATTCGGCGGCGCCTGCTTGTAAACAGCCTGGCGGAAGCGGAGCCCGCGCATTCCGTACAGGAGCTGCCAATTGGCAACGGCCAGACGATTGGCGCAAGAAATGAACAGGATGATTATTTTGCCAGTGCCGAGACGCCGCAAGGGGTTGTAGCGGTGCTGGCCGATGGGATAAGCGGCCTTTCCAACGGCCGGATGGCAAGTACGGTGGCGGTCACAACTTTTATGCGGCAATTTATGAATGTCTCCGCTGAGAAGGAGATCGTCCCTTTTATTTCTAAGGCAGCGAGGCTTGCCAATAGTGAAATTTTGCGGCAGCTGGGCGGTGCAAGCGGCGGGACGACGCTGGTCGTTGCGGTAATGCGCGGCCTGAAGCTGTATTGGGGCGCGGTGGGCGACAGCATTTTGCTCATCTACCGAAATGGCGATTTCATCCCGGTTAACCAGAAGCATACGTATGCAACGCTGCTGGAGGAACGTTATTTGTCCGGCGAGATTTCCAAGGAGGAAGCACTGGCGAATCCTCAGCGCAAGCAGCTCATTAACTATTTAGGCTATGAGGGCTATCAGGAGATGGAAATCGGCGAGAAGCCTTTCGAGCTGCGGCAGGGCGATAAAGTGCTGCTGTGCAGCGACGGTCTATACAATACCTTGTCGGAGGTGGAAATGGAGGAGGCGCTGAAAAAAAGCCAGAGCCCCCATGAAGCAGCCGAATACATGATTGAAGCGATCGAGAAAAAACGTTTGGTCAATCAGGATAATGCCACCGTCATTGTGCTGGAGGTCTGGTGATCGGCGGCAAGCGACAAGGATGCGGAGGTACAGATGAGAAAGGAAAACAGCAGCTTCAAAACGGATTTCCTGTCGGAGGCAGGGACGTTTATGGAAAATCGGGATTATTTTGCTTACGTCGAGCTGGATGACAGAGCCTGCTGGATTGTCGCGGATGGCTGCGATAACGATGTCGAGGTCCGCAGCGCCGAAATGGCAGTGCAATGCCTGCTTGAAAACTTCACGCATAGGCCGACAATGTCAAAGCGCAAGCTGGAGTCTTATTTGCAGGAAGCGCAGGATTGGCTTCGCCTCGAAAGCCGGCGCGTACGGCTGAAGGTGAGCTTAATTATGGTCGTTACGGATTATACCCGCATCGTATGGGCGGTAGCGGGTAACGCGCGGTTGTACCATTTTCGCGGTGGTAGACTGATTGGGCAAAGCAAGGATTTGTCTTTAGCACAGGCGATGGCCGATCGCGAAAGCATTTCCGCCTATAAGGTGGATCGTCACGAGGAGCGCCACAATTTGCTGCAATACGTCGGCAAGCCGGAAGGCTTAGAGCCGTTTATTTCGAAAAAGACGGCGCTAAATGACGGCGATGTGCTGCTGCTCGTTACGCCCGGCATGTGGGAAAGCGTGGACGTTCCTGAAATGCTGGATTCGCTGGAGGATACAGAGGACCCGACCGCGCTCGTCGATACGCTTGAGGAAGTGCTGCTCAGCAAGCAGCAGCCAGTCATTGGCAATTATACGGCGGCCGCTGTCTACATAGATAAAGTGTACAAGGAAGACAAGAAAAAATGGAGCAAATGGGTGAAGCGGATTGCGCTGGTGATGATTCCGGTCATCATTGCGGCCGGCTTCGCTATTTATTATAAAAGCCGGACTGCGGCGCGGATGGCGGAAAGTCTTGCCAATATGCTGGAATATGAACAGACGGGCGACACCTACGTCGAGGAGCGCAATTATGCGCAGGCGCTGAAATCGTACAGCGAAGCCCGCGCTGAAGCGAAGAAGCTTAAGGATAAAGTACATATCGCCTTGTATGGCGTGAAATACAAGAAGGTCGATCTAATCGTCGCCGGAGACGGGTTTCTGAAGGAGGGCGATTACGAGAAGGCGCTGACGCAATACAAGAAGGCGAAGGAAGAGACGAAAAACGACGGGCTCTACGACCAGCAGGAGCTGGATCAGAAAATAAGCCAGATCGATGAATATGTCCGCATCGCCGCGATTGTGCAGGAGGCGGATTTGAAGGCCGAAGGGCAGGATTATTCGGCAGCGGTGCTGCTCTACAAGCAGGCGCGCAAGGCTGCGCTTAATGTGGGGTTTGTGGAAGGCGAGAAGGAAATCAAGACGAAGCTGGATGAAGCCGAGGCGAAAATTGCCGAGCTTGTGAAGGAGCAGAAGCTGCTGAAGGCCGAGAATTTGGAGAAGCGCGGCGACCGCAGCTTTGCCGCCGGCAATTATGAGGCGGCGATTGACGCTTATACGCAGGCACAGGCGATTTATCAGGAAATCGCGGTGCTGGAGCCGGTGCTCAAGCTGGAGCGCAGCATCGGCAAGGCGGAGGATAAGCTGAACCCGATGCCTAGCCCGGCAGCGGGCGGCGATGCCGGCACGGGGGATGGTGGCGGAGCGGGCAGTGCCGGAACGGGAAGCGGCAGCGAAGCGAATAGTGACGCTGGCGGAAGCAGCTCGGGCAGCGGCAATGCGAGCAGCAGCGCGGGCAACAATAGCGGAGCAAGCGGCAGCGGCGCAGATGCTAGCGGTGCAGGCGGCACCGCGAATAGCACTGCCGATGCGGGTTCGTCAGCCGGAAGCGGAGCGGGAACGAGCGGCGGTACGGTGGCAACTACCCCGGCGGCAACGCCAACGCCTACTTCGGTGTCGTCAGATCTGGAAGCAACGGAGCAGGCGAATACAACGGGCTAGCTGCAATAGCTAAGCCAAAGCAAAGCACAGCAGCCAGCAGGGAGGGAGAACGGAATGAAGGATATCATACAGGATCGGCTTAGCCGGATGGAGGATTTGGAGCAGCGAAAAATATTAAAGCAGCTCATGACCAGCATGTTCAACGGGGTCGTCGATTATCAGGAGAAGATGAACCGCGAGCTGGAGCAGCGCATCTTCGGAGAGCTGGGAGCCGGTGACGACAAAAATGATATTTTCGTCACCGTCTGCGCGCGGGAGGATATCGATCCGATCCATGATTTTTTGTATCCGATGCTGCCGGGAGACGCCAAACAGCCGGAAATTCCGCTGCATGACATTATTGCAGGCCTAAGCCGCAAGCAGGAGTGCAAGCTGCTGACAGTGTTTATGGAATGCAGCTATCCCGAGCTGAATGAGCTGCTGGCACGGCGCCGTATTTTTCAAGGGAAGATGGAAACGAATCGGGGGAGCTATGCAATAAGCGCCCGCGTGGAGCGGAGCCAGACGTATACGGGCGAGATCGAGCGGCTGTATGATGTTTTTCAAAAAAATGGCATAGCGTGGAAGACACTAAATCATCCTTACGCCTATAAGTTTATTGATCTCGTGCTGACCGGAAGCGACCGCATTCCGGAGGAAGACGAGGAGATTGTAGAAATTAGCGTCGATCTGGAGCAGTATGAGCGCTTTAAAAAACCGGATATTGTGCCGCTATGGAACATTGAGCGTCTGGAAATTCGCAACAGCGGCTTTCCGGTTCCGGCTGCGGACCGCATCAATTACGAGCATGTGCTGTCCTTGCACAAGACTGGAGCGGGTCACGGCTACCTGGTAGACGCCGATGAGCAGGATGTCCGCTACATCAAGCGTTCCGCCGAGGATTTGACGGTCGTCAGCCCGAAGGAGGCATCCGGCGTATGGAGTGTCTGGAAGCTGACCCAGCCTATTATGTCGCAGGTTGGCAAGCTTGATTATCCACTGTTCTCCAACCGCAAGCGTGAAGGCTTTATTGGAAAATATGCCCGCCAGCAGTCGGTGGCGGTGCGCGCAGTCAGCGAGCTGATGCGTCTCGTGCATTCCTTCGAGGCCGCGGATGCACTGGAGCTGGCAAGCGCCGAGGTAGATGGCAAGCCGCTCGGCCGCAGCGGGCAGACGTATGGGATGAATCCTTTCATCAGCGATAATATTCGCTCGGAATCGGGCAAGAAGCGGCTGAAGCTGACCTTTCGGGGGCGCGGGGCGACGCAGGCTGGAGCTGATTTTGTGCTGAATGATGTGATGAGTTTTATGGTATCTGAAATTCAAATGCATTTTCCGGAATACAGCTGTGAAGGAGAATGGGCTTGAACTACGTATGGGATTTAGTCATCAAAACCGAGCAGAAGGGGCTTGCGCGGAAAGGGCTTTATTTTACGCCGGCCAAAGTGTATTCGCCTTATATGGAGCTGAGCTTGCCCGATCTGAATGCGACGCTTGTGGATCGGGACATTGAGGTTAATGCGGATTACCGTTTTACCGATATTTTTGACGGCATGTTTGATTTGGATTACGAGGAATGCGCAGAGCTGAGAGTGGCGCTGTTCGATATTATGATGCACTTTCTCGCCGATGTGGATTTATCGCAGGGGATGAACCTGAGGGAATATTATATCCGGTTTATTTTGCGGGATATTGAGGACGGCCTGTTCGGCGACGAGGTGAAGCATGGGCTGACGCTGTTCACCCGCGACGAGCGGGAGGTTATTGCGGCCAATCTGCTGCGGCTTTATGAGACAGGCGAGGCGGTTTATCTATTGAAGGATACGATGCGCAAGCTGTTCAAGCGCTCGACGATATATGTGAATTGCGAGGAGAAGGACGAGCTGGTGTTTTACGTCGGGCAGAAGCGGACGGAGGCAGTCGAGGCGCGAATTGAGCTGGTGCGGCGGCTATTTCTGCCTGTACGGTTTGTGACCGAAATTTATTGGGAATATCATTTTGGCCTGCTTGATGTGGAAGAGACGATGCAAATCGACCGCATTGCGCTCTATTAGAGACGAAGGAGGAGGGCTGTCATTATGCGCAGCTATACCTATAAATTAACGAAGCCCGGTGCTGAAAATAACGCAGGAGCGCGGCCCCGCGACGAAGCGGCGGCGACCCGCGAAGCGGAGCAGTCCCGGGGCAGCTACGATGAAGGAGCCGCAATGGCTGGCGGGGACAAAAGTGCTGGAGGCCCGAAAGGCTACGGGCAAGGGAAAGTGCAAGGGCAAGGCCCAGCCCAAGGCGATCAAGGCGGGTATGGTCAAGGCGCGGGAAACAACGATGGTTATGGTCAAAGCCAAAGCCAAAACCAAGGTTATCCGGATGGAAACGGGCAAGGTGCTGGCAATCGTGGTGGAAACAGTGGATACGGCGGAAACGCTGGGTACGGTGGAAACGGGCAAAATCAAGGTCAAGGCGGCCGCGGCGGGAACCCTGATCGCTATATGGATGAAGCGGCGGCAGGCGGAAATGGCTATGGCCGTGGAGCGGCAGATGGCGGCCGTGATCTAGGCGGTGCAGGCAATAGCCGTGGGCAAGCAGGCGGTTATGGAAATGGCGGCTTGGATGATGGCGGCTATGGCAATGCCAATGGCAGTGCGAACGGAAATGGCAACGGAAATGTTAACGGTAACGGAAGGGCGGCTGGCAATGGTCCGGCGGCAAAGCTCGGCGGCAGCTACTTGGATAAAGAGGATGCAGCTAACACTGCTAATGGGAGCGGAAATGGGAGTAGTAATGCCCGTTATTCGAGTAACGGCGCAGGCGGCAGAGACGATATGCGGGGACCTTCGGGAGCATCGCGCCAGCCATCCGGCATGAGAACGCATTATACGCCGCCAGGAGCAAAAGGTCTCGGCCCGCAAGCTGGGCAAAATGCCCGTGGTGTAGCAGCAAGACGCTATTCGCTTGTTGAGCTGGAGCAAATGACGACGCATCAGCTGCGCAGCATTTGCCATCAGGAGCGCATCGTCAAAGGTGTTGTGGAGGCGCAGAGCCGCGAGGAGCTCGTTCGCATTGTGCTGAAATATCGCGGTGCAGATGAAAGCCTGTTTATTGATGAATATGAGGAGCAGGGCTTTGAGCGGCTCGAATATGCTTTGCAGCATTATTTAAATACGCCGCTGCGCGATGCCGCAAGCATCCACATTCCGGCGAAAATTACGATCTACAACGGCCTGCCGCTGGGTCGGCGGGATGGCTATCAGGTGCGTGCGCCTCATGTGCCGAGCGTGTGCGAATCGAATGTGCTTATTGTCAATGAGCAGGAGGAAGTGTGCGGAATTTTGCGTCTGGTAAAAGATGGATTAGAGCCAGGCGTCTTTATGCTGTGCGCAGATAAAAATACGGTGTACCGCCGGACGGCGAACCGCAATTACAGCCTGCTGCTGTTCCGCAAGCAGGATTCGGAATATTTATATAAAGCCTATTACAGCAATCGGCTGATGCCGCCTGCCAATTTGCATTACTGGCGCATGCCGGTGTCCGAGCTGGACATTCGCGAGGTGGAGCAGACGCAGGCGGTGCTCGCGATTGACTTCGGCACGTCGAATACGACGGCTGGCGCTTTTCTCGATTATGGCTTTATTGCCGAGCCGAGCAGCCATGATATTTTGAACGGCAAGCTGCGGCTGGGAACGATTAATTATGTATCCTTTGCCAAAACAGCTGAAGGCGATGTCGCTGGCGGGGACTTCCTTCATTCTGGCGGCAGTGGAATGGGCGTTGCGTCCACGGCTGGCTGGATTGAAATGCTGCCGACGGCGATTGGTGTGGCCGATTGCGCCGACATGGGCGATATCAAATACACCTATGGGTATGAGGCGATGCGCCAGCTCAAGCATAATGCGCATGCGGGGAGAACGAGCGTTTTTCTCGGGATGAAGCGTTGGGTGAATGGGATCGGCAAAATGGAGGAAGTAAGCGACGCAAGCGGCAATACCGCCGTGCTGAGACGGAGCGAGCTCATACGCGCTTATTTGCTCCATGTCATTCAGACAGCAGAGCATCAGTTCAAATGCCGCTTTAAGCATTTGCATTTTACAAGCCCGGTGAAGCTGAAAGAGCCGTTTATGGCGATGTTCCAGGAAGTGCTGCAAGATGACTACGTCATTGAAACGGAGCATGCGCTCGATGAGGGCATGGCGGTGCTGTACAACACGATAGCTGACCAAATCGAGCAGGATCGCTACATGGAAGGCGAGACGTTCGACGCGCTCGTTATCGATTGCGGCGGGGGAACGACCGACCTGTCCTCATGCCGCTTCCGCATTGAGGAAGGGCGAATCTCGTATAACATCGATATTCGCACCGCTTACGAGAATGGCGACACGAATTTTGGCGGCAACAATCTCACGTACCGGGTGATGCAATATATCAAAATCGTTTTTGCCGATTATTATGCCCGCGGCCGCGTCCTGACGGATCTCGATGAGCTGATCGGCATACCCGGCGCGGATTTATTCCGCCATGTGGATGAATATGGCGTTGCGGCGGTATATGAGCCGCTGGAGCAAAGGTATCGGGAAGCGGAGCGGGTGCTGCCGACGCGCTTCAAGCAGTATGAGAACCGGACGCGTGACGATTATTGGCGGGTGCGGCGCAATTTTTATTTTTTATGGGAGCTGGCAGAGGAGCTTAAGGTTGCATTCTTCCGGCGGACGAGCACGTTCCGCAGAAAGTTTGACATTGCGGAGCAGACGGCTCGCTCCGGGCGAATGGATCGCGCGGACAATGACCTCGAAGTGATGCCGATTGCCGGCTGGTGCTTGTCGCTGAATGAAGGCGGCAGGTTTACCGATCGCCATGACAGTCCGGATGCGGTGTTTACGGTCAATGAAATGTCCAAGCTGCTGCGAGCAGATATTTACAATATTGTGCGGGCGTTTTTGGAGGATTTTTATGAGGATGGCCGTTTGCAGCAGTATGCGATGATCAAGCTGACCGGGCAATCTTGCCGGATCGAGGCGTTCCGCGAGGCGCTGAAGGAATTTGTGCCGGGGCGCAGCATTGAGTTTGGGCTGAAAGCCGATGAGGCGGGCAAGGTGCCGGAGCTGAAGCTGGCGTGCCTGCGCGGGGCGATTCGGTATTTGACGGCGCGCAAGCTGGGCCAAATTCAGACGACGGTGACGCGGAGCGCGCCAGTCGTGCCGTATACGGTGACGGCCTATACGCATCAAGGCGGCGAAAAAGTGCTCATCAGCAGCATGGAGCAGCTTAGCCGGATGCGGGGCGCGGTGTCGCGGCCGATGCATGTATCGGAGGTCGCTTTCTATCTGAAGAGCGGGGACGACAAGCTGCAGCGCAAATACGTGTATGACAACAGCCGCAGCGTTTACAATGCCGCGTTATATGAAGAAATCGCCGCCTTGTACGGCGAACAGATTCCGCAGGAGGAAACGGATTTAATCGTGAATGGGGAAGTGAAATTTTTCGTCGTGACGGGCGAAAATCAATGGGGCTTCCACATCGTTCCCGTCGCCCGGACGCAGGAGCAGCTCTTGCTGGGCGAGAAGCGGCTGTTCACATTCGAGGATGATCTGTCGGAGCTGGATTTCTTTGACGGGCTGAAATAGATAGAGAAATAGATAAATAGAGAAGTGCCAGGAGATTAGAAGGGTGAAATAGACAGAAAGGAAGTGAGCGGGCATGTTTGCAGACCGCTATCCCAGCTTTCAGAAGGGCCGAATTCTAAAAACGGAGATGCTCAGCAATCTGCGGGATTACCCACGGCATATGTTCGATATCCAGTACAGCAGCTATTCGGATGGCATTATTTGCGGGGCCGAGGTGCTGGTGGGCGAGGAAACGCTGACGATCAAGCGCGGCATAGTCAAGCATGACGGCCGGCTGTTCAGTCTGGAGCAGGATTATGAGCTGCCTTATTCGGCATCGGGAAATGAGACGCTGATTAAAATCCGTTTCCCATCGGAGCCGAGTGTACGCAGTGATATTACGAGCTATGAGACGGAAATCGTGCTGGAGCCCGCTGGCCAGCTACGCGGGAACGAGCTTGAGCTGGGACGTTACAAGCTCAAGCCGGGCGCGAGGCTGCGCCAAAGCTATGAGGGGTTCCATGATTTGATCACCGAGTACAACACGGTGCAGCTCATTCATGTGGAGCATGCCGCTTACGGGCGCAGCACGATGGACCCGATCGTCATGCGCCTGTACGGAGAAGAGCTGCTGATGCGCAACTGCTCTGATCCGCATGACATTTCGTTTGCGATGCTGTGCCTGAATGAAGGAACGGTGGCGATGCCGGTCATTGAGCATTATGTAGCCGCAAGGCTGGGGCTGGAGCGCCGAGGCGTGCAGCGGGGCTTTCATATGGGAGCGAAAGGCGGCTCGGTCGGGGGAGCTCATTCAGCGGCTGGCCGAGAACGGATGGGCGATACGGGGAAATTCGATGACCCGACTCCAGTAGACCGGGACCAGCTGTATGGCCATTTGCGCCGAATACTTGGCAGCGTGCATCGCGGCGGAGCGGCGAAAGGCGATCTTCGCCCAGGCGGCATGCGGCGGATGCTAGTGGATTAAGGAAGTTCAAATACAGGAGAGATCAGACACAGGAGGCCATATTTTGGTTTATGCAGGTTTTTGGAAAAGGTTATGCGCGTATTACATTGATGCTTATATTATTACAATCATTAGCTATATAAGTGTGTTAGCCCTAATGCTCTTTTTTAGTGGTTTAAATGGGCTGTCGTTCTCTGAATTTACGGATAACAATGAAACGGATGGCTTTTTTATTGGGGTATTTCTATTGATTCCTTTCATTCTGATCGTAACTTGGCTTTACTTCGCGTTCATGGAAATGTCGCCCGCTCAAGGGACACTGGGGAAAATGGCTCTTGGCATCATCGTAACCGATGAGCGTTTTGAACGTGTGACGTTTGGCCGCTCGACGGGAAGATTTTTTGGACGAATCTTATCTGGACTGATTTTGTATATCGGTTTTCTTATTATTCCGTTTACAAGCAAAAAGCAGGGGCTTCACGACAAAATGGCAGGCACCTATGTGGTGGACAAGAAGGTGCTGCTGCTGGCCAAGCAGCTTGGATTGGATGTGCATCAGCCGCCGTTTGTGCAGTATCCGACGTATACCCCTATGCATCAGCCAGTTCAACCGCCGTTGGCGCCGTTTGGGAAAGAGTGAGCGAGCGCTCGTAACAGGCTCCCTCTTTTAACAAAATAGTAGATTAGAGACTTAGAAGCAGGTTAGTCCAAGAATAGGCTAGATGACTTGAAGGAGGACGACAAGTTGGAACATGCTGATGAGAAAATACTGAAATTGCTGCAAGAGATGGAGACATTGGAGCACCCCAAAACGATTCATGCCGAGAGCATTCGGATCGGGGTAGAAAACTACGTGTTTGAGCCTGTTTTCTTTTTCAACGAGCGTTTGTCGGTGCATCTGCCAAGCCAGTTTACGGATATGGATGAGCAATCTCGAAAAGCCAAATATCCGTATGAGGAGCGTCCTGAGATCATTAAGGCAAATGCGGATGGAAGCATTGCTTTTACACTGAAAGTTGTGGATGAGGACTTAAGCGATCCATGGGTAGATGAGCTTACGAATGGCATGAAGGGCATGGTTAAACGGGCGAATCCGTCGAATGTTTTTTATACGACAGAGGTGGAGGAAATCAATGGGAAACGTATTGGTTTCTTCGACTTCAAAAGCTCGGCGCTCGACGGCTACCTGTATACGATTATGTTCTTCCTCGCGCTGGACGGCCAGGCGGTTATTGGGTCTTTCACATGCCCATACAGTCTGTATGCCGATTGGCGGGAGATTGCTTACCAAATGCTGCAAAGTATCCGGGTATACGAAGAAGCAGAGGAAGAGGTGCAAGCATGAGTGAACGTACAGAAAGACCGGCAGAGCGAGTAGGACGTATGGAAGCACGCGGAGCAAAGCAGGAAGCTGGTGGCATGGATTTTATGGCAGGCCATGCTGCGGCAAGGCCGATGGCTCGCAAGGAGCTAGTGGAAGGAAGAGCGGCTAGACCTCAGGAACAGGCGGAGGGGATGGAAAAACACGAAGCTAAACCATCGGCTCAAATGGGGAGTGCGGATCATCGTGAGGCAAGGCCGTCAGGCCATGCAGAGCGTGCGGAGAGTCGTGCTGCAAGACCATCAGGTCAAGCCAAACATGTGGAGAAGCAAGAAGCACACTCAGCAGGCGCAATGGCGCGCATGGGAAGCATGGCATCTAGTATGTCAGGTCTAATGGAGCGTGCGAAGGGCCGTGCAGAAAGACCGGGGGGACGAGCGGAGCGCCCGGAAAGTATGAGGATTCATCCTGCCGCAGCCACCGCCACCGCTATGAGAAGCGAGAGTGCAAGCAGCCAAACGGCCCACCCGATTTACACCCTCGCAGATATCTATATGACCGAAAGCCCCTATGAGCAAATCACCGCCCTGACGATCGTAAAAGAAGTGAATGAGCATATCCAGCTGACGCTGAGCGGCATCGTGCCAGAGAGCAAGCTGGATGTCTATATCGAGCGCATCTCGGACAATGAGCCGATTGAAGTCTATACGCAGACGGAGGAGAGCGGCAAGCGGACGCTTTTTCACGGCATCATTACGAACGCCCGCATTCAAGTGGTGCAAAACGTGCGCACGCTGACGATCGAAGCACAAAGCCGCACGTTCCTGATGGATCTCAAAAAGGAAACGCGCTCCTACCAAAACGGGCAGCAAACGTATGAGCAGATTTTGAACCAGCTGGCGTCGGATTATCCGAATGCGAATGTCGTCGATGAAGCTTCTAAAGGCAAGGCCATAGGTGGCCTAATCATGCAATATCTAGAAACCGACTGGGCGTTTGCGAAGCGGCTTGCATCGCATTTCCATATGCCGCTGCTGGCGATTAGCGCGATGCCGGGCATCCGTTTTTATGCGGGCGTGCCGGAGGCGGGCGGCGAGGTCGTGCTGACAGAGACGAACTATTCGATCCGTAAGGAAATGGGCGTCTATAAGCAATTGGCTGAAAATAGCAAAGCGAGCTTTACCGAGCAGGGCCGGATGATCTATGAAGTGACGAGCCATACTGCCATTGAACTGGGCAGCGCCGTTCAATTTCAGCGTCGCTCCTTGTTCGTATACCGGGTGGAAGCGCGCACGGAGCAAGGACTGCTCGTCTACCATTACGATCTTCGAGAGCGGGAAGGATTTCGCTGCGGCACCCGTTATCTGGAGGAGATTACGGGTATTTCGCTATTCGGCACGATTGCTGGTGTGGAGAAAGACAAAGTAAAGCTGAAGCTGAAAATTGACGGCGGCGGAGCAGATACGTGGTTTCCGTATTCGACGGTGTATTCATCGCCAGACGGGAGCGGCTGGTACTGCATGCCGGAGATCGGCGATGAGGCAAGGCTGTATTTTCCGGATGCAGAGGAGAAAAATGCGTTTGCAGCGAGCTCGGTTGATGTCGCATCTTCGGATACGACGAAGCGCAGCGACCCGGCGGTGAAAAGCATCAGCACGAAATATGGCAAGCAGATTGTGTTCCAGCCGGGCGCGGTAGAGATTATCGGAGGCGGGCAGATGCTGATGCGCCTGACCGATGACGGCGGAATCGAGATCAACAGCGATAAGAAAATTATGCTCACGGCTGTGGAAGATATTGAGATTACGAGCGAAGCGAACATTTTGATCCAAGGAGAGACGGGCATCGATTTGAAGCAGGGCGACGCGATGCTGACGGTGCAGGATGAAGTGACGCTGAGCGGCGGAAAGGTCAACATCGTATGAGTCAGGTGATGACGCGGGAAGAGGCGCTGGCTGACTTTTTGGAGCGGCATGTGTTTGATCGGTGGCAGGAGGATGTGCTGCTTGTGAATGAGTTTTACGAGGAGCATCAGGAAGCGATTGATGCGGAGCTGACGAGAGCGTTTGAGGCGTTATGCGTGCGGGCAGCGGAGCTTCAAGCAGCGGAAAAACAAGGGAAGCTGAAATATATCTACCTCTCCTATTTACGCACGAGCATCATGGAGGGCCATTGTACGTATCGGATGGATGCGTATGATGAACGCTGGCTGATGGATGCGTCAGGTTGTGCGGTGAGTTGGGAGCCAGCGTTTCTGTTCGCTCCGATGTTTGAGCGAGTCAAGCAGCTGGAGCCGGAGCGAGTCGCTTACGCACGGAAGGTCACGATCATGGATATCGATGACATTCGCCAGCTGGAAGCAGAGAAATGCCACACGCTGGCGGTGGAATACGTGCGTGGGCAGTTGGAAAAGCTGATCGAGCTTGAAGCCTTCACCACACTTGCAAAGGCGGAAGGCTGGGCGATTGCAATGGGGGAGTACCGCGATCAGACGGAAATATTGGCGGAGGATGGTCATGGCGTGCGCGCACTGGATAAGCCTGGCGAAAGCGAAAGCGCGGAAGAAGAGCTTCCAGAGCAGGGTGAGGGGCAGCGTCAAGAGCAGCAGGATGGAAAGGACGGTGCGTCCTGATGGACTATTTTGTACTGAAGCAAGATAGCCGCTACACGAGTACGCCGATGCTGGAAGGGTTGAGGGAGAAGCTGGACATGCGGGATATGCATACGGCGACTTCGTACCGAATACCGGACAAGCTGCTGTTCCAAGTCAAGGGAGAGAAGGACAGCGTGTTTACGGATGTACTGGATCGGCAGCTCTTTTTGCTATCGGATGGATTGAAGCGGTTAGTAGAGCTGTACGAGCCGAGAGCGGTATACAAGATGGTCATTTTGATGCATATGTTGACGCGTCGCCAGAAAACGTATTAT